>JAZRMA010000012.1:0-143000 GCA_045647135.1 Ruminococcus sp. | reverse complement strand
CTTGTGCGCAGCCAGTAATATTAGGGCTATGCCCGAAAATGAAATACCCCCCGTTTTACGGGGGGATATTTATTCCATAAACTTATATTATTCTTTATCAGAAGATGCTGCCTTAGCGACGGTCTTCTTTCTTGAACCGAATTTCTTTTTCTTCTCAATTTTGTCTGAAGGAAGTGTCTTCCAAAGATTGATAATTCCGCCTTCCTGCAGCTTAACAAGAATGATAACAGTAACAGGGAAAAGCATCATACCGATAACGCCGAAGGTCTTAAGACCCACATACATAGCAATAAGAGTAACAATGGGAGGCAAGCCAACCTGCTGACCGATAATTCTGGGTTCAATAATATTTCTGATAACAAGGATTGTTATATACATTACAAGTAATCCGATACCAAGCACAAGGTTGCCCATAAGCATTGCGATAATTCCCCAGGGAATAAGCACAGCACCTGTACCGATAACAGGTAAAATATCAAGGAATGCTATAACAATCGCAAGTACAACCGCATAGTCGACCTTAAGAATACTCAGACCAATAAACAGTTCCACAAAAGTGATAAACATAATAATGATATATCCGCGGAGCATCTTGAGAATATTGGTAACGAAAAGCCTTTTTGCATTAATAACAATTTTTGCTTTTCTTTCACTGAGCTGAGCAACAATAAAATCCGAAACTTTTCTGTAATCCTTGGTAAGATAGCAGGAAGCTACAACAGAGAAAATAACAGAAATCAGAACTCCTGTGCCCTGAGTAATAAAGCCCTCTGCAAAGGCTGTTGCAAAGTTTGCAAGACCACCTATAAGCGACTCAATAACAGTGCCAGGTGCATCCTGCATTGCGGTGTTCATCTCTGCAGGAAGATCTTTGGAAATTCCCTCAAACCAAATAGAAATATTAGAGAAAGTCTCTTTTATCTCAGGGATTATTCCCATAAGCCAATCAGAAAATCCGTCTGCTTCCTGAATAAGTTTCCAGATAATAAGACCGATAAGCGAAAACAAGGTAACAAGTACCAGAAGCACCAAAAAAATCGACCAGAATGTTCTCGGCATCTTTGTTTTCTCGGTAAGATAATTAACAGGCCTTTGCAGCACAATAGCTACGATATATCCGATTATAAAGGGTAGTGTCCACACAGCCAGATACTTCATAAAGAAATATATGAGAAAAATCACAACCCCTATGAACAAGACATCAATAATCAGCCTTCTTTTTTTATCAGTTGTCAAAATTTTACACCTCTTATATAAAAACTGTATTTTCTTTAATACATAAAATCGCAAAACTATATATTATAATATCACCGAATTCATAATTTGACAATACATATATTAATAAAAATCTTCCAACTTAATTGACGAAACACTTTATATATTATATACTGTTTATATACTTAATTTAAGGATGTGTTAAAATGAAAAAATTCATATCTTGTTTTACCATTTTTGCAATTCTTTTGTCTTGCTTTGCAATAATCGGTATGTCAGTTTCTGCCGCAAATCACACCTTCTCTTACAAAGCCCTCTCAGAAACTACTGCTGAGATCACAGGTTATTCAGGTGACGGCGGCGACTTTACCATTCCCGAAGAGATTGACGGTCTCAAAATTGTTGCAATCGGCGACGAGGCATTCTATCAGTTCAAATCAAAGAGCCACATCACTCTGCCCGATACAGTTTCATCAATCGGCAGCAAAGCTTTTGCAGGCTCTTACATTACAGGCATCACAATGTCTGACTATGTTGTTGAAATCGGCTCAAATGCTTTTTCCTACTGCATTTATCTTGAGGATGTAAAGCTCTCAGGCGGTCTTAATGTTATCAGCAACAACGCATTCTCCAACTGCACTCGTCTTGAAAGCATCGAAATTCCCGAGGGTGTCAGCATTGTTGATGTAAGCGCATTCCAGTTATGTAACCATCTTAAAAACGTTACTCTTCCATCCACAATTTCCCTTATTGACGAATACGCTTTTGCACAGACAGCAATCGAAAAAATCAACCTTCCCGAAAACACATCAGAAATCAATGCAATGGCTTTCTTCCAGTGCGAAAACCTTACTTCTGTTGAGATTCCCTCAAATGTTAAGAAGTTAAGCAATTACACCTTTGCAGGCTGTACCGCACTTAATGAAGTAACATTAAACGAAGGACTTGAAGTCATCGGCACAGGTGCTTTTGATGCTTGTCCCTTCAAGGCAATTACAATCCCCGAAACTGTCAAAGAAATTGCAGATTATTCCATAGGTTTCACAGATAATCTTTTTGACTACGAAAAAAATCCCGACCTTGTAATTACATGCAAAAAAGATAGTGCAGCATTCGACTATGTAATCAAGTTCAACTTCCTCTCAGATATAATTGAGGAAGAAACCACAGCTCCCGAGTCCTCTGTTCCTACATCAAGCTCTTCGGAAGAACTCCCCACAATTCCCACATCAAGTTCTACCGAAGAAAACCCCACAACACCTACCTCAAGTTCTTCCGATACAACATCTGAAAACCCCACAGTACCCACATCTTCCTCTGAGGTAACACCTCCTGCCCCTGCTAACAAGTTGGGTGACGTAGACACAAACGGCACCGTTAATGTTAAGGATGCAACCGCTATCCAGAAGCAGATTGCAGGTCTCGAGGTTCTCACCTACGACGAAGCGGTAGCAGATGCCGACGAAAGCGGCTCTGTAAACGTAAAGGACGCAACCGCTATTCAGAAATGGGTTGCAGGACTTCTGACAAACAGCAACATCGGTAAATAATCAGATAAAAACTTTTAATCCCTCTGTATTAAGCAGAGGGATTTTCCTTGTCCTTTACACAAAAAAGCCTGTCTGCAATTTTACAGACAGGCTTTATTATTGGATATTTAATTATTCTTCTGCTTCCTTCTTAGCTGCGTCGATAACCTTCTGTGCAACATTTGCGGGTGCATCCTCGTAGCGAACAAAGTCAAAGCTGAATCTACCTCTACCCTGTGTTACCTGACGGATATAGGTAGAGAAATCGTGCATTTCTGCCATAGGAACCTCTGCGTCAACAGTCTGCTGACCATCTTCGCCGGGCTCCATACCCAGAACTCTGCCACGACGCTTGTTAACCTCGCCCATAATGTCGCCCATGTTTGCATCGGGAACAGTACACTTAAGTGAACCAACAGGCTCTAAAAGTGTGGGATTTGCAACAGCCATACCATTCTTGAAAGCAACCTTGGCTGCCATCTTGAATGCCATTTCGTTGGAATCAACGGGATGGTAAGAACCATCGTAAAGTGTGGCCTTAAGACCAACAACGGGATATCCTGCAAGGGGACCCTTCTGGATTGCTTCGCGGAGACCCTTCTCAACTGCAGGGAAGAAGTTCTTGGGAACAGAACCGCCAACAACTCTCTCTGCAAACTCAAGGTCTGCACAATCACAAGGCTCGAACTCAATCCAAACATCACCGAACTGACCTGAGCCGCCGGACTGCTTCTTGTGTCTGCCCTGAACCTGAACTTTCTTACGGATAGCCTCACGGTATGCAACCTTGGGTTTCTTGAGAATAACCTCAACATTGAACTTACTCTTCAGCTTACATACTACTATATCAAGATGCTGCTCACCCTTACCGGAGAGAACCATCTCTTTTGTTTCTTTGTCAGACTTAAATCCGAGGGAAGGATCTTCCTCTAAAAGTCTTATAATACCCTGTGCAACCTTGTCTTCTTCGCCGCTCTTCTTGGGGAAGATTGCCATAGAGAAGGAAGGCTTGTTGTACTGAGGACCTTTGAGAGTAACTACTCTCTTGGGTGAGCAAAGTGTGTCGCCTGTTGCAGCAGAAGAAAGTTTGGGAATAGCACCAATATCACCTGCGCCAACGAAGGGAACATCCACCTGCTTTTTACCTCTTACAAGGAATACCTTTGCAATTCTCTCGCTCTCGCCTGTTCTTGCATTTACAAGGGGAGTATCTGCAGAAACCTTACCTGCAATAACCTTGAAGTAAGAAAGTTTACCAACAAAGGGGTCAGCAACGGTCTTGAAGATAGTTGCAACTGTGGGAGCAGACTCGTCAACCTCAATCTTAACATCCTCGCCTGCTTCGTTCTTACCAACCTCTGCACTGATAACAGCAGCAGGAGGTGTATATTTAACAATAGCGTCAAGAAGCACATCCATACCTGCCTGAGTAATAGCCTCAACACAGAACACAGGAGCGATATCACCGGAGATAACAGCGTTCTTGATACCCTCGTTCATTTCCTCAGCAGTAAATTCCTCGCCACCGAAGAATTTATCCATAAGAGCCTCAGAAGTTTCTGCAACTGCTTCCTTGATAGCGTTTGTATACTCTTCAAGTTTTGCGAATGCAGGCATAGGAATTTCTGTAGCCTTGGAGCCATTATATGTATATGCTTTCTGATTTGCAAGGTCAATATATGCAGTAGCCTTACCGCCTTCTACAACAGGAACAAATACAGGGCAAACATTGTAGCCGTATCTTTCCTTGAGCTCATCGATAAGTGCGTAATAATCTACGTTGGGGTCACACATTCCGTTGACAATAAAGAATCTGGGACGTTTACCTCTTCTTGCGAATTTAAAGCCACGCTCTGTACCAACATTGATACCGCCTTTTGCAGATACAACGATACCAACAGAGTCGGCTGCACGGATAGCCTCAACACAGCCTGCCATATAGTCGTAAAGGCCGGGAGCATCCAGAATATTAATCTTTGCGTCCTTCCATTCAACAGGTGCTGCTGCCAAAGCAACAGATACCTTTCTCTTAATTTCTTCAGGGTCAAAGTCCATAACAGTATTTCCGTCCTGAGTTTTGCCCATTCGGTCGATAACTCCGGTCATAAACAGCATTGCCTCTGTCAGAGTGGTCTTACCTGCGCCGCTATGACCGGTAAGCGCAATGTTATAAATTTTGTCTGCTGTGTACTGTTTCATAATTTTTTCTCCTTTCGTGCCGCAAAGGGCAACGGATATATACGTACTCAAAGAGTTAGTAACCTAAAAAAACCAAACACTAAAAGTAACTGTTTTCATTATATCAAAGTGAAAATCATAACACAACATAAAATTGCCATAGTTCCTTAATTTTGACTTTTCGCACGGATTGAGTACAACCTATTTGTGCATATTGCACAGTATTTTATATCACAGTTAAAACTATTTACACTACGATACCAATAAAAAAGGTCTTGTCCCAAATCAAAAGACAAGACCTAAATCATTTTTCAGTATCTTTGCCTTTGCAATAATCTATGCAAAAGCTTAGTCAAATATTCCTGTGGAAAGATATCTTTCCCCTGTGTCGGGCAAAAGCACCACAACTCTTTTGCCTTTGTTTTCGTCTCTCTTTGCAATCTTCAGCGCTGCAAAAAGCGCCGCACCCGAAGATATGCCCACAAGGTATCCCTCTGAGCGAGAGAGCTCTTTGCAAGCTGTAAAAGCATCCTCTTCTGAAACAGGATAAACCTCGTCGATAATATCTCTTCGCAAGATTGGAGGTATAAAGTTAGCACCAATGCCCTGAAGACCATGAGACGATGCCTCTCCGCCAGAAAGCAAAGGTGATTTCTCGGGCTCAACAGCAACAATCTTCACATGAGGATTTTTGAGCTTAAGATACTTTGCAATACCTGTCAGCGTACCACCTGTACCCACACCTGCAACAAAAATATCAACCGTACCCTCGGTGTCGTTCCATATCTCAGGTCCTGTGGTTTCAAAGTGAGCCTTTACATTTGCCTCATTCTCGAACTGAGCAGGCATAAAACTGCCTTCGTTTTCTTTAAGAAGCTCCTTTGCCTTTTCAATAGCACCTGTCATGCCAGATTTACCCTCAGTAAGTACAATCTGAGCACCATAAGCCTTCAGAAGATTTCTTCTCTCCACACTCATAGTGTCGGGCATTGTGAGTATAACCTTATAACCACGGGACGCCGCAACAGCCGCAAGACCGATGCCCGTATTGCCCGAGGTAGGTTCAATAATAATCGAGCCTTCTTTTATAAGTCCCTTTTCCTCTGCATCCTTTATCATATAAAGAGCCGCTCTGTCTTTAACACTTCCTGCAGGATTAAAATACTCAAGCTTTGCAAGAAGCTCCGCTTTAACTTCTTTATCTTTTGTGAAGTTTCGAAGACTCACAAGAGGAGTAGAGCCGATAACCTCTGTTATATTCTTATATATTCTCATATATTCACGCCCTTTAAAAGAATATAAAAATTATACATCCCCTGCCCCTTGTGTGTCAAGAAAACCTCTCCGATTCCCTTAAACTTACAAATCATAAAATAACACTACAAAAACCCAAAGGCTTATGGTATAATTATTTTATATGGTTTTGAGGAGGACTAAAGGGTGAAAAACGCAGACTACTTTAAACAATACACAGATATTTTAAGAGAAGAGCTTATTCCTGCAATGGGGTGTACAGAGCCTATTGCCATAGCCTATGCTGCCGCTAAAGCAAGAGATGTTTTAGGCGAAATTCCTGACCAAGTTACTATTGATGTAAGCGGCAATATACTAAAAAACGTAAAGAGTGTTGTTGTCCCCAACACCGAAGGTCTTCGCGGAATTCCTGCGGCTGTAGCCGTTGGAATTATTGCAGGCAACAGCCATAAAGAGCTAGAGGTACTCTCGGAAATAACAAAAGAACAAATTTTAAAAACAAAAGAGTTTCTGTCCGCCACTCCCATAACCGTAAACTTTGCCGACACACCCCATATTTTTGATATTATGATAACCCTCAAAAAAGGCAACAATTCCTCTTTTGTCCGCATTGTAGAGCATCATACAAACATTGTATGCATACAAAAAAACAACGATACCATATTCGAAAAAGAGATTATAAAGGAAGAAAACGGACTTACCGACCACAGTATTTTAAACATTGAAAACATAATAGAATACGCAGAAAACATTCCCCTCGAAAATGTAAAGAAAATCCTCAGCAGACAGATAGACTACAATATGGCAATTGCCGAGGAAGGACTTAAGAATTCCTATGGTGCAAACATAGGAAGCACACTGCTTTCTCAAAACAGCAAAGATATCCACCAGAAGATGAGAGCATACGCCGCTGCAGGCTCGGATGCACGAATGAACGGCTGCGAAATGCCCGTTATAATCTGCTCGGGCTCAGGCAATCAGGGAATCACCGCCAGCGTACCCGTTATTGTTTATGCAAAAGAAACAGCTAAATGTGAAAACGAACTTCTTCGTGCTCTTTGCGTTTCAAACCTTGTTACAATCCACCTCAAAGCAGGTATCGGCAGGCTTTCGGCTTACTGCGGAGTTGTAAGTGCCGCTTGCGGTGCCGCCGCAGGTGTCGCCTACCTTGAAGGCGGCAGATACGACACCATTGCCCACACCATTGTTAATGCACTTGCTATGGACTCAGGTATTATCTGCGATGGTGCAAAAGCAAGCTGTGCCGCAAAAATCGCCTCTGCGGTAGATGCGGGAATTTTAGGACTTACCATGTATAAAAACGGAAATCAGTTCTACTCGGGCGAGGGTCTTGTTGCAAAGGGTGTGGAAAACACAATCCGAAACATCGGCTCTCTTGCCCGTAACGGTATGGCAGACACAGACAAAGAAATTATAAGACTTATGCTCTTACATAACTAATCTGTTTTGTTGACAAATATCCGCTTAAAATGATATAATTTACGCATTAATAATGCAAAGAGGTAAT
The DNA here is from genome assembly GCA_045647135.1 of Ruminococcus sp. Taxonomy (GTDB): domain Bacteria; phylum Bacillota; class Clostridia; order Oscillospirales; family Acutalibacteraceae; genus Ruminococcoides. The sequence continues at coordinate 135,296 of JAZRMA010000012.1, read as the reverse complement.
ACTTATGCAGTTCATTGATGAAAAATTCAAAGACGCTACCCCCGAAGCAACGGTAGAAAGAATTATTAATATCCTTAACTCAGTAAATATAGAGGTTACAGAAGACTGGCATGATTCAGGCATCGAAAACTGCCACAGTCTTACACTCCACGCAGGCAAAAATCTGCCTACCTCCAACGGCAAAGGTATCTCAAAAGCCTTTGCAAGAGCCAGTGCTTACGGTGAGTTTATCGAAAGGCTTCAGGCAGGTCTATTCTTCTATAAACTCCAATCCTTCGAAAACGATCCCGAAGTAAACCTTCAGTGTTTTGCTCCTGACGGAAAGTATTATACAAAAGAAGAACTTTTAGAAACTGCCGATTGGTTTGACTATCTGACAAAAAGCTACAAAGGACTCACCCGCGAATCCCTTGCAAGTCAGTGCGAGATGTACTCTCACACAAAGGACGGCAAAATTCTTTGTCTGCCCTTTTACAGCATTTTCGAAGATAAATATGTGTATCTGCCCGCAGGCTTTGTTGAGCATATGTATGCCGCAAACGGTTGCTGTGTAGGCAACACAAAGGAAGAAGCTCTTGTACACGCTCTCTCCGAGATTATGGAAAGAAAAGCAAGTACTTCTGCTATCGTAAACGGCACCTCCTACCCCGTAATCCCCCGAGAAATCCTTGACACCTTCCCCACAGTTAACAAAATTCTTAAGAAGCTTGACGAATGCGAAGAACTTGATGTTACAATCTTTGATTGCTCCGATGGCGGTAAATTCCCTGTTGTCAGCACCCGAATCATCAACAAGATTTCTCACAGCTACCACATAAACTATGCCGCAGACCCTATTCTTGAAATTGCAGTACAGCGAAGCCTTACAGAAACCTTCCAGTCCCGCAACCTTAAGACAATTGCTCTGAACGAAACAAAACCTATACTTACAAACCCCAATGCTCTGCGTGTATCTTCCAATATGCTCAATCAGCTTGAAACAGGTAACGGTTGGTTTGTGGCTGACTACTTTGCAGAAGAAATCACCTGCACAAAACCTGTGTCGGAATTTAAAGACAACTCCGACAAAAACAACACAGAGCTCCTTAAGATGACTTTAAACCTTTACAAAGAAATGGGTAATCCCGTACTGGTAAGAAACTACAACTTCCTCGGATTTCCCTGCTATATGATTATTGTGCCCGGTTTCTCCGAGTCCCGAGCAATGAAACTTACCGAGCCTGTGCAGGAATACGGAATTGCCGACTTTGTAAGCGGTGTTCTCCGCAATCCCAAAAAGTACGATAAGTTCGATATGGGCATGGTTATAATGCTCAACAAGATGATTTCCGATGTTGCTTCCAAAAGAAACAGTTTCAGAAAGCTTTCGGGTCTTCCTCTTTCAATCAATTCTCAGGCTAACCGCGTTCTCTGGAACGTAACAATGGCTTACATCTCCCTTTCCACAGGCGACACAAAGAGCGCGATAAAATACACCGATGCGCTCACAAAAGTATGCAAAGAAGAAGACAGAGGCTACTTTGCTTGTGTAAGGCAGTATCTTACCCTCAAACACAGCGGTGTCTCCGAGGATAAAATCTTTGCAATCCTCAAAAAATTCAACATAAAATCCGATTTCCTTAAATTCGAAACAAACCTTAAAGCAGAAGCATTCTTTGACGAGTACCTCCTTGAGTGCGACACAAGAAACTGCGAAAACTGTAAATACAAAGAGGACTGCCACTACGAATATATCCGCTCCTTCATCGGCAAAGCAGGTAAAGTTTACAAAACCTTCACCGATGGTCAGAACCCCGAAAACTTTGTTACTCTTTAATCTACAGATTATATAATAAGGAGATGTTATTATGACACCAAAAGCAATGAGAACATTAGGAATAATAATGCTTATAGTTGGTATATGCATGGCGGTACCTTGCTTTGTGGGATATATGTTCTCTATTATAGACCATTCTATGAAATTAGCGGTTATTTTTTTGATAGGCTATTTACTTGGGAGTCTATTAGCCTTTGGCAGTATCCCTATGCTTATTGTTTCTGGCGTCAAAATGCGTAATGCAGAAAACAAAACAGCAAGAGAAGAAATCTTCGGCTACTGCCCCAAGTGCGGAAAGCCCAGACACCGCGAAGATACCTTCTGCAGCAAATGCGGAACTCAGCTTCCTTACTAAATCAACACATAAACAAAAGCCTGTACTTTAAAAGTACAGGCTTTTTAATTTACATTATTCTATTAATAGAGTTTTGCACCTGCGGGGATGCGGTTTGATACCATAAGAAGATTGAGCTTCTCCTCACCCTCTTCTGTGTGCACAGCAGAGAGGAGCATACCGCAGCTTTCAATACCCATCATAGCTCTGGGAGGCAGGTTTGTGATAGCTACAAGTGTCTTGCCAACAAGCTCTTCGGGCTCGTAGTATGCGTGAATACCGGAGAGGATTGTTCTATCCTCGCCTGTGCCGTCGTCAAGTGTGAATTTAAGGAGCTTCTTAGACTTTGCAACAGCCTCGCAAGCCTTTACCTTAACAGCTCTGAAGTCACTCTTTGAGAAAGTCTCAAAGTCAACGCAATCTGCAAAGAGAGGCTCGATTTCTACCTTAGAGAAATCGATAACTTCCTCTTTAGCTTCTTCCTCAGCCTTAGCTGCGGGAGCCTTGTTAGCACGCTTGCCCTCTTCGATAGGCTTCATTGTGGGGAAGATAATAACATCGCGGATAGAAGCGGAGTCAGTAAGGAGCATAACAAGTCTGTCGATACCCATACCCATACCGCCTGTGGGAGGCATACCATAGGAAAGAGCTGTGAGGAAATCCTCATCAATCTCGTTAGCCTCGTCGTCACCTGCTTCACGGAGCATCATCTGATGCTCAAAACGGCTTCTCTGGTCGATGGGGTCATTAAGCTCTGTGTATGCATTTGCAAGCTCGCGTCTTGTTACGAAAAGCTCGAAACGGTCAACAAGAAGAGGATTATCTTCCATACGCTTTGTAAGGGGAGATACCTCAACAGGATAATCTGTAATAAATGTGGGCTGAACAAGCTGCTCCTCAACGAACTCCTCAAATGCAGTGTTAAGGATGTTGCCCCATGTATCAGTTGCCTTAACCTCAAGATTGAGCTCCTTTGCAACTTCTTTTGCCTTCTCTGTGTCGCCCATAAATGCGCCGAAGTCTACTTTTGCATACTCTTTAACAGCATCAATCATAGTCATTCTCTTAAAGGGCAGAGAAAGATCAATCTGTTCACCCTGATATTCAATCTGGTCTGTACCGTTGGCAGAGATACAACATCTGTTAATAATCTGCTCTGTACGCTCCATCATACCGCGAAGGTCAGTGAAGGCCTCATAAATCTCAATGGTTGTGAACTCGGGGTTGTGCTTAACGTCCATACCCTCGTTTCTGAAGAGACGGCCGATTTCGTAAACTCTCTCCATACCGCCAACGATAAGACGCTTTAAGTAAAGCTCGGTAGCAATTCTTAAATACATATCAAGGTTGAGGGTGTTGTGGTGAGTAATAAAGGGACGGGCATTGGCACCGCCTGCAATAGTAGAGAGCACAGGGGTCTCTACCTCGAAATAGTTAAGTGAATCAAGATATTTTCTGATTTCAGATACGATTCTTGTACGCTTCTTGAAGGTATCCATAACATCAGGATTCATAATCATATCAACATAGCGCTGACGATAACGAAGGTCGGGGTCTTTAAGACCGTGGAACTTCTCGGGCAGAGGAATAAGAGATTTAGCAAGAAGCTTTACAGCAGTTGCGTGAATAGAAACCTCACCCATCTGTGTTCTGAAAACAAAGCCCTTAATCTCTGCAACATCGCCGATGTCCCATTTTTTAAGGTCAGCGTAAGCCTCTTCGCCCAGATCGTCAAACTTAGCAAAAATCTGGATTTTGCCGGTAACATCCCACAAATCCATAAACATAACTTTGCCCTTGCCGCGTTTACTCTTAATACGACCTGCAACGCATACACTCTTGCCCTCAAGTTCTTCAAAGTTTGCGGCAATATCTGTGCAATAAGTGTCTCTGTCAGATGTATTCACCATAAATGGATCACGACCTGCCTGCTGCAAAGCGGCAAGCTTATCCATTCTGATCTGCTGCTGTTCGCTTACATTTTCCATAGGAGCCTTTGTGCCCTGATTCTTCTCGCTCATATTAAAATTCCTTTCCTGTTATCATTTACTGCAATTAAAAAATTGCGAAAGGGCGACCTTGAAGCCGCCCGAAATACGCTTATTTCTTAGAAATCTCCAGAACCTTGAAGCCTACAATACCTCCGGGAGTTTCAACCTCAACCACGTCGTTAACAGCGTGGCCGATAAGAGCCATACCAACGGGAGACTCGTCAGAAATCTTTGCCTCTTTGGGATTTGCTTCGCTGGAGCCTGTAATCTTGTAGGTTACCTCTTTCTGAAGCTTGATGTTTTCAAGTCTTACAACAGAGCCAACACGAATAACCTCGGTAGAAATATCATTTTCGTCAATAACAACCGCAGCCTTGATTGTAGCTTCAAGAGTTGTTATTCTTGCTTCGAGGATAGCCTGCTCATTTTTAGCGTCATCATATTCGCTGTTTTCGGAGAGGTCACCGTAAGAACGAGCAACCTTAAGTTTTTCTGCAATTTCGTTTCTTTTTTCGCCCTGGAGATAAGACAGCTCTTCTTCCAGCTGTTTAAGTCCCTCTGCGGTAATCATAATGGATTTAGCCATGTCGGATCATCCTTTCAATTTCTATTTACATAAATATCATTATATGATTATTTTCATTATATGTCAAGTACCGAACTGCTCCATTAAGTATTTCCTTAAAGAAACTGTTGTCTGGGAGTCTGTGTTGTTTGTGCACACAAAGGGTACAAGCGACCCTATCTGATGCACATTGCAAAGAGAATACAGTGCTCCGCCAAAAAGTTCCGCATCTACGCTCTGAGGTCGCAGACTCTCAAGTTCCTTCGGAAGTCTGAAAGAATACCTGTAATAAACCGAACAAGGAAGCGACACTTTGGGGCTTACGGATGTCAGCACCATAGCATTTGACTTTGGCAAAAACCTCTCTTTAATAACCGAAGGTGCAACAATAAATCCGCAATCCGACAAAGCCGACATACTCCTTACAGGACGAAGAACCGCTCCTGTTTCCGATATAAGATCCTCGGACAAGGCAGAGTACATCTTTAGGTTTTTTGTTACAAGCACAATTTTGTCTGTGTATTTAATCAGATATGGCACAAAGGGTGCAAAATCACCTGTGGGGTCATACACTCCCACCTGAAGATTCTCAGGTACCTCCTCCATAATATCCAGTATCTCCAGTGCCATATTGGTACAAAGCCTGCTCCGAAGCTCCGAGGGTACAAAGGGTATAAAACCTGCCGAGGAGTCAACCTCTTCATTACCGCCATAAACCACTCTACCCTGTGTCTGCCTTACTCTTTTGCCGATTTTCTTCCAGTTTATTCTGCCGTTTCTCGACACGTAATCAAGATACTCGATTTTAAAATCCTTATTATCTGCATAGTAACACTTCATAGAATTATAAAGAAATCTTCCCAAAATCCTCAACAAACCCTTTTGTTCCCACCGCTCAATATTTAAAACAGTAAACATAAAAAAAACCTCCCGCTTTAACTTGTAAAGTATATGCGGGAGGATCTTTGTTTATTATGTTTTACTCGGTTTCTGTTGTTACGGGTACTTCTGTGGAGCTTTCAGAGGTTGTGGGGTTTTGCTTTACGAATTCGTTATACTGCTCTTCTGTAAGTACAACAATTCTTGAGCCGTTTGCCAATGCAAAGGTTGCATATTCGGGATTCGAAAACTTGCTTTCGCCATACTGCTGTGCTGTCAGCAGAAGAGCTCTGCCATCATAACAATCCACCAACGCCTTTATGGTTTTTTGCTTTTTAATCTCTGTATCAGCCTTATAAAAACTGTTTTCTCTCAGAAAATCATCAACAGCTGCTAAATTTGAAAACATCTGCTGCTTTTCGTTAAGGTCTATAAGTTTCTTGTTCATAGACCTTATTGCAACTGTATATGCCAGGGTAAACACAAGGGCCGCCACAAGCAGAACAATCGCAATCGCAATGGGAAGCGAAACCTTCTTTTTCATACGCCATTCTCCTTAATATCCCAATTCTGTTCTGGGGTCGTATCTTTCGCCGTAGTATCTGCACTCAAAATGGAGGTGAGGACCTGTAGAATAACCCGTTGAACCACCGTATCCGATAACCTCACCTGCAGAAACATACTGCCCTACATAAATTGTGTTGTAAGAAAGATGAGCATATATAGTAGCTTTTCCGCCGCCATGATCAATCCATACATAGTTACCGAATCCGCCACCGCAACCGCAGCTGCCGTATTTACCCCAGTTATGTGTACATCCGTTATATGAATCTATAACAGTACCCGATGCCGCCGCAACTACTGTTGTGCCCATAAAACCCGGGCCTGCAATATCAATACCGCCGTGGTAGTAACCTGTTCTCTCTTCGTAATACTCAGAGGTTCTCAAGTAGAAGCCCGGTACAGGCCATACATAGTCACCTGTGTATTCGGGTGTAGGCCCAATTGTGCTGCCACCACTGTTACCACCCTGCTCTTGCTCGAGTCTTTCCTGCTCCAGTCTCTTCTGCTCTTCGTAGTAAGCTTCTATCTTCTGGTCAATTTCTGACTGAGAGCTTTCGTTGGAATGAATAAGTTCTTCGTACTCCGCCTTATCTCCGTAAAGCTCTGCCAAGACCTCTTTATTCTCTTCAAGCAGAGCATTAAGCTCGTCCTGATTTGCTTTAAGAGACGTTTTTTCTTCTTCAAGTTCTGCCTTATCAGCCTCGAGTTTTTTCATTACAGTATCAATTGTATCAAGCTGACCTTCAATATCGTCCACAAGCTTTGCATCGTTTTTGGCAATGCTTTCTACAAGCTGAACACTGTCAATAAAATCGGAGAAACTACTTGCGCCGAGAATTATCTCAAGAGTAGAAGACTCACCTGCTTTATAAACAGAGCAGAGTCTTTTGCGAAGCAGGTCAAGATTCTCTTCGGACTTTCTCATAAGAGCATCTTTTTCGTCCTCTTTCAAGGCAATCTCTGTTTCGTAGTAAGAAATCTTCTCGCGATTAACAGCGATCAGTTCGTTTATTGTAGCAATTCTACCTGTAAGAGTTGCTACATACTCTTCCTGCTCTTTTATTTCGCCTTCTTTTTCAGCAAGAAGTTCTTCATACTTCTTAGCTTCCTGCTCCAGTCTTTCCTGCTCTGCTTCAAGTTCGCTGATTGTGTCAGCATTTGTTACCACAAGAGCACCCATAAGGATGATTACCGCAATTATTAAAGACAAAATTCTTTTAAGCATAGAATCACCTCTTTATCTTCCAAATATACCTTCAAATTACCAACCCAAAAGCTCGTTACCTTCTTTTCTGAGGTAACGTCCGATAGAGAGCATACTGCCCAATGCACCAATAAGAATACCTGCACCGATGAACACAAGGGTCATCCACCATGCTACCTGAGAATAAGGAATAAACTCAATTGCAACAATATTGTGTACGGCTCTTGCAACTGCATCGTAAACCAACATAACCAGCAAAGAAGAAATCACGCCGGAAATAAGTCCTATCATCATACCCTCAACAACAAAAGGAATACGAACAAAGGTGTTTGTTGCACCAACAGATTTCATAATGCTTATCTCAAATCTTCTTGAGTACATAGTCATTCTGATGCTGTTGGAAATAATAAACACAGAAATAAGCACAAGAGCAATGATAATCCATAAACTTACTGTGCTTACAAGCTCATTGAGATTTGTAAGCTTCTGAGCAACCTCTCTTGTATCTCTTGCAGAGTCAATACCATCAAGTGCAAGAATATCTTTCATTGTTGCGTCATATTCACCCAGATCTCTGAGGGTAACATCTACTGCGTGTGGAAAAGGATTTCCCTCACCCAACATATGCTGATACAAGTCCTCACGGAGCTTTTCCTGATACTCCTTGATTGCCTCATCCTTATCGATGAAGACTGTCTTTGTAACATTCTTCATACTGCCGATTTCATCAATAATATAAACGGCATCTCTTTCTGTTATATCATCATCAAAGAAAACTCGGGTAACATTAGTGCCGCCGATTTCGTCCATAGCGTGTGTAACATTAAGTGTCAAAAGCTCTGCCACACCTGTAAGGAGTAAGCAGGAAATAAGCACACCGATAGATGCAAGACTCATCATACGGTTGTTCCATAAGCTTTTTATACCTTCTTTTACCAAATATCCAAATCCGCTTCTCATAATTACTCCTCTGCCAAAGGCTCTTCCGCATCCTTTGTATCGGACACAACAACACCTTTATCAATAGTGATAACTCGTCTGCCAAAACTCTGCACAAGATCGTGCTCATGGGTAACAATAAGAACCGTTGTGCCACGCTTGTTAATTTCGGAAAGAAGCTCAATAATCTCGTAGCTCATCTCGGGGTCAATGTTACCTGTGGGCTCGTCGGCAATAATCATACGGGGATTATTTACAAGTGCACGTGCAAGACCCACTCTCTGCTGTTCACCGCCGGAAAGCTCAGAAGGATAGCGGTCTGCCTTCTGCTCAAGGCCTACAAGTGCCAGAATATAAGGCACTCTTTTTTTGATGGCTCTGCCCTTTGCACCAACCGCACGCATAGCAAAAGCAACGTTATCGTAAACCGTCATTTTATCTATTAGTCGGAAATCCTGAAAAACGATGCCCATAGTTCTTCTGAGTTTTGGTACATGGCGTCTTTTCATTTTATCAAGCTGCATATCATTTACGATAATAGAGCCTGATGTGGGTACCTCTTCTCGCATAATAAGCTTGAGAAAAGTACTTTTGCCTGCACCCGAGGAGCCAACGATAAACACAAACTCCCCTTTATCTATTGTAAGACTTGCTTTGTTAAGGGCATGTGTACCCGTAGCATAAACCTTTGAGACATTTCTGAATTCGATCATAACTTGTCCTGCCTTTATATATAAACTCACCAGAGATAAAAATCAATAGTCAAATGTTGGAAAATAATTCTTTTACCGCAAAATCGCTTTGCACACAAACACCCCACAGGGTCGCTGCATGCAAAGCGAATTTATAAACCAATTAATATTTAGCGGGGCTGGCTGTAAGATATTTCTTAACCATAAGTGCTACCTTGAACACGATAGCATCCTCGAACTCACGAAGGTCAAGACCTGTGAGCTTCTTGATTTTCTCAAGACGATACACCAGGGTGTTACGGTGTACGAAGAGTTTTCTGGAGGTTTCGGAAACATTCAGGTTGTTCTCGAAGAACTTCTGAATTGTAAAGAGAGTTTCCTGATCAAGACTATCAATGGAGCCACGTTTGAAAACTTCCTTTAAGAACATATCACAAAGAGTTGTGGGAAGCTGATAAACAAGACGGGCAATACCAAGATTGTCGTAACTTACGATTGAACGCTCTGTGTCGAAAACCTTACCAACCTCAAGTGCTACCTGAGCTTCCTTGAAGGAGTGAGCAAGATCCTTGATACCCTGTACGGATGTACCGATACCAATGGAACAATGAGTGTAAAACTCGCTGGAAAGTGTATCAACAATAGAACTTGCAAGTTTCTCAAGGTCTTTGCTGTCGATACCGGACTTAAGCTCCTTAACAAGAGCAATATCGGTCTCGTTGATGTTGATAACAAAATCCTTGTTCTTATCGGGGAAGAGATTCTGAACTATATCGTATGCAGATACATCTGTCTTGGATGTAATCTTAATAAGCATACAAACTCTTGTCACATCATTATTAAAGTGGAGCTCTCTTGCTTTGATGTAAATATCACCGGGAAGAATGTTATCGAGAATAACATTTTTGATAAAGTTGCTTCTGTCGTATTTTTCGTCGTAATACTGCTTGATACTCGCAAGAGAAACAGAAAGAAGCTGAACATACTTCTGTGCCAGTTCGTCAGAACCCGACACAAACACAGCGTACTCTGCTCTTGCGCTGTTACCAAAAGCCTTGTATGTACAGCCGTTGATAACAAAAGGAACAGTTGCACTGAGGGTTTCGGAGTTGATGTTCTCGTTAACCTCGCCGATTCGGCCAAGCTCAGAACATGCGATGACTACGGAAGTCTCGTCCACAACACCGATAACTCTGTCGATAGCGTCCTTCATCTGATGAATAATACCCTGAAATAATCTGTTAGACATAGCCTTGCCTCCACATACATTAATGATTAGTAGTCAAAATCCCGAATAGTTTGTGGGAATGATACCAAAAATAATATAATTTCATATACATATTACACAAAAAAAAATAAAAATGCAACCTTTTTTCGAAAAAAAACTTATTTTTTTATAAAAATTGCTGAAATCTTTATTTTTACACCTTAAAAACACTCACAAATAATGCTTTTTTGCTCTACTGTTTATCGTTAATAACTACGAAAGGCTCTGCACCAAACCCATTGTAATTTCAAATCCCCACCACAAGATTGGTTAAATTTACAATCTTCTTGCATTTATATAATAACCATCCAATTGCCTTTAGCGTTCACAATAAAAGCGTTGCATTCAGGGAGTACATCCCTCTACGCAACGCTTTTGAAAATAAGATTTCGACAAATTGGAATTTAATTATTTCTTCTTCCCGGTTTTATTAGCAATTATAGGAGCTACTATGTTCAACACACCATAGATTATTGTAGCAACAACAACCATTTTCCAATCTATGCTTTTGGAAAATAGGTATTCCATCAATACATATATAAGGCCAAAAGCAATCGTACTAATCAAGTATTTTACCCAGTTCTTCATGCAAATCACCTCCTCGTCAAATTCAAGTTTATATTAATAATTATACCACCGAAATATTACAAAGACAAGCAATCCCACATTATCATATGTTACATTAGAATATAAACAAAAACAGCAGGAAGCAAAAAACTTCCTGCTGTAATAAACAGTATTATGAAAATCAGTTAACGATTGTACGCTCTGTTTCCTTATCGAAGATGTGGATTCTTGTAAGGTCAAGACCAATCTTGATTGTGTCGCCGGGTTTAGCCTTAGATGTGGGAGCAACACGAGCTGTGAGGGGAGCACCGTTAATGTTAACATAGAGGTATGTCTCTGCACCCATAAGCTCAGTAACATCAACATTAGCTGTAAGAACACCATTGCCGTCTGCAACTGCATTGATGAACTCAGGCTCGTCGTGGATGTGCTCAGGACGGATACCGAAGCGAACTTCTTTGCCAATATAAGGAGTGAGCTTGCCGTCTGCGTTCTTTGCAGCGGGAAGCTTGATTTCGTAGTTATCAAACTTAAGACCAACGCCATCACCCATCTTGATGAGTGTTGCATCAGCAAAGTTCATCTGGGGAGAACCGATGAAGCCTGCTACGAACTCGTTGCAAGGCATATCGTAGAGGTTCTGGGGAGTATCAACCTGCTGAATGAAGCCGTCCTTCATAACAACGATACGAGTACCCATTGTCATAGCTTCTGTCTGGTCATGTGTAACATAGATAAATGTTGTGCCGAGTCTCTGATAAAGCTTGGAGATCTCAGTTCTCATGTTAGCTCTGAGCTTTGCATCAAGGTTGGAGAGAGGCTCGTCGAGAAGGAATACCTTAGGATCACGAACGATAGCACGACCGAGAGCAACACGCTGTCTCTGACCACCGGAGAGAGCCTTGGGACGTCTCTGGAGGTATTCTTCGATACCGAGGATTCTTGCTGCTTCCTCAACTCTTCTCTTAATTTCATCCTTGGGCATCTTTCTGAGCTTAAGACCGAATGCCATATTATCATATACAGACATATGAGGATAAAGAGCATAGTTCTGGAATACCATTGCAATATCTCTGTCCTTGGGAGCTACATCGTTGCAAAGCATATCGCCGATGTAAAGCTCACCCTTGGAGATATCCTCAAGTCCTGCGATCATACGAAGTGTTGTAGATTTACCGCAACCGGAAGGACCAACAAGGATGATAAATTCCTTGTCTGCAATCTCAAGGTTGAAGTCTGTAACAGCGGTAACGCCGCCATCATAGATTTTGTACACATGTCTAAGTGATACATTTGCCATTATAAAAGACCTCCATATACTGGTAAGATATAAAATATCAGATTACACTATCTTAATCTACATAATAATATATCACTTTTTCTTGCGTTTCTCAATTAATGTTTTCACTAAATATTGTGTTAATATTTTATGTAAAACGAACATAAAGAAAAAATTTTCCCAAAGCAAATGATATTTTTTTGGTTATTTCTAATATATATGGCAATCAATGTACAATTTTGGGAATTTGCAACAGGGTAGTTTACGGGGCAAGAGCCTCAACACAGGCAGGATACAGAAGGTCGGTTTTGTGCGCTCCTATCACCTTATCCTTATACACAATCAGAACCCCGAAAAGTTCTTCTTCCTCTGCATTGCCAGAAAGCTTCATTGTGTACATTTTTGCAACCTTTCCGCAGTAAGGCATAAGGTCAAGTCCCTGGGATTTTTGCAACTCATTATACTCCTCAAACTGCACAGACTCACAAGGGATTGTAATCTCCTCAACGCTTATCTCTTCTGCTTTGTAAGAAAACTGTTCAAAAAATTCTTCTCTATCCTCTTTGCTATACGCTTCAAGACGAAATTTACCTATCCCCTCACAATAGGACACCGATGGTACTTTATTGAGTCTGCAAAGAATAAATACCGAAATTATCGTCGCAAACATCAGAAGAATAACCGCTATATAAAAACTTTTCTTTTTATAAAATCTTCGTTTTAAATCTTTTTCTTCGCTCTGATTTTTGAACATCTTTTTGGGTATAATAAAAAAACGCATCCTGTCACCTCATAAATTAATATGATGCGGCAGGATGCATTAATGACTTTATTATTTATCTTTCAGCTCATTGGTGATTATATGTTCAATGCTACCTGATGAATTTAAAAGTTTTTCTCTCAGAAAAACAGGAAAAGCCTTGATTTCACCGATCTTTTCCATGGGTATCCAATGCTTATATTCCCTGGCATTAAACCCGAAGCTCTCTTTGGTTATCTCTTTTTTGCCCTGAGGTTTCATAAGGAAATAAAGACAGACCTCATGGAATTTTACACCTTTGAGTATATATGCATCCTCAAAGAAATTCTCGTGTATCAGCAGAAGTCTGTCCACCTCGTATTCTATGCCTGTTTCCTCAAAAACCTCTCTTTTTACAGCTTCTTCGGCGGTTTCTCCCATTTTAACGGCACCGCCTACGCTGTAGTAATAATCAGCCGCGTCGGTCTTTGCAAGGAGTACACAGCCATCTTCGACTATCACTGCTCCTACACGAAGCTGAAACCGCCAATCATCACAGTTGATTCTGCAGTCCATATATTCCATGATCCCACCTCTTAATTCTCGATAAGAATATTACAAAGTTCCTTCGCACTATCAGCAAAGGTCTCTGCACCTGCGTTTATCATATCTTCTTTTTTGCCGTAGCCATAGGTAACACCGATAAAATCCACATTATTTGCCACAGCACCTTTTGTGTCAAAATCTGTGTCACCAATCATAACCACTCTGTCTTTTTCTGTTGCACCCAGAGTGCTCATGGCATAGGGAATAATATCCTCTTTTTCTCGTCTGCCGATTGAGTGGTCAGAGCCGCACAAAGCGTCCAGAAGCTCAGTAACCCCCAAATAATCACATACATTCTTTGCGGAAATCTCGTTCTTTGAGGTACAAACAGCTACCTTAGCACCATTTTCTTTGAGTTTTACGAGCATCTCGCGGGTACCCTCAAAAAGCGAATTACGAGGCTCACCCTCTGTGTCGTAATAATCAAGATATATGGAAAGAGCCACTTTACTCTCTTCCTCAGAAAGTCCGCAAACCAACTTAAAGGTTCTTGTAAGCGGAGGGCCGATATATCTGCTGTAATCCGAAAGATCAGGGATTTCCTTACCCATTTTCTCCATTGTAAGCTCAATACATCTTCTGATTCCGGGTGCACTCGCAGTAAGAGTACCGTCCAGATCAAAAAGCACATAATCATATTTACAGCTCATTTTTCTCCACCTTTCACTATGGTCTTGTAAAACTTTTTTATTTATGCTATTATATATGTTAATATATTTTAAGACTACTTTCAACAAAAAATTCAAAACAGGTGATAACTTGACTTCAAGAAAACGAATCCACACCCTTGACGAAATCCGCGGCTTCTGTGTATTCTGTATGGTATTTTTTCACTGCTTCTTTACCTACGGATATATGTTTGGCAACGAATTTTCCCAAAATCTTTTTGATTTTTTTGAACATATAAGTTTTCTTTTTTCCGCAACCTTTATACTTATTTGCGGAATTTCCTGCAGACTCAGCCACAACAACTTTCTGCGAGGCTCAAAGATAATCTGTGCGGCACTGGGTGTTACCCTTGTATCTTTCATCGTTATGCCCGATATGCCCATTATCTTTGGAATTCTGCATTTACTCGGATGCTGTGTGCTTATCTACTCTCTTGTTGGAAGGTTCACCGATAAAATCCCCGTTATACTCGGCGTCACCGTATGTGCTCTGCTATTTATCTGCACTTACTATATGCCCACAAGGAATTACATCGGTCTCGGCTCTTTCAGATACTATTTACCCGAAGAGCTTCACAAAAACGATTTCCTTATGATGTTCGGAATTTTGCCCGAAGGCAAAGCTTACTCCGACTATTTTCCCCTTATCCCTTACATCTTCCCTTTCTTTGCGGGTACATTTATCGGCAAATACGCAAAAGAGGAAAGATTCCCGGAATTTATGTATAAATCACGCATAAAACCCTTCTCCGTATTGGGCAAAAATGCGTTCTTTGTATATCTTATTCATCAGCCTCTGGCTTATGGAGTTTTCTATCTAATCTCACTTATTGGAGGAGTTAAACTATGAAACTTGGTATTGTAGGTCTGCCCAATGTTGGCAAGAGCACACTTTTTAACGCAATCACCAACGCAGGCGCTCAGTCTGCACACTATCCTTTCTGCACAATCGAGCCTAATGTAGGCGTTGTTGCAGTACCCGACAAGCGTCTTGACAAACTTGCAGAAATGTATGACCCTGACAAATACACCCCTGCTACCATCGAATTCGTTGACATTGCAGGTCTTGTAAAGGGTGCATCCAAAGGCGAAGGTCTTGGCAACAAGTTCCTCTCGAACATCCGCGAGTGTGACGCAATCGTTCATGTTGTCCGCTGCTTCGAGGATGACGATATCATCCATGTTGAAGGTAGTGTTGACCCTGTAAGAGACATCGAAACCATCGACTTAGAGCTTATTCTTGCAGACGCAGAAATGGTACAGCGCCGTATCGACAAGGCTCAGAAAATGCTCAAGGGCGATAAAAAATATCAGGTAGAGGTTGATTTCTTCAAGCGTGTACTTGCAGAGCTCAACGAAGGCAAATCCGCCCGCAGTGTTGAGTGCACAGAAGAGGAAGCAGCACTCCTTGCTACTTCTGATCTTCTCACATCAAAGCCCATTATCTATGCCGCAAATATGAGTGAATCAGACTTTGCAAACGGCATCGAAAACAACGAGGGTCTCAAAAAGGTAAAAGAGATTGCTGCTCTCGAGAAAGCCGCAGTACTTCCCATCTGTGCTTCCACCGAGGCAGATATTGCCGAGATGGACTACGAGGACAAGATTATGTTCCTTGCAGATTTAGGCTTGGAGCAATCAGGTCTTGACCGTCTTATCAACGAGTGCTACACACTGCTGGGTCTTATTTCTTACCTTACAGCAGGCAAACAGGAGGTTCGTGCTTGGACAATCAAGAACGGCACAAAGGCTCCCGGTGCAGCAGGCAAGATACATACAGACTTTGAGCGCGGTTTCATTCGTGCAGAGGTTATTGCTTACGACGACCTTGTTGCCTGTGGCTCTATGGCAGCAGCAAAGGAAAAGGGTCTTGTTCGAAGCGAAGGCAAAGAGTATGTTATGAAAGATGGCGACGTTGTACTCTTCCGCTTCAATGTTTAATATTTTGCTTACTCTATCGGCTGTTTTTAAAAGACAGCCGATATTTTTAAGAAAATCTGTGAGGTTACTTACATTACATTCGTCTAACAAGTGAAAGGATAAAACAATGCCTTTTAAGAAAGGAGAATTTCAATGAAGAAACTACTATCTCTTATTTGTATATTTACTCTTTTATTAACTCTCGGTGTATCAGGCATTTCTGCTATGCGTGCACCCATAGCATCAGGCGATGTGGATCTGGCAGAAGACAGGAACATAAAGGATGCCACCCTTATACAGAAATATCTGGCAGGTATTTCAGAACTCACACTTTTGCAAGAAGTTGTTGCCGATACAGACGGTGACGGAAAAATCACCATTAAAGACGCTACTCTGATACAAAAAGACATCGCAGGGATAGCCCGTATCAAAACAGATGGAATCTTCCCTTACATGGGAGCTCACTACTTCTACCCCGATTACAGCTCAGGTATGGCAATGCGCGGTGAACCTGTGACATTCTATGTTTCTGCCTTTGCATACGACGAACGCAGTAACCCCATAACCTATGAGTTTTATGTAAACGGCGAGATCAAACAGGAAAGAAGCGAGCAAAGTTCCTTCACCTATACTTTTGAAGAAGCAGGTTCTTACAATATAAGTGCTAAAATTTACAGCAAATTTGACTATTCAGAGGAGCTTTACGGATATCACGATTATGTGGTTGTAGAGCCTTACGAAAGCGATGAACCTATAATTAAATCCATCTACTGCACAAAACAGACAAGTTCAAGCTTTTTGTTTGAAATTTACGAAGAGGAAGAACTTACCTTTGTGGCAGAAGCCATAAAAGGCAGTGGCGAATACGAATACGCATTCATACTCGACGGCATACAGATACAGGATTTTTCCGAGGATAACACCTGCTCCTATTTATTCAAAGAACCCGAATATGACCACTATGGCGCTTCCTATATAGATAACTATACCCTTGAGGTACTTGCAAAAAACAAGAGTACAGACATAATTTCTCAAGAAACCTATACATTCGGGATTTCGATCCCCTTGCCCGCATAACCCTACAAAAGACAAAAAGCAGTCCGTATAATTCGGACTGCTTTTTTGTTGAGATTTTCAAATATAAAAAAACGACCACCCTATTGGGTGGTAGCTTTAAGTGTTGGCATCTTCCTATCTTCCCGGGCCGTCACCAGCCAAGTATTTTCGGCACTATAGGGCTTAACTTCTGTGTTCGGAATGGGAACAGGTGGACCCCCTACGTCATCAACACCAACTATTAATTTGTGTCGCTCTCTTCAAGCGACTTCGTTATTATACACTCTCCTTTTTAAAATGTCAACACTTTTTTAAAAATTATTTTAATATTTTTATATTTTCTAAAAAATCGCCAAATTCTGAAATTTTTCTCTTGCTTGTTGACTTAAGTAACAATAAATAGTAATATAATTATATATGTAAATATAAATTACGAGTTTTTTCTCCAGAATTTTTACGGAGGTATATGTATATGAAAAAACGATTCATTTCAATAGTCCTTGCTGTTCTTACAGTTATAACTATGATTTTCTGTCTGAGCGGTTGCAAGAAGGTAGACGACAACTTCCCTGTGACCATTGGTCACACCAAAATTTCTGACAAACCTAAAAATGTTGCTATTCTTTCTGATAATATTGCCGACATCGTTCTTTATATGGACGAGTTCGAATCTCAGATTTGTGCAATCAGCGACTCCTGCACTCAGACCGAACTCACAAAATACCTTGAGTCAGTAGGTCCGGAAACCAACCCAAGCATTGATGCACTTACAAGAAGCGGTGCCGAGTATGTACTCACCGACACTCCCCTTTCCGAAAATATTGTCGACAAGCTTCAGAACAAGGGTATAACCGTACTTAACTTTATGATGCCCGAAAACGATGAACAGCTCCAGACCATTTACAATTCTCTGGGTAAATTCTTCGGTGGCAAACCTGACGGAGAGCAGACAGCAGAAGCTGCTTACTCCCGCCTCTTTACAACTCTTGAGTCAGCAGCAAGAGAAACCGAAGGTTCAAACATAGTAAAGGTTGCCTGCTACCTCTATCTGAACGAAGATAATAAGCTTTGTACCTTTAACGGCACCGATTGTAACGGAATGGTGCTTAACTACATCGGTGCAGTCAATGTTGCAAGTAATTTTGGCAGCGAGATTGTAGACACCAGCATTTTAAGTCTCTCTAAGCCCGACTACATTTTCTTTGATAATCAAGAGGTTCTTGATTTCCTGCGTAACGACCCTCAGCTTTCAAAGCTGTCTGCAGTTAAAGATAATCGTACGCTTATGATTCCCAGAGAAAATCTTGAGCGTATGGGCGAAACCCTCATAGATACCCAGAAGAGTATGCTCAGCTTCATATATGATTTAAACACAGACAAAGAAACATCTCCCGATGAGTCAAATGCGGTATCTTATGCAGAGAATTACGGCATAACCATTGAAGATGGTGTTATGTACCAATATCTTGACGATGCTGAGGATATTAAGATCATTCAGCAGCGTCTGATGGATTTAGGCTACCTTGTGCTTGAAGACAGCACTCCTACTACCTATTTCGGACAAAAAACCGAAGAAGCTGTAAGGGCTTTCCAGGATGCAAACGGACTTGAATCCACGGGTATTGTAAACAGAACAACCCTTAATAAACTCTTTCTTTCTACTACACTTTCTGTAACAGGTCAGACCGTAGAACCCCCTAAGAAACCTGCAACAACAACTCCCGAAAGCACAGAGCCCACAGAACCTGCAACATCTCTTACTCCAAGCAACAATCCTGACAAAACCTACGATATCGACCTTACTCTCCGCAAGGATTTTGAGGTAAACTATGACGAAGGCTTTGAGGATGTAAGGGTTATTCAGGAGCGACTCCACGATCTTGGCTTCTTTACTCCCGAAGAGGACTACTACACAAACATTTACGGAAATCAGACCGCAGAGTCCTTTAAGCTCTTTGAAGCAGCAAACGGACTTGAAGTAGACGGCATTGCTTCTTACGAAGATCTGCTTGTGCTCTTCCCCAACAACAATCCCAATCAGTAAAAAATATGCTAAACTAAAACCGCCGCAGAAACATCTGCGGCGGTAATTTTTATACTATTATATAGTTATTTAACATACACTACACGATCTGCACGACCTCTTCGTCCGAGAGCATCTGTGTAGTAATAAGAAACAATATATTTACCTACTTTATCTTGAGGAATCATACCGTCAACCTTATAGCTGTTACCCATAAAATTCATACCTGTATCATAAACCTCAACACCTGTTGTAAGATCAGCAATTGATCCGAGATTTACTGTAAGCTCCTCCATACCCTTGAAGGTGGGCTTTTTGTTCATAAAAGGATTCTTAGGATCTGCATCTGTTGGATCCCAGTTCTGAACATCACATTCAGGGGCAATCTTAATTGTGCTGGGTTTGCCCAGTACATCTTTTGCACCTGAGCTTACAAATCTTATCTGTGTGCCCGGCGAACAGTTATCGTAAATCCACTTTGCATCACTCACAGAAAGACGCACATTGCCTTCTGTAAAGGACTTTCCAAGCTTGTTATACTCTTCTGCTATAAGTGAAGAAGGTGATTTCTTGCTGTATGCACAGGAAGTAAAACTTATTTTGTCTTTATCATTCAAAGAGAAGGTTGTGCGATAGCGGTAATATGCACCATCTTCTTTATCGCTCCAGCCGTTCGCATCACCCACTTTTTCATTTATATGATAAAAAGCGGTATCTTCGGGATTGTCGTTTACATAAGTATCATAGAAAGAAGGGTCCTGTGCGGGTGAGCACACCATTGACCTTACGCCTATGTTATAACTGCCCTTTTCATTATAGGTATAAACAGTAAGGCAGTTAGTCTCAAGGTTTACACACAGAGCATATAAATTCATAATACTATTTGTTTTGTTCTGATCCAATATAATCTGATTTTTCGTAGATGTTATGGCAGTAGAAGTTTTTACTGTCTCCTTCGGTGCTTCCTTAACGGTTACCACGCAGGAAACAGAAGCTTTCTCAACCTTTGCGGTGATAGTTGCCTTACCAACAGATAAAGCATCAACTCTGCCGTTACTGTCAACAGTCGCTACCTCGGGATTATCCGAAGACCACTTAAGTGCGTAGTTATAGTCAATCTTAACCTTTACTCCAAGCTGAGCATACTCGCCAACCTTCATATTTTTTGTTGTGCCCGCAATAGAAAGTCCTATTGCATTTGCTTCGTCAGTACTGGAAATTTCCTCGGGAACGGGAATATTCACAGCACAACCAAAAAGCTGAAAAATCATAAATATCATAAGAAAAATTGCAGAAACTCTTAATTTCTTCATGCCAAGTCCTCCTGACATTATTATGGATAATATCATTATAAATCAAAAACTCTTTTGCCGCAAGATTTTTTTGTATATACACAGAAAAAAATATATGCTATAATGTAAATATCTTAAAATAAGGATAAGATTTATATGAGCGAACAGAAATATTGCTCCGTGATGAAAAAATGCAGCGGTTGTCAACTTTCCAATATGGACTACGAGCGTCAGCTCCGCTACAAACAAAATGAATTACGAATCCGCTTTAACAGACTTTGTAAAACAGAAAAGATAATAGGTGCAGAAAATCCTCTTAACTACCGAAACAAAGCCCAGTTTGTCTTTAAAAAAATAAAAGGAAAAACACAGTGCGGCATCTATCAGTCAATTGACAAAACAATTATAGTTACCGATAGCTGTGCTCTGCACACAAAAGAGCAAAACGAAGCTGCAAAGGTTCTGTGCAAACTTTTTGACAGCTTTAAAATTGAGCCCTTTGATCTTCATCGCCGACGAGGACTTGTAAAAAGCGTAATTATAAGACAGAGTTTCTGCACAAAGGAACTTATGATAGTTATTGTCTGCGACTCCTCAAAGAACTTCCCTTGCGGCTCAACATTTGCCGAGGCTGCAAAAAAAGAAATTCCCGCTCTGGCATCTTTAATCCTTACAAAACACAAGGGGACAACTCTCACAGCAGGCGAAAACCCCAAGGTTATCTTCGGAAACGATACAATTACCGACAGAATGCTGGGACTTGACTTCAAAATCAGTTACAACTCTTTTTTTCAGATTAATCCTGAACAAACAGAAGTTCTTTACAAAACCGCCGTAAACATGGCAGAACTCAACGAAAGTGACACCGTTCTTGATGCGTATTCGGGTACGGGCACCATCGGTATGATTTGTGCACCTCACTGCAAAAAGGTATATTCTGTTGAGGTTGTGGAAAACGCTGTCAAAGATGCAAAGAAAAACGCAAAACTCAACAACATAAATAATATCGAAGCGGTTTGTGCTGACTCAGAGGAATATATGAAAAAACTTGCAAAAACCAAAACACCTCTCACCTGTGCGGTTCTTGACCCTCCCAGAGCAGGCTGCAGCAAGAGTTTTCTACAAAGCCTTACATCCCTTGCTCCCAAAAAAATTGTTTACATCTCCTGCAATATTGATACTCAGATTCGGGATGTGCGTTTTCTTTTAAAGAAAGGCTACAAACTCGAAAAAGTACAGGGTGTTGATATGTTCCCTTACACCAAACACATTGAGTGTGTGGTGCGACTCAGCCGCACCGAAGCAATATAAAATTCCGAAACAGCGAGGAACTATGAGAAACTCAAGGATTTTAAACTTAGTACAAATACCGATGATGACGGTTATAATAGTACTCTGTGCCTGGATTTATCTGCCTATGCCCGTACCCATAACAATGCAGACCTTCGGGATTTACGCGGCACTTTTGCTTTTAGGCAGTAAGAGAGGTCTTTGTTCCATCCTGCTCTACATATCCCTCGGGGCAGTAGGGCTTCCGGTTTTTTCAGGACTTTCAGGTGGTTTTGGTCACCTTATATCTCCCACAGGCGGCTATATATGGGGATTTGTTTTATGTGCTGTTTTTTATCTTTTAACAGAAAAGTTTGCAAATAAAAACAATCACTCAAAAACCATTTTTCTTTTTATTGGCACTCTTTTGTGCTATTTTACGGGTACAATATGGTTTTGTATCACAATCGGCACTCTGTCATCTTTGTGGTATGTACTTATCCTTTGTGTATTCCCCTTTATATTTCCCGACTATCTCAAAATTAAACTTGCAGTTTTAGTAGCAAAGAAACTAAAACCTCTTATAAACAAAACTATCAAGGAATGATAAAATGAGTAAACCCTTCAAACATTTCAATACAATTACAAAACATCGTCACAAAGTTATTTCCCACTGCTTTAAAGCAGGTATCGGATTTCAGGGACTTTTCCACGATTTGTCAAAATACTCCCCTGAGGAATTCATTTCGGGTGCAAGATATTATCAGGGAACCCGAAGCCCTAACGAAGAAGAAAGAACAAGATTCGGCTACTCAAAGGCATGGATGCATCACAAAGGCAGGAACCGACACCACTTTGAATACTGGACTGACTATAATCCTCAAACAAAGATTGTTGAGCCTGTAAAAATGCCTTTAAATTACGTGGTTGAAATGTTCTGCGACCGAGTTGCCGCCAGCAAGATCTACAACGGCAAAGCCTACAAAGACACCGACCCCCTAAACTACTTTTTAAAGGCAAAGGCAAGGCGTGTTATCCACAAGGAAACCTCCGACACTCTGGAAGATTTTCTCCAAATGCTTGCAGATAAGGGCGAAGATGAAACCTTCGCTTACATAAAAGAAAAAGTAAAAGAGTACAAAAAGCACAGAAAATCTTAAAAACCATAATATTTTTATATGAAACCTCTGCGTTGACAAACCTGCATATTTTAATATAAAATTATATTCTCCACTACTTTCAGGGAGTTGAATATATATGAAAAAATTCCGCAATACACTTATAGCTGTATTATCAATAATTTTTGTTCTTTTAAGTTTCACCTCTGTTTTTGCAGAAAGCACAGAATATTACCTTAAGGATTTGGGAATGTCGCTACATCTGAGCGACAGCCTTACTGTTAAAACAAACGAAAACGCTGCCCTGCCCAAAGGCTATTACCTGGAAGCAACAAACGAGGACAGCAGTCTTAAAATCTCTATCGCTATGGAGAAAAACGAAGCAACCGAAAAGGTTGACTCCTTTGCAAATCAATCTTCAACCTACCTTGATGAATATAAATTCAGCCTTCAGAGTCAGGGACTCAGTGAGGTCAAGGATGCTACCTACGGCTCTGTTCCCTTCCTCGATTACAAACAGACCTCACCCTCTGAGACGGGCATTGAATCCTTTGAACTTCACAGTATCACCTGCATAAACGGAATGAGCATTGCAATTGTTTCCGAGTCAATCGGAGATAACTTCACCTCTGACGAACTTGCAATCATCAAATCCGCTTTAGAGAGCATAAGCTTTGACAGTGTGAAGACTCAGCAGAAAGAAACTGCAAAAAAGACCACAAAAAAGTGGGTATTCACAGTCCTTCTTGTAGCTGTTGCAGGTGGTCTTTCGGTGCTTGTTATCATTCACTTAAAAAAAGCAAAGAAGAGAAAAGACTTTATTGCCCATCACAAAGAAAACAGAAACTATGATGTACTCAGAGGTGCAGAGTTTTCCCACAAGAAAAACGAGCAAAAAAATCTGGGTGGCTACAAAACAAGCTCTGCTTTCTTTGACGAGCATTTTGACTCTACCCCCGCAAAACCCGCTCCTAAAACCCAGCCTTCTTCTGACAAAGAGCGAAAAAGCAACAAAAGAGTAAATCCCCTTACACGAATGAGGTACTTTGCAAAGAATCTTTCGCGAGAGGTAAACAAGGCAAAGACCAAAAAAAGCAAAAATACCAAATCAAAGAAAAAAAGAAAAGCCGAAGATTTTGATATTTTCAGTGCAAAATAAGTTCCTTTTTTCTAATTTGGAAACTTATTGTTATTTTCAATAAAAAATCAGGAGAGCTGATAAAGAAATTTTAACAGCTCTCCATTTCTTTTTTCTCTCTTTTACTTGACTAAAATTTAGCAAAGTACTATAATAGGATATTATCATATATATTTATATATAAATTTAATTTTCGCATAGCGCAAAAGTGCTATGTAAAATACGAAAGGGTGTCAGTTTATGTCATGAGTTTACAATTTTGCCGCAGGTCCTTCCGTTCTGCCTGAGTCCGTTCTCAGAAAAGCAGCAGACGAAATGATGGACTATCAGGGCAGCGGCCAGTCCGTTATGGAAATGTCTCACAGAAGCAAGGTTTACGATGCAATCATCAAGGATGCAGAGGCTCTTCTTCGTGAGGTTATGGAGATCCCCGATAACTACAAGGTTCTCTTCCTTCAGGGCGGTGCTTCTTCCCAGTTTGCAATGATTCCTTTAAACCTTATGACAAAGTCCGGCAAAGCAGACTATGTTGTTACAGGTCAGTGGGCAAAGAAGGCAGCAAAGGAAGCTGCTCGCTACGGTAATGTTAACATTGTTGCTTCCTCCGAAGATAAGACTTTCTCTTATATTCCCAAGCTCGATAAGGCTACATTTACTCCCGACGCAGACTATTTCCACATCTGCATGAACAACACAATCTACGGTACAGTTTACAACGAGCTTCCCGATACAGGCGATGTTCCCCTTGTTGCTGATATTTCTTCCTGCATTCTTTCCAGAAAGATTGACGTAAGCCGCTTCGGCGTTCTTTACGCAGGTGCTCAGAAGAACATGGCTCCCGCAGGACTTACAGTTGTAATTATCCGCGAAGACCTTATCGGCAACGCTCAGGAGATCACTCCCACAATGTTCAACTATCAGACACATGCTGATAACGATTCTATGTTCAACACACCTCCCTGCTACACCATCTACATGGCTAAGCTGGTTCTTGAGTGGGTTAAGAACGAAATGGGCGGTCTCGACAAGATGTACGAGTACAATCAGAAGAAGGCTGACCTTCTCTACAACTTCCTCGACAACTCCAAGCTCTTCAAGGGTACAGTTGTAGCTGAGGACCGTTCTCTTATGAATGTTCCCTTCGTTACAGGCGACGCTGACCTTGACGCTGAGTTCATCAAAGCTTGCACAGCTGCAGGCATCGTAAACATCAAGGGTCACCGCTCTGTTGGTGGTATGCGTGCATCCATCTACAATGCAATGCCTATCGAGGGTGTTGAGAAACTTATCGAAGTTATGAAGGAGTTTGAAGCAGCTCATGTTTAATATTCTTACACTTAACAAAATCGCAGCTATCGGCACAGACCGTTTAGGTGCTAACTATACTTTCGGTGATGATGTTCAGAATCCCGATGCAGTTCTCGTTCGCAGTGCTTCCATGCACGATATGGAAATGCCCGAAAGCCTTCTTGCAATTGCAAGAGCAGGTGCAGGTACAAACAATATTCCTGTTGACAAGTGTGCAGAGCAGGGTATCGTAGTATTCAATACTCCCGGTGCAAACGCAAACGCTGTTAAAGAGCTTGTTATTGCAGGTCTCTTTATGGCAAGCCGTGACATCGTAGGCGGTATTGACTGGGCAAAGGGTCTCAAGGGCAAAGGCGCTGAAGTAGGCAAACTGGTTGAAAAAGGCAAG
The DNA here is from genome assembly GCA_045647135.1 of Ruminococcus sp. Lineage (GTDB taxonomy): Bacteria > Bacillota > Clostridia > Oscillospirales > Acutalibacteraceae > Ruminococcoides. The sequence goes on along the minus strand of JAZRMA010000012.1, from coordinate 109,674 downwards.
AGCCAGTTTGTAGGTCCCGAAATCACAGGCAAGAAGCTTGGTGTTATCGGTCTGGGTGCTATCGGTATTCTCGTTGCAAATGCTGCAGTTGCACTCGGTATGGATGTTTTCGGTTACGATCCCTTCCTCTCCGTTGACGCTGCATGGAAACTCAACAAGGACATCGTTCACGCAAACACAATGGACGAAATCTTCAAGGAGTGCGACTACATCACAGTTCACATTCCTCTTAACGATAAAACAAAGCATACAATCAATGCTGATACTCTCGCAATCATGAAGGACGGCGTTCGTATCCTCAACTACTCCCGTGATGGTCTGGTTGACTCCGCAGCTCTTCTTGAGGCAATCAAGAGCGGCAAGGTAGCAAAGTATGTTACAGACTTTGCTACAGACGATATCCTCTGCGAAGAGAATGTTATCTGTATGCCTCACCTCGGTGCTTCCACACCCGAGAGTGAGGACAACTGTGCTGTTATGGCTGCAGACGAAATCAAGGATTATCTTGAGAACGGTAACATCGTTAACTCCGTTAACTTCCCCAATGTTAAAATGCCCCGCGTAGGCGACACTCGTTTCTGTATTCTCCACAGAAACAAGCCCAATGTTATTGCAACAATCACAAACACAATTGCTGCACAGGGTGCTAACATCGAGAATATGGAGAGCAAGAGCCGCGGCGACTACGGTTACATGGTAATCGATGTTGTAGGCTACACAGAGAATGTTAAGAAAGCTACAAAGGTTCTCGAGGATGTTATCAGAGTAAGAGTTATCGAGTAATTTCCCCTTTCTTATATAACAAAAAAGCACAGGCTGTATCAAACTGATACAGCCTGTATTTTTTTACAAAAATAAGATACAAGGCACAATCCGAAGAATGTGCCTTGTGTCCTGGGGTTGCTATATCACTTAAAAAATCATCTTAGAAAAGATCAAGCAAAAATTCGGGATTAAGCAAATCTCTGCGTCTGTTATACTTTGATCCTGATACATAATCATAATTTGTTTTGTTAGACTTATTGTTAAGGCTACCGGAAGCTGTACCCATATAAAGTTCAAGGTGTAGCATTGTATCGCCACCGATGTTACTCTTGCCAATAGTTGCAATCTGCTGACCCTGTGTTACCTTTGCACCCTTGCGAAGATTTGTGTTTATTTCACAGTATCTGGCAATTGTACCATCAGCATGCTGAACTGCGATAGCTTGCATTCCGCCATAGAAGTTAGAGTTGTATTCAACTACCTTACCTGACTGCATTGCATACACAGGAACACCTTTTCCGTTTTTAAAGTGAAAATCTATACCTGCGTGTGCTCTGTTGCCCGAGTCTCTTCTTGCACCAAAATAACGAGGTGCGCTCTTAACTTTGTAGAAATTAGTCTGATTGAGGGGTGCTACCCAAGTATCAAGTGCTCTTGCTTCAAAAGCCTTTACCGCATCTTCTGTAACTTTAAATTTATTGGAAACCAGAGTTTTTGTAGTTCCTGATGCGTCAGTTGCCTTTACAACAAAGTTGTATGTACCTGCTGCAAGTGAACCGAATTTAATATACTTATCCACGCTGCTGATATTATAAGACTTTGCGTTGGGTTTAACTGTCTTAACATAATCAGTCGCTGTGCCGTTTGTCTTATAAACACCTACGGTAACAGAGGTTATTTTATAATTAGAACTAATCTTGCCTTTTATGGAGTAGGATTTACCTTTAACCAAAGACACAGGGTTATAGTTACCTGAGTCAATCTTCAGAGTGCTTTTGGCAGAAGAATTGTATGCTTTCTCCAGGGCTGCCCAGGTATTCTTGCCAACTATACCGTCAACAGTAAGCTTCTGGGATTTCTGAAAAGCCTTAACGGCTTTCTCTGTACCGCTACCGAAAACTCCGTCAACATCAAGACCTGCATTATCAACTTTGTTGAGCATAGTCTGCAAAGTTTTAACATCCGATCCCTTGGAGCCTTTTTTTACAGTACTGTATGTAGCTGCTGAAGCTGAAAACGAAGACACTACAAATGTACCCGCCAACATAACAACTGCAAGTATTATTGCCAATATTCTTTTTGCCTTCATACAAATCACTCCTTTATGATCTTAACATCATAATACCACTACATTATGATAAAATCAAGAAGTTATTGTGCTTTTTGTTAATAATTATGTTAAGTTGTTAAAATCTTATATGCACAAAGCTACAATTTCACCAAAAAATTCTTTTTATCAGACTCATTTCATCCGAATTTGCAGAAAAGAAATCTGATAAATTGATTACAGGATGTATTTAAACAATACATCCTGTTTTATTTTTATTGTCTGCTACTGTATAAAAAGCAAGGCACATTCAAATGAATGTGCCTTCTCTTTGGGTTGCTATAAATTTTTATCAGTAAAGATGTCTTAAAAATTCGGGATTAAGCAAGTCACGACGTCTGCTGTATTTTGTGCCGGAAACATAATCATATGTCTTATTGGAGCCATTGGAAAGGCTACCGGAAGCTGTACCCATATAGAGCTCAAGGTGAAGCATTGTGTCACCGCCGATGTTACTCTTGCCAACAGTTGCAATCTGCTGACCCTGAGTAACCTTATCGCCCTTGCGAAGAGATGTGTTAATCTCGCAGTATCTTGCAATTGTACCGTCTGCATGCTGAACAGCAATAGCCTGCATTCCGCCATAGAAGTTTGCAGAGTATTCTACAATCTTACCGGACTGCATTGCATAAACGGGAACGCCCTTGCCGTTGCTGTAAAAGAAGTCAATACCTGCGTGTGCTCTGGAGCCGCCTGATCTCTTTGCACCAAAGTAACGTGAACCACCGAGAATGCTATAGAAGTTGGTGTTCTTAAGGGGACGTACCCAAGTAGCAAGTGCTCTTGACTCAAATTCTTGTACAGATTTGGGTGTACTTGTTGAGCTTGTTGATTTTGCTACAACCTTAAACTGATTGGAAACCAGAGTCATTGTATTACCGGAAGCATCAGTTGCCTTTACAACAAAGTTATAAGTACCTGTTGCAAGAGAACCGAACTTGATGCTGCTGTCAACGCCTTTTATATCATAAGACTTTGCATTGGGTTTAACAGTCTTAACCTGAGCGGTTGCTGTACCGTTTGTCTTATAAACACCTACGGTAACAGAGGTGATTTTATAATCAGAAGTAATTTTACCTTTTATGGAGTAGGATTTTCCCTGAGTCAGAGTTCCGGGGTTATAATTACCGGAGCCAATCTTCAGATTGGAAGTGTTATATTGTTTTTCAAGTGCTGTCCATGTGTTTTTACCAACAATACCGTCAACTGTAAGACCGTTTGCCTTCTGGAAGTTCTTAACGGCTTTTTCTGTGCCGCTACCGAAAATACCATCAACTGTAAGACCTGCATCGTCAACCTTATTGAGCATTGTCTGCAGAGTTTTTACATCTGCGCCCTGTGAACCTTTTTTTACAGTACTGTAGGATGCCGCTGAAGTCGAAAGGCCGGAAATCATAAATGTACCTACGAGCATAACAGCTGCAAGAAGAATTGCCAATAATCTTTTTGTTCTCATAAACAGTCACTCCTTTAAAATTATGGGTATATAATAACACTACACCATGATAAAGTCAATACCTAATTTGTAAATTTTGTTAATAAATTTGTTATATTGTTAATTTTTTATAGGTAATCGGCAGCGTTTTCACCAAAAGCACAAGGATTTAACTCATAATCCCTCAAAAATTATAAAATCAATCTCTGAAAAAATTCAGTATAAATTTAAGAGCCTATAAGCCTTGACAGCATAAAAAAATAGGAGTAAAATTATTTTTTAGAGTAAACTTATTTTACTCTGACTATATTATATTAATGAGAGGTGAAAGTTAATGGACGCAGGAAGTAGTACCGGCACTGTTCCCGGGCGAAGTTGCACTAATTCTTTTTATCGCAGTTATTTCGCTGCGTACATTACCTTAGCACTTTAACAAACCCCGGAACCGTGTCTTTTACTTCCGCCTATTAATTTTAGGAGGAAAAGACTATGGAAAGGAATTATGTAACTGTCGATGTTACCATCGGCAAACTCCTTGACGAGAAAAAATACAAAACTCTCAAGGACATCCTCAGCACAATGAATGCTTATGACATCGCTGTGCTTTTAGAGGATATGCACGACTCAAAGATTCAGCTTCTCTTCAGAATGCTTCCCAAAGAACTTGCTGCCGACGTTTTCGTTGAAATGGACGAAGAAACTCAGGAGTTTCTTATCAAGGGCTTCTCTGATGCCGAGCTGAAAGACATTGTTAACGAACTTGCCGCCGACGACGCTGTTGACATTATCGAGGAAATGCCCGCTAATGTTGTCAAGCGTATTCTTCGTCAGGCAGACCCCGAAACAAGAAAACAAATCAACGAACTTTTAAAGTATCCCGATGACTGTGCAGGCTCCATTATGACAACGGAGTTTGTATCTCTCAGACCCAACATGACGGTTGAAGAAGCTATCAAGCGTATTCGCCGTACAGGTGTTGACAAAGAAACAATCTACACCTGCTATGTTGTAGCCCGTGACGGCAAACTCATCGGTATCACCACCATCAAAGACCTGCTTCTTGCAGAAGAGGACGACACTATCGAATCTTTGATGGAAACAAATGTTATCTCTGTGGGCACTCTTGACGACCAGGAGCTTGTTGCACAGACCATCAACAACTACGACTTCCTTGCACTTCCCGTTGTTGACACCGAAGGAAGACTTGTTGGTATCGTTACAATCGACGACGCTATCGACGTTATGGTTGAAGAAACCACCGAGGATATTCAGAAGATGGCAGCTATCGGCTCCACCGACAAACCCTACACAAGAGTAGGCGTTTTCGAAACCTTGTGGCATCGTGTCCCTTGGTTATTACTTCTTATGATATCTTCAACTTTTACGGGTATAATAATCGCAGGCTACGAAGAAAGACTTGCAGGCTCTCTTATCCTTACAGCATTTATTCCTATGCTGATGGGTACTGGTGGTAATGCAGGTAGTCAGTCCTCGGTTACAATTATCCGAAGCTTGTCTCTTGACGAAATTGAATTTAAGGATATTTTCTGGGTTATGTTCAAAGAGTGCCGTGTATCCATCCTTTGCGGTGTAATACTTGGTGCCGTAAATTTCGGAAAAATCCTTCTTGTTGACGGTTGGATGCTCCAGAACGACGAAATCAACATATGGATTTCTCTTGTTGTAAGCATCACTCTTGTTATTACCATTATTGTTGCAAAGGTTATCGGTTGTTCTCTGCCTATGATTGCAAAGAAGCTCCACCTTGACCCTGCGGTTATGGCAAGTCCCTTTATTACCACAATCGTCGATGTTGTTTCCCTGCTTGTTTATTTCTGGATAGCCACTTCTATACTTAATATATAAAAGAGGTCATCCGGTTGAAAAGAACAAATATCCTGTTTTTTATTGCCGCAGCGGCTCTTCTTACGAGTCTCTGCGGTATGTTTTTTTACAGCAACACAAAGGCTGTAAACACTACTCCTTGCATTACTGAAATTTCTGCTGATGCTCAGTTTAACAGAGAAACCGCCATTGATTATTTAAAACTTTGCGATAAAGTTTACGATAAAAACGAAATAACCGAAGAGCTTAATAAAAGAGGATTCGAAAATATAGAATACAAAGAAAAGAAGCAGGAAACCAACTACTCCAACGGAATCGCCTTTGCAATAGGCAGTAAAAAAGAAGATGCAAATTATGTGTGTATTGCCGTAAGAGGTACAAAAGGCAAAGAATGGTATTCTAACTTTCAGATTGGCGAAGAAACAGAGCACGCAGGATTTTCGGCAGCAACCGACTATGTTATGAAGCAGACAGAGGACTACCTTAAGAAGCACAGCATAAACAAAAAAGACACCATAATACAGATAACAGGTCATTCCCGAGGAGCCGCTGTTGCAAACCTCTGTGCAAAACGAATGGTTAAAAGCGGTGATTTCGGCTTTGTATCAGCCTACACCTTTGCTTGTCCAACCACTACCACTTCCGACGATGCTAAAAACACCCTCTATAAAAACATATACAATATTATAAACCCCGAAGATTTTATATGCGATATTCCTCTATCATCCTGGAATTACAAAAGATACGGCACCGACTTGTATCTACCTCAAAAGGGTGATAAAAATTACTATGACCTATACAGCAGTATGCAGGATAAATTCTTCGAAACAACCCAAAGTTCTCACAGAGGCTATCCCGATGGAGACAGAGATGTAAAAAGATTCATTGAAGCTGTAAGCAAAATCTCCCCTACAGTTTCCGATTACTATCAAAAAGAAATGAGCCTCTTCCCTCACCAAGTTACAATGTATGAATATATGCAGAGTGCCGCCGCGTTTTTAAGCAATGAGCAGAATCTTTCTGATGGAATGATTCTTTTAAGCTCAGGCACATCCCCTGTTTTTTCTGTGTTTGCGGATTTTATAATGCAGGGAATCTCACTTGACAATACACAGGAGATTGATATTACCTCAAGTGCTATGGGCTGTGCACACATCTGCGAAACCTACAAGGCCTGGCTATCTGTTCTTCCCGACTCGTACTTCGAAAACAATTTGCAAAAAGAATAAACCTGCAAAATCACGCTAATAATAATTATAGAAATTATTGCAGGTGATAAATAATGAAACAGAAGGGTAAAAAAATCGTGCTTGTAGGCACAGGTATGGTAGGAATGAGCTTTGCTTATGCGGCACTTAATCAGAATCTTTGCGATGAGCTTGTGCTGATTGATATAGATAAGCTTCGTGCCGCAGGAGAAGCTATGGACTTAAACCACGGACTTGCCTTCTCCCGCACAAGTATGAAGATATATGCAGGAGACTATTCGGACTGCAAGGATGCAGACATAGTTGTAATCTGTGCAGGTGTTAATCAGAGGCCCAAAGAATCACGGCTTGAACTTCTGCAGGGCAATGCAGAAGTTTTTGCAAGCATTGTACCACCTGTGGTTAAAAGCGGCTTTTCGGGAATTTTTCTTGTTGCCACAAATCCCGTAGATGTTATGACAAGAATAACCTACACCCTATCGGGCTTTGACAGCTCCAAAGTTATCGGCACAGGAACTACTCTTGACACCGCAAGACTTCGCTATCTTTTGGGAGAGTACTTCAGTATCGACCCTCGTAATGTACACGCTTATGTTATCGGAGAGCATGGTGACAGCGAGTTTACTCCTTGGTCACAGGCATTCCTTGCCACAAAGCCTATACTCAATGTGCTCGAGGATAATCCCGAAAGTTTTAAATTCAGTGACCTTGAAGATATCAATCTGCGTGTCAGATATGCCGCTCAGGAAATAATAAAAGCCAAAAGAGCCACTTACTACGGAATTGGTATGTCTATTACACGAATTGCAAGAGCAATCCTTTCTGACGAAAAAAGTGTGCTTACAGTATCGGCTAAACTCTCAGGAGAATATGGTCTTTACGATGTATTTCTCGGTAATCCCTGCATTATTTCAAGCGATGGAATACGAGGAAGCATCGAACTGAGCCTTAAAGAAAACGAGCTTATAAGCCTTAAGAATTCCTACAATATTCTTGACAAATGCTACAAGGAATCATATATCGAATAATATACAGACTTTATTCATATATAAATAAAGTTAACACTTTGTTTACTTGCAACAAAAAGCCTTTAATGATAAAATAAAACCATAACATTTACGGAGAGAGTTAAAATGAACGGTTTTTTTTACAGAGTACAAAGATTTATGACGGGCAGAAACGGTTTTGACAAATTCAACCGATTCCTTTTTGCCCTTTACATAATAATTTCCATTATTTCTATCTTTGTTTATTCCCTTATTTATTATTTAATTCAACTTGCCTTCGCGGGATATATTGTTTTCCGCACACTCTCAAAAGACCTTTACCACCGCTCAAAAGAGAATATGTTTTACATCAAGGTTTCCACTGCCGTAAAAACTTTCTTCACCCGTCAGAAGAACAAAGTAAGAGATCGCAAGACCCACAGATATATAAAGTGCAGGTACTGCAAAGCACAACTGAGAGTAAAAAGAAACAAAGGCAGCCACACCGTCCGTTGTCCCAAATGCCGACAGGAATTTTCTGTTAAGATCAGATAAAAACAAAACCCGTTGCTAAAAAGCAACGGGTTTTTATTTTACGCCTGAACAGTTGTGAGAAGAAGATATGCTGTGTAACCGCAGTATCCTAAAACAGAAGCGGCACCCACCACTCTGCCCATGCCTTTCTTAATAAGGCAGGCAATAAACACCAAAGCAGTTACTCCGATAAGGATACCTATATTGATAAGACCATTTGTATCAACGGGAATAGGCTTAATTGCCGAAGAAAGTCCCAAAATCAGCATAATATTAAAAATATTTGAACCGATTACATTGCCAAGAGCCAAACCGCTCTCACCCTTTTTTGCCGCAACAATACTTGTTACAAGCTCGGGCAAGCTTGTGCCGATTGCGATAATGGTAAGACCGATGAAAGTCTCGCTCCAGCCAAGCTCAGTTGCAATTGCAGTTGCATTATCAACAACCATATCACCGCCGAAGATTACAGCTGCAAGACCGCCTACAATAGCCACAATGCTCCACACAGGCTTCATTGTTTTCACATCATCATCTGTCTGTGTTTCTCTGTTCTTGAAAGCAACAAAAAGAATGAATGCTATGTAAGCTACAAAGCAAATAAGCATCAGAATGCCGTTGAGTCTTGTGAAGGTCATACTTGTAAGCGCCATAAAGAAAAGCACAACAGTAACTGCAAGATTTACGGGAAAGTCACGATGCAAAAGTTCTTTTTCAATCTTGTAAGGCTTGATTACAGCACAAATTCCTGCAACCACCAACAGATTAAAGATATTGGAACCGATTACATTGCTTATGGCAATTTCGTTTGAGCCCTGCAAACCTGCGGTAATGCTTACCGCCGCCTCGGGAGCACTTGTACCCATGGCCACAACAGTAAGACCGATTACAAATCCGGGAATGCCGATAAGTTTTGCAACAGACGAGCTGCCGTCAACAAAGAAATCGGCGCCCTTTATGAGCAACACAAAGCCCACAAGCAAAAGCAAGATGTTCAGAAACACTTTTATTCCTCCTTGAGTTTAATTCTTTGAGTGCAATAAAAAAAGACCTATACTGCACCCTTGTGCAGTAAAAGTCTCGTAACAAACTTTGGGGTTCGGGTAAAGTCCGGAATTTCTTCGTGATGACGAACCATACCACAGCTATTGCTGTAACTACTCCCTTTCACCTCTGCTATTTTAATACAATCAGTAAAAAATGTCAATAATCCACCAAACAAAAAACACCCCGAAAAATCGGGGTGTTTTGTATAAAAGTTTGGAATTAAAGATCGTAGTACTGTGCAAACTCTGCGGGATGAGGAATCTGATTGATCTTCTTTGCCTCTGCACGCTTGTTCTTGATCCAGAGCTTGAGGAGTGCCTCGGGGAATACGCCGCCCTTTGTAAGGTACTCGTAGTCAGCCTCAAGAGCATCAAGAGCCTCGTCAAGAGTTGTGGGCAGGTGCTGAAGCTTTGCCTTCTCCTCGTCAGAGAGCTTGTAGAGGTTGTAGTCGTAGGGACCCCAGCCGTTCTTCTCGGGATCGATCTTGTTCTCAATACCGTCAAGACCTGCCATAAGGATAGCAGCATAAGCATAGTAGGGGTTGCAGGTTGCATCGGGGTTTCTGATCTCGAAACGCTTTGTCTCGGGGCTCTTTGCATAAGCAGGAATACGGATAACAGCAGATCTGTTGGATGTTGCGTAACCGATTGTAACAGGAGCCTCGTAACCGGGAACAAGACGCTTGAAGGAGTTTGTAGAGGGGTTTGTGATAGCACAGAGTGAACGAGCGTGCTTTAAAAGACCGCCCATGAACCAGTGTGCAACATCAGAAAGACCGGAGTAGCCGTTCTCGTCGAAGAAGAGGGGCTTGCCGTCCTTGAAGAGAAGCATATGAACATGCATACCGTTACCTGCCTCGCCGAAGATGGGCTTGGGCATAAATGTAGCTGTCTTGCCATTTGCTACTGCTTCATTCTTAACAATGTACTTGATGATCATTGTCTTGTCAGCCATCTCAAGCATCTCGCCGAGTTCTACCTCGATCTCTACCTGACCTGAGCCGCCAACTTCGTGGTGATGATACTTAACCTTAACACCCCACTCCTCGAGCATAAGGCACATCTTGGAGCGGATGTCGTATGTAATATCCTGAGGAGCAGCAATGTGGTAACCGCCGCCACCGGGAACCTGATAACCGAAATTCTGCATTTCGTTCTCGCCTGTGTTCCAGTTAGCCTGAGCTGTGTCAACCTCATAAGCAACGCGGTTGGGCTTTGCTTCGTAGGAAACATGGTCAAGAAGATGGAACTCGAACTCGGGACCGATGATCATCTTGTCAGCGATACCTGTCTCCTTCATATATTCCTGAGCACGAATAGCAACGTTTCTGGGATACTGGTCAAAGGGTCTGTTGGGCTCGCCAACCTTACCGATGATGCAAACATCACCTGTCATTGTGAGAGTGGGCTGAGATACGAAGGGATCGATCTGAGCAGACTCAAGGTTGGGAATGAACACCATATCACTCTTCTCAACTGCTGCGTAACCATAGTTGGAACCGTCAAAACCGATACCGTAAACCATAGTATCCTCGTTGAGTCTGTTAGAGGGAATGGTGATGTGACGCCAGCGACCGTTGATGTCGATCATTTTAAAATCGATCATCTTAATGTCATTTGCTTTGATAAAGTCCTGTGCTTCTTTAACTGTTTTAAACATTAGACTAAACCTCCTTGGGTTAATATACCTTATACATTATATATAAATATATAACGCAAAATTACATAAATAGTTTATTGTATGAAAAGCAAATTGTCAATAAAAAATTGCTAAATTCAGATTGTAAAATCAAATCTCTGAAGCCTGTGCTTCGGTGATGGATTTGATGCCCTTCTCAAGAAGAAGCTCCTCTACTTTCTCGTTATCATCAACACGAAGCACCACATAAGCGTGATGAGGAGTAGCACCGTTGAAAGCATACATATATTCCATATTGATACCTGCATCAGAAAGTGTTCTTACTGCAGTAGCAAGAGCACCCGGCTCGTTTCGAAGTCTTGCACCTACAACATCGGTAACGGTTACGATGCAGTTCTCTCTCTTGAGAACCTCAACCGCTCTGTCTGTTTCAGACACAATAAGACGAAGAATACCGAAATCGGGTGTATCTGCAATAGACATAGCTCTCAGGTCGATATTTTCCTTTGCAAGAACATCGGTAATCTTTACAAGAGAACCCTGCTTATTCTCAACAAATACTGAAATCTGACGGATAGACATACCTTAACCTCCTATAAGCTTTCTCTTATCTTCAACTCTCTTGGCTTTACCCACAGAGCGTTCAATACTGCCGGGAGCAACAAGCTTAACATCGGCACCGATACCGAGAAGTGAACGAAGTTCAGCCTCAAGGGATTTTTCGTGTTCTTTAATCTTAGTAACTGTATCAGAGAACATATCCTCGTTCATTTCTACATGGATAAGTAGTGTATCTGTGTTATTTACGCGGTCAACATAAATCTTGTAGTTGGGAGAGTAACCCATCTTAAGAAGTACTGTTTCAATCTGCGAGGGGAATACATTAACACCGCGGATAATAAGCATATCGTCGGTTCTTCCCTTAGGCTTTGTCATCTTAACAAAGGTTCTTCCGCAGGAGCAAGGCTCAATGGAAAGCACACCAATGTCACGGGTACGATAACGGATGAAGGGACAGCACTCTTTTGAGATACAGGTGAATACAAGCTCACCGGGTGTACCATATGGCAGCACCTCTTCTGTATCGGGATCGATAGTTTCGATTATAAAGTGGTCTTCGTTTACGTGCATACCGCTCTGGGCAGAGCATTCATAAGCAACGCAGGGTCCCATAATCTCGGTAAGGCCGTAAACATCATATGCCTTAAGGTCAAGCATCTCTTCAATCTGACGACGCATTTCTTCTGTCCAGGGCTCTGCACCGAAGATACCCGCTTTAAGTTTGAGTGACTTGGGGTCAATTCCCTTTGCCTTAATCTGCTCTGCAATATACATAGCATAAGAAGGAGTACAGCAAAGAATTGTAGAACCGAAGTCCTGCATAATTGTAATCTGTCTGTCGGTGTTACCTGAGGATACGGGAATAGCTGTTGCACCGATTCTGCCTGCACCGCCGTGAATACCAAAACCACCTGTAAAGAGTCCGTAGCCATAAGCATTGTGAACGAAATCGTTTTCGTCTGCACCAACTGCATAAAGCTGACGAGCTGCAATATCCTCCCAGGCCTCAAGGTCGTTCTTTGTGTAGCCTACAACAATCTGCTTACCTGTTGTGCCCGAAGATGCGTGAAGTCTTACAACATCCTTAAGCGGTGTAGCAAAGAGACCGTAAGGATAATAGTCACGAAGATCCTGCTTTGTTGTGAAGGGAAGCTTATAAAGATCCTCTGTGCCCTTGATATCGTCGGGGCTTATACCCGCTTCATCCATTCTTTTTCTGTACATTTCCACGTTTTCGTAAACGTGTTTTACAGTCTTAACGAGGCGTTCATCCTGAATTTTCTTTATTTCTTCTCGGGATGCTGTCTCGATTTCTTTTTGCCAATAGCGTTCTGCCATGGCAATCGCCTCCTAAAAGATTAAATTACTTTGTATAGTTATATCCCAAAGCAAAAGCCTTGAGGTTAATATCAATAAACTTAGGTTTAACAACCATCTTAAGAGCTTCTTCCCACTTTTCGTAAGGGATATCGAGCTGACGAGCAAGTCTGCCCATAAGAACAATATTAACCGCTCTGGAAGAACCTGCTTCGTTTGCAAGGGTAAGAGCGTCGAGTGCGTCAACCTCTACCTTCTCTGAAAGATCAGAGAGAATCTCTGTAGGATACTTTGCAGCACCGATAACAACGGGCATAGGGTCTATCTGCTGAGTGTTGGTGATGATAACACCGCCGTCTTTGAGGTACTCTACCCAACGGGCAGCCTCAAGTTTTTCGAAAGAAATAATGCAGTCGGCAGCACCCTTTTCGATAATAGGAGAATAAACCTTCTCGCCAAAGCGAACATAAGTTACAACAGAGCCGCCTCTCTGGCTCATACCGTGAACCTCGGAAACTTTAACATCATAGCCCTCGGTAACAAGGAGTTTACCAAGCAGTGTACTTGCGAGCAAGGAACCCTGTCCGCCTACACCTACGATCATAATACTCTTAGTCATCAGCACTCACCTGCTTTCTTGATAGCGTCGAATTTACAAAGCTGTGTACATACATCACAGCCTACGCAAAGTGTTGCGTCTATATCAGCCTTACCGTCGTGCATACTGATTGCAGGACAACCAAGCTTCATACACATTTTACAACTCTTGCAGTCCTCTTTGGAAACCACGAGAGCAGGCTTAGCCTTAACACTCTTAAGGAGTATGCAGGGTCTTCTGGAAATAATTACGGAAGGCTCCTCTGCTGCAAGTTCCTCTTTGAGTACTGTGTCACATTCTGCAAGATTATAAGGATCAACAACTCTTACACGATTGATACCGACAGCCTTACAAAGTGTTTCAAGGTCAATCTTTGCAGCAGGATCACCCTTAATGTTATAGCCTGTTGTGGGGTTCTGCTGATGGCCTGTCATACCTGTGATAGAGTTATCGAGAATAATAACTGTGGAGTTGGAAGCGTTGTAAGAAATATTAATAAGGCCTGTTACACCTGAATGCATAAAGGTGGAATCACCAATAACGCAAACTGTTTTGCCTTCTGTTTCTTTACCGCCTGCTTTGTTGTAGCCGTGAAGACCTGATACAGAAGCACCCATGCAGAGTGTTGTATCAAGAGCGTTAAGAGGAGGCATAGCACCGAGAGTGTAGCAACCGATATCGCCGAGAACTGTAATCTTGTTCTTGGCAAGTGTATAATACATACCTCTGTGAGGACAGCCTGCACACATAACGGGAGGTCTGCCGGGAACATTTGTGTCGATAGATGCAAACGAAGGCATATCAAGACCGAATGCAGTTGCAACGGAAAGCTGAGAAAGTTCGCCAATATTTGTAAACATCTCTTTGCCTGTGCACTCAATACCGAGATTCTTAACATGAGTTTCGATAATACCGTCAAGCTCCTCTACGATGTAAATCTTTTTAACTTTATTTGCAAAGTTCTTGATTCTCTCTACAGGCATAGGATGAATCATACCGAGTTTAAGAACGCTTACAGAGTCACCGAATACTTCCTTAACATACTGGTAGCAGGTACCGCTTGTAATGATACCGAACTGTGCACCCTCTGCATATTCTTCTCTGTTTACATCTGCAGTTTCAGCATATTTTGTAAGGTTCAGTGTTCTCTCTTCAACAACAGGATGTCTGAGTTTTGCATTTGCAGGCACCATAATAAACTTCTGAGGATTCTTCTCGTAGGGTTTGTCTGCCACTTCTGCTCTGTCTGTTGTTTCAACAATGCTCTGAGAGTGAGCAACACGGGTGCACATTCTGATGAATACAGGAGTATCAAATTCCTCGGAAAGCTCAAAAGCAAGTTTTGTAAACTCCAGAGCTTCTTTGGAGTCAGCAGGCTCAAGCATAGGAACTTTGGAAGCCTGTGCATAGTGTCTTGAATCCTGCTCGTTCTGAGAGGAATGCATACCGGGGTCATCTGCAACACAGATAACAAGACCGCCATTAACACCTGTGTAAGAAAGTGTAAAGAGGGGGTCAGCAGCAACGTTAAGGCCTACATGCTTCATACAGCAACATGTACGCTTACCTCTTACAGAAGCACCGAAGGCAACCTCCATAGCAACCTTCTCGTTAGGTGCCCATTCGCAATAAATTTCGTCGTATTTTGCCGCAAACTCGGTTATCTCTGTACTTGGTGTACCGGGATAGCTGGAAATAATAGAACAGCCTGCTTCATAGAGGCCTCTGGCAACTGCGGCGTTGCCGATAAGTAATTCTTTCATAACCATTCTCCTACTTTGGAATTATTTATGTAAATTTATTTATATCAGGATTCAAGTGAGTCCTTCTGAGAAACCGTTACCTTTTTATCGTAGCAGCTGAACATTTCCTCAACCTTTTCTTTATCGTACTTCTTTGTAAGAAGGCTTATTACAAGCACAAGAATAATGCTCATAACCATCGCCATAACTCCTACATTTGAAGAAGCCTGTAAAATCTTTGGAAGAACAGAGAGACTGTTTGTAAGCTGAAGTACAAGGAATGCAATATTAACCACTACACTGAAAATAAAACTTGCCCATACCGCAGGCTTCGTTGCTCTCTTCCAGTAAAGACCCAGCATAAAAGGACCGAGGAAAGCACCGCTCATTGCACCCCACGAAATACTCATAAGGTCTGTGATGAATGCAACGGGCTTTATGTAAACAACAATTGCAATCACTGCAGAAATAACAATAAAGAAAACAAGGAAAATTCTCATAAGAGACATCTTGGATTTTTCGCTCATTTTTTCTTTCTTCATAGGAACGATAAAATCGAGTGTCAGAGTTGAGCTTGATGTAAGCACCAAAGAAGAAAGAGTAGACATTGAAGCCGCAAGCACGAGCATAACAACAAGTGCAATAACAACATCAGACATACCCGAAAGCATATTGGGAATGATTGAATCAACTCCCTGCTTTGACACTTCCTCCTGTGTCATAAATATACGGCCAAAACCGCCGAGGAAATAACAACCGCCTGCAACGATTACAGCAAAAAGTGTAGAAACCACAGTACCTGTTGTAATGGATTTTTCGCTTTTGATTGCATAGAATTTACCAATCATCTGAGGAAGTCCCCATGTACCCAGAGATGTAAGAAGAATAACACCCAGAAGTGCCACAGGGTCAGGGCCAAAAATAGAAGTATATCCGCCGACTCCGACAGTTTCACTTGTCTGCTGAGCCATAAGCTCTACAGACTCTTTAAATCCGCCGTTTACATTAAGCACGGCAAATACCACCACAACAATACCCACAAGCATTACAATACCCTGAATAAGACTGTTGAGTGCTGTGCCCACATAGCCCGAAAGCACAACATAAAGTGCAGTTACCACCGCCATAATGGCAACGCAAACCCAGTAATCAATGCCGAATGCCATTGTAAAAAGTCGCGAAAGACCATTGTAAAGCGAGGCGGTGTATGGAATCATAAAGCTAAAGATGATTGCTGCCGCCGCAAGTTTCAGTCCCTTTGAATTGTATCGTTTCTCAAAGAAATCAGGCATTGTGGCACTGCCTAAGTGCTGAGTCATAACTCTTGTTCGCCTTCCAAGCACCTTCCACGCAAGGTAAGAACCGATAAGCGCATTTCCCAGACCTATCCAAGTGGATGCAAGACCGAAGTTCCAACCGAATCTTCCTGCGTAG
This sequence comes from Ruminococcus sp., assembly GCA_045647135.1. Classification (GTDB taxonomy): domain Bacteria; phylum Bacillota; class Clostridia; order Oscillospirales; family Acutalibacteraceae; genus Ruminococcoides. The sequence goes on along the minus strand of JAZRMA010000012.1, from coordinate 93,237 downwards.
CCTACAAATATGACCGCCGAAAAATAAGATGTTCCGAAAGAAAAAGCAGTAAGCCAAGGGCCAACAGACCTTCCTCCAAGAACAAAGCCGTTTACATCCGTTGCCTTTTTTCTACAGTAAATACCAACGCCAATGGTAACTACAAGGAACAGAACTATAAACAAAATCTTTATTAACATGTTTATTTCCGATATGGGATTTCTCGAAGCCGAAGTCCCTACAAATCGGAACGACCCTCCTTTTCATAACCAAATAATGAAATTAATTAATACATTATATCAAAAAACGTTTTATATTACAAGACTTTTTTACAGTAAAGAGAGGTTTTTGAGCATATTTTTTTACAAATTATGCTTCCTTTTAAACTGATTTCCAAAAAGAGCAAAACTGTTGACAACATAAAGAGCACTGCTGTATAATTATTTTGAATATTGCGATTATTCAAAACCCAAAAATTCAAGGCAGATTCATACTATAAAATCTGTTTTTTCACACTAAGGAGGTAACGATTATGAGTTACAAGAATCTTGATACCACCTGCGTTCAGGGCGGTTACACTCCCGGCAATGGTGAACCCAGACAAATCCCCATTGTTCAGAGCACTACATTCAAGTATGCTACATCCGAGGATATGGGCAAACTTTTTGATTTAGAAGCAGAGGGTTACTTCTACACCCGTCTGCAAAACCCCACAAACGACTATGTTGCAAAGAAAATCTGCGAGCTTGAAGGCGGTACAGCAGCTATGCTTACCTCTTCGGGTCAGGCAGCAAGCTTTTTCAGCATATTTAATATTGCAGGTGCAGGCGACCATATCGTTGCATCTTCTGCAATTTACGGCGGCACCTACAACCTCTTTGCTGTTACTATGAAGAGAATGGGCATTGATTTTACCTTCGTTGCTCCCAATGCATCTGACGAAGAGATAGAGGCTGCTTTCCGCCCCAACACAAAGGCACTCTTCGGCGAAACCATCGCAAACCCCGCTTTAGTTGTTCTTGACATTGAGCGTTTTGCGAATATTGCACACAAAAACGGTGTTCCTCTTATCATCGACAACACCTTCGCAACTCCCGTTACCTGCCGTCCTTTTGAGTGGGGTGCTGACATTGTTATCCACTCCACAACAAAGTACATCGACGGTCACGGTGCGTCTGTCGGTGGTTGCATTGTTGACTCGGGCAAGTTCGACTGGACAAAATATCCCGATAAATTCCCCGGCCTCTGCACTCCCGACGAAAGCTACCACGGTGTAACCTACACCGAGCGTTTTGGTCTTGCAGGTGCATATATTACAAAGGCTACTGCTCAGCTTATGCGTGATTTCGGCTGCATTCAGTCTCCTCAGCACGCATTCTACCTCAACCTCGGTCTTGAGAGCCTTCACCTTCGTATGCAGCGTCACTGCGAGAATGGTCTTGCAGTTGCACAGTACCTTAAAAATCACGAAAAAGTTTCCTGGGTACGCTACTCAGGTCTTGAGGGTGACGAGGGCTATGAGCTTGGCAAAAAATACCTCAAGTACGGCGGTTGCGGCGTAGTAAGCTTTGGCGTTAAGGGCGGCAGAAAAGCCGCAGAAACCTTTATGAAAAACCTGAAGATTGCCGCTATCGAAACCCACGTTGCAGATGCTCGCACCTGCTGTCTGCATCCTGCAAGTGCAACTCACCGCCAGATGAACGACGATGAGCTTACCGCTGCAGGTATCTCTCCCGATCTCGTTCGTTTCTCCTGCGGTATTGAGGCTGCAGAAGACCTTATTGCAGATATCGAGGCTGCTCTTAAGGAAGTATAATCTTCAATATAAACTCACAGGAAACGAGGACACAATATGCCCATTAAAATTCCCAACGACCTTCCTGCAACCCAGACCCTTTGTGACGAGAATATCTTTGTTATTACCGAAACAAGAGCTATAACACAGGATATCCGTCCTCTGCAGATTGCAATACTCAATCTTATGCCCACAAAGATCGACACAGAAACTCAGCTTGCTCGTCTTCTGGGCAACTCTCCTTTGCAGGTAGAATGTGAATTTATCCACACAGCAACACATAAATCAAAGAACACAGCAGAAGACCACCTCTTCCGCTTTTACAAAACCTTTGACGAAATCAAACACAGAAAATTTGACGGTATGATCATCACAGGCGCACCTGTTGAAAATCTTCCCTTTGAAGAGGTTGAGTATTGGGAGGAGCTCTGCGAGATTATGGAGTGGACAAAGACAAATGTAACCTCCACCTTCCATATCTGCTGGGGTGCACAGGCAGGTCTTTACTACCATTACGGCGTTCCGAAACAACCTCTTGCGGAGAAAATGTTCGGCGTTTTTCCTCATCGTGCCGACTACAAGCAGTCAATCCTTTTCAGAGGTTTTGACGATATATTTATGGTACCTCACTCCCGTCACACTACTGTGAACAGAGAAGATATTGAGGCAGTACCCGAGCTTAAAATCCTTGCATCTTCCGAAGAAGCAGGAGTTTACGCAGTAGGCACAAAGCAGGGCAGACAGATATTCATCACAGGTCACTCCGAGTACGATGCCCAGACTCTTAACAAAGAATATGTAAGAGATAAAACAGCAGGCAAGCCCATATCTGTTCCCAAGAACTATTTCCCGAACGACGATGACACCAAAGACCCCATCGTAAGTTGGAGAAGCCACGCAAACCTGCTTTACTCCAACTGGCTCAACTACTTTGTTTATCAGACAACCCCCTACGACATCTCTGAAATCACATCAATAAAATAATAACTTCCAAACAAAAATGGACTGTGCAACACTACCGCACAGTCCATTAATTTTAATACACCCCAATATTCTCATAGGTTACAATATCTACAACATCTCTTATATCCTCACGACTCACTTCGATATACAATAGACTATTTACCACATCTGTAGTTACGACGCCGCTTTTTGGGAACAATGTAGTATAATTCACACCAAGCACACCATCAAATTGAGTTATACTGTCTACTCTATATAATCTTGAACTACTGCCGAAATGCGACATAACTATCAAAGCATTATTTTCAAAATACTCGTCCGTGTATTTGTTCTCTAGTTCTGTGTTTTCTAAACCTTCAAAAATATAGTTAGCTTCAAAAAATACGTAAAACATATTGTTTTTGAAATATTTATAGGTTTCAGAACCACTATCGAAATTCACGCACTCTGTCTGTACAAAAGACAGTTCGTCACCGGTAGCAGATGCATCTATCATATTTTTTTCAAAAGTAATCGGAAAATCCATAAATTCCATTATTCCAACATTTGAATTATTACTTATTCCTGCTACATATTTTTGAATTTCTGTTGCATTACGTACAGATATTTTTTTGTCATTTATTTTAGCAGCATATTTTTGTATCAAAGATAATGTTTCTATTTGTGCGATATACTTCTGCACAAGGGTTGCATCCTTAACGGTTACAACCGAGTCCATATCCACATCGCCGTAAATGAACTTTTCGGGCTGAGTGTATGTATCTTCTACCTTACTGCTTGTTGCTACTGCCGACACTCCAAACGAAGACAACAGCATAACACATATAATTAAAACTGAAACTATCTTTTTCATTCAAACGCTTCCTTTCCTTAAATTATGTTGCTACAGCATAGTAATCCAGTTCTACCGCTTCAAGATCAATGTTAGCTCTGTAATCTAAAGCTTTCACAGCTTCCAAAGCATTTTCTTTGCCAGGTTCTATTAAATACAATATGTAATAAACATATTTGGAGGAAACAAATTCGTGCTTTTCTATTTTGCTGAATTTGTATTCGGGAAAATCCTCTAATGTATATTCGTAATCCATATCTTTAGGTGTGATTAATACACTTTCACCAAAATAATAACCAGTATCCCATACTGCCCCCGAAAACTCATCCTGACTTGACATATCAAGTTCTTCGCCAATCGCAGACTCAACCTCGTGCCCTGCAAGGTACTTCTGTATTGCTGTTGCATTTTTTACGTTAAAGCCCTCATCCGCAGGATCTGCAAGGTACCTTTGCACCGCTGTAACATAGGTTATTCCTGCCACTCCCTTCTGCACAAGGGTAGCATCCTTAACGGTTACAACCGAGTCCATATCCACATCGCCGTAAACAAACTTTTCGGGCTTTGTGTATGTATCCTCGGCGGATACACAAAACACCCCTACCCCCATAAAAAGAAGCACCAAAATCAACAGCACCGATACAAGTTTTAAATATACTTTCATAAAAACGCCTCCTATAAATTTGTTTAAATCCAACAATATTATTCATTGCTGAATTCTATTTATATTATATATTGCAAAACAACTATTGTCAACAAGTGTTTTGCACATCGTAACATTCGTTGAATTGTTGTTTTGTAGACACCGCATTTTGCGGATTAACACACAAACATTTTGCGTAGGGGAAAATATTGTTTTCCCGAAAAGATTTGTGTCAGAGGTGAGGTTTCGGTGCTCGGCGCTTCTTTATCACGCCTCGCTCACCTTCTTTAGCGAAGGTTACGGGCGGATGGTATCCGCCCCTACGCGAGAAGGTGCCTTGTTTAGTGTTTTGCAGATTTGTATTGCGACTCTACGCGTGTGTGCGGTTTATTGCAGGCAAATAATATTCTTCCCCTGGCAAAACGCACAGCGTCAGAATAATACTGCACAGGGCCTGCTGTCAGTCGTACTAAATAACCATTTTACAAAATCGCAGATATTAACAATCGGTAAATTTTCGAGCATTTTATCTTGACATTAAAATTGCCTAAAATATAATAGTATGTATAATATTTTACTATGTTTATTATATTTCAAGAAGGAGGTATTCTATGATAAGAAAGCTTACAAAAAGTGTAAGGGAATATAAGCTCGCTTCCATTTTAGCTCCCATTTTTATTTCGGGCGAAGTGCTTATGGAAGTGCTCATTCCTCTTATTGTTGCACGACTTATTAACACAGGTATAGAATACAAAAACGCAGAAGGTCAGGTTGTGGGAAACATCGAAAATCTGATCACACTGGGACTTATCCTTGTTGCCTGCTGTATCGTCTCTATGATATTCGGCACATTGGCAGGAGACTTTGCCGCAAAAGCTTCCACAGGCTTTGCAAAGAACCTTCGTCACGATATGTTCTACAAGATTCAGGGCTATTCTTTTAAGAATATCGACAGATTCTCCAGCGCATCCCTTATTACAAGACTTACCACAGATGTAAACAATGTGCAGATGTCTTACCAGATGCTCATACGAATTGCAGTACGAAGCCCCATTATGATAATTCTTTCCTTTGTAATGGCATTCTACATTCATCCCAGCATGGGCACAATCTTCCTCTGTGTAGTACCCGTACTTGCAGCAGGTACGATTCTGCTTATAAAACTTGCCTTCCCAAAATTCATCAAGCTCTTTAAAAAGCTCGATGACCTCAACCGAGTTGTTCAGGAAAACCTGCGGGGTGCAAGAGTTGTAAAATCCTTTGTGCGCGAAGATTACGAAACAAAGAAGTGCAAGGATGTTTCAAACTCTATTTACGACATTGCTATTAAAGCCGACACTTTAGTTGCGCTCAACTCTCCCCTTATGATGATTTGCGTTTACGCTTGTATGCTTCTTATCTCCTGGGTTGGTGCAAATCTTATAGTAGTAGGCGATCTTACAAAAGGTGAGCTTACAAGTATGTTCACCTATGCTTCTCAGATTCTTATGAACTTTATGATGCTCTCTATGATTTTCATTATGATTACAATGTCCAGAGCATCCGCCGAGCGTATCACCGAGGTTCTTGACGAAGTACCCGACCTTCAGAATCCCGAAAATCCCGTAATGGAAGTTAAAGACGGCTCTATCGAGTTTAAGGATGTAGACTTCAGCTACTCTGCAGATATGAATAAGCTTTGCCTTTGTGATGTTACACTCAGGATTAATTCAGGCGAAACAGTAGGCATTATCGGTGCTACAGGCTCCTCTAAATCCACTTTGGTTCAGCTTATCCCCCGTCTTTACGATACTACCGCAGGTACTGTTCTTGTTGGCGGAGTGGATGTCCGCAATTACGATATTGAAGTTTTGCGTGATGCAGTTGCTATGGTACTGCAGAAGAACGTTCTCTTCTCGGGCACTATCAAAGATAACTTGCGTTGGGGTAATGAAAATGCCACCGACGAGGAACTTATAAACGCCTGCAAGCTTGCTTGTGCAGATGAGTTTATCTGCACCTTCCCCGAAGGCTACGATACCTATATCGAAGAAGGCGGAACCAATGTTTCGGGTGGTCAGAAACAGCGTCTCTGTATTGCACGAGCACTCCTTAAGGCTCCAAAAATTCTTATTCTCGACGACTCCACAAGTGCAGTTGATACCCGCACAGATGCTCTTATCCGCAAGGCTATGGCAGACTACATTCCCGAAACCACAAAGATTATTATTGCACAGCGAATCTCTTCTATCGAACACGCAGACAAAATAGTAGTACTCGATGAAGGCAAGATTGTGGCAGTTGGTAATCACGAAGAACTCCTTGAAAACTGCACCATCTACAAAGAGGTCTACTCCTCTCAACAGAAAGGAGGGCTCTCCTGATGGCAGGTCCAATGAAACACAACCCCGCAGTTATGGGCAAAAAGCCTACTATGAACAAAAATCAGTCAAAAACTCTTAAGCGTCTTTTTGCTTATATAATGAAGCGCTACAAGTTCAGATTTATCTTTGTTTTTCTGTGCATTATCGTAACCGCAATTGTAAGTGCTTTGAGTGCAAAGTTCGTCGGCGGAGTTTTTGATGATTACATCAAAATTCTTGCAGATGCTAAAAATCCCGACTTTGCTCCTCTGCTCAGAGCAATCACAAGTATGGGTATAATCTTCTTTTTCGGCGTTGTTGCCACACTATCGCAGAATCTCATAATGAATTTTATCACGCAGGGCATTCTCCGCTCCACCCGTGACGATATGTACTCACATATGCAGACTCTGCCTATCAAATACTTTGATACCCACACTCACGGCGACATTATGAGCCACTATACAAACGACGCAGAAACTCTTCGTCAGATGATTTCTCAGAGCATTCCTCAGCTTATGTCTTCAATCATCACCATTGTGGTATACCTTATAATTATGCTCATCACTAATGTGTGGCTCACACTCTTTGTGCTTCTTTTTGTTGCCCTTACCCTTATGGTAACAGGAAGTGTTGCAGGCAAAAGCGGTAAATACTTCGGTATGCAACAAAAGGAGCTTGGCAAAGAAAACGGCTATATTCAGGAAATGATCAACGGTCAGAAGGTTATCAAGGTATTTAACCACGAAGAAAAGGTTAAAGATAATTTTGATGCTCTTAACAATACCCTCTGCGATGTATCCTACAAGGCTCACAAGTTTGTAAATATCCTCGGTCCAATCACAGGCAATATGGGTCATCTTCAGTATGTTCTCATTGCTGTTGTGGGCGGAATTATTGCTATCTCAGGCTTCGACCCCAATCTTACATTGGGTGCAATTGTAAGTTTCCTGCTTTATTCCAAGAGTTTTACAATGCCCATAAATCAGGTGGCACAGCAAGCAAGTTCAATTGTTATGGCTTTGGCAGGTGCCCAGCGAATCTTTGCACTTATTGACGAGCAAAGCGAAGAAGACGAAGGCTACGTTACCCTTGTAAACGCAAAAATCGAAAACGGTGAAATCACAGAAACAGCAGAGCGCACAGGTATGTGGGCATGGAAACATCCCCACGAAGACGGCACTACCACCTACACAGAGCTTAAGGGCGAGGTCGTATTCCACGAGGTCGACTTTGCTTATGTAGAAGGCAAAACAGTCCTCCACGATGTAAGCCTCTATGCTGAGCCGGGACAGAAGGTTGCATTTGTAGGTGCTACAGGTGCAGGCAAAACCACCATCACAAACCTTATTAACCGCTTCTACGATATTGAAGTCGGTAAAATCCGCTATGACGGAATCAACATTAATAAGATAAAAAAGGCAGATCTCCGTCGTTCACTCGGCATCGTTCTGCAGGACACAAACCTCTTTACAGGTACTGTAATGGATAATATCCGATACGGAAAACTTAACGCTTCCGACGAGGAAGTTATTGCTGCTGCAAAACTTGCAAATGCTCACGGATTCATAAGCCGTCTGCCTCAGGGCTACAATACTGTACTTGAAAACAACGGTGCAAATCTCTCGCAAGGTCAGCGACAGCTTATCTCAATTGCAAGAGCAGCAATTGCCGACCCGCCTGTTATGATTCTTGACGAGGCTACATCCTCTATCGACACCCGTACCGAAGCACTTGTGCAAAGAGGTATGGATGCTTTGATGCACGGCAGAACTGTATTCGTTATCGCCCACCGCCTCTCCACTGTTCAGAATTCCGATGTTATTATGGTTCTTGACAAAGGCAGAATCATCGAGCGCGGAAGCCACGATGAACTTATCGAGAAGAAAGGTCAGTACTACCGTCTCTACACAGGCGCCTTCGAACTCGAATAAATTTCAAAACACAAAGCACAAACACCCCGAAGGAATCAAAACTTCCTCGGGGTGTTTAAAATATGCAAAAAAGTTTAAATTTACAGTTGACACAAAGGCTCGTATGGGTTATAATATTAAAGTTGCGTAACGCAAAACAAAAAGTCTTCCGGGATGTGGCGCAGTTTGGTAGCGCGCCTGCTTTGGGATTATGGTGCCGTTTTCATGGCACTGTCCGAAGAACCGCATAAACACTGGTTTTTTTCGCCCTCGATTTTCATATTTTAAGGTTTTGACCACAATTTTGACCACAATTACAGACTTTTTCTGTCTGTTACATTTGTTCCGTCTGTTACGGTTTTTACTTAGTTTTTATTATGTCGAGGCGTAGCTCAGTTTGGTAGAGTGCCTGGTTTGGGACCAGGATGCCGCAGGTTCAAGTCCTGTCGCCTCGACCAAAAAAGGCAGTAAACATCAAGTTTTCTGCCTCATAAATGGGAGCATAGCTCAGCTGGGAGAGCATCTGCCTTACAAGCAGAGGGTCACAGGTTCGAGCCCTGTTGTTCCCACCAAAAAGGAGTACCGATAAGGTACTCCTTTTCATTTTGCCTATTCTTTGTATACTGCAGGTCATTTTTATCATTCCATATTTTTTGACTTTAGATTTTAGGAATATAAACAACCCTATGATGATATTAAGTCTTAATATAGACATTTGCAATTACACCTTAAAATTATATATGAAATTCTGTTTATATCAAACCATCTTTATAATTCCAAAGTTCCTTAGGAAGTCTTACAGTACCCATAGTTGCTTTCTTTTTATCCGGCAATGCTAAAACGAACAGTTTTCGCGCTCTTGTAGCTGCAACATAAAATGTTCGTATCTCTTCGGAATCTATGGGTTTTGTGTTTATCATGTTTTCGGTTAGTTTGCCAGAACTGCTAATAATAAGCATTACAGCTTCAAAAGTGCACCCCTTAACTGAATGGATCGTTGAATTTGTATAGTGTTCTTCGGATGAACCTGCAAAAAGATTCTTAATAGGCTGATCATTAAAATCTTTTAAATTGTTATCTTTCACGCGTGTTTTTGTCTTTATGACTTCATTAACCTTTAACTCTATGTTATTTGCTTGGGAAAAATCAATTAGTGTTTGTTCAATTTGGATTTTCCAATCTTTTAACGAAATATCCGAATTAGGCAATCTAACCGATAAGTCAAAAATCATTTTTTTCCACGTTCTAATATCAAAATTTTTGTTTATCAATTCACGGTCGATTTTGTCATACTTTTGAAACAGCAAATAATAAAGAAGTCTCTCTACATGCCTATATAAGTAAGATGAATCTTTCTTACCTTTTGCATGTGTTGCTTGCGCTAAAAAATAAGTTTTGTAGTTCTGCCAGAGATCATCAATCTTGCTATAATCCTTGCCCGATATCGCCATTCTTCCTCTATTTAGTACGGCAACATTCTTAGGCGTAATATCAATACCCAAAGAAGAAACAAATTGTAAGTACTCTTCTATTAAGTGCGTTCGTTCTTCAGCTTTGTATCTAACAATAATAGGCTTTATATTAAATTTTTTCGAATCTCCTACAGCGTTTGAGACTTCAGATAAGGACGAAAATATTTTAGTTGCGTTACATATGTGCTGAGAGCATCTAAAGTTTTCATTTAACTCTACAGAATTCCATTTTTTATCGTTATACATATTCAAGAAAACACTAGGATCAGCATCTCTCCACTCATATATAGCCTGATCGGGATCTCCTATGAGAATGGCATTTGTAACACCACCATCAAAGAGCAAGTTAAGCAACTCCATTTGTTCTTTTGATGTGTCTTGAGCTTCATCTACTATAAAATATGGAAATCTACTCGCAATTAATTTTAATACATCAGGATTATTTTTTAATATTTCGATCGCAAACAGTGTGGCTTCTTTACACGATAAAATTGAACTTTTTAAGAGTGTTTCTTTAGCCCTCTCACACGGCTTCTTTCCTTGCAGTGTGCATTTAGTTAATTTCCCTTTTTCATCACATACCTTCTCAGAAGGAGTAATATAAAAATCTTTAAGCTCGCAATAATTGCCATAGCATTCTCGCCTCCAGAAACCGCCCATTATTGTTTCATAGTAATCACCCTCCACAATGGTAGGTCTGACATCGGATCTAAAAATACATGTTCCAAATGGCATAACAATATATTGCGAAATAAAAGAATCCAATGTTCCTATAAAATGCGGATATGGCAATCCTGTTTGCCCGGTTATCTTCTTGATATTATTAATCAATTCATCCTTGGCAACATTAGTAAAAGACAAAACAGCCATACCAGAATTCTTATATTTCCATTTTCTTAATTCGGCAACCACCTTATGAGAAATCACATAAGTTTTACCACTTCCGGGACAAGCTTTCAAAACATTTTTTCCAGTTAACTGAATAATATTATCTTGTGCCGTGGTTAGTTTTTTTATCATTTCTTCTTATTTTAAAATCTCGGAAAAAGCCTCTTTTATATACTGAGGTACTTCGAATTTAAAATCGTCTCCTTCTTTACAAATTCCATTTTCTATCTCTCTGGATAAATCCTGAGCAAATGCGCCCTTGCAATCTCGTATAGCAACCCACAATCTCACGGCAATCTTATCGGCTGTCTCAAAACTTGGATTTATAGCTCCATCATCATTTGTCTGCTTCATTCTATTGCGAATATCGTTGGCAATGTCAGGGTGATGACTTTGTAATACCTTCAACAAAATAGGAATATTGCTCTCAATTTTTGCCAACTCATATTCCAAGGTTTTTGTTGCGAGTTTAACGTTAGCAGGAAAGAATTCAGCAAGCTTTTTAGCTCTATGAGATATTTCTCCCTGGCTTAAGTGTTGAACAATATCACCTACATCTAAACTTGAATATACAAGAGTTTCATTTTTGATTTTATACTTATCTTCGTTATTTGTACACCTATCATCGTCAGAAATAACAACCCATGGTATATTCAAACAACTGTGTTCGCCCTCTTTTATAAAGAGTTTAGCAAATGGCTCGAATGCTACCCCGCCCAAACTAACTACTTCAATCGAATGTTTATCCAAAGGCTTTTTTAACAATTTTGCAAAGGAATTCAATAGAAGTGCTTCGCTAATGCCTTCTACAAAAATCACTCTTTTGGCAAATAACATTTGGCTTTTTGTAACATCCAGATATCTTTTTAAATCATTTTTTAAATTTACATCAAGCGAAGAATCCTTGATGGATGTTATTTCTTTTTTTCCTAATTTCGAAGATGTTATGATATGTATATCGTCCAAATCCGCTTTTGCAACCAATGATGGCGAGTGAGATGTCATGAAGATTTGAATTTTTGAGTCTGTGTTAGCTTTCCGGAAGAAATCAAACAACAGTTCTAAAAGTTGTGGGTGTAAATGTGCTTCAGGTTCCTCTATTAGTAGAACTCTAATTTCTTCATCGCTCGGATTTTCTTGCAAATCGCCGAGCGAGGTTGCCATATGAAGCAAGTTATTATATCCCAATCCGTTCAAAGAAATATCGTGACTGATATTTTGAGCTATAGAACATAGTCTTTCGTACAAACCTGTGAATCTGCTATTTCCGTATAAATGTTTCAAATTTACAGCTATTAAATTTGGATGTTTAGGTGAGGTGATTGTACATCCTGTTATGTCATTTTCAGATAAAGAAAGCTCGTCTAATATGAGATTGAAATCATCCTTTGAAATTTTAACATATCTTTCGCTCACATAATCAACTTTCAAGGAAGTGGCCACTGAATCGAATAGAGGATCTACCAAAGAGATATGGACTTGTTCATTCATCTCTTCCTTCTCAATATTCAAAAGATTTCTATTTATAATTTCCTCGGTTCTCTTAATTGCACAATCTTTTGCAATGCTGTGGTTGGTTTCAACCAGCATGTCCTCAATTCTTTTTCTATCGGTATCATTAGTTACTGAATATAAAATGCTTGCAACTTGACTTGTTTTTGCTGGCTTTAAATCTATCTCGGCATTTCTTATTGCGCCAAGATATAATAAGCTGATATTTTCCAAAGTCTCTCTCGGCACAGAATTATTATTCGGACCACCCTTAACTTCCTCACGCACTTTCTGTTTGCCGTTTTTGTCAAGATATAACGTATATTCTAAATGCAATTCGGCTTTGCTTGTATCCGTTCCGTCGGTCAGCAAAAAGAAAGCTGTAGCTTCTTGCATGGTTAAATCGGAGAAATATAAATCTATATTTATTGTTTTATTTTGTTTGCCGAATAGATTTATATGAAAATCCGATGGCTTTACATAAATACCTCTCTTATATTCCCCTATGGATAAAGCTATTCTTAGAGCGTCTATGATTGCTGTCTTGCCTGAATTATTTTCACCTATTATAATATTTAAGCCTTTATTGCAATCAATTTCTATTCCTGACGAGCCTATACTTCTATATCCTTTTATTGCGATTTTATCAATATACATAGCAACCCTTTTCTATTAACTAAATTATTTAAGTCTAAAGTAACATATATTCTTTCCGTTGCCCTCACGCTTGATCTCTCCATCGGCAACCAATTTTCTAAGAGCGCCTTCAATTGAGCTAATGCTCAGCAAAGGACACAGTTCCCTAATATTTATGCTATTTGCCTCTTTTTAATTTCCATCTTAATTATACAATAATTAATGTCTAAATTCTAGGCTTGTAACAAAAAATAATGTCCAATCATCTGTTTTCTTACAATAACAATGAATTATTGTAAGCTAAAGATAGAGGTAATAATATATGATCATTAAGAATGCATCTGTATTTTCAAAAAAGCAGAAAGGCTTCATCATTGTAATATCTTTACTTTTTGATATCGTAGCACTTGGTATTATTGTTGCTTCGTTTGTAGTATCTTATATGAATAATACCGCTATACTAAATAACCACAACTATGTTTTGGCAATTTTAGCCATTATAGGAACAGTATCTTTAGGAGATCTATTTGTGATTTTCAGCAAAAGAAAAAGCCTTTCCTTTATGCTAATTCGTCTATTGAAAAAACACAAAGACCCTTTGTCACAAATGGGTATCAAAATGAATACTAGACAATTACAGTTTTGTGAAGGAATAACAGGCTCAAAATCTGCACCAAAATTAATATATATCTTCGGCAAAAGAAACAAAGGGAAATCTGTTGCAGTTTTATATTTATTGAAAAGCCTATTATTGAATAGTGATTCTATTAATGACGTGCCATGGCTTGAAAACATAACATTTATTGATTGCACAAACAACAAGGATGAGATTATTGATTTTTTCTTAATGAATAATCCAACTGCAAATCGGATTGAAAAATTTGATAAGTGCCTTATTGTGCTTGATAACATTGAATGCTTAGGAAAAGTATTCTTGGAGGAAAATGCAGGGTTGTTTTCTTCTCACAAAAGTTTTTTTATTTTGATTGAAGATACTTGTATGACAACCCCAATGTGCAGTGATAATTTACCAAAAGATACATGGAATGTGCACGACTTCAATTCTAGCTTTTTTAGTATCAAAAGAAGCATTGATATATATAAAGAATTAATAAAATTTGATTCCACAACAAAGAATTTATTTTTTGCACTCTATTTTTCTGTGTTTAATTCCTATTTCGTTGAAAAGAAAACAATTAGAAACATTTTAAAAATGAAAAGATGGGAATTTAACAAATCATTAAAGAGGATTCAAAAGCTTAAAATATTTGTTACATTTCCTTATAATACAGAATATTGCTATTTATGTTCAAAGGATAGTTTGCGTAATATCGATGAACTATTCTGTGAGGATTTAGTTTATAACTCAGTCCTCAACATGTTTGTGCTTTCGGATAAAATAGACGATGAAGTTAAGTGGCTGTGTTTGATAAGGAGTGCTATACCCGCAATTCAATTAGTTGATCAAAAAACGCGATATCAACTATTTAACAAAGCACTGTATAACGGAAACTATACAGGTTTATATGATGAATTAGATAATGTTATTAAGAAAGTGCCTCAGAAATCAAACATTTTTTTATATGAAAAAGCAGTCTTATCGTTTCATATTGGTAATCATAAAGAAGCAACTACTTGTTATATGTCGCTTATAAATGCGCAAACAAATGCAATAGATAAGAAAGAATTAATGCTACACATTATTGAAAGCAGTCATGGCAATCAAGATGCATTCAATATGCAAATGATAGAAAAAATCATCACTGAATTGAAAGAAGCCCATGACTTCTACTCGATTTGTGCTAAATATTGGGAAATACATATTTTAAGTGAGAAAGGAACATTTTTATATAGTGCAATGGCAAAAATTCGGGATAGTATCTTAAGTTATAAAGGTGAATGTGATGCAGAAATAAAAAATTCCATAATACACCGAACATTCACCGACGAAATAAGGTTTAATCATATTCTCGGAAATGGACAAATATTTTTGCTGTATGAAAAGTTTGATGAATTTTTAAATTCTAGTTCAAAATCCAGACAAGAGTATTTCAACAATTTGTATATAGAAGCAAATAATATTCATTATATATCTATTATAGAATCTGTTTTGAACGAAAGAATAACTCAAATCGAATTGGAAGAGCTTATACATACCGCTGATTATTATTATGAAAAAGCACTAAACACAAATTATTATGACCAAAAATCCAAACGTGCAGCAAAAGCAAAGCAAGCAGATCTAAAGATGATGTATTGTGATTTTAATTTTGAAGAGATTGTTCAAACGATCAACATGTTTCGTTTACATTCGCAGATAAACAATGTCGGTGTGCACGAAGCGTACTGCGATACATTACTGATAAAAGCCCTTATCCTCAATCCAAGTAATTTTTCTAATGAGTTTGGTATACATATTTCGCAAAAGGATTTAAAAGAAATAAACAAACATTTTGAAAATGCAAAAAGAATTTTTGAAGAATACAAAAATAGTTATGGCGTTTTTAGAGCCGTATTCATAATGGATTTGTTAGAGTTGCTTTTATCTGATCCGACTTGCGAAGAATCGTTCTTGTATAAATTGCAACAACTAATAGGTACCAACATACATTACATAAAGGAAAGCAAAATTGTAAATACGCTTCTTCAAAAAAATGGAAGCGGTAATGTGCCCAAAATGTTTATTATTTCACTTATTAGAGCATATCCGATAATTCTTCAGTAGTTTTAATTGATTTTATGAGTTTATGAGCTTTTTTGCACAGTTTGGGGTCAATTGGATTTTTATATGCTGTAGCCATTATCGTTGCTAATTCTTTTAAATGTTTCGGTCTTAACCCAGATCTAACAGCTGCACTTACACCTATGCGAAGACCATATCCTAAATTATATGGAAGTAGTCTGTAATTCGTTAAAATGTTTAACTGTTCCAACTTAAGAAAATATTCATAACTTTCCTCTTTTGATGAACAAAGAATCCAAATATGTAAAGTAGGCTGGAACCCTTTTTCTCTTTTCACAACTGGAACATCATATGCTAACAATAACTCTTCTAATTCTTTGCAACACAAAATATTTAGGTCTGAATATTCATTGAATTTAACCATGTCTAAAATAGGTATCAATGATTTGGCAATTGCCATGGGGTGAGTATTAGATATGTATGTTTTTGCGTTTTGCAAGTAAGTGTTCCACACATCGTTATGTGAATTAACCGCTATTATTCCTTTTTGAGGCCCTGGATAGTTTTTATGCAAAGTAGATACAATCATATCAAAGCCCATATCAAAAGGATTTTGATATGTACCAGTTAAAATTTGACATAGATATTGCGAGGCATCAAAAATTTTAAATGCAAAATCATACTCAGAAATCCATGAAAAATCTTCGTAAATCAGACCTTCACTTCTATCTACAAAAATATATTTCGGACGATGCTTTTCGATTAATTCTTTTGTTTTTTTAACATCTACTCTCATCCTTTGATTATCAGAAGCCATATGTATAACATTGAGACCAAGATTTTCTAAAATCTTGGTTGTTGCAAAATGACCCCCACAGATTTCAGGAAGGAGCATAATGGTTTCCTTGCTTTTTGCAACACACAGAAATAAAATTAAATGTGCATTAAGACCCGACAGTGTTTTTAAGTCGACATCATAGGCATTTAATCTTTTTTTCCATTCTTGCTTAATCGATTCAAAGAATTTTATGTAATTATTTCTTCCGGCAAAAATAACTTTATCATTTACATCCTTAAACCGTTCACTAACATAAAGTCCTTCGAAAAAATCCGCATTGTATTTCGTAGTATACATTGGGATGTTTTCGGTTGGATTAAGTATCAAAGATTGATCAAACGCATTATGTAACTTAGCTAACTGAAAATTATAAATATAATTTGAGTCTATAACGAGTTTGTAAAAAATGTCGGCAGAACTATTTGAGTATCTCTTTGTAACCACAAATCCAAATTTTTCAAATATATGATGAACTTCGTGACCATCCTCCATAGTACCTGCTTTTAGTAATACAATCCCGTTATCTATGGCATATTCTATTGCTTTTGTTAATAGTTTTTTACCAATCCCTTTGCTCTTCTCTTTCTTCAAGACAAAGAAACGGCGTATTTCGAAAAAATCATCTAATGGTCTAATTGCTACTGTCCCAATTATATTGTTTTTTTCATCAACGACACACCAAAAATTCCCCTGGGATAAATAACTAATAGGAATTTGAGTAATATCTATGTCTTTTTTTGCAAGATCTATCTCTCTTCCGTTTTCTTTAAATACCGTCTTGAAAAAACTAATAATATTATCTTGTAAATTTTCATTGTATATTTCAATTTTATACATTATGGTTCACCCTAATTTAAACAAGTTATGTATCTTTTTCTCACGACTAAGCTTACAATAATTCATTGTTATTGTTAGATTAGTATATAAATATGCTAACATATTTTGGTAGGATTTTCAATAAATTTATCGAAATATGAGGTGCATTATGAAAGATTTTAACGCTTTAATTTCTAAGTTCCTAAACATTGCTCAATCCACTAAAAACTTATCACAAAAAACACTAACCGCATATGACTCTGATCTGAAAGATTTCTGTAATTATTTAGGTGAAACACCAATAGACGAAGATACCATTCCTAGATATATACATACACTTTCTAATGAGCGCAAGCTTAAAGATAGCACAATAAATAGAAAACTAATTGTGCTAAAAATGTTCTTTCAATTTCTATATTCCAGCCATTACGTCGACAATAATTTTTTCACAATCTATAACTACAAATTCAAAAGAGAACGAAATCTACCTAAAACAATCACGATAAAAGAAACAGAAAAGCTTTTATTATGCTCTACTAATCTTAAACTTAGTGCAAAAAGCGATTTTGAAAAATGGAAAACAACACGCAACTTAGCCTTAGTTGATATACTTATCAGCACCGGAATTAGAATAGGAGAAGCTGCCAATATATCCATTGATGATATCATTACCTCTGAGCATACAATACTAATTCACGGCAAAGGTAGAAAACAACGACTTATATACATATCTTGTCCTGAAACATGGCACAATCTCACTAGCTGGATCAAATTACGGGCAACACAACCTGTTAAAACAAACAAGCTATTTGTTAACCGTTACGGAGAATCGATCAGTATACATGGAATAGAATACATTTATAACACTATTAAGACTCAGTCCAATATAAATGTACATTCTACTCCGCATTACTTGCGCCACACATTTGCTACAAACCTTCTTGCAAATGGGGCAGACCTTCGTTCTGTACAAGAAATTCTTGGTCACAGCAGCGTTGTAACAACCGAAATTTATACCGAAGTTACAACAAAGAGAAAAAAACAAGTACTAAACAAATACAATTACAGAAACAAACTATAATGGTTGAACAAAAAAGAGAAGCAAGAATATGCAACAAATCCATATCCTTGCTTTTCACTTTTGTATCAATTAGCAATTTGCTCTCTTTGCCTTTTCAGATGCTATTTCTGTCTTCTTTTCGACTATCATCTGTTGGAGCTTCACTTCACATTCCTCTTTTGTTTTTGCATACACTGTATATCTAACTCTCTTACCGTCAGCATTTGTAGGACTATACTTACCTTCCCATAGATTCTCGCTTATCTGGTATAAACCACCTGTACCACTCTTACGGATTTTGCCCTCTTTAGGATGAAACACTATGGGTGCTGTTTCGACATCAAGCTTAGCCGCCTGAGCAAACACATCATCTCCAACTGAGGTTATCTCTCTTGCTATTCTCTGATCGATTTTGTTTGCCGCTTTATCTATCATTCTGTCTGTTATGTGTGCATATGTATCTATCGTGGTGGCAACTGTCTTATGTCCCATAATATTGGATAGTGTTTTAATCTCCATACCGTTTTCTAGTGATAGTGAAGCAAATGTATGCCTAAGGTCATGAAATCTTACTTTTTTACACCCTGCTCTTTCAAGTATCTGTTGGCTTTTTCTGTATATCGTATGAGGATTAAGGGGTTGATCAGTTTTTACTGGTGATGGAAACATCCATACCGAATCGTGGCCACTCATATATTCACTTAACACATTGACTAATATTTGAGGTATCTCAACCATTCGCACAGAATTATCTGTTTTTAATGTAGTAACTGTTTTACCTCCCTTGGAGGGAGACACTTGTCTTTTTATTTGTAGTTTGTTCTGTTCGATTATCAAATCATCTCGCTGTAAACCTAGTATTTCTCCGCGCCTTAGCCCTGTCGCAAATTCCAATAGGAACAACTCATAGTACCCATCGTAATTCGCTTGGATTAGAAACCTCTGTATTTCTTCGGGAGTTAGTATTTGCATTTCTTTAGCTTTCTTTGGCGGAGTTTTTATTCCTTTAGCAGGATTTTGACTCAGTAATTTCTCACTTACAGCTTTTTTGAGTGCACTATTACAAATAATATGGCAGTTTCTAATCACAACATTCGAAACTCCTTCACCATATTTTTCGACTCCTGCTTTTCTTCCGTGTTGCTTTTCCTGAGTATAAAACTGTGATAAGTCCTGCTGTGCGAGATCCTTCAGCATGATATATCCAATGGCAGGAATTATATGATTATATATTGTGTTTTCGTAAGATGATTGTGTTGTTTCCTTTATGACAGGTTTCGAGTAATACTGATACCATACATCCAACCACTCTCCGAAGGTCATTGTTGGTTTAATATGAGCTGTTGGTCTACCCTGAACAGATGTGGTGTTCTGTATCAATTCTTTTAGCTTAGCCTTACATTCTGCCTGAGTTTTGCCAAATACACTTTTATATTTAGCCTTACCTTTCTCATCATACGAACATACAATTCGACCTTCCCAACGACCATCCTTTCTAAGCCTTACGGTTCCGCTACCATTCTTTCGCCTTACTGCCATGGTTTCATCTCCTTACCAAGTATATTTTTCAAGAAACCATCTACAACAGTTGCCGCTTGTTTACTCATATCATTTGTAACATGTGTGTATGTATCAAGGGTAAACGAGGCATTTTCATGACCAAGGAGCCTTGAAAGCGTCTTTTCATCAACCCCAACCATAATAGCATGTGTTGCAAATGTGTGTCTCAAATCATGAAATCTGATAGAAGGTAATTCTGCATTGCGCAAAATATCTTTGAATTTATGATAAGCTGTGCTAGGCGACAATGCTTGGTCTGGATTTCTGAAACTGGGGAACACCCATTCAGTTACAGCATATTGTTTTCTGCGCTCTAATAATAGACGAGTTTTGTGGGGAAGTTTGAAAATTCTATGTCCATTATCGGTTTTTGTTTCACCGAATATGATTTCTCCATCTACCACACTTAGAGCGTGGCTGATTTTAATGATACCTGTTTCAAAATTAATATCTTCCCATCTTAATCCGCATATTTCGCCTTTACGCAATCCTGTCGTAATTTCTGTATAGAAGAAGTCGTACCATAACGGCTCCTTTTCGATTGCATCTATGAATATATTAAGCTGCTTTTCATCAAACACCTGAATCCCTTTATAGTTAGGTTTCGGTACAGTAGTATTATCAGTTGGATTTTTTACTATCATATGTGCTTTAACAGCTGCATCCATAGCTTCATGAAGCAACATATGTATTCCTCTGACTGTTGAATCTGCTAACACTCCATTGTTATTGCTGCCATATAACTTCAAATAGTTGTACATCCTTTGAATATCAGTTGTAGTAACCTTTTTTATCATCTTATCTCCGATGACTTTCTTTATCTTTGCAATTTTCCGTTGATAGTTACTAGCTGTTGTTTTTCTTAAGTTGGTGCATACATACTGTTCATACCATGTATCTAACCATTCACTTATGGTCATATTTTGGTCTTCGGTTATACTTACCCCCTCGTAATCTGATATAAGATTACGAAGCTTAAGAGTAACTTCTTTCTGCGTTTTACCGGTTACTGATTTGTATATCGGTTTCCCATCAGATTTATGACCGATAACTATTCGGCCTTCCCAACGATTGTCGGTTCTGTATCGAATTGTACCTTCGCCATTTGCTCTCTTTTTACCCATAAGCAGACCTCCTTTCGCAAACACACAATATCAATATAAAGCGTTAAAGTCCAGACAATTTTTCAAAAATCGGCTATTTAATTTGCTTTTCTACCCACTCTATAAATTTATCGCGTGGAGTAACCATTCGACTGCCCAAACGCAGGGTAGGGAACCCTCTTTGGTGCATAAGTTCATAACAACTTGCAGGAGAAATCCCCAACAAGTCCGCTACCATTTTCGCGTTCAAGAATACCGGAAGCTGATCATAACTTGTAAATTTTGATGCTAACATTTCTATTCTCCTTCTTCATTCTTATTTTCCCAATACTCTTTGGGTTTAACTTTTTCTAGAAACTGCTTTATTGCAACTATGCTTTTGGCTTTACCATATTTTTTGAAAGTATTAAAAACTCTGTGTCGATATCTGCCACCTCTGGCTACTCGTTCATCAAGAATTGTAACAACTCCTGTGTCAGTTTCAGTACGAATAAGCCTACCTACTCCCTGACGAAGTTTAATCAGCATATTTGGTACACAGAACTTTTCAACAAAATCAAAAGTATCAAAGCAATCTTTTTTCTTTTCTTCCATCAGTAGGCTTCTTTGCGGAAAAGGTAATCGAACTATAATAACAGAAGAAAGTTTGTCTCCTACAATATCAATACCTTCCCACATAGAGCCTGCGGCAAACAAAACAGCATTGTCAGCTTGCTTAAAGCTGTTGATTGCCGTCTTGTTCCCTCTTGACATTTTAATAAGCTGAAAGTCTTTAAGTTGCTTTTTTAGAACTGCATACACAGAATTCAAAGCTCCGTATGATGTAAACAAAATAACGGTGTGTCCGTCTGTCGCCTGAATCAGTTCTATGCAAATATCAGATATCTCGTTTATGTAATTAGGGTTATCTTTAATTTTGGGAAGTTCGTTTGGGATATAGAGGCGAGCATTGTTCTTGTAATCAAACGGAGAACTGGTAGTTGTTTCTGAAACATAGTCCATCGGTACATAATCAAGCCCATATTCCATTTTAAAATACTCAAAATCAAAACCATCTGAAATTGTTCCGGATGTCAACACATATTTTAGTCCTCGATTCCACACGCGTGTATACATCAGTTCAGCAATATCCAACGGAGTACAATTAAAAACTATACCCCCATCTTCATCAACCGTTACCCAAGTTAAATTGTTTTGATATTCGAGAAAGTTGTTCAAAGTATTAAACAGCCTTGCATAGATACAAGTTTGTCTACATTCATAAGGCAACTTCATATCTTCTATATTCACAAGTGTTTCCAAAATTCTCTTAATGTAAAGAAAAATGCCCGAATCGAACTTAACGATTCCACCGTTATCTTCATCCGAATTCTGTTTCTCAGGTTTTTTAGCCACAGTTTCGATTAACTCTTCACTTAGCTTTAATAACTTTGAAAGTAAGCCATTATACTTCGCCGTGTTTTTCTTAAACATGCACTTACCTTTACTATCTTCTAAATAATCTATAACATCTGCTACAGAAAACGAAGATCCGAATACATCTTGAGCCGCCTCTTTAAATTTATGAGCTTCATCTACAACTACAAATGTGCTTGATAAGAGAACAGGCTCACTTTCATCTTCTGAAAGCTTTAGAGATGTTAAAAGCAGATTATGATTTGTAACCTGAAAATCTAAATCTCTTTGCCTATTCATTCCTTTAGTCATAAGAACGTATTTGCAGTTCTCTTTATCTGCACATTTATGGCAACCTCCAATATTGTTAATTTTCTTTTTAATTGACCTATTGATCTCATAGTTATCCAAATCAATACCACGAGAAAAACCTTTCATCATCTTCAGAACAACTAATGTTCTACTATACTTTTCCGGATACTGTTCAACCTTAGAAAGGTAATCGTTAAATCTACAACTGCATATGTAGTTTTCTCTGCCTTTACGTAAAGATACACTAATGGGTTTAGGAATTATAAAATATTCCATAAGCATTCTTGAAAGTTTTGGAATTTCTTTTCTCACTAATGTTCTCTGTAGCTCTATGCTCGAAGTCGAAATCGTAACAGGTTCAGTAATCTGATGCTGTTGCTTGTAATAATATTTCGCAACTATTCCGGCAACAAGATAAGCTAAAGTTTTTCCTGTTCCTACCTCAGCCTCACAAATTGCCACTTGCTTTTTAGTTAACCCTTTGAACATATCAATACACAGATTAATCTGTGCCTCTCTGACTGCGTAACCATAATTCGGAAGCACAACTCTGAAAATGGTGTTTATCATTTCAATCGGCTCAATATTGTAATAAGCCATAGAACATAAATATCTTCTATCTCCTGTGTGTTTTACCGAGTACAATATATCGGGTATCATCGTATGATATGTTTCATTCGAGTACATTTCTGAATGCTTTTTTGAGATTATTCTCGAAGACCTATCAGTTGTCATATCAATTGCAATATATGACACAATCGTTTTTCTATCAATATGGTAAATCAAGTATCTGTTTTCAAAAGTAAAATCATAAATCCCATTTTTATACGCTATGCCTTTAGCTAAATAATTCTCAAATAAATCTTTATGTACGATTTCTATTTCAAACACTTTTTCATCTCCTGTTCTTTTTAATCGAACAACAAAATGCTACGCAGGAATGCTTTGAGTCCTGCGCAGTGTTTTTGTTGTCCTTTTGACAACTTACCCTTTCGGGTAATATGAAAACTGTGAGTAAATAAAGTCGTCCCACAGTAAACTGTTAAACAATTGCATGAATGCAGTGCGATCATCTAATAAAAGATAAAACGCCATATATGTCGTAAGAGGCATCAGTTTTCATCCAAAAACAACATATCCCTTTTCTTCTTTTAAGAGCTGTACTACTACAGAAGTATCATTATCTGCACATAGGAGGAGTGCTGTAATTCAAACGAAGGTTATCGCTCGCTCTTACGAGGTCTTGGCGGCTTCCTCTGAAAGCACTCCTTTCTCCTATGAGTTAAAGTTTTATCTGCATTCAAAGTATTAAATTGTCAAGGTTCCTAAGGAGGTATTTATTTACCCCCTCACTCCTATATATGGAGCACTAAATTTCATTTTGAACGAAACTTTTTTCAAAAATTAATATATTTTTTTATTTTTTCTATCACCTTTGTTTTTCTATAGTTAATGGTTGTTTGTGCAGTGTCGGTCAAAAATGCCAGCTCTCGTTCTGAAAAAGGGTTGTCCATAAGATACAAAAAATAAACAAGGTCGTATTCTTCGGGTTCCAACAAAGCGATAGCTAGTCTCAACCTCTCAAGTAAGTCCGACTCAATTAAAGCATCATCAAATCTAATAGATTCATCGACAAGAGTATCCAAGATAGTTGAATTGTCTAAGTGCCGGATAGGCACATCTCCTGACACTACTACACATCCCAACTCATTTTTAATCGTTCTTAAATATCTTGAGTGTCTAACATCGACTATGTACTTTTCTATAATCTCTTTGCTTCCTTCTATAGCAATTCTGTTACCCTGATCGTCAAAGAACACAAAAAAGTTCTTGTTCTTGCATTTGCCAGAAGCAATGTACTCATCCAACTTTTTGCCTTCAAGCATGCTATATCTGATATTTCTGTTTTCTGAAAAAAATTTGCCATTGTTATCTTTAATATAAAATTTTGTACTCATTACTAAATCTCCTTTTGTTTTTGAATTAGGCGATAATCAAAAACAAAAATTATGGATAACGAGCTATGTATTCTTTCCACATAAATTTATCGACAATTGTCGAAATAAAACATAAATAAAAAAAGCCGAATTTATCCTGCAAAAACACAAGTATAAATTCGACTTTTTCTTTTATATAATATAATATTTTATCTATCGGAATAGTTAGCAACCAGTAAATATAACCTTTTTGTAATATAAAAACATTAAATCTTTATCACTCCTATTCATCAAATGATTAACGAACATAATTATATGTAATTAGTTTTTTATATAAAGGTTATTTTGAGATATTTAGTAGAATTATCACAAAATTAGTATATAAAACTTTATGCTAAAAATTTGTCGTTTCTAAGTTGTAAATATACAATCATGCTTGTAATTTTCTATCAAAAGATAAAAAGCACGAAACCCGTCAGCCAATATAAATTTGGCCTGACGGGTTTCGACTTGATTTTTGTATTTGCTTTTAACTATCTATAATAATATATTAGACAGTTTACCTTATAAATAATAAAAACTCAATTTTTACACACCTATGTGATGCTAGAGTTAGGGGAACCTACCTCTTAATGAGTTAGTTTTTAGTTACCCGCCAAGACAGAGAACGGGTACCTGTTTTTGCGTTCCCTGTCTTCCATGTTTGGGTGACCAAATGTAATGCTTGATGGTATTCATCAAATCAACTCTTCATTTATGCTTATGATTACGTTTGAAACATCATATTCAATGGTGATTAAATATCCGTCTTTGGTATAATGAGAAGATACTTTCGGTGTATCATTTCTACCAGTATATAGAAATAAATATTCACCGTTAGGATCAACCACTCTTACATCATCTAACGACTGACCTTTTACCAGTCCATCAAAATCAGATTTTAATAACTGTGTGCTGTAAACACTCCCCAGAATTCTATTCCCCGAACCATCAAATAAGAATATTGCAATACTCCCATCGCCAAGGTATGATACTCGATATATTCCGTTATTTTCCCTCAAACATTCAATGGGATATTTATTATTCAAATCGCTCAACGAACCATTGAACTCCGTAAGTTCCAATAATTCTGTTTCATCATATATTTTAGATGCCAAATCAACTATACTTTTATCTGTCGGGGATATATCAATGTTCAAATCTCTTTCTCCTTTTGTGCAAGAACAAAGTGCAAATAACATCACTATTATAAGAATTAAAGAGTAGTATTTTGTTAACCTCATGGTGCACCTCCTTCCCCTACTGCATAGTAAATTATTTCGCTATCATAGTATGGTACTCCACCTAAAGTCCAAGGAATTGTATCTGGAGTCATTCCTGTATCCCAAAGAATCGACGCTCCACCACATCCATGTTTTTCTGCCCATTGTCCAGTGTTTGTCTGCCGCATAAAATGATAGTCATAATATAGTTGACCTGTATGCGGATTATATGCATATGGTTGAGTGCCTACCCGCAATGCAATTTTGAACTCGTTCTCATATACTTTGGCATTGGGACCCGAAATCTCACGAACAGTATATCCCTTTGCTTTCAGATCCGCTTCTACAGATTTACCCACATCATTTACGTCGTTCCATTTTGTGGGGGTACGGCCACTTGTCTTACCTGGCTGCTCATTAACTGACGAACCGATTGCATAAGCATAACAGTTTGGTGAGGTAGGATCATCACTTCCTGGCATATCAACGTATGGTTTTGCAGCACCAACATTTCTAGCAAGTTTACAATAATAGCAATCCCCATACGGACAACATTCAAATGTTCTTGTGCCAACAGGATCATAACTTGCTATCGGATTCCCATTACAGTAAGCAAACTGATTAAAGCCATTAAAGGAATCAATGTTAAGCTGACCATCCGCATTAATGAATCTGCAAGTTGTGGGGTCATAGTAACGTGTCTGCAGATAATAGAATCCAGTTTCGTTATCGTAGATATAACTTCTGTAGCGGAGAGGATTCATATTTGCAATGTGTGTTGCAGAGGTTATTGCTACACCGTTTGCGTTTTCTACGGAGTTTAATTTTCCATAGGCATCGTATTTGTAAACAGCAACTACCGAACCGCTACTATTATATAGGAGTTCCACATCACCTCGAGAATTCACACCATAATAATAGTATGTTGGTGTGGCGGTAGCACGAGTGCGATATGCGATGCTTACGGGTGTACCATTAGCATCATAACTGAAATCATAGATTCTGCTACCCATGCGCATTTGCAAAAGCAGTCCGTTTTCGTAAACATAGGTATAGGAATTGCTTGTACCTTCAGAAGTTGTGACAACTTTACCTGTTCTCATACCACTTGCATCGTAGGTATAAGTGATGTTGTTATTCGAATCACTGTAACTTGCAAGTTTTCTGCCGTTCTGCCAAGTGAGTGCTATTCCATCTCTGTAGTTCAGAGGATTACCTATTGCATCATATGTAATAGTCTGACCGTTGTATGTGGTAAGAAGATCTTTCCACTCACTATCACCATATACATAACGAACGCTTTCGAGAGTAGCAGTTGTCACCCATGATGCGTTCATCTGATAACGGTTACGGCGAGTTATGTTACCTGCCTGATTATAAGTGTAAGTGGTTTGCTCGCTATGTTCATAGTCATTCACAGTAGTGAGCTGGTTATAGCTGTCGTAGACATAGGAATACAGAATTGTTTCTGTATTATCGCTATTCACCTTATAAATACAAGTAATATTACCATAATTATCATAGGTGTACTTATATTTAGTATTGCCTATAGTTTCGGTTTCAATTTTAGTTGTAGTATAACCTGAGCCTCTATCTGACGCCTCATAAGTATAAGTATTTGTAAGTTCCTTGTCTGTTCCTAAGATAAGTTCCTTACCTGTGATTCTTCCAAATGTGTCGTAGGTGTAGGTTACTTCTTTGCCGTTATTAAGAGTAGTTTTCTCCAGCAAGTTGTCAAGACCATACTCATACTGTGTAACATTACTACCCTGCTTGTCAGCGTAGGCTACATAGGTAACATTGTTATTTAAGTCGTAATTATACTCAAGTGAACGAAACCATCTGTCACCGCTTGCGGAAAGGTCGAGAACTTCTTTTGAGATGAGTCTTCCTGTGGAGTCATAGGTAACACAATGTTCAAAATCAGTATGATAACCCTCGGTGCTGATGATATCCCGCGACTGGTGGAATTTTGTTCTATTACGATAAATTAAATCTGATTTAACGACAACTTTTAAGTTTTCTCAGTTCTTTCAAGTAATTTTCATCTGAAAGATCATTATGCCACCAATGATTACACGTACTTGGATCCTCTGTTTCTTTTCTTCTATTATCAGCAATTGATAATGTTAATAACAAAATATCGAATCCGTTAAATAATTCTTTCTCTGGCAAACCGCATACTCTATATCCAAATTTGCTAAATGGTT
This sequence comes from Ruminococcus sp., assembly GCA_045647135.1. GTDB lineage: Bacteria > Bacillota > Clostridia > Oscillospirales > Acutalibacteraceae > Ruminococcoides. Next base: position 65,107 of record JAZRMA010000012.1, on the reverse strand, counting down.
TATTCCTACTCATAAGAATTGCGGCTGAAGATGTGTTCTTCTTTCCAAGAATTATTGCAACATGCTCAATATCATCAATTGTAGGATGACTTTGAATCACCATGGTTAACAAATTCTCCATAATATCTTTCTTATTTGAATAATCATAAGAATCAAACCAAGTGTTCATCTCATCTAGGCTATGAATACCCTGAGAGAACTGATTTATTATTATTTCTTCATCAATTGTTAAGCAACGATTCATAACACAACTCATCCTTTAGGGAAAAATTCTATATATGGTTTACTTCTGTCAAGTGTTACTGGATTAGGGCTTCCTGAATATGAACTAAATATATCAATACCTGTATTATTTTCTCCACCCCAAACACCTCTGGGAACAGAAGATGCGGCAGAATGTCTTTGTGCAGAATTACCAGACATGATGTAATCCCAATCTGAGTTTGGACCTGCAGTACCATTTGCTCTGCTTCCGACAACTGTAATTTTTTGGTGAGTTCGATTAGCCGCATTTTGTATCCGTCTTGCGTCTGATGCAGAAATAGGAGAGGATGAAGAACTTGATTTTACTTTGGAAGAACTTGACTTTACATTGGAAGAGCTCGTTTGTAAATAAGAACTTGCACCACCCAAAAGGCCTCCTCCTGCGGTAGCCACAACAGTTCCCCAATTTCCTTTATCATTAAACTCTTTGACAGAACTTGAAGTTGTAGCAGCATTTATAACAGCAACTCCGTAAACAGTTGCTGAACCTATAAACGCTCCCGCAGCAACAGTCGATGCTGTAGTGGCAGCGGCAACACCACTTCCTACCGCTGCTACTGCTCCGGCGGCGGCAGCAAAACCTCCACATGTAACAACTGTAGCCACTGCACAAACAGCTACAACAGCTGCCCCAAGAGCCCAGTGCCACCAGGCTTCACCAGTAGAATCAATTCTACTTATCGGATTATTACTACAGTATGAAAACAAATTCATACAGTTTATGTCTTGAGTAGAAAGCTGACCATCCGCATTAACAAATCTGCAAGTCACAGGATCATAATATCTTGACTGCAGATAATAGAATCCTGTTTCGTTATCATAAACATAACTTCTGTAGCGGAGAGGATTCATATTTGCGATGTGTGTTGCAGAGGTTATTACTACGCCGCTTGCGTTTTCTACGGAGTTTAATTTTCCATAGGCATCGTATTTGTAAACAGCAACTACCGAACCGCTACTATTATATAGGAGTTCCACATCACCGCGAGAATTCACACCATAATAATAGTATGTTGGTGTGGCGGTAGCACGAGTGCGATATGCGATGCTTACGGGTGTACCATTGGTATCATAGCTGAAATCATAGATTCTGCTACCCATGCACATTTGTAAAAGCAGTCCGTTTTCGTAAACATAGGTATAGGAGTTGATTGTGCCTTCAGAAGTTGTAACAACTTTACCTGTTCGCATACCACTTGCATCGTAGGTATAAGCGATGTTGTTGCTTGCATCACTGTAACTTGCAAGTTTTCTTCCGTTCTGCCATGCAAGAGATATACCATCTCTGTAACTCAGAGGATTACCTATTGCATCATAAGTGATAGTCTGACCATTGTAGGTAGTCAGAAGATCTTTCCATTCGCTATCACCATATACATAACGAACATTTTCAAGAGTAGTAGTTATCACCCAAGATGCGTTCATCTGATAACGGCTACGACGAGTTATATTTCCTGCCTGATTATAAGTGTAAGTAGTTTGTTCGCTATGTTCATAGTCATTCACAGTAGTGAGCTGGTTATAGTTATCATAGACATAGGAATACAGAATTGTTTCTGTGTTATCGCTATTCACCTTATAAATACAAGTAATATTACCATAATTATCATAGGTGTACTTATATTTAGTATTGCCTATAGTTTCGGTTTCAATTTTTGTTGTAGTATAACCCGAGCCTCTATCTGACGCTTCATAAGTATAAGAATTTGTAAGTTCCTTGTCTGTTCCTAAGATGAGTTCCTTACCTGTGATTCTTCCAAATGTGTCGTAGGTGTAGGTTACTTCTTTGCCGTTATTAAGAGCAGTTTTGTCCAGCAAGTTGTCAAGACCATACTCATACTGTGTAACATTACTACCTTGCTTGTCAGCGTAGGCTACATAGGTAACATTGTTGTTTAAGTCGTAATTATACTCAAGTGAATGAAGCCATCTGTCACCGCTTGCGGAAAGGTCGAGAACTTCTTTTGAGATGAGTCTGCCTGTAGAGTCATAGGTAACACGATGCTCAAGGTTTGAAAGTAAATCCTGAGTACGATTGATGTTGCCTGCACTATCAGTATAGTTACGCTGAACTACAGTACCATCGTAGGACATAGAAGCAATGTTTCCGAACACATCGTATGTGTATGCAACTTCAGAACCATTACCATATGACATTGACAAAAGATTTCCGTTGTTGGAATCATAAGTGTTGGTTGCTAGAACACGTGAACCTACTGCTGTAGTTGTTCTGTTTCCAAACTTATCATATCCAAAAGAATAAACTGTACCTTCATGAGTTACACCAATAAGCTTACCAAAAGCATCGTAGGTGTATTCTACACTCTGATTACCTTTTGAAATAGATTCCACTAAATCTGTTTCGGCATCATATGTGTATGTTGTAGTTATTCCTTTGGTATCGGTTGTACTTTTAAGAGTACCTGTCTTTGAATCATAAACTTCTGTTGAACTCTTGCCATCCTGATCAGTTGCGGTAACAGAATAGGTTGTTCCACCTTCTGTTGTGTAACTATATGATGCATCGGATTTGAGAGAATCAAGACCATTAGCGCTACCTACAACTGAAGTTGCATTTCCGGCTTCATCGTAAGTGTATGTATAAGTTGCGCCTTTTTGTGTTTTTGCTGTCTTTAACTGCTTTGCATCGTCATCATAATATGTATATTCGTATTTACCGCCTTCAGGATCAACATATTTTGTTAATTTGTTTGAAGCGTATGCATAGGTTGAATCCTGTTTAGCGTTTGCCACGACGGAAACAAGGTTTCCTTCGCTATCATAAGTATAGCTGGGTACAGCTTCTTTTGTCAATGAAATATTGTCAAAATAAGCGTAATTACCCTGCATATCATAGGATAGATAAACTCTTATGTAGTCGGGTGTTTTTTCTGCACTTGTACCATCACTCAAGGTAAATGCACTCGTGGCATACTGCCATGTACTCTGTTCTAGAGTTGTGTTAAAGTAAATATTATTGTTTTTGTAGGTTCCGTCTGTAAAATATACTCTCGCAAGGAGTCTGAAACAAGAGGAATTTGTTTCTTTGGGTACAGCGTGTGCAGTTGCCCATCCGCTGAGAATATATGTGTCAAGTTCACTGCTGCCAGTTGGAACGTATACATCCTGATATATGTTCTTGCGTTTGTCCACTTCACCTTTAATACGGAAGGAGATTTTTCCGTCTGTATGACCTGTGGAAGTTGTATCATAGGAAGTAGACAGAGTAAGATTATCGCTACCTATCCAAGAATTGGGGACAGCTGAACTTTCACAACGTTCAAGGCTTGCATTTTCAAGTAAGTTATAATTACTTGGAGCATCTGATTTTTCAAGCTGTACTGCATCGAAGTATGCTGTACCTGTTGCAGAGCGTAATGCGAGATTAACGCGAATCTTATCCAAATTTGAAGCTGTAGTAAAAGTTACGCTTATGCGTCTGTAACCGTTATTGATATCTGTAGTTGTGGCACTTCGGATGTGATCGGAATAGTTATCTGCAAGAGTTCCATCTACATTGAATGTAGTAGCACAAATCACAGCACCATAGTTTTCTACGCCACCTGCAGGTGTTATATTTTCTGTCTTCACGTAACAAGATAAGGTATAGGTTGCACCGGGCTCCAAATATGTAACCGGAACGTCCTGATATACTCTGCCACGGGCATTACCTGTTACAGTGTTAACTTTCATCTTCAGAGTTCCCTTTCCATAAAGCGGAGAGGTTGTATCTGTAGAAATAGAATAATCAACAGTATTAGTTTCATTTGCACCCCAGGCTGTTTTCTTCCAGTTGGTTGTGGATTCTAAATCGTGATTCACTACCAAATTCTCTTTATTTGCACCAAGAGAATAGCTTTGTTTTACCTTGTTTACAGATTTGATATTAGATGCAGTAGAATCCAAGTCACTTGTATAAGTTGTTGCAGCTGCTCCCAGATCTTTGCCACCTGAAGTTTTACAACTTACTGATGTTGTTCTACCTAAATTATCGAACTGATAAATTGTTATGAGGTCATCGTTTGTGTCGAAATCGCAATCCGCACCTGCTGATCGCATTATTGTGGTATTAAACTTCGTACGATCAAAAGTAAGTTTCTGACCCGCAGTACCATCTGCCGCAAACTCCTGAACAGTTTCAACTCCTCGAGATCCGTTGTCAGAATAAGCAAATGTTATATATGTACCATCAACATCAGTTACTTTTGTAATCATACCTTCAGAGTTGTAAGTGTATCTTACAACATTACCATCAGGGGATGTGATTGAGGTCAGATAATCGCCCTCGCTATTGTAACCAAATACAGTTGCTCTTCCGGATGGATCTGTAATACTGGTAATATTTCCGTTATACGATACATTTAAAGTATTGCCATTTGCGTCATTAATTTTACTGATTTGGTTAGTTCCGGAAACATAATTTAAAGTAACCGTCTGACCTGTTGAACTTACAATTTTAGTAAGCAAATTTGTTGATCTCAAAAAGTGGAATTTTTTCTTATCTTTGTTGGTGATTATAAATTCGGTATCGGTTACTTCCAATTCCAAACCCAAGCCATCTTCGTCCAAGTACTTAGTTGTATTAGTGTTGGAGTCGGTTTTCTTGTAAAAATAATGGTCTGTTCCATCCTCATCTGTATACACATAAGGGAAATTCTCTTTATCTATTGCCTTAAGCGAGTATTCAGATGTAGAAAATACAGTCTGGCTGAAATTCATTTTCCAACCGTAACCAAAAGGTACACCTCCGGCTCTGTAAGAAGCATCTGCCATGTTAGAATTGTAAGTGATATATGAACTTACAGGGAGTTTAAGTCCGTGAGTGTCAGCTATTGCTGTCTGGAACACAAGGTTACCTGAATAATCATTGATATATGCAACACCGGCACTACCTGCACTGACAGTTGTGTAATTCCAATAACTTTCAACGCCCCTGTTGTTACGAAACTCTATCTGAAATAAAGGCTTTTCTTCTTCGTCTGCAGGACGAGTTGAAGATACAAAACGTAAGCCCTGATAATAATCAGCTTCGTTCATCATTACGAGATATAAACCGTTGTTAGATGAGCCGTTGTACCACTTCTTTACAAGTTCGGTTATATCCAAATCGTGCCATCCGTATGTGTATGCTTCCGCAATCTCATAATCAATTAATGCAGATGAACGAGAAGGCTGTGTGTTCCATGTAACTGTGCTCTGTGACCAAGAAGAGGTGGCTTCATAAGCACCGATATATAAATCCTGTGTCAGGTAGTTATCTTCATGAAAAAGGTTGATATTTGCATAAACAACCATATCACCTATACCCAATTGGGGAAGATTAGGTATTTTAATAAGGGAACGTCTTAATTTACTGTCAGCATCGGGTCTTCCTACATAAATAGAGCCTTCATACCCGGAACTTCCGTAACCGAAGCACTTATCGGGTTCATACTGGCTTACATATGTACTGTGAACATTACCCCAATCCTGACCATATGTAAAATACGGGTCGATTGTAACCGGATATACACGTTCTTTATCCTTAAGCCATGATTTATCTGCAGTGAGCTTTACTGACAGTTTGCCTTTGTTGTTTTGTAAAATCTTTAGTTCAAGAGCTTCACTCTCTACGCCTTTAGCATCCTTCATATATGGTGCAGAAATTGTGTACACAACTGTACCGCTTGCATCTTTAAGTTCAATTGTTCTGATGTCTTTGTTTTCTGCAGTAAGATCACCGATATAGTATTCGAGTTTAAATACATTCTTAGCGTTTGATTCTTTGAGAATGATATTTTCCTTAACACCTGTAGTGGAGTTAATAACCTCGAGGTCAACATTGTTGTAAATGTTTTCATAAACAACAGTACTGCTTAGATTCTGAAGAGTAAGGTATGCATCATTGCCAACAAGTTTCTCACTTGCAGTTTCCTGTTCCTTTGCAGAAACAATATTCGCTCCGGAATATCCCCAAGAAATGGTATGGCCATCTTTGGTGATTTCTATGAGCTTGGCTTTACCTGATTTCTTCAGATGTGATACTTTAGAATCACTATCTTTATTCACAAAGATTTCTTCTGTTTCTACAGTTTTCTGTATATCTCTGAGACCATATACATAAACCTCATCAACTGTAGCCTCGTCCTGAGTGGAAGCTACTATTGTTGTTTCAGAAGATTTGAGTGAATTATCAAAGTCTACATATTCACCATCTGCATTTTTATAGTGTACAGGCACAGAATACTGTGCTACTATTGTAGTACCTGCATCGGTGATAAAGTATTTTGTATATTCATCTCGTTTAGTAGTATCTTCTCCGATAATGTTTCCTTGTCTTGTCGCTGCATCTTCATCATACTGAGATACAATGTCTGTGTTCTGTGTCACAGTTTCATCAGTAGTAGATTGTGCAAATGCTGATGTTGTTAACGAAAACGCCATTGTTATTATCAGCAGAAATGATATCATTGACATCGATAACTTTCTTAGGTTTTTCATAACTATTTCCTTCCATTAAATATTTTTAAACCCACTCATTCGCATTATGTGCTTATAATTATTCACCTCCTTGATTTGTTCTGTAAAACCTCGCTAATTCTTCACTTTAAACCACAGCCCCTTTCAACATGAATCTCAGTTTTTACGAACAAATTTATCTACCTATAAATTATCATAAATTTTTGCTCTTTAGAAAATTTTGGCAAAATCGCATTGGTTAATGTCCAAAATGATTATTATTGAATATGTAAACCACGAAATTTTTCTAATATATTTATACTTTTATAATAAATAACTTCGTACAAAAAAGCGCAAATCAACATACCGACTTGCGCTTATATATTTTATATAATTATATAGTTTTATTGTCGATAAGCTTCTGCTGTAATAAAAGAGAAAAACAGCTTTATTACATCTTTAATTTTTCTAAATCTGTTATTTCCCCTTCTCTCCTTAATGTCAGCCACTCTTCCTTCCTCAATTATCAATATTTTATCGCAAAGTTTTTCCACGCGTTTATCATTTTGACAAGACAAAATAATAATGCTATCGGCAGATTTTCTTTTCTGAATAGATTTTCTTATAGTTTTTACGGATTCTTCATCAAGGGAATAAAATGGATCATCTATAATCACCAAATCAGAACATTCCATTAGAGCCGCTGCAATACCTAACTTCTGTTTCATGCTATCAGTATAATCCTTGAAACACGTTTTGTCCGATGGATCTAACCCCACTTCTTCCATTACACTAATAATATTATCATCCGATGCTCTATTCCTCAACCTTGCCAAAACTTTTAAATTTGTAAACCCATCATAACTCGATACAAAACCTGGTTCCCCAACTAAAGCTCCAACATTTTTAGGAAACGATATATCTTCTCCTACAATCTTACCATCAATTTCTATATATCCTTCCGTTGGAAATACCAGCCCACACACAACTGCTAATAACATTGTTTTACCGGAACCAGCTTTACCAATAATTCCATAAGTTTTTCCGCTTCTAAACTCAACATTAATATCATTTAAAATGGTCAAACTTTCTATTGTTTTACTCAAATTTTTAATTGTAATCTTCATAAACACACTTCCCTCAGTTCTCCAATATATGATTCAGTTAAATAATATCTTTCTTTAATCCTACAAAATAGTAAGGAACAAAGGCGACTACTGAAAGGATCATAGCGATAACACCCGTACCAATCATCAGCGAATCTCCACCAAATCCATAAATCACTATACCAACACAAAAAGCTTCCTTTAAGTACGACAAATTTATAATTATCGTTATAAACGATGCCACAGTTAAAGGAAACAAATAAATAAAGAGGGAACTTTTAAAACAATATGTAATTGGCAACGACATACATGCCAACGATCCAAAAAACAGAAACATTAATAATAAATAAACTAATGAATATACAATCGGTTGTTCAACAAAGAAACCACTTAAGTTATGATTTAAACCATACATACCATCCCCATAAGCCCTCGTATACAATAAAGCTCCAATAAAACTTACCATCATCGAAACCGCTGCCACAGAGCCTCCGCTGACGAACACAGCAAGATACTTTGAAACAAGATATTTATGCCTATCTACTCTTATGTAGATATTTTTTATATAACCTTGTTTAATATCTGTAAAAAAAGACATTCCAAAAGGAATCACAACCAATAACGGCAGAAATATAAAAAATATAGTTTGTATTATTGATCCATTGGAGACACCTAGCCAATTCGTATAGATATCTTTAGATACTGCTACATCGTTTTTATTTTTTTGATAAAGAAACATATAAACAGAAAACGCAACTGAAAAAGCTACAGACATCGCCATAGTAATCACATATCTTTTGTTTAACAAACCGCGTTTCATCTCGCTGAGTAATATTTTTTTTATATAAATCACTCCTAAACAACTAATAAATCTATCTCTTTTGCATCTATATTTTATCGAGGTTTCATAGTTACATCTACGATTTAGGCAAAAACGTAATAAATTTAGGCAAAAACGATATTTAGTCTAAAAAATATACACCAAAACGACCAACAATATCGTTTTGGTGTATATCTTTAAAAAAAACTAAACGTAGCACGTCTTCTTTACGAAGTATTCTACTAAAAAACCAATGCTTTGTTTATAATCCTGCCATCAAATATGAATCTTGATTTTTTCGATCAATATCAACAAACTATTTAACGCCATCGCTAAGCATATAGAAAAAACGAATACTACATCATATTTTGTTAACAATAATGAACTAATAACAAGTAAAATACATGTAATAGAAACAATAGCCTTAAACACTCTATGCTCTTTTATCGATATAGACTTATTTTTATTTGCTACCGGTGCAAATACTACAGCAACCAATAAGGCCATAAACTCAACTATCAATGCCAACAAATATGTAGAAAATACATCCATCACATTAAGGATTACCATTACTGCAACATTTGAGGTCATAGAAATAGCATAGCAAGTGGTAAATTTAGATGCGTGTAAACCGCCAGAAAACTTACGTAAAAACTTAAACACGAGAAAAAAACAAACATTTTCAAAAAATCTTCCGAACAACAAACCAATCAATAATACAGATACAATATTAATTGCTGATTCGATTGTAACTATAGCACTATAACGATACACATTTTCTTTCTCTTTCGCTATACGCTGATTTTTTACTAATCCACTAACAAATCTGCCTGCAACCGTCTCTATTAGTGTATCCATTTGAAATCCTCAACCGCTGAGGGTTCCTTTGGCTGATGCACAAAATAGCAACTAGCTGAATTGGCAACACTAACAAGCATAAGTGTGAGCATTCCAACAGATGCAGATGAGAAAAGTCCCAATACATTTTTCTTTGATAATTTGCTAAATAATTTTTTCATAAAATCGATCTCCTTTCGTTTGACTATATGTTAACATAATAATTAACATTTTGTTTATTTTTGTCCAAATCGCTTCGTTTTTAGTCCAAAACGATTAAAATTAGTGTTTCTGAAAGTCATTTTTAACTTATAGGTGTATTTTTACGATATCAATTTAATTATCTATTTTATAAGTGTATTTATCTACTATTAGTTTGTTAACAATAGAACATATTCCTGCTATTCTTTTAATAGGAGGAGTCAGACATGAAAATTAATTTTGGTATGCTTGGTAGAAGAATATCTCAGAGAAGGCACGAACTGGGACTAAAACAATGTGTTGTTGCTGAAGAGGCGAACATATCTAATAACTATCTCTCCAACATAGAAAATGGCAAGTCAATTCCGAGCTTAGACACTTTTGCCTCTATATGTACAGCACTTTCAACAACGCCTGATTACCTTCTCTTAGGTGTAATAAAAACAGATAATATTCCTCAATCCATTATAGACAATCTTAATTTATGTGATGAAGAATTATTCCCTGTTATCAACGACATCGTTTTGTGCTTTATTAAAAATAAAAAATGATGACAAAACATAAATTACGATGTATAATGAGTGTATAAAGGAGGTTTTTGTATGATCAATGTATTAGTATGCGATGATGACCCTAAGATTCTTAAGCAAGTTCAAGCAATACTAAACAACATTAAAAAGAAAATTAAACTTGATTTCGATGTTGATCTTAAACTTAACGGAGATTTCACCCTTAGTTCACGAGTGGTTTATGATATTGCTATTGTAGATATCGAAATGCCTGGTATTAGCGGACTTAAACTTGCAGAAAAACTCAAACAATATAACCCAGACATCATTATCATAATTTTGACATCGTTTTCTGCTTACTTGGATAGTGCTATGAAAATATCTGTGTTCAGATACTTATCTAAACCAATCGATACAAGCAGATTTGTAAGAAACTTTGGTGAAGCACTACATTATTATAAACAGCTAAGCCATCGAATTTACATAGAAAAAGATGATGAGGTAAATACAATAAAAACAAAAGACATCTTATACATTGAAAATTTAAAACATGGTTCAACCATTGTAACCAAATATGATGCTTATCGCACAAACAAAAAACCTCAGGAGTGGCTTGAAACAATTAACCAGCCTAACTGTTTTGTTCTTTCACATAAAAGTTTTATTGTAAATCTTCAGAATGTAATAAACTTTGACAAATCCACAGTCACATTTAACGGGTTAAAAGGACTCATAGAGGTTAACTGTGTTTCACAAAGAAAATACTCAGACTTTAAAAAAGCTTTTTATAACTTTGTAGGAGGAATATAATGTTATCTGCTTTTTGCTATTTGCTTACATATATTTTTGAAGCTTTGATTTCTAAAATATATTTTTCTGAAAAATTCGAACTAAAAGCAAATAAAACAATCGCTTTTCTGGAATTCACTGCATCTGCACTACTGCAATTTGGAATTAGCTTTATAGGAATTCCAAATTTAAATTTAATTACATTTGTACTGTGTAATTTTGCACTTTGCTTTACACTGTTTAAAACTAGCTTCTTGCAATCGCTATTTAACTCCATATTGCTTTCTGCTACTATGCTAATAACAGAATTGTGCGTATTTTTCACATCAACACTATTCTTTGATATTGAACTGAGAGCGTATGAAACTAGCGATATCGCATTATGGATTCAAACATCTTGTGCCAAGCTCCTTTACTTTTTTGCTGCCTACTTAATAGCAAAACTTTCTACAAAAGAACACAGAAAAGAATTGAAAACATACAAATCCGCACTATTATTGCTATTGCCAATTGCCTCCATAATATTGTTAGTGGGAATTGTAAGAATAACAGAAATCTATTTGGTTCCTAGTTCTGTTTATATTATCTTTGTAGTATCTACAGTTTTGTTGTTATATTCAAATATTATTGTTTTCTGGGTTCATGAATCTGTAATTAAAACACAAAACGAAAACACAGAATTTCGCCTACAAAAGCAGAAATCTGAGCTTGATACTGAGTACTACGCTATATTGCAAAACCAATATGAAAACTCAAATATTCTAATACACGATATCAAGCGACACCTCTTATCAATTAAAGATTATGCTTCAGACTCAGATTGTGAGAGCATTAACAAATACATCGAAAACTTATACGATGAGTACCAAATCAAGTACTTAAAAAAATATAGTGACAACAAACTTATCAATGCTATCGTAAATAGATATATGATGGCTTGTAAAGAATTAGGAATCACTTTCTATTGTGATGTCAGAAATATTGATTTTTCTTTCATTTCTGAGGTGAATCTTACTTCCATTCTAGACAATTTATTAGAGAATGCTATTGAAGCTTCAAGAGATTCAATAGAAAAATCAATAGAATTAACTATTAAAGAAACAAATGAGAACTTTGTTGTTTTCAATTTGATAAATTCTTGTTCAAACAAACCACAAAGAGTAAATGGTGAACTTAAAACAACTAAATCTAATAAAGACATTCATGGATTTGGCATAAAGGTCATTAAACGAATTGCTAGAGACTATGACGGAATTGTTGACTACTCCTTCAATGCAGAGTCTATGCTATTTTCTTTTTCGGTAATTCTTAAATCTAAATAAACACAAAAAGGCAACAAACCTATAATTAAGGTATGTTGCCTTTTTACATTATGGATGCAATGCCTATTTTTTGTTAATCTCTAAAACACTTTTACCATCACAAACAAAAAATTGTTGCGTAATTACTAAATAAATGGTAAACTATATAAGTATAATTATATCTATATTTATTCACTCGAAAACTATGAGGTGTAAATCATGAAATTATCAAACATTAAGATTGTAAATTTCAGACGTTTTCATAATTTGTCTGTAAATTTTGATCCCCAAATGAACGTCATTGTAGGTAATAATGGTGCAGGTAAATCGTCTATACTTGATGCTGTTTCCATTGGAATCGGCAGTTTTCTGCTTGGCATAGAAGGGGTTCATACCCCCGGTATTCATAAAACTGATGTAAGACTTGCCTCATATGAAATAGGAAGTGTACTCGATAGACATCCACAGTTTCCGGTAATAATCGAGTGCACAGGTTCAGTTGCTAATGACGCAATAACTTGGACAAGACAATTGAATACTGAATCCGGCAAAACCACTTATGGTGAAGCTTATTCTATCAAAAACATTGCCTCATCTATGCAAAAGTCCATCAGAGATGGTAACAATCAAGTTCAACTTCCAATCATTTCATATTATGGAACTGGTAGATTGTGGGCACAAAAAAGAGAAAAAAATACTGGTACTGGAAGAGCTTTACTAAATCGATTGAGTGGATATACAGATTGTCTTTCTTCTATGTCAAATGAAAAGCTGATGATTAAGTGGTTTCAGAAAATGACTATGCAAGAATTGCAGGCTGGCGAAAAAATACCAGAATTAACAGCTGTTGAAACAGCTGTTTCAAAATGTTATCAAGGAAGCGGTATCCCTGCCGATAATGTTAAGGTGCGTTTTAACATTAAAAGCAATGAACTTGAAATCACATATGTTGATAAAGAAGGCAAAAAGCAAAAATATTCTTTTCATGAGTTAAGTGACGGATTCAAAAACACATTAAGTCTTGTAGCCGACATTGCATATAGAATGGCTGTATTAAACCCACAATTCCTTTCGGATGTATTAAAAGAAACGTCAGGAATAGTAATCATAGATGAAATAGACCAACACCTTCATCCTCTGTGGCAAAAAAATATATTAAATAACCTAATGAACATCTTCCCAAAAGTTCAGTTCATTGTCACCACTCATTCTCCAAGTGTTATTTCATCAGCAAACAAAAACCAACTTATTGTTTTAGACGATGACAACGCTTGTTCTTATAGCGAAGAAATTTACGGTAAAGATGTTAATTCTGTGCTTTATGAAATTATGGGAGTAACTACAAGACCTGATGATATCGACCTAAGGTTCTCAACATTTTATGATCTTCTTGAAAAGGAAGACTATGACAATGCAAGAATCCTTCTTAATGAATTGACAGAACTACTTGGCAAAAATGACAATGGTATTATAAGTGCAACTGTTTCATTGGATTTCGAAAGCGATAATGGGTGAGTTATGCTGAAAATAAACAAAAGTAACATTCCTAGGGCTTTTTATGAGGCCAATAGGCTTTATGGAAACTACGATGTAGTGCCATCAGAATGTAAAAATAAATTAAAAGATATTTTAATTCAAGAACAAAATAGTAGATGTGCTTACTGTAATAAGAGAATTGATTCCGCAACTTCTACTATTGAGCATTATATTCCCAGGAACGGCGACAATGGAGATATCTCAAAATCTTTAGAGTATAACAATTTGTTTGCCGTGTGTAACACAACTAAAAATCTACCATACAACAAAAAGACTTGTGATGATAGAAAAGGCGATTTGTTGTTAAATATCGATCCAAGAAACCAAAGTCATATTGATACAATAAAATATGATAAAAAAGGAACAATCAGTTCAACTAATAGTAATTTTAATGATGATTTAAATATAACGTTAAACTTAAACTCCGCTACACTTGTAAGCAATAGATTTTGCGCTTTTGACGCAATTAAAAAAAGCCTATACAAAAAGCATTCTGGTGAGTGGTCTAAAGATCTCATTAAACACACTTTGGAAAGATACAAATCGATAGATGATTGTACTCCGTATGTAGGATTCATAATATACCAGTTAGAAAAACGTTTACAAAGAATGTAAGACTGTTATTTCACAACAATCAATCTATTAACTTATCCATCTAATTCAACTTTAATATTTCCATACATATTAGCGGTTTGTCTTCGTTTAAAGGGGACAAACCGTTAATTTTTTCGCTGAAAACCAATCTATTTTTTGTTAATGTTAATCTCTTTTGAAAGACACAAGATTATCTCATCAATCTTCTCGCTTATACTTGGTAATATTTTGCTTCGCATATCAGCCTCAGCTGTATAAACAGCCTCAATCCAAGCATTTAAATAGCTCTCTTGTGAAACTGGTCCCCAATCACCTTCTATTAGCATTTGATAGTTATCTCTACAACTAGTTACTGTTTCATGGAGGTCTTCAATTATTTATAAACCTCATTCAATCAAAACAACCTAACTACACTTTAATTTTCTTAATAATGCTCATAATATTATGATACAAATTTATCATAAATTATAATATCATCTCTCAAATCAATCATTGTCTATTTGTGAATAAATTATTAAAAATTAATTCATTATAAATAATTGTACGCCAAATGATAAAAATAAATCAACGAAAATATATCTTCTACTCTGCATATATAAGTTCAAGTGGGTACTTCTTTGGGGTTGCATAGTGAAAGAAGAGTACTACCACCGATTGGGCGCACTACTCCCTTCACTTTTTAAATCAATAAAATTTGAGTTCCCCACACCAATTTATTAAACAACATAATATCTGTTGCTTGTATGAGAGCCGTTCTTTCTGTATGCGTATTCCTTGCGTACAAGTTTTGCTTTCTCTAAATCTTGTATTGCTCTGCGGACTGTACTTTGAGAAAAGGACAGCTCTCTTGCAATAGTCTTAATGCTCGGCCAACACTTTTTCTCTTTATTGCATCGGTCATAAAGGTAAATGTAAACCGCCTTTGCCCTGTGAGGAAGGTCATCATATTCATAAAGTTTTCTGTAATAAGACATCTGATCACCTCAACTTGTACGAGTTGGAAGACTCTGTTGCAGTTCTTCAGGAACATGTTGTTCTATAGGTTCGTTAATCAGGCCTTCGGTGCGTATCGGTGCAGGAATCTGCGCTATCTCAATGTTACCGCCGGACTTTGAAGAATCTTTAGGAGCCGCCTTTTCGGACAGAACTTGGTGTGGATATTTTTCCAGCATTCTGTCCTCAATGGTATCCTTATCTGTGTATTCAACCTTTCTTGCTCCTTTGTCATCTACAGAGTATGGCTCGCAGTCAAAGTCTATACCCCATTTGAAGAAGAGTTTAAGTTTTGATATAAAGGGATGGGTTCCTGTTTTCATAACAATGAAGTTGCCTTTCTTCATGGACTTCAGTTCATCAGCCGTCATCAAAGGTCTTTCTGTCATCTGCAAAGACTGTGACGGGTCGTTCTTGCTTCTCGATACAGAACCGGTCATAACTGTTCGAGTACCAAGAGCTCTCGATATAATTTCTGCGGTTTCTGATGTGGGAGCGAAACCGCCTGCAATAGTAATCTGACAGTTATCCTGAATGATAGCTGCACCTTCTTTGCCATAGTTCTTCTCCAACTGCTGATATGACTGGATAATACTCACGAGTGAAAGCCTACGGGAACGAGAGGCAGAATACATCATTTCGGCAGAACTAATGGCAGGAAGCGTACCAAACTCGTCCATATAAAACATTACTCTGTTCTTTAACGCACCGCCTTGCTCATCAGCTACTGTAAGTATCTCTCGATATAACTGTTGCAAAAGAAGAGATACCATAAAGTAAGTTGATGGATTTTCTTCGGGTAGTACGATAAATATTGCACATTTACTTGAGCAGAACTTTTCTGCATCTATGGCTGTGTCAAAACAGAGTATCTGTTCAAGTTCCGAATCAAGAAACGCATTGAGCCTTGAGAGAGCTGTTGACATAACAGAAGCCATTGCCTGCTCACTTGTGTTAAGAGCCGCTCCGGCGAACCACCTTGTCTTATGATCAGGTGGTAGTTTCTCCATGAGCTGTTGGAATTGATTTTTTCCTCGCTTACCGCTTGGTGCTAATAAGTCCTGAATCAGTTTGAATACTGATACGATGTGCCTTTCTTTTTTAGGAGCAAATTCTGCAATCAAGAGTATGGCTGATGTAAGCAAACCTTCAGCCGCATCGTAGAAGAATGCATTTTGTCCATAGGAGGCGGCATCTCCTTCGCTGAATATAAGAGTCTTGCCGATAATCTTTGCGTACTTTTCTGCCTTTGCTTTGAGAGCGATGTTGTTGGGATTCTCTTTGTACGCATCCATATACTTGTTTACAAGGTGCAGAAGATTATTTCCGTCAGACCATGTGGGATTACGAAGATCTATGACCGCTACATCGTAACCATAGTAATCTTTTGCTATGTTTCCGTAATTACGATACAGGTCACCTTTTGTGTCTGTTGTAAGGAAAGACATTCCCGAAGCACAGGCATATTCAAGATTTGGATATAGCCAATAGGCAGTCTTACCGCAACCTGCCGCACCAATCATCATAGTATGAACATCAGAGGTATCGACCATAGCATAGTCGATGCCTTTTCTTTTTTTCACACCTACAACTACTCCTTGAGGTAAACCCAAATCTTTTTCCTTTGCAACTTTTCTCCAAGACTTCGGCTCAAAGGGTATGTGCTTATACACATGCCTAAGTTCACCTTTATTTGAAAACCGAGCCGTTCCGTGCTGACCGTCACCAACAGTTTTACTTTTGATTCCGTTCAGGTTATAGATATGTGAGATTAAAGTAATACCGCCTATGACGGCAAACATCACGGCGGCAACTATAATAACTATATATGCGTTGTTCAAACACATTACACCTCTTTTCTTTTATTTAATAAATCCTCGTTCCAATCTTTAAGTTCGGGTTTAAGGATTGCTACTTTGTGTCCCTTCTTGGATACATTTTGCGAAATCAGTTGGGCTGATAACTGTCCTACTTCGTCATTATCAAAACAGATATATACTTCATTTATGTGTGGGTAGTCATTGAGGCATTGATATAAAACTTTGGGTGATACCGAGCAGGCTGAAGCATAACTGTGATTCTGCCAATCGTAAGAGTACATTGTTATAAATGAAAGCATATCTATCGGAGCTTCAAAAAGATACAAACGATTGCTTGTACCAATCCAATGAAAGCTGTAATCAAGTTTACTGCCTGCCTGATTCATTTTGAACGTACTGTTTGGGGATGTTCCTCTCTTGTGAGCGTGACGAGGCACACCGTCTTTATCAAAGCCTACAAAAACCGCATCGTGATACACATCGGATTCGTACAGCATATGGTTGTGTGAAAAGGTATGTACGACCTCTCTGTGAATTCCTCTTGTGTTAATAAGATAGGCATAGACACGATTCATATTTTTATAACGCTTAGGCAGTTCGAATTTCTTAGGGTTAAATTCCTCGACCTTGTCAATATCACAAGTTTTAAGGTCAGCATCTAAAATCATAGCTAGTACTTCCGGATAAGTCTTATTATAGAAGCGACTGACAAAACTAACCGTGTTACCGCCCGTCTGCTCATAGTGATGATACCAAAGGTTTCCACGTATGGTTATTTTGTCAACACCTTCACGCCATTCATATTCAGAGCCTTTTCGTTTAACTTTCTCTCCATTTTTCAGAAGCAGAGATACAATATCAACAGCACAGGCTTTTTCTTGTTCTTCTTTAGTAAAATATCTCGTTTTCATTTTGTTCTCCTTATCCCATTTTATGTCCTTGAGCTTGCTTTTTCTCACGGATTTTTTGTCTTAACTTTTGGTCAACAGTCCCCTCAGATGAGCCGTCATCTGTAATACTGTCACCAATAATCTGTGACACTCTTGCAAATAATCTCAGAGCTGCAATTCCTATACGCTTCGAATTGTGACTATTATCCTTCGCATTATTATTAATCGGCATAGCAGTCTTAGTTTTGTTTTGCTGATTATCAGGGACTGAATTATAAGCGTCTTGTTCTGTATCATTTGAAGAATATGGGAAATCTTCAACCTCATCTTCATATATAGAAGCTATGTTTTCTGACAGCTTAAACGCTTCCTTAAGCACAGCGTTCCTTATAACCTTGAACTCATTGTTTTTAGATAATGGTATTCTATCGGGCATATCGTCCTGATAAATCTTAATCACATTCTCTCTTTGTTCATACCAAAGGGCATAGAGTTCTTTTACAGAGCCATCTTTAGATATTTCATCAACAATACCATCCACAAGATTCTTGAGCCTTTTAGGAAGGTAGCCGTAAACTTTTTTACCCTCATAGAATTTGAGTTCTGTTGAAAGCTCTTTGAGCAAGCACTCAACCGTTCCTGTTTCATACTTACCAAGGTTCATACGTGATACTACTTCAGATATTTGTTTCTTACTTTCATAGCGAAGTTGATCTCGATATCCTGTCTGTTCATCATAGATATTGTATAAATCTTGCTTGAAAATCTCTCTTGCAAAATCAGATTTGAATCTTTTTAACCCATCTTCATTCATATAGGGAGTCCTTCCAACAGAATACGAAATCAGATGTATATGAGGATGTTCACCTTCATTGTGAAAGGCGGCATACCAACGAAGATCGCAAAGAGGAATACCCATATACATAGCAAGGGAACTTGCTTTGCTTCTGAGCATATCTTTCCACATCTTTGCATTGTCATAGCAAAGTTTCTCTGCATCCTCTCTGCGAATCGACATTACTGTGGTCCAGACCATACCTTTATGTTCTGCAACTTCCTTTGCAACTTTCGAAAGACTTATAGGTGTATCATCCTGAGAAAACAAACCGTGAGTTCCTTGTTTTTCTACACGAGGTCTTTTGGCAATATACTTTACATAGTTTTCTCGTTTACCTATGATGTCAATATTTTCTTCAATTGCTTTATATATAAATTGAGAAGCAGTATATTTATTCGGATCTTTGATGTAATCCTGATACTCAAAAGAGTCAGTACTGTTCGGAAAGTCTTTCTTTAAGGTTTCTATAAATCTTTGCTGTTCTACCGTCGCAGGCTGAGATTTCCACGATTCATCACACTTTTCAACCCCGTCACGGGTAGCAATATATTTTACAAGGTTGCTGTTATGATTTTTACTACCTTCTTTTATGTATCTCCATTTAAGGATAAACCGTGCCATACTCAATATCCTTTCTGATATCTATGGATATCTTCAAAAGATATTTTTCCGTTAAGTCTTTTGACTTCGCTGACACATTTGGCACGAAGTTTCTGTAAAGTATATTCATCCACATTAGATGTTGCCGCCATAATGTTCATCATCATTGCGAGCTCTACAGCCTGTTTGAAGATAAGAGTAGAGATTCTGTTTTCAAAGCTGTCCAAAGATCCTTTTACAACAGATGCAATCACTGGGGGATAATAGTCAAGACAATCGTTAGCTGAAACAAATCCAGCGTAAAAGTTAATAGCGTTCTCTATGAACTCGGAGCGACTTTTAGCACCTTCAATCTCATACAATCTATCAGCTCTTTCTATGGTTTCGGGTTTAACATAAATCATATATTTGTTCTTCTTTTCAAACTCGGGCATTTGCTTCACATCCTTTCAAAATGCTTATTTTTTTGCTACGATACCCACCATAAGCTTGTGTTCATCGGCTATCACGGGAACTACGCAGTAATTCCTCTCAAAAGCCGAGTTTTACGACATCCTAAACTGAATGCTCAAAAACCCCTTCACGGTCGGCATTGCCGTCCGATGTGAGGTGCGAGGAGGGCGTTCACGCTACCCTCGCTTATTCCTGCAAAAAAATCGGACAGCTAAAGCAGACCGATTTTCGCCCCGAAAGCAATGCAAAGTGCATTTGCAAATCGGGGCGACATTTCCCCAATTTCGCCTTGAGGGGATTCTTCGGGTGTTTACTCTACCCTTTTCTTAAAACCGCACACAAGGCGAAACAGGTGGCATAATATCGAGTTCAATACTCATACACAAAAATAGGCTATGTTGCAAAATTGCAACATAGCCTATAAAACTATTATCAAATTAAACTATCGTCATAAAATCAGAATTAACAATCAAGTCCTGCTATACGTTTTTGAATTGCTGTTGCATCTTTGATTGTAACCCTGCCGTCGCGGTCTTTGTCCTCGGGACGAGATACACAAACAACACTTTTGTATTCTTCAAGACCCGCAAGAATTTTCTGGATCATTGTAGCATCCTTAATTGTAAGTTCTAAATCATAATCTGCATCTCCGATAACATACACATAAGGAAGCTCCGTTGCCACAGTATCTATATGAAGAACATTCAGTTCAAAGCCTTCTTTGAGAGTACGAATGACACCACTCTCTGTAACTGCAAAAAATCCCGTAGGATTATCATCGCTATGAGTATACTCTGAACCGATAATAAGCAAATCATCTATTATTTCTTCACTATATTCCTGAGACTTAACCTGTCCACCTCTGAACAAGACGTACAATCCATCCATTCCAAAACAGCACTCTACCGGAACAGCTTCGTCAGAAGTATTACCCAAATATTCTGTGTTATAAATCTCGGTGGCAAATTCAACGGGCTGTGCGTTGAAAGAAGCATCATATCCGCCTATTCTGAGTATATTAACACCAAGAACCTTGTCATAAGATTCAAGCCTCTTTATGTCAACAACTGTCAGTTTTGTACCAATAGTACCTGCTGCACCATTAAAGCCTACAAAAGTACCATCAACAGCACCAAACTCATTATAGTAAAAGTCCTTAAGCTTATTTACTATTTGGTTTTCGGTTTCCGCACAGTAGGTTTTATAGTCTTCAATAGCTGCATTTGCATATTTGCTATCACCTTGAAAACGAGACATATTGATATCATTACGCCAGAAATATTCCCATTTATTCATTATCTTAATACCTGTGTAAACCTCAATCCACACAGACAAAACATCTGTATCTTCATGTTGAGCCAAACGGTCAAAAAACATCTGCGGGAACTTTCTATCCTCTGCCGAAACATATACCAAACCTATGGAACAAAGCATAATAACGACAAGTAAAAATGATACTATTCTTTTCATACCCATCACTCTCCTAAACATCAAAATATTCGCCATGTTACACAATAGAGCAAATTAGTATTTCCGTTAGCACTTAACATAGACTCGCTCATTCTTACTTGAATGTTATATGTTCCACTCGATGTCGCTTTAAACTCTATAATTTCTACATTATTATTTGTTGATTCTGATACTGCATGAACTGCAAAACCTGCCGTTTGAGCTAATCGTAAATCCAGATTATTACCATAATCCTCTATGATATCTATATCTTCTTCCTTGAGATAACTCAAAACAATCCTAATGGTCTGTCCTTTTCTTATATAGACATCTTGTATGGTTTCATAATCTCTATTTGTGTAGGTATACAAAATAGCCTCAAAATAACTATTGTTTTTCGCTTCAAAAGAATCAACCGCATTAACAAGTCCTGCACCAGTCTTTTCTAACAATTTTCCGTAAGAAACTTGAAATTCTCTAATCAAATCATTACTAGCTCCGTTAATAATAAGATTTTTAACATAATTGGGATTAGCAAAACATATCACATCACTCTGCATAAGTTGTGCTGCAAGCCCTGCAACAACAGGAGCTGCAAAACTTGTGCCACCACCTGTGTGTTCGTATTGTGATGTAGCGGATGTAGGTAAGGTTATTTTTGTACCTGGTGCAACAACATCAGGTTTGTTAGGCAAATAACTTTCTTCATACCAAGCTGAATCAGATTTCATACTGTAGAGTGGTGTAGGCATTCCAGAACCAGTCTTTGCTTCCAGACAACCAACGGTAATTGCATTGAAAGCTCTTCCTGGGGACGTTACTTCGTTACTTGTATTTCCTGCACTTTTCACAAATACAATTCTATAATCCGTAACATATTTATCTACAGCTTTATCGTACTCTGAATATTCAGAACCGCCACCAAGACCACCACTAAAATTGATAATGTTTACATTAAATGGATTTCCTGTCAGTCTTTCTACTGCCCTATAGAACTCCTGTCCCATAGTCTCTTGATTATTGCTAATCGCAGTTTGATACACCTGAGAACCTCGTGCCAAACCTCCATAAGTTCTATCATTTATCGTAACTTTTTTACCACAAATAATAGCTGTAACTATTGTGGAATGCAGATTACTTCCTGCCGAAGCAACTCCGTCTGTACTAACAAAAGCCAGTTTTCCAGATCTGCGAGCATCTCGCAAATTATAATTCTCAGGATCAAATGAGGTTCCACCATTTTCAATAATGCCAATATTCACTCCTGTTCCATCGTAACCACTGCCATCATTATAATTCACGCTACCTGTACCTGTTGTTGAGTCAGCTTCAATCAATAATGGTGCAACCCAAGCTTCTTGCTCACCATCATTTTCTGAATAATATATGCTATCTACATATGGCTTATTTGACAATGCCAAAATTTCAGACTTACTTAATCTTACTATCAACATCTCAATAAATTCGGAAGAAAAAACGATATCCTCACTATCAAAAAGGTTATCATAATTACTTAGATATCCTTTCATCATATCCGAACGAGTATCCCTTAGATCAGATATATACTCATTCATTTCATTTATTATTTCTCTATTAATATTTTTCCTAAGTTCCAAATCAAGTGTCGACTTTTCATTGTCTAAACTAAAATTCGTAATTGAAAATTCCTGTTTTGATACAAGCGACTTAATCGTTTTATCACCAACTTTTATGTTAGGGACTACTTCACTATAAAATCTGCTTTCATCTTCATATACCTCTATATCTTTTCCGTGCTTACTAATCAATCGTTCTCTTAAGCCACTATCATTCATTTCCTTAAAGAATACAGTAACTTCAAGCTCATCACCATTACGCATAGATGCTAATGTTTCAACAAGATATGCAGACAATTTTTCTGACGAAACATCTAGTGCTACACCTGAAAACAATGATAAAAATAAAAAAGATGCTATTAACGCTGCACATACAATTCCCTTAATCAAATGTTGTTTGTTCATAACACAATTTCTCCTATAAGATTTTCGTTGGTAAAGTAAATTACCAACAAAATTATATCATAACAAACGGTCATTTACAACTGTTATCATTGATACTTAAATCTGATTTTAATAACACATACAAGCAACTATATTAGCCATAAGTCAACCGAATAACCTGTTGTTATTCGGTTGACCTTCATTATATGCTACCCTTCGTTCACAGACGACTCTCCTATGGGTTTAGCAGAAGCTTTTTTCACCTTTTTTGTGGGTTTATCCGTGTCCTCATAGCTCAAGGTTAAGAAGTCACGCACTCCTGCAGGAACATTTTTTTCATACAAATATTCCAAGGCTTTTTTCATCTGTTCCTCGACTGTGGTTTCTTTCTTTTCGAGATAGATTTTAAGAGCCTTGACTTTGTGTTCGTCAAACTCAATTGATACATTTACTGTTTTCATTTTCTTCACTCCAAGTTAATAGGTTTGAGTTCGTTATCCGAACTCCATTCTTCATAAGATTTTGAAACGCCATATGTGTCAGCAACATCAAGATCTGTTTCATTCCACTCTGCTCTGGCAATACAACAATTTCTGAAAGATGCCTTTCCCACATAGCAGGAATTAAATTCCGCACCTACAAAGCATGAGTGAGTTGCCATAACTTTTTCCATATTACAGTCCTGAAACTTTGCATATGAAAAGTCAGCTTCTTCACAGCCCATAGAGGACATATCGCAACCTCTGAATCTCGCACCTGTTAAATCAGAAGAGCATAAACCTGTGTTGATTAAATTGCAGTTAATAAAAACGGTGTTATTAAATACTGCACCATTAAGCTGTGCGTTTGACAGATTTATATTTTTCAGCACACAGTTCGAGAAATCGGCTTTTTCGCCACCTTCATCGTATGTAAACAAGGTATGCTTTGCAATCATAACATCCACTTCTTCCTGAGACAGAGTTTTGCCTTTTCCTTCAGCAAACATATATTTCGGATTAACCGTTACTCCGATTTCAGATGTGAATGTTTCAACAGTATCAAACTCATCCCTTTCGGACAGCATTTCGCCAAGTAGTGAATAACTGAACATAGAGTCATCTGTAGAGATAGGAATATCAGAGTCTTTCACATAATAGCAACCATCCTGTTGACTATCCATAACCTTTCTCACAACCTCATCTGCGACATCTCGCATCTTCTGCGAGAAATCTCTCAAAGACTGGTACCGATGTATGTCCACAAGTTCTCTTGCGTTAGGAACATGAGCTGTGTATCTTGCGTAATTACAACCCTGAGTATCAACGAGGATTCCTTCATCGTATCCTTCTCCGATAATAAGAAGACATCTCCTGATGTTATCTTCATCAAAACCCATGAGGTCGATATTATCCATAAGGAAAGACTGATCTTCCAACAAGTGATTTTTGAAATAGAAGAAACTGTTTGTCGGCAATTCAATTATCTTTGCCACAATGCAAGGTTCTGATTCGATTTCAGAATCCTTTCTGTTCATCACTGCATCAATGTCAAACATCACGTCACCTCACATCCCTAAACTCGGTTCTTGTGATAGTTCTTCATCTTCGTCTTCAAGATCTTCTGAATCATCCATATCTTCGTCATCTGCAAAAGCATTTTCCATATACTCGTCATACTTATCGGAGTATAACTGATATGTTTCGCCGCCTATCTGTTGCAGAAATTTCTTATCAAACTCCCACAAGGGATATGTACAGTATCCGCTTTGTTTAGTGACTCCCATATCTCTTGCAACACCTGTTTTAAGAATTTCGTTTGCAAAAGGACAGTTGTTTGTATCGATGTATGCACAGTTTTTCATACCAATAAACTCATGAAAGTTTACGGTTAAATTTGCATAGGGTTCTAAAGCACCTGAATCTTTACAGCAAAGACGGATACCCAGATTAAACTGAGGCTTGCCCATATAATCAAGGCTGTTATACAAAACAACTTCGGGTGTCAGCTCTACAAGTGTTCCTGTCGCACCTTTAATGATGAAGGTTTCAGGTATATCTTTTGGTGCAGTATCACACACCGAATTGTCTGTAATATCTGCACCAAGCATTCCAAGCATAGCTGATGCTTTTTCACTTGCCGATAAACCTTCGGTTGCGTTAGCTGCATAGATAGCCTGCTGTGCTAAATCCTCGCCTGTAATCAAGTCTGTAATTTCCTCGCGCTGATCCTTTTCAGCCTTGAAGTATTTATCCAGGGATTCAACATCGTATTTATGAAGTTCCGATTTTGTTAATCCGATGTGCTTATGAAGGACATAGTATAAGTCCTCATCGTTACTGTGATGCTCGATCATCCAAGTGATGAATTTATTGATAAGCTCGTCTTTTCTCGAATCTGTCATTCCGATACCGAGATATTCTCTGATACCTTCTTCAAGAGACTCAAAAGACTCGTCTTCAATTGCATGACCGATGGGTAATCTGAAATCATCAATAAGTTCTGTCATTTCCTCATCTGCAAAGACCTGACAGAAATAACCGCCACAAACTTCAAGGTCACCTTCTGCGTTTTCGTAGGTCATTTCTCTGTCTACAATTGCGTTTACATAATATTTTCCAAATTTCAATTTGTTGTACTCTCCGTTTCTTCAATGTAATTTATATAAGGGATTTTCAGCCAGTGTGTCCAACCTCTGTTATTAAGGTCTGTTGTAACAACACCGACTGTTGTTGTCATTGCTTCAACTACTTTTCCGTCACCCACATAGATTCCTATGTGTCCATGTTGCCATACCGCAAGACCGGGGATATCGGGCATAGTTGAAAGCGCACCTTTTTCAGTAGCCGCATCATACATTCCATCAGCACTTACATCAGCCATTCCGTTTGCGCCATATTCAACTTCTCCTGATTCGGGGGTGTACCAACCATAGCCTTTTATAAGACCTACACAATCAGCACATCGTTTGCCCATCCAGTTCTCTCGAATGAATTCTTCATAAGGAACAACATCATCGGGATACTGGTTTAGTTTGTAGGTAAGCATATCTTCATCAAGAACAGTTCCGAAAGTGCCGTAGACATATCCCCATTGGGTAGACGAAGCATTCTTTGCCCAAGTAACCAAGTCAAGATTATTCTTGTTGCTTAAATCTACATAGTCTGAAGTGTCAATATAGGTGCTTCTCATTGTCTGCATTAAATTTGTAAATTCCTCGGTAGTTATTGCTGTACCGAAAGCAGAATTGACATTATCAATGAGTTCTGCATCAGTTTGTTCTTCAGCAAAACAACCTACAAGGGTTTCTACAAAATCAGAATCAGATGAGTAATCAGAAAGCGCAAGCACATACAGCACTTGCGCCTCTCTTACTCTTGATGCAAAATATCCTGCATCTGTCATTTGTTCTTCGATGTCATTCATAGTATCTTCGATTCCCTGAAGTAATGATATTTCTTCACTACTGAGATTCGCTTCTACTTGCTGAACCAAAGCATCTGTGTCGAGCTCCAAATCTGTCTGACTTAATCCCATTAAAATACACAGAGGTGCCAGCACAATACCTATCACTATACCGATAACGGTCATCAAGAACTTTCTGCCCTTCTTGTCTGATGCTAAGGCAACCAAAACCTTTTTTGCGGCTACAGCAACAGCAGGAGCTGCCATTAACGACCACCCGCTTTGCCAAAAAGTTCTGCTTTATATTCGGGTGCTATTACCTGAAGGAGATATCTCTCATTTCCGCAACGATACAGACAAGTACCTCTTTCGGGATATTTAATGAGTTCAAACTCACTCGGTTCTACCTGAAGAGCATCCATATATTCCTTTGGGTTAATTTGACCTGCGTTAAAAAGAAACTGATGTGTAGGAATACTGAAAAGAGGTTTTGTGAACTCACGAATTGACGGAATTAAAAAATCCTCAATATTCTGTGATGCCAGAATGATTGAGGAATCTTTCTTACGAACACGTTTCATAGCGTTTCGTATATATTCAATTGACGTCATATTTGTAAGGAACAAGTAGAGTTCATCAATGGATGCTGCTGTATTACCTTTACCAAGGAGTTGATTGCTCATATATGAGAGGATATTGAAAAGCATTGCATCCTTGAGTTTTTTGTTTGTGTCCATAAGACCCTTAACACCAAAGCAGAGGAACTGATCATCGGTTATATTTGTATGTCCGTTAAAATATGTACTTTCTGTACCTACACACATACTGTGAATACCGAGGCACACCTCTTGCAGAGTTTCTTCTGTATAAAGGTATTTTCTCTTGTGATCATATGTATTGTATTCTTCTTCACAGAGCTTATAGAAATCTGACATAACAGGAAAGTCCGTAGGTTTCATCAGACTGTAATCTGTACTGTCTGTAATACCAAACCTTGCATAGAGTTTTGCAAGAAGGATTTCAATGGTATCAATCTGCACATCTGCAAAATCCTTATAGCTTCTAAAAAAGTCTTTAAGAAAAGCTATGTGCTGACTCAGCCTTGTAGCTTTCTTAAACGCATCAGGTGCAAAGGGGTCGTATTCACCGCTACCATCAGACCATGCCTTTGGCTCTAAAGGATTGATAGTATACTGACCTGAAAGAAAATCCACATAACAGCCACCGAGATTTTTGCACAGTTCTTCATACTCGGCTTCGGGGTCAAGACAGATAATACTCTTTCCTGACTCACGGATATTCGTGAGCAGGAGTTTCAGCAGATACGATTTACCTTGTCCCGAATTGCCAAGAATTAAGACATTGCTTGTAGTCTTGTCTTCTGCTCTGCGGTCAAAGTCTACGAGGATATTTGTACCGAACTTATCTCTGCCTATATAGATTCCTTCGGGATCGGTTTTACCTGAGAAGTTAAATGGATAGAGATTAGCTACACTTGATACAGGCAACACTCGTTCAAACTGTGCGCCGAAACAGTTATGTCCTGTTGGCACAACTGAAAGGAACCCCTCCCTCTGTCTAAGGGTAAGTCTGTCAACTGAAATTTTAGACCTTGTAAGTTCCATTGCAATCTCACTCTGCAGTTCTCTGAGGGCGGATTTACTTTTTGCTCTCAGTTCTATGAACACAGTACAATGAAGGAGACATTCTCTGTTCTTACGAAGGTTTGCCAACATATCAATTACATCCATAAGATTACCTTCAGCTTCAATGGTTTCATTCATATCATTGCCGCCGGATTTCATCTTGTTCCTTCGGGTTGCATTCTGAATAATCTTTCTCTGTTCAATGGCTTCTACCAAACAATGATAGATTCTCAGAGTAACGCCATTCCTGTCAGCAAGCTGTGAAAGTATTGCCTGTTCTTCTGTTGAAGGAGGATATTCTCTGACTACCCAAACACATCTGTAACTATCTCCCACAATATAGTAGTCGGATATAAACTTGATGGTGGTAGGCAGTATGCAGTCAAAGAAGTCTTTTGTCCGGATTTCTTCAGCCTGTTCGGGTGTCATAACTTTAGGTTTTCTTCCCATCACGTTCCACCTCCTGTTCGTAGAATTTTTCTGTATCGAAGAACTGCTCTCCGTCTATATCGGGCATATGTTCACCATTAAGCGAAGCATCAAAATACAAGGCGAGAAATCTCTTAATTTCATTTTTAGAGAGTCTGTGTACTTCAAAGCCTTGCTCAGATATAGTCTTTTCAACACGATTTGCAACATTGAACACCTGTTGTGTTTTCATATTTTTGCATCTTGCAATAAACAGAAACTGACGCGCAGTAGCCATTTCCATCTGTATATGATCCAGAAATTCAATGTCTTTTTTGATTATCTTATTAACTTTAGGATTGTGTTCTTCGTGACTCCTTTCTGTAAGATACGCCTTGTTATCATCAAAGCATTCAGAGGAGTCTGTGCAAGTGATTTCGATATCGGGGATTGTTGAAAGCACCTGCATTAAGTGCCTGATTTTAATCTCAATGTTGACACTTGAAAGCACCGAGATATTTGTTGGAACTACCTGATAAAAAAGTAGTTCTCCTTTTGTAGTTTTCAGTCCATAGTTTGTAAAGGTTTTTATTCCAAGCAACTCCTGAACTGAACGACCTTTTCTCTTTTTGTTATTCGCCATTTTTACCTCCACTCAAAGTATTGCTGTGTTGATATAAAGAACTTCGCAGCATATTTAATAAAGTCAAGTATTGTAGTTTCATCAAGTCTTATAGTCAAAAAGCCATAACATAAAGTAATTACGGAAGGTACAAGAAAACCTGTGTTAACAAGTATGACTATTGAGAGGAGGGCGGCAATGCCAAGTATACAGAAATTCTTAAGACTCCAAAGCCAAAGGTTAGCTGTTGCCTTAAGGTTCTGCGGATATAAATATCGTGTCATATCTTAAATTCTCCGTTTCAAAATAAAAAAGGACACCGCAATACGCGATGTCCTAAGTTATAAATTAAATATTTACATTGTTATATAAGAGTTTTACTCTGCTTGAGCAATGTCTAAAGCCGGAAGCATTATAAGTTCATAACGAGAAGCAATATACTTTTTATAAAACTCTCTTTGAAGTTCTGAAATATACGGTACATTGTCAACGAAATCAAAGATTTTCTGAATATCAATCTTTGGTACCATTCTTTTCACAGCTTCGTTGCAACCCTCGTACTCTGCTTTTGTAAGGAAATCATAATAATTTATTTTCTTGCCGTTTTCCTTAATTGCAGAGGTTGGGAACTGATATATTCTCGCATTAAGTGCATCAACATTTGTCAGCACTTCATTCATGACTCTTTCGTCTGCCTGAGGAAGCAAGCAACTTCCGCAATCATATACGGGAGCAATGGTACTTTCGTTTGTACTGTCATTATATAAAAATCCCCAATTTCCGTTGTGTCGGTCAAAGTTTCCAAGGAACGCATCTATAACAAACACATTCCAGAAATGCTCTGTAAGAATATCGGGTAAAACAAACTTCTGCTTTTCAATAGTATCCAGAATATCCTCAAGTTCTGTACCTGTTCCACCGGTATCAGAATCCAGGATAGTATTTTTGATTGAGCAGAAATCAAACAGCTTGCTACCGTCCTGTGTGAAATCTCTGCAGGCACATACAAGTTTTGTTTTTGTACCCACGTCATAGGTACCAAGAATAGTTTCGTGTGCCTTAACGCCTAAAATGTTGTATACACTACTTGCTATATGTTCACTGATACAGCTGTTGGTATACGAAAGGTCGGTAGGCTTTCTTTCACCTGATGGTGGGAATTTGAGCATATATTGAATTCCATTGTATTCAATTGCTATTTTCTTACCGTTGGCTCCGTTATATGCTTTACCAAGTAAGGTTTTGCAACTTGTAAAATCAATTCTGTTTATCACTTTGTCACCTTCTTATAAATACTTCTTTCTTAAATAGTTTGCGTGTTCAGCTGTAATAACTCCATCTGTGATTTCAGCGGCATTGATACTTCCGTAAAGTTCACTCCATAAGCAGTCAATCAAAGAAGATTTTGTTTTTAAACCTTCTTTATATGCATCCAAGTCATGCTGTAAATATTCAGGAAGACCATATTCGTATGCTCGCTCTCTGTCAGAGTTATATATTCCGTCTTTAGTAAGCATTTCCATTGATACACCGAGAGTTACAGATAACTTATATACTGTTTCGGCGGAACATTTTTCAAGCTTTGTTTTACCGCTGCATATATCATTTAAGGTTGCGTGGGGAACTCCTGATTCAACCGCTAAACGATATTTTGTAAGATTTTTCTTTTTAAGCAGTGTATCTATAATCATTATATCCACCTCTGTTATCATTATATCGGCATACCGAAATAATGTCAAGATATATTGATATACAGATTTTGAGACATTATGCTATTTAGCTTTTGCTATTGCTCTTGTAAGATTTACTGCTGTTGTTGATGCATGGACAACACTCATCATATTAACTTTTACACTTGTATCAAGTCCAAACTGTTGTGCGATTTTAGGCACTTCATTTGCCGCAAGCATAATGCCGAGACCTAAAAGCATATTCAAAGGGAAGGTTATGAGTCCGAGATACAGAAGTGTTGTTTGCATAAATGCAGTAAGGCAAAGAGCCGCAACCTGTTTTATCCACTGTACAAAACCATCTGTGTATCCTCTTGGAACAGAGAACATATACAGTGATCCCACAGCCATCTGCACAAGAAGAATACCGCCTCTTTTGATATTTTGAAAGAATATCTTTACCACGCAGTATGCAAAAGCAATCATACATAAAAGTGCCATAAGTCCGAACTGCGAACTCATATTTCCTGCACCAAAACTACCTACAAGAACACCTATCGCTCGACCGCTTAAATCGTATGCAGCACCTTCTGCTCCTGCAAGTGCAGCTAAATTGTAGGCAAACGTAGTCTGCAAAGATATACAGAACTTATACAGCTCTATAGGTAATACACCTACAAGAGAACACGCAAAAAATCCTTTTAGTATATTTATCGCTGTATTCTTGGGATTTGCTCTGCCGTTCTGATATTCTATTGCTACATCGAACACAGCTACAACCATTCCGGCAGTAAACAGAGCCCAACCAAACAATGTGAAAAGTTCAACAGTTGCTTTTACCCAAGCAAGGTCAAACATATCCGAGCCCATATTTCCCATCATGCCAAAGAATTCGGCAACAGCACCATACACAGCGTTATACATCCATTGAAGCATCATATCGAAGATAGCAGTAGTAATACTGCTTGTCACACCGCCAAACAGGTCACCTACAAAATCACCAATGCCACCGAGAATATCGCCAAGCCATTCAAACATGAAATCTCACCTCCTGTTTGTACAGAAGCTCGGAGACGAGCTTGTCATCTCCGAGCCTTTCGTTTGAATTGGTTTATGCCGGCAATACAGTCCAGATATACATAGGAGCTGTAAGTGTAAAAATAAGGCAGGCGAACAAAATGGCAGGAGCTGCAAACTCAAACTGACCGTGTTTTCTGTAATCGAAGTAAGCTGTACCAAGTTTTACGAAAAACAGGATAGCCAGAATCATATCGACCACAGGAAACACAACATTGTTTACAACTGACTGAACCTGACCTTTAGCAGAGTTCCATGTCTGCTCAATGGCACCTGAAACATCGCCTGCAGCAAAAGCCGTCACCGAGAACACGGTAGCAAACAACATTACGAGAACTATACAAAGAGCTACTTTAAGAAGTTTTTTCTTCAAGGTTATCTTCCTCCAATCTTTTTCTTATATCTTTTTCAAAGATTCTTTTAATTTTGATATTAAGGTTTTTGCAGAACCTGATTTCGGTTTCCATTCCTTTTGTTATCTGGTCACCAAACACCCAAAGTTCATCGCAAAACCAAAGTTTACCGAGACCGGCAGTAATGCCGATTTCTCTTTCTTTCGGGATAGTGTCATCAAGGCTATAGGCATAGTAATGGGGAACCACAGGAGCAGTTCCGGAAAGCAAAGCAAAACGGGCATATCTCTTGACTTTTTCAATATTGCCTTCGATATCCCCAGAAAGCGGTGCACAGATATACACCTTTTTCATCACGTTACTCGTCCTCGTCTTCGTCTTTCTTTGCTTTATATCCGATTACTGCGGTAGCTATTAAGCCACCCACAACAATAGCACCCAGTCCTATCCAAAAACCATAGTTAGCACTGTTTACAGAAGGCTGTACAGTTTCATCAGGAGTCGATACTTCTGATGTTTCTGTTATAGATTCTTCTACAGTCTGAGCAACTGTGGTTTCAACGCTTTCATCGGGTGTTGCAGGAACTGCTCCTACAGAAGTTACACCGATTGAAAGTATAAGTAATACCGTCAAGAGTAAAGCCGCTACTTTTTTCTTGACTTTTTTTGAAAATTTCATAGTCACTGTCCTTTCATAAGGTAATTAAATTTACAGTACACAACAAATGTTACATACCGCTGATAATAGTAAAGCCCATATCAGCTTCAACCTCTGCCTGAGAAATTTCTTCAGGCTCTTTGAAAACATTCATATATTTTTCCACCTCCTCATCTGTGAGACCTTTTAAGTTCTCTCCGTCATCACCGCAAATAAAAAAAGGACCGGCAATGACTGTTCTGCCATCGCCGATCCTACGGTTTCCCTGCATACCGTTGAGTTTACCTTCCTCGTTGCACACAAGAACTGTACCATCCTCAAAATATACAGGCTCTATAAGTCCGTCAACCGCCTGCTGTAAACCTGCGAGATTGTTTCTTACCTCGGCTACAACGGGAGCTTTCATAGGTTCTACAAACACAACTCTCATCAAGTCATCGGGTTTCTGAGTTTTTGAAACATCGAATTCCACCTCATTAAAACCCACAGGCTGAACACAGTTTGCTCTGCCGTTCATAACGATAACATCCGATACTGTAATTGAGTGTCCTCTGAACAGAGGATGTCCTGCGTGATAGATACTCGGACTGTTATTGAACTTGTGAAAGACTTCTTCCAAGTTCGCACATTCCACATCACCGTCAAAGACTTCGTCATATAAACTCGCATCAGCAATATCTATGCCTTTTAACTTTCTGAGAGTTGACCGTGACATAAATTTGAGGCCATCTTTATCTCTGTCGGAATTAATCTGATACACTTGAATTCTCATATTCAATCTCCTTGCATTGTCATAGTAGGTGTTTCTGTGTGAGATTCAGCCTTAGTCATACTCTGAATCTTTTCTTTTGCCCATTCAGGTAAGTGTTCATCTTTTATTACGCCTAAAAAGTCACCTCGTCTGAAATGAGCGTACTCATCATCCATAAGAAAAACTCCCGACACTGATGTACCCATTTTAGTAGGGTCACAGCCAAAACCACTCTTGGCATAAAACAGCTGAAAATCGGGAGTTTTATATTCATCTTTTAACGCTGAAGGTTTTAACACAAGAACCTTATCCTCATAAAACTTGTCATCTGTGCAATGAGATTTGTCAAAGAGTTTCAAGTTATCCCATTCACTTCTTACACGACTTGTAAAGATATTAACGAGACCGGGCTGTGAATCAACCTCATAATGCCAACACACATCATCTTTGGGAATATACACACCTTTAAGCCATGACTTATTGGCATCACTGAATAGTTCATCGCCTTTTCTCTGAATAGTATTGGCAAGTACAAATTTCACTCTGTCAAATCCATACGTATCGATAATGTCACAAGCTGCATTGGTATTAAGAACACCCGAAGACAAGTTGTTTCTGATGGATCTTTCTATGGCTCTCGCACAATCGCAGTTTTCTTTGTAACTTTCTCTCCACAGATGCACCTCATTACTCTTTTGGGCATCTTTGAGTGACCAAGGATATAAAACTTTATGTTTATTTGCCACAGAGTTTACCATCCCTTCTACCGAGTTTAACACCTAAATACATACACGCTCTATGCTGTTGTTCAGGAGTAAGATTTTCAAGGAACTTTTCGATATCCTTATTGCTGTGTTCAGAAAAATGTTTACGAGATTTAGTCTTACAGACTTTCTCTCTTGTAAGGAGAATAGAATTTTCATCTATCTGCAGAAACGAAATGAGCTCATTAGACTTGATGTTCATTTCCTTTCTCAGTCTGTAAGGAATCGTTGTGTTGCCCTTTTTGCCAAGGACTCTGAATATCTTGTTATCCATATCAGCACCTTATCTCAGATATTTATCTTTGGTGCATTCGCCGCAAACAGGACAGTAATGCGGACAATCACAGCAAGTTTCATCATCTGCTGTTTCGTCATTACATTCACAATCGCACTCATCGGCGGAATCGTCATTCTCGTGATAATTCTCTGTGATAACCACAGTTCCTTCTTCAACGAAACAATGGATTGTTCTATCGTTTTCAAAACGGGTAACAACTGCGTTATCTTCTAAAACAGAAATTGCATTAATGATTTCCATGGGTACTGAAACTAAATTTTTTGTCATAAAATATGTCTCCTTAATAGTTATGTTTAAAGTCAAATAAGTTGAGCTGTCTGTTTTGCTCTTTGAGATACTTTTCATTCTTGAGAGCCTGCTTTTCAAGGTCATAGTTACCGATAAGCAATTCTTCAAACATCTCTCCGGGTTTTGTACTCTGAGCCATATTATGAAGTCGCTCTTGAACATAAGTAAAATAACCGTACTTCGACGCAAGTTCGTGAAAATATGGGTCGTTATTGTAAGTAATAAGAAACTTACATTCGCCACCGAATTTCTCATGAACCGTGTTCATAAACTCGAAAAGTTGTGTATGTTCGTTCTCATCAAAATTTGCTTTCTGATAGTAATCTTCTGTTCCTTTATATGGAGGATCAAGAAGAATGAAAGTATCTTTGCCTGCGGCATAACTTATGCAGTCTTTATAATCCCGATGCATAATAATAGCATTTCTGAGTCTGCTGCAAGCCGCCACAAGTCTGCCGAACTTTTTGGTCATATCTTTCTTCGCAATCGCAAATGTCTTTCCTGTTGAAGAAAAACTGAAGGTCTGATTTTCAAAGAAAGCAACCGCAAGTTCTATATCCTGCCAATCGGCATTTTCAATCATAACTGCAGTTTCGGTAAGGTCATCAAGTATATTTGGAACATCCGCAAGAAGCGCTTTGTTGGCTCTGAATAACTCTTCACAGTTGAAGGACAAATAAAGCCTTCCAAGTAAATATGCTAACTTTTCACTTCTCTGCAGGACTCTGAAAAACTTAACAAGATCACCGTTATAGTCGTTGATTATTTCCTTTTGCACAGGAGCTTTTCTTAAAAACACCTCCGCACTACCCATGCAAGGTTCCACATAGGTTTTGTGGGGAGGCATAAACGCATCTATTGTTTTATAGATGCAACCTTTATTACCTGTCCACGCAAGTGGACTTACTGAACCGGACACAATATAAACCTCCTTTTGGAGGCCGACTGCGTACAGTACAACAGTAAAAGACAGACCGTCTGCTTACGCAGTCGGCCTGTTCTGTTATTTAAGCGTTATTCTTCTCTAACTCGGACTTGAGTCTGCTGATTTCTGTTTCGTAATCATTGATACGGCGAATCTGCATTGTACACATCACAACCAGACCTACACATGCACCAAGGAAAACACCTGAAAAGAAGCAAATCACATTAACCATAAGTCATTTCACTCCCTTCTTCTAAATCGTCATCCAAGTCCTCATCGGAGAACCCTTCATTCTCATCCATTGAGGTGATATTTACATACTCTGAAATAATGCCCAGAGCCTGATGATAATTCTGAGCTTCAGTTGTTATACGACTGGTCATCTCTTTGGCTTCATCTCTCATACCGTTCTCTCTGAGTGTACGTGAAGCAATACCCATAAGATTAAAGATATTACCGTCCTGACCAATAAGAGGACAATCAGGTTTTACCTTTTCGGCTTGTTCTTTAGGATGAAAACCGCCAAACTGATGATCCACAAAATCGGTAAGCCAAGTACCACCAAAGGTAGCGTGGGTGCCAATTCTCCACATGGCAAGCTTGCCGATATTGAGTTTTGTGTTATCATTAAACTCAAACAAAATACAAGTAGAACCCTCGTTGTCAAAAACAGCGAGGTCATTTTCAGTAAACTTTGTACCTTCAAGAAGCATTTCTCCTTGTGTAAAAAGTTCATTGATGCCGTCAAGCCATTCCTGTGGCTCACCACCGCATCCTGTGAGAATAAGACCTTCTTTACCTTCATAGTCCAGAAGATCTCTCATATTTATTCTTTTAATACTCATAATTTAGGTTCTCCTACTCCTTCTGTTAAATCTTCAAACTCACCATTCATATATTTTTCGAAGCTCATATCTTCGCCTATGAAATGGGGATAATCTTCGTCTGTAAACTCAATGTAACCCTGCTTTGGAAAGTCTATCGGTTCACATGTGATGATTGTGCCGCCAAAATTTGCGGATACATTCTTCTCAAGTGTCGCAAAACCTTCTCCGTCATCTCTATTACGCAGATAATAACAGAACATTCCTTCGGGTATATCTGCATCCGTCAGTTTTTCGTTTGCAAACAAAGCAGGAGTTTCGCATATATAAACGGCTTCATAGTCCTGATTCCAAAGGCATACGATATCGTCACCTTTAGCGTTCTTTGCAAGTCCCATATCTTCAAGTTTTTCACATCCGTGAATTCTGCAGGCGAACTCAACACTTTCAACCCTTGCTTCAGGATAATAGGTATCTGTGCATTCACCGTTTATGTATGTCTTTCTGCCACAATTCTGACCGATATCCTCATCAGCCCATTCGTGTTCAAAGGAAAGGTCAGGATACATCTGTGAAAGTTTTAGGATTACAGGATGAGGAGCTGCCCAAGCAGTATTCATCCAAATGGTGTCGCTCTCTGTGAGCGCTGACATATCCATTTTTTCAACGTATCCGTAAGCGTTCCATTTTGTACCCCAATTATTTATGCTCCATTCATACCAAGTGGGAGCACCGTACATAAGGATATTCTGATACGCTTGTTTGCCTAATGCAAACACATCTTTATCAATATCAGATCTCTCTTTCAAGAATCTTTCCTCAGCTGCGGGATTTATACTCAGAAGATCAAGATCTTTTCTTGTACCTTCAAGGGTATATACGCTTATAAAGTCACGATAAGCTTTCAGTCCTTTATCGGTATTTGAACCACATTCAATATCAAGAGAAGAAGGCTTTGGAATAACCTTACTGAAATCAAGAGAACCCGGACCAATATCGTCATACTTTACTGCTTCCATAAGTTCCTTGATTCTCTTTGCTTCTCCTGAAATTTTTATGTAATTGGTTACATGATTTGGCATTATTCTTCACTCCTTACTATGCCGTATAAAGCATTTATCTCTTTGATTTTTAAGCCTATTGCCGAGACAACATTTACAGTTACGGCATTTCCTGCCATCTTGTAAAGATGTCCGTCTTTCAGTCCTGTGTTATAAGCTTTATAAAACTGTTCGTCTGTAAAGCCTTGTAACCTCCAACACTCAATAGGCATCAGTTTGCGAATTCTGCCCTT
This sequence comes from Ruminococcus sp., assembly GCA_045647135.1. Lineage (GTDB taxonomy): Bacteria > Bacillota > Clostridia > Oscillospirales > Acutalibacteraceae > Ruminococcoides. The sequence continues at coordinate 26,728 of JAZRMA010000012.1, read as the reverse complement.
ATGAAGCACGCCATGTTTATCTTGAGCAGTGATTGTAAACATGGCTTCATCAGGTTCTTTAATGAGCCGTCCGTTCTGTCTTATGGTTTCTCTGTCGGGGGTAATGACAGCTCTTGGTTTATCTTCCACAAGCACAGCAGAGTGTTCACCTCTATGGTTACTTACTCCCGAATCCTGTCTTGCGGTGATACACCTTGCTACATCGGTTATGACAGGGTCTGTGTTCATATCAATAAAATAAAGACCTGTTTTACCGCCCCAACCGCCTGCTCCGGCACACTGTGTACAGGCTATTCCATCAGGGGAATAGACTCTTTGCCCTTGCGCTCCTTCGATGAGTTCTTTAAGATTTTCTGATTCGCTGCATCTGAGAGGAAATACTTGTCCGGCACCTCTACTATCAAGATGTCCCACAATGTAGAGCCTTTTCCGCTGTTGGGGAACTCCAAAATGTTTGCTGTTACACAAACACCATTCAACACTATACCCCAACTCAACAAGCACGGAGATGATTGTTTTATACGTCCTGCCTGAGTCATGCGATAACAGTCCGGGGACATTTTCCAATAATAGAAATGGAGGCCGTTTCGCTTTAACGATTCGGGCAATCTCAAAGAAGAGAGTTCCTCTTGAATCGTCTGCAAATCCGAGCCGTTTTCCAGCAACACTAAAACTTTGACAAGGAAATCCTGCACACAAGAGGTCGAAGTCGGGCACTTTTTCTGCTTCGATTTCTCTTGCGTCTGCATAATAAACTTCTCCTTCTGTAGAGTACATTGCACTGTAAGCCTGATTTGCTTTGGCATCAATTTCACAATGGCCTATACACTTGAATCCACCGATTCTTTCTAAACCACTGCGAAATCCACCGATGCCTGCAAACATATCGAAAAATTGGATTGGCATACAAATCCGACCTTCTTAATTCTTCACCTCTTTTACATAGTTTGTGTCATACCGAAATCTTCATCGTCCAATTCGGTATCTTCCGAAATTTCATCACTTTCGTTTTCTGAAAGTTCGGATTCTTCTTTGAGCTTTGCTTCCTCACGAAGTTCTGCTTCAGTAAGCTTTCTGAAAGAATCCTCACCAGGAACCAATCCAAGAGTTCTGCCATTATCCCACTGCATATGAATAGTACCCATATCGTCTACATGTTTGACAGTACCTCTTGTACCTTCAGGTACAGGAGCAAAGGGATCATCCATGTGAAGGAGCATAAGTCTTGTTCCTTCGGGATATGCTTCTTTCATCCTCTTGGCTTCTCGTTCCATACGAGCCCAATCATGCATTTTTACACACCTCCTTTCTCTGAGCCTTTTGATTCCTCTGCTTAATTTGAAAAGAAAGTAGAGGATAATAAAAAAAGCAGGCAGTATATATGAGTTTTTATCACTCACAATACCGCCTGCTTTTATATTTGATATTATATTTTCTTTTACGTGTCAGAGTCAGCATTAGCTTCACTTGAAGATTCTGCCGACTCATCTCTTTGAGCTGTTACAATAAGTCTGTGTGTATTCTGACCATACGGATGGCAAGTCACAAGAGATAATAAATCTTTATCTCTGACTACCTGACAAGGACTTATATCTGAAGGTTCAACAATATGCCTTTCATAAACCTTGTACGCAAAGGTATAGTCAAGAATTTTGATGTAAATAAAATCACCTGTTTTAAGCTTATCTATATCGTCAAAGAATATTTTACCTACATACCCTGTATGTGCCGCAAGCACGCAGTGATTACCTTTACCGCCCACAGGGAATGCCGTATTAGGAAGATGAGCTGCACCTTTCGAGAGAACATCTTCTCCTGAACCATGATAAATCGGCAAGTGCACACCTATGGTAGGAATGTCGATATATCCGATAACACCACCGCTGAAATCAAGCACGTCATCGTATCCCACAACGTTACTGTAAATGGAATACGAAAAATCATTATCCAGATTTTTCAGTTGATCATTATAGGCTTCTGCTTCATTAAGCATTTCATCCTTCGAGGCAGAATCCAGTGTATCTACTTTATCGGTGTAGTTATCGATGGTGCTTTCAGTATATTTTGTGTTAATGTAGTTACTGACAGACGGATACAAGCCTACGGCAAGTGAGACTATCAGCAATAAAATCGAGCAGATTAAGAGCATTTTTACTTTCATAGGCTTTATATCCGTCCTTTATTCAGATTTTAGTTTTTAGCCGTTGCTTTTTTCTTTCTCATGTACATGATGAAGAAAATTGCGGAACCTGTGCCTGCGATAATGCTTACTACTGAGAAGATTACTGTACCAACACCACCTGTTGCAGGAAGTACAATAGGATAGTTTACAACATCAACACTTGCTGTGCCGTTTGTGGAACAGGTTGTTACATAAGTACCGTTTACAAAAGTATCACCATATGTTGCTTCAATGCTTACAGGAATGGGATTGCCGTGAAGAGCATAGCCCTGAGGTGCCTTTGTTTCCACGATGTAGTATGTACCACTCTGAAGCTTGATAACATCGCCGTCAGTTGTCTTATACACTACGAGACCATCTGCATCAGAGACACCTGTTGCAATAGCGTTTTTCTGATTCTTTGCATCTTCCTCTGTTCTGAAGAGAGCAAACTCTGCACCTGCAAGGGGAGTCTTGTCTTCCTTAGTCTTTACAGTCTGGAGAGCGTAGGTATAAACATAAACGGTGTTACCTTCAACCTCGGAAGTAACACCGTTCTTGTTAGAATATTCAAGTTTTACATCTTCGTTAGGGTTGCCCTGTGTGCCGATTACAGAATAGGAGTTAAGTACGGCAGAATAGGTAATTGAAACATAGTAAACATTACTATTATAAAGGCTTTCAGTTTTAAGAAAGGATTCTGTAAGACTTACATCAAATGTTGTGTTAAGACCTTCGCCTTCGCTTGTTACAGTTACTGTATAGTCTGTATCAGAAAGTTCAGAAATCACATCGCCGTCTGCTTCAAGGAGAGTTACATTGATACTTTCTTTATCAAGAGTAAGACCGGCTGACATATCATCGTACACTTTGTAGGACTTAAGTTTCATAGCTGAAGAACCTGCAGTTGTGTTGCGAATTTCAAAATTCACTGTGTCACCAAGAGATACATCTGTAAAGTTTACATTGTTCTGAGTAGAGTTTGTGATTGTCTTTTCAGTTGTAGGTGTGCCGTCAGCTACTTTTGCGGCAAGTTCGATATCCTCAATTGTGTACTGCCAAGTAGTGCCGTCATAGTAAGGAAGAGCTGCCACAGAGTTTGTTACAGCTTTAACGCCTGCAGGGAAGTTGGTTGCTCTCACATAGTAGATACCCTGTGCAAGGTTATCAAATGTTGCTGTGTTTGAATCATCACTTGAATATGTACCGACAACAGGAGCTGTTGAAGGCATTGTATCTACTGCATCAAGTGCTTTTACAATCTCTGATGTGTTGCCTGAAAGGATTTCATCGTCAATCTCATCAACAAAACTGTTGTACTTTGTTTCAAAAGGCGATGTTGTTGTGCTTACAAGATCTGCTACTTTATATACTGTAAAAGTATAGCCGGGCTTGTCACACTTAACTGTAAAACCTACAGTAGCATTTTTATCAAGGTGTTCTGCCGCCATAGCAGGCATTACGGATACTGCTGAAAGGATCATCAGCATTACTGCCATTACGACAGCCATAATTCTCTTTGAGTTAAACTTTGTTTTCATAATAAAATACCTCTTTCTTAATTTGCTTTAGTTTTTAATTTTTTGAATGTGATTGTAGCTGCATAGCCCATAAGAGCAACGCTTAATGTAAGCACACAGAGCGCTACTGTTCTGTATGCTCTTGTTCCTGTACCGCCTGTATCCCACAGCACAGAATCGTGATTCTTAACTGTTAGATTAACTGTTTGTGCTGCACTGTCAGAAACATTAGCAAGGTCTACTTTAAACGGTATTTTCTGACCATAGACCATTTTTCCGTCTACTGTGCTTGTTTCAATAAGATAGTATTCACCAATAGGAATGCTAATCAGCGCAACCCTCGGTCCTGATGAAGGAATTGTAATTGTGCTTTTGGTACTTGACTTTGAGTAATAATAGGTAGAAGCACCGTAATTACCAAAGGTAACAAGTTCACCGTCTGCAGTATACATTTCAAAAGTAACACCTGTTAAACCATCTCCGAAAGCATCTGTTTTTTCAAGATATACAGTACCTGTTTTGATGTTATTAGTAACATCAATAACGGGATTCATATCGTCTGTAACAGTTACCTTAATTATTTGGCTGTTCCAAGTGTAACCAACAGGAGGATGCCACTCTTGGAGATAAAAAACTTCGCCTGCGGCAAACTTAATTCCAATCTTGCCAAGTCCGTTTTCATCAGTGCTCACTGTTGTTAAAACATACTTAGAGAGAATCATTCCGCTACTGTCAGTTTCGTTACTGCTGTAAACCCTGTAAGTAGCACCTTCAACAGGAAGTTTTGTCTGAACACAAGTTTTCCTTATTGTAAGGCTTATGTCCTTGGGATGATTCTGTACCTCAACCAAGATAACCTCGTTATCTTTATTAACATACTTTACATAGATTTCATATGTTTTAGTATCAAGGATATATCCGTCTGCAGCTGTGTATTCTTTAAGATGCAAAGTCTGTCCGGGATAGTATGTTGAGGTACTTTGAGCATAACCTTTTGAGTCAGTCGTAAGAAAGCATCGGGTTGACCATTTGTTTGAAGGGTCGTACAGTTCATATACAGCACCTTTAACGGCAACGCCTGTTTTTGAATCGGTCTTATGTATTTTGATGTACGGCTTATATATTTCGTCATACACTCTCATCCATACATAAGGCTCATCGGGTTTTGCAAGACCTGTTTGAACCAACTGTTTTGACTGCTCAATATATTCAGGAGTTACTGTAATGCTGTAGATATTAGTGTTTAACTTATACCCTTCAGCAGGAATCAGTTCCTTGATATATATAGTTTGTCCCATACGATATTTTTTAGAACTGATAACACTACCGTCTTTACCTGTCACAACTTTCTCAAAAAGCTGTGTGCAGGATTCGTTTGAATACAAGCCATACGTTGCTCCTGCTACACCTTTACCTTTAGCCATAGTATCAGGGTCGTACTTAAACAGAAACAATCTGACTTTCTCGATATCGTCCTCAACCATAACCTTTGCAGGAGTTCCTGCCATAGCCTGACTGAGCGAGAGGGTAACAGTATATACAGTATCATTCTTTATGTAATTTTCGGGAGGTGTAATCTCCTTAATATACATCGTTGATGGTTTGTATGATTTGGAGCTTTCTGCATAGCCTTTATCGTTAGTTGTCAGTTTTTCAAGCAGCTTTGTACAAGCCTTATCCGAATATAGACCATATACAGCACCTTTGAGCAAAGCTCCTGTTTCAGAGTCTTTCTTCTCAATGGCAACTGAACCTAAATACGGAGCATTTTCAAAACTTACCGTAATTACATTTCCTACTTTTGCAGTTTCGGTAATAGTTACTTTCTCTACTTTACTGTCTACTTTGTATCCTGAAGGAGCTTCAAGTTCTTTTATGTACAAGACTGTTCCGGGACTATATTCTTTGGTATATGCATAGCCTTTAGAATCAGTTGTCAATTCTTCAAGCTTTACAGTACAACTTGCGTTACTATATATGCCGAACTTAACACCACTGAGAGGAGACTGAGTATCCTTTGCTACTTTATAGATACATACCTTTGTGGGAAATTTTACATTAGTTGCATTAACTTCAATAACGTTATCAATATTAGCGGTAGGTACTACTTCAACGGTATAAACCTCATCGCTTAACTGACAGTTTGCAGGAGGAGTTATTTCCTGACAGTAATATGTACCTGTGCTGTACTTATTTTTAGTTGTACCTTCTCCGTTGGCATCAGTTGTAACAGTTTCAAGCAGAGAAGTACATTCCTCATCAAAATAAATACCGAAAACTGCACCTGACAAAGCAGAGCCTGTCTTACTGTCAGTTTTCTTTATTCTTATGTATGAGGATACTGTGTTTGTAACACTCTTGAAGATAGCGTCAAAGCCTTCTTTTTGTGCCGCCTTAAAAGCATCTGCACTAATCTCTACCTCAATATCTGTAGGAGTATCATAGTACGCAGGAACGGCATAATCATTTTCGTAATCTTCACCGCTTTTGCCTGATTTAAGCTGACCTAACTCATGTATGAGATATTCACCTTCGGGCAGATACAACACCTTTGACTTTGTGCTATCGCTGTTAAGATATGCATATCCATCTTTAGCTGTTCTCAGGAGATATACATCACCTGTCTGCTTATGTGTAGCTGTGAAGTAAAAGTTTGCTACAGATGATCCGCATTCGCTTAATTTCTTAAACTGAAAGGGTATCTGATAAATATTAGTAACAAAACCGACAATGCTCAAATCCGTAGAATTTACATCTATACGAAGTGTACCCGAAATATTTCCACTGCTATATGAACCGTTGTATGGGTAACATCCGGCAGGAAAATAGTAATCATTATCAAGATTCTTACCTGTTGCACCATCTTTAAGTTTTCCAAGTTCATAGATATCGTAGTATCCCGAAGGTACATCATATGTAAGACTATCATCGATATTCTCAATAATGTATTCAGACAATGTCTGTGTAAAGCCTGCCTTATCAGTTGGGCCGAGAACAAATCCTTCAACCTTATAATCTCTTACAAACTGAGCAGACCCTTGTACATAAAAGTACCAACCCTCGAGATTTTCCTCTGTTGAAAGAGTGCCTTCTCCTTCCATAGTGGTATCATCTTCACTTTCGCTCTCTGTCCAACAGGATTTCTGAATTCTACCATCCCTTGTAAGGGTACCTGTTTTTTTGATATTAACCTTAACGTTCAGATACGCATTGGGAGGGTCAATTGTACCGCCTACCACTGTATCCTGAGCATAAGGTGAACCATAAGCTACCAAGACACCTTTGTTCGTAGTCGGTACTCCTGTTTTGTTCGATTTAACAGAGATTGACTTGCTTGTTCCATTAGCCTTACCATCAGAACAACTAAGCGTTAATTTGTTACCACTCTGCTTAATAGTCACAGTAGCATTACCTACATCATAGGTGCCTGAAAGTTTAAAATCTGCAAGGACACCATTGGAATCATTAAGCTGAATTTTTCCGTATGTCCATGTACCTTTAAGCTCGTTATATACAGCGTCAATGGTATATGTAGGTGCCTGACTCTTTATATCGTCCGCAAAAGAAGGTACTTTCCAGAACTTACTCATTCTTGATGTAATGTTGTTATATGCCGACTTGATGTTAGGATTTGCACCGCCTGCACAAAACATAGAAAGATAACCGTTCTTACCTGATTTAAGCGAGAAAGGCGCAACAGCATTTCTTTCACCGTTAACAATCTCCCAAACGACAAGCTGAGTCGCAATATATGCCTGATCTGAATTGATAGAACCGGTCATCACTTTTGATGCACTGCCTTCAAGACCATAACACAAAGCTGTGTTTATTGCTCTCTGCTGATTATCAGTTAAGTTGTTCCATGTATCAGAGGCACTGGCAGTAAGATTCACACCACCGGAAAGATATACACCGGGTTCTATACAATATGCATTCGAGCCGTCTGCGTTTGCTTTCAGTCTGTACTGTACCATTCCTGCTGAGTGAAAGTATGTTGACTGCACCGCTTTGATTTGATTGCCCTTGGTATCATAACAAGGTGTAAGCGTAATTGTAGTTGTCGCTGCTCTTGAAAACGTTGAAGGACTGTTCAGAACCGCTTCAAGCTGCTTTTTAGTAATGATTCCTGAAGTGCTTATATTAAAGCCGAGTTCCTCGTTTGTAATTACATCACCATAGTCATCAAGATTGATACTTCCAAGGTCGTACGTTTCATCTGCAGACACCGAAGGAATAAGAGATGTTATACAGATTAGCAAAACAACAAGTGTTGCTGTAATTCGCATTAATAATTTTTTCTTCATAAAAAACTCCTTTATATTAAATTATTAAGATACTAACGTTAGGGTCGGTCACGAATTCGCATTGTGTTCATCCTTTCTTTTTTCTGTATAAAAGCAAAAAAGGGCAGGACTCCAAATTGGAATCCTGCCCTTGAGCTTACTTATTTAGTTTTTCATTCATGACAGAAGTATATGTGATACTCTCCGTTTGATTGCATCTGTGCATAGCAGTTAAAGGTGAGGTCACTGTATGTTGCTTCTGACATTTCAAGGAATGCATCTATCTGTTCGTCCAAGCCTGTTACGATTCGATTGTACTGTTCGTTGTATGAGCGAACCGCAGAGGTGTTGAATTCACCTTGATATGCGAACATCCATCCGCTGTTATCTATTGTAAGGCTTGTGTTAAGTATCATTCCTTTGTTTGCATAATAGTTGTTAAGTGATGTTACTACTCTTTGTATATTTGCTGATGTACTAAACTGTTTATGTGTAAGCTTAGTATCATCAGTTATGGTTTGAGTTGTATTGTTATTCGGTTTTTTATCACTTTGGTTACTGTTATTCGCATTGTTATTAGTGTTCTGCGCAGGCTTTTGAGTAGTGGTTGTGTTTCCACTGCTATTATTGCTGCTCGGTTTGTTGGTTGATGGTTTTTCTGTTTCCTCTTGTTTAGGAACTGTTGTCTGAGGTTCTGTAGTTGCTTTAGTTTCTGCTGTTGTTTCAGCTACGGTTGTTGGCTCTGTAGTTACTTCTTCAGCCTGAGTTGATGTTGTAACTGTTGTTGCTACCGATGAGCTTATTTCGGAAGGGATTGTTTCCTTAACAACATCTTCGTTGTTGCAACCACTCATCATTGAAGCACATATCATTGCAGATATGATTGCTATGTATAATATTCTTTTTTTCATAGTTGACACCTCTTTCGGATTTGTTGTCAAGCACATATTACTACACAAGATTTAAGATATCAACTAAAAGTTTTTTAAATCAATAAATTTGGTACAAAGCAATCAAAAACTTGATTTATTGCTGTGCAACTTATATCACGCTTCTACAGACTGTACCTGTTAAATGGGAATCTGTCAAACTCTGATACATCAGGTAAATGCTCAAAACTAAAATCGAAACTATCTGTGTTTTCACAGTCTGTTTCAAGAAAGTTCTTGCGCTTATTAAGCAATTCTTCAAAGGATTTTACTTCAGCTTCAGATGCAACACATGATTCACCTTCTCCGTAAACATATGCATCAACATGAATTGAGATTTCTTCATCTCTTGTGATGAGTTCAAGAAAATCTTCAAAATCCTGACAGTTAAACAAATCCTCAGAATCTCTTGGTATGCCACCTGTCAAAAAATCAAAGTTGTAGCCACCGCCATTTACGGTAACTTTTGAAAACAAATATGCCATTACTTAAATTCCTCTCTTAAATTTTTTATTAACGATTCTGCATCAATTGATGTAAGTACTGAAAAATAATCTGACCTGAAAAATTGAATAATTTCTCTCGCTCGATACATCGCCTTCTTATCTCGTGGGCAAATCTTCAAATCCTTTCTTGCCTTACGGTAATCGGCAACAGCTTGCAAAACAATAGCGTTAGCAAGTTCCTGATAAGGGTCATATGACATTCAAATCTTCCTTTCTATTTGTATTTAGATATAAAAAAAGCCCGATCCAAATTGTATCGAGCTTCTTTTATAAGCAAATGACATCAAATTAGCCATATTTAATATCGTTTTTACCATATATGTATTTTTTATAGAATCCTTTCGTATAATAATCTCTATGTTATCAAAGTTTTGCTACGCATTGAATATAATATTCTAAAAAAATTAACTGTTGGTTATGGTTCACTCCTTGTAGTCTGTTTATAGCTTATGTTTGATAACCTATACTAATAGTTATAGTAGTATACTATAAGGAGCACCAATATGAAGTATGAATCGATCGGCAAAAATATAAGAAAATATCGAATCGAAAAGAAAATGCGTCAAGAAGATTTGGCAGAGAAAACTGATTTATCAACCACATATATAGGAATGGTAGAAAGAGGGGAGAAGATACCCTCACTTGAAACATTCCTTTCAATTCTTAATGCACTAAACATTTCTGCTGATGTAGTTCTATATGAGGTTTTAGATACTGGGTATAATATTAAAATCTCATTACTAAACGAAAAACTTGAAACCTTATCTGCTAAAGATAAGACACTCGTTTATAATGTAGTTGATGCAATAATCGCACATAAAATACAGCCTAGATAAATTTCATGGAGTTCGCTATATATGGCGAACTTTTTTATTTATCGATATTCCCCTATATACGATTATTCTTTTAGTTAATTTTGAGGAACTACTTTTATACATCAAAAAATCAAAATTACAAATAATATATGTTGTTTCTATTTAATAATATATAAGTACATATCGGCCACTATTTACGAATGCAAACTTGATTATTAATTTCATTTATCTTTAGAACGAATCCAACTTGATTCTCAAAAGACCCATCAACCTAAATTTTGATGGGTCTTTATTTTTGTAAATAAAATCAATTTATTGGACTTAACGATACATAACCAAGCCTTTTCTTTGTCAACAAATCATACTCAAAGTACACGAACTCCCCCGACATATATCCATGACAACATAAAAAGCGACAGAGTAGGTCTGTCGCTTTTCGATAATATATAAATTTATTGCAAGCTTTTGTCACACATCTCTGTTAACCGGGAATCGGTTCACCAACGTCCATAACAATTTCTTCGCTTGCTATCTCACCAGTTGCTACATCACGAGCATTAACGATAAATCTAAATGAACCTGTGTTTGTAAATTCTTTCATTAAGTATGTGTTCTTTTCAGAGTAGTCCTGAACTAATTCTGTGTCCATATAAAATGCATACTCATACTTTCCGCTACCAAACATCGCATCCGCTGTGAACGTAATGTTTTTTGTGTTAAGGCTAAGTTCTGTTGCATTGTTATCATGATAGAATGTTTTAATTTTGATTATATCTTCTTTATATGCTTCAACAACTTCATAATCATATTCCACTGTATAATTTGAGTTCTCAAAACGATTGAACACCTTGGCTTTTATAGAATATACACCTGCCTCTTCAAAAGTGTGTGTAAATGTGTTTATTTCGCTCACTTCTGTTACGGCTTTATCATTTATAAAGAATTCAAATGTAAACGGTGCGCCATTTCCAGTAGCATTTGCTGTAAATGTAACAGGAACTCCCACCATTGCTTTTCCAGAATCGTAATCACCATATAAAGATTTAATTTCTACATCTGCCCAAATGAGACCGGGAACATTGAAATCCATAACAATATCTGCACATTTTTTCTGAACCATTGTCGCATCTTTCACAGTAATTTTACCATCACCATCAACTTCAGAAACACATTCCTGCAAATAGTTAAGGGGGATTATATTTGCAACATACTTCTGAATTACAGTAGCATCTTTTATTGTCACCCTATCATCAAGATCTGCGTCACCCGCATTATATGGTTTTGTTGTAGCTGATACACTTAATACACTTAAAGATACAACTAATGCCATAATAATTATCATTGCTGTATATTTTTTAATTTTCATAAACACAGCCTCCTTTAATTGATAAAAACAAGTTTACTGAGACAGCAAAACTACGCTACCATTTGTAAATTCATCTATAACATTAGAAACATATTTCTGAATCATAGTCGCGTCAGAAGTTGTAATTTTACCATCGCCATTTACATCTGCAACCTTTAAATCATCTTCTGTTAACGTAACCATATCTGCTACATATTTCTGAATTAAAGTTGCATCTACTGATGTAATATTGGCATCATTATTGACATCACCTACAATGCCCAGTTTAAATTTATAGTTTGCGGTAGTTGAGGTAACAGTTTTATCTGCTGTATCAAGAACAATAGTTTTTCCTGTGCCATCAATTAATTCTATCTCTTTTACGATAGTTGATGCTCCGCCCGACTCATCGGAAACACAAATATAACAATTGCTTCTTTCTGTATCTAATGCATATAAATCGCCAAAATCAAACACAAAGGTTTTAGTTTCTGAACTTGAACCAGTTCCGCTAAAATTCTTAGAATCTGCTGATTTATTCTGCAGTAACATAGTTGATAATTTTGTTGTAGGGGTTGTTTCTATTGTTGATGATACACCTAGTTCCAACATCACCTGTGTTCTATCAGAATGATTCAATGTAACTTTTGCAATAACGTCTCTAGGGTACTCCTTAACTGCGATAACATTATATTTATAGTAATCAAAAGCAGGGATTCTTGTGCTTACATTTTGATTTGTCGCACTAGACACCTTATTAAGAGCATCATACATTACCCAAATAAAGCCATCATTATGATTATAAGCACTTGTTCCCCAAGAATTTGCGATTTTGAACGCACCTCGCTCAAAACTCTGAATTGTACCATTTCCATTTAAATCATAAGTAATGTTGTCATTGTATCCAACAACTGCAAGAGCATGACCCTGCCAATCATCATCGCTGTCGTATACTTTGATACAAATCTTTTCACCATCCAAGGAAGAATCAGACTGAGATGACAGTGTTTTGTAGTCCCAGGTTGACATATCTGCTGTTATTGTAAGCACATTACCAGCAGATAAAAAGGTCTTCATATTAGTCAGACTGGATGAATTGTACGCCGTGATAGGAGTATCCACTGTTGTTTCTGCAAAAGATAATGTTTCGTAATTAGATATACGATACTGTAGCGCATTCGTCATATCGTCCACATCCAAGTACCAAGGCAGATATTCTGTTGAGGTATCAGTTACTCTAGTTGTTGCAGGCGCGAATTCCGAATATCTAACAGCTCCATTACCCATCAAAATCTTATATACATTGGAATAAGAAGAACCTTTATTACCTGTATTGTTTTTTGCCATGTTATGAACCCATTTGGGGGAAAATAGATTGTTGGTACTATCAACATCTAAGTCATATTTACTAGCAACCTGATAACCGAACTGATAATAAACTGACGCCCAAGAAGTACAATTACCGATATTTCTTTGATTACCAATAGGCGGGAAATATCTACTTGCGCTTAAATCAACAGAACTAGCGAGTGCTCTTGTGTTTGTTTCAGGCAACAAAACCGAACTACTATCAAGTATAGCGGGACTATCATCCCTCGGAGCCGCATTGATGTGCTCTTCTTTAGCCAACGACACGGCTCCTTCTGAAACACTTAACTCATCAGTATTACTTGCACTAACAGGCATACAAACCTGTGTAATAACAAGGATTGCTAACATAGCAATTCCAATAACACGAATTTTTCCTTTTCTTTTCATATTTTTACCTCCCATTTTCATTATTTAATCTTTTTAATTTTTCACTAAATCATAAGCATTCCCCCGCAACTACTATATTTTATTTAAACATTCTCTATTTTTTAGATTATGTTGTTTCTTTATCTTGTATCTTCAGTATATGTTAATAAAATATACCTATCAATAAATTTGGCAAAATCGTAATCGATTTCGTCCGAAACGATTAAAAACAAGCAATAATAATTTACTTTTCTCAAACAGGATTTAGAAAAAATCCTCTCTCCATAAAGGTCAATTTCTCAAGAACAAATACCTCCACTTACATAATAGCACCGAAATGAAACAGACATTGCCTCAAAAAGCAATGTCTGTTTGCTGAATAAATATTAACTTTTGTCTCTATAATTTTTATTTATGCTAATTAACAATATGCATCCTTTTCATTATTGAAAAAATTAAATAAATGATATAAACTAAAACCAAAGATTAGTCTTCGGTAAAAATACTATAATCATAATCACATATTGTTTTGGAGGTGTGTACAATGTCACATAACACATTAGATCTATCTTGGGCTCAGTTTGAAGTATGTAATAAAAACCAACAAGAAGCATTTGAAAAAATGTGCCGTTGGCTTTTTAATGTTATTTTTTTTGATGGAAAAGCTCTTTTACACTCTAATCCCAACAATCCGGGAGTAGAAGTTATGCCCCAGTTATGTATAGCGTCAAACAAGAGGATAAGCTTTCAATCAAAATATTTTTCCAGTAATGTCGATTATTCTCAAATTAAACATTCTGCGGAGATGACAATTAAACACTATAAAGGGCAAATAGATATAATATATTTATATTCCAATAAAGATGTTACTACCTCTTGCGATCAATTCCTAAATATCAAAAAAGTTCTTAGCAATGCCAATATCGAAATTGTTCCGATATGCAATCAAACTATACTTGAACAAGTTATGTCAAACGATAGTATTGCTTGGTATTATTTTAACCAAACTACACTTACGCACGACTGGCTTGTGGAACGATTAAAACTCAGTTTAGAATCACTCGGTCCTAGATACAACGACCAGTTCAATGTCCACACATATACCGAAGAGTTGTTTGACTACTTTTTATGCAACGAATCAGCTGCAATAAACATCAACAAAAGGAAAAGAGAGATTTTGGACTATCTTGAAAATAATAAATGGCGCTACAATCATGTTGAATCTATAGTAAAAAAATATATAGATACAATATTCTCTTTAGCCGATGTTGCACCCTCTAACATTTATGATTGCGCCCATTGGTTAAACCTCATACAAACAAATTGTGCTGATGAAATACTGCAATTAACTGAATTAATAAAAACAAAAAAAGAAGAACTAAAAACTGCTATAGCCAATAAAAAAACTGATGTTTCATCGAAACTCTCAGCAGAAATACGAGCACTAGAATATTTATCTGAAATTCCTGAAAGAATAGCTCCGGATAACCACATGATTTCGTTGTTAACAAACCAAGTTCTTATCATACAAGGTAATGCTGGTTCAGGAAAGTCCCAACTACTTGCAGTCGCAACTGAAAATCTGGTTGAATCCGATAAAGTTGCTATTTTGTTGTTAGGCACTAATTACTTGACCAATAACACTATTTCCCAACAAACCATGGAAGCTTTAAACTTAGATCTTTCATTTGACTCCTTATTACATAAGTTGGAAATTGCAGGAACACAAAACAATAGCTATTCATATATTTTTATCGATGCACTAAATGAAAGTCCATATAAAAACATTTGGCATGTAGGTTTAAATGAGCTTTTTGCAAAAATTAAGAAATATTCTCATATTAAGTTAGCGGTATCTATTCGTAGCGGCTATGAACGTCTTATATTTAACGAAAGTATACAGGAAGGTCTTACTTCAAAATCAATTACAAGTATAGTTCATAATGGATTTAGAGAAGAATCTGTCGAAGCAACTCTTACTTTTCTTAATCACTATAGTATTCCGTTCTTGCCATCCTATTTTCTTCAGGCTGATATGACAACCCCCCTTTTTTTAAGCTTGTTTTGCAAAACATATTCAGGAGAAAACTTTGATATTTACACCTTGTTTGAAAAATTAATAGAAAAATCCGATATGGAAGCTCAAAAAGCTATAGGAATACAAGGATCTATGCATATATTACATCATTTAATAAATGAGATTGCTGAATCACGCTTATCTACAGGTTATTTGCAATTAAACCAATCAGATCTTTTCGAGTACAAATTTTGGGATAGATATGGATTAACACATAAAAAACTCGAATATATTTCTTCCCTTGAACGCTCAGGATTATTAATTGCTACGCCATTTAAAAACACCGAATCATATTATCTTGGATATAACCTTTTGGAAGATTTTGTCTGTGCTCAAACAATACTAAATCGCTATTCCGATACTTCCAACTTAGTTCATTATATAAAAAATGAGCTATTAGCTATTGACAATGGAAAATTAACACGTCTTATTAACATAGATATTTTTATTATTCTATGTGGATTATATGCAGACAAATATCATCAAGAACTATATAAAGACATAGAATCTCTTGTTACTGATAAATCAGATCAAGATTTTCTTTCTGATAAATATCTAGAATCTTTTTTGTGGAGAAAAGCAACCTCAGTTAACGCGGATGCTTTTATGGAACATATAAACACACGCCCTACCGACAACACCATCTTTATTAGGGTCTTAATTGAAAATAGCACAAAGGAAAACCATCCCTTAAACGCAGAGTTCTTACACTCTTTATTAAGCAAATGTACACTACCACATCGAGATTCATGGTGGACAACATCTATTAATGATATGGTATATAAAGAAGACAGATTATTTCAATTAATTTCTCATTTTGATGTAGGAAACACCCTTGATGGACTTTCAACATATAATACCGAGCTTTTACTTATACTATTCACATGGTTACTCACATCATCAAATCGTTTCTTACGAGATAAAGCATCAAAAGCATCTATAGAATTACTTAAGAAACACTTTAAACTGTGCAAATCTTTACTACAACGTTTTGAAGACGTCAATGATCCATATGTGCTTCAAAGATTATACGGAATTATCTTTGGTGCTTGTACAAAACGAATCGAGACATTTGGTGAGATTTATAAAGAGTTGGCAGAATATATTTATCAAACTATCTTTGACAAAGATTTGGTCTATCCTGATATTTTACTTAGAGACTACGCAAAGCTAATCCTTGAAAAATATATGTATGAATTCCCAAACGACTCAAATTTCATAGACTTATCCAAAATAACACCACCATATAAGTCCAAATCAATTCCTACTGTTGAAAAACAAAAATATTATAGTAAAGAAGATATTAACTATGGGTTTTATTTAATTGATCAATCTATGATAATCAATCATAAAGATATGCCCGGAATGTATGGCGATTTTGGAAGATATACATTCCAATCTGCGTTAGAGTATTTTGATGGTGTTGATATAGTTAACTTGTATCATTATGCTATGCAATTTATTAGAGATGAGCTAGGATACTCAAATGAACTACTTGGCGAATATGATAAATCCACTCGTTATTATTACTATGATCGTCATACTACCAAAAAAATTGAACGCATAGGCAAAAAATATCAATGGATTGCTCTGCATAATATTTTAGCCAGAATTTCAGATTCACATCTTTTAAAAGATTACGATACCGACCCATATCCTTATGAAGGTCCCTGGAATCCATATGTTCGCAATTTCGATCCAACGCTCAATACAAATTCAATGCAAATTGAGAACACGCCTTCGTTTAAACTTAAATCTTGTGACACTGACTTTATTTCAATGGAAGCAATCAAGAAAGAATCCGATATAGAAAATTGGACAACTTCTGAACCACAATTCTTCAAAAGTATACCAAACAAACTTCTAACAACGGATACTGAGAATTGCAACTGGATCGCTTTACAACTATATGATGAAACAAAAAATAAAGGTTATAAATTCAATTCGAATTCGATAAGGTTAGAGGATGGTTCTCAAGAAATATGGATAATGGCAAACTCGTTTTTCATAAAACAGGAACATTTCAACATAATAGAGGAACACCTAAACTCTAAAAATTCTGATCACTTGAATCTTCCCAATGGTATAGAAGTATATCAATTGTACAACCGAGAACATCCTTGGTCTTCTGGGTACACAAGTGTATTTGGACAGTCATGGAAAGATTTCGAAATTGATACAGGTAAGTATCATATAGAAAAAAATGTTTACAGATTACCTGATTTCGCAAATATAGTATACGACGATGATGGTAATACAAATATCCAATTTGTTGAAAAAGAACTTGAAAGAAAAGTTCCCGATGAGATTATTACCATATCCATTATGCCAACGCACTCAAGATTTCTATGGGAATCTGGATATGACGCCTCTCAAGATGAAGCCACTGCCTTTTATATTCCTTGCAAAGATTTGATAGAACATTTTAATCTTGAACAAAAACAAGCAGATGGATGTTACTACTCACCAAACGGTATACTAGTTTGTTTCGATGGAAAAACATATGGTACACGCAGTGGACTATTTATGCGTGCAGACTTTATTGAGAAGTATCTTACTGATAAAAATGTTAAACTATGCTGGACTTGCATAGGAGAAAAGCAATACTTTTTTGGTGCTATGGACCAAAAATATAGCCGCTGGAATGGGTTCTTCCATCTTGAAAACGGACAGGTTATCGGCAAGCTAAATCAAAGTGATACTATAGATCAATAATTAATGCGGACATTAAGATAAATTTTTAATGTCCGCTACTATACTAAAAAACAACCAAATCTCAAAGGCAGAAATTCATTTATGGATTATTTAAATAGTGACAAGTATAATGATCAAATTATCGTCTTTGCAACCAAAAACATTAGAATTCTCTTCTAAGAGTTATGGAATCGTAAACTGTGCTGCTGAGATACAATTCAATTCGAAACAAGAAATATCAAAATTCTGAGTTATGCTTTTGCACATCACCATCTTTTTATAATCGATCAAACCACAATAAACCTCTGGAAGTTGTCGCTCCAGAGGTTTATTTATTATAGCAACTAAAGAAAGCATCTGTTGATAATAGTATTTTACTTGCATATTTAGAAAAGTTGATAAAATAATGTAATAGGCACACAAACACAAATAATAATACGCATGCAAAAAGAACAATTTGGAAGTTCGCTTTTTAAAAGCGGACTTCTTTCTTTATATAAGAATACATCGTTTTTGCCAAAAAACAAATCGTTTACGCCATAATACTACAAAAAACTACTATTTGTGATATAATTATAATACACTGTTATATACAAGGAGAATATATATGAGTTTTGGAGAACTTCTATCAAAAGAGTTTATTGAATTAACAAAGGACGGGGACTTTTGCGAAGTTGAACTGTTTACAAAACTGCAAGATTCATTTATTAATATAAGCAAGCACTATCCTGGAGTTGTAGAAGTCATTCATGGTAGAAAAAGCTTTGTAGATTTTAAATGTACCGCCACCACATATATGCCGGCATCATTTGTTGGAGTTGAATTTACACGAGAACTTTCAGATATGATGTTTATTGTATTCAGTAAATCTAAGAACGACATTAGGTTAATGTATTTACAAAACAAGAAAGGACTCACAGCCACGAAATTTCGAGCTGAATTATTACAACTTAATCTGCTCAAAGAGCACTTACCCATTATTTCTGCTAATTTGCCACCTTGCGTTTTTGGTAATGAAAACATTTTACAAGATGCAATATTACCGTCAGTTGCAGCTTACGGTGTTTTTTATCAAAACGCCATTGATAATAAAACCGATATGGCTTACTATCCAGCAAACAACCTTGTGGTTAAACCCCCAGCAAAAACAGGAAAATACCGTAATGCCTATTATGACGAAACGCTCTTTGAAAAAGAGTTTACAATAAATGGTTACAAAGAGAGCCAAGGGGAAGCTAATCTTAGTAAATTTGGAAATGCATTAATTGATATGCTTATCGGAACACCTGTTTTATCAATAGAAAACCCTTGTATTTCTGTGCTATCTTATTTACATAACTTTAGTTCTAATTTCAGGGAATCAAAAATTCCATATAACCGATTTGATAATTCAAATCACAACAGTAAAGATATTTCAATTCCCTTTACCTGCATAATTAATGCAGATAGAGCGAAAGAAGACATTATATCCTAATTTCTAACAAAAGTAAAAGGAGGAATACGCTAATGAAATACGTCGCATTTTTAGATATATTGGGTTTTAAAGAAAAATTAAAAGCTATGACACATAGCGATGCAAGACAATTTATAGGTCACTTTTCTGCTACTGCATATGCAGTATGGCGCGATATAAATCCATCTTATTTAAAAGGATACATAGTCAGCGACTCATTTATTATTTATTCTCTAGATACAAGTCAAGAGGCACTAATAGAATTAGTAAAAGTGATAGATGCTATTTGTAAAGCTGAATTTTCCAGACACAGTATCATCTTGCGCGGTGCGATTTCCAAAGGTGAATTCGACAAACTCGAGGCTAGAGAAATGCACACTCTAGAAAAAGGACTTATTGTTGGACAAGCATATGTTGATGCTTATCTTTTAGAGGGAACTGTTAAAACCGCCGGACTTGTATTAACAGAAAGTGTATATCTTGACTTAAATAATATTGAGCGTTTCAAAAAAGATATATTTTCAGAAATCGATGAAGGAGCTAAACACCATATTTTGCGATACTTAACCTTAGATTTCTTGTTAGAAGAGAAGACCATAGATAGGTTTATTAAGTTGGCAAAAGATTCTCATTGGCTGCCACATTTTTACAATTCTCTTTATTTAGCCCTCAGAAGTGAAACAAATGATAAAAAAGTCCATCAGGTTTTCTTTAATATTTTTGATGTTATCTCTGAAGGAACCCCATCAGCCAATTGGCAAGATGTTGATCTTTTTATACAAAATGCTTTTAACGAAAATGTTTTTGGCAATTTCAAAAAACGTTTTCTTAAATATATTCGCAATCACATTTTTTGACAAAGCAAATCATACCTATATAATTTTCATGAGTTTTACTCAACATTTCCGAGTATGGATTTCTTAATAAAATCAAAACAGATTAACTTTTTAAACCGTATGGAGACAATCTGTTTTTATGCGACGAAACTCCCATTGAGAATCCTAATAAAAACCATTATTTGCTCTTATAATAACTTACAAACATATATTCTTCACTATCATTCTTGAAAAACGAATCAAATAAAAACAGACTTGAAAAGATGATAAAAGCAAACACTTGATATTAGTAATAAAAAATTATATAATTATATACAACGCTGTCGAAGCGCTGTTTCGTGCTTTGAGGGATAGTTATGATATTCATGCCCCTGTCAACACGATAGGGGCTTTTTTGCAAAAATATCACAATTGAGTAAATTCGGTGATATATAAATTTCAAAGCTTCTATTTAATGATTTAACTATTTTTGGTAGCATTTTGTTGTATTAAAAATGCTAGAATCAACTTCTTTTAAGAATATTAAGGAGAGATTGTAGTGAGTGGAATAATGAACTTCATTGAAGGATATATGGATGGAAACTCATGGGAAGAACTTTGTGTAAAATGTTATCGTATAAGATATCAAAATGACAACTATGTTGAGATTCCTGCAGCACATGGAGGAGATGCTGGAATTGAAGGATTTACCAACAACGGTATAGTTCATCAATGCTACTGCCCTGAGCGTACTTATTCTGATAATGATCTTTATGAACACCAAAGGAAAAAACTCACTGCAGATATTGACAAACTGAAAAATAACGCGAGTAGATATAGAGCACTTGGAGTACCTATTATTGTTGAATGGCATTTTAATATCCCTGAATATAAAGATGATCGAATTATCAAACATGCAGAAACCAAACGTCAAGAGGTTTTAAAGGCAAAAAAAGCTGACCCTGATAAATACAAACACATTTCCGAAGATTTTTGCATTGTAATAAAAACAGCAGATGATTTTGCACCAGAAATCAGTTCAATAATTCGTACCAACCTAACCGATAAAAAAATCAACTTAGCAATTAAGCATTATGATGAAATAGATTTCTCAAAATGCGAGTCTATTAAAGTTGAAAATATACGAAGAAAAATCAAAGCAGTAATGCTTGTGGAAGATGACAACGAGTCTTTAAATAAGATCGTAGAAATTTATGTTGGTTATTATATAAATGGATTGGAAATTCTTAATGAATTACGAGTAAGTTTCCCTGAATTTTATGAAGATATATTCCGTTTAGAACAAAGTTATAAGCGCGAAGTTGAAATAAAAACCTTTATGAACACAGAAAGAACAATGAACAAATCGTTGTTCGATGAGATTCTTAATGATTTTCATTCTAAACTTGAACAGGATTTTTCTGATAGACTGATGGTGTCGTCTATCAGTGAATTAAAGCATGATTTAGTAGCTAGATGGCTTGCAGATTGTTCTATGGAATTTAAGGGGTAATGATTATGGAAAACACTTCTTTTGAATACACGGACATTGTTTTCAATGCAAAACCCGACGCAGTTCCATATAATTGTCGTATAAGTTATAAAGTAAGCCAATTGTGTCTTATTATGCGATTGTGCGGTCGCGGAGACGTATGCTCCTTAGTTAAACTACATATGATTTCATACGCTTTAATTTCTCGAAAAAACATGAAACAACTTATTGAATTTGCTGAAGGAACAGGTAGTATGCCTATTGTTCGTTTTGATCCATCGGTTAACAAAGCACTTATGTACGCTATAGCATATGGACTAGTCGAGCAACAACAAACTGCAAAATACAAGTTGACTAATCGTGGACATCAACTTGCAGAACAAATAAAACTTGCAGGTGATCTTATGGTAATCGAAATCGATAATCTAAACACTCTCGCAAAAAAGTTAACCGAAACTAAAGTTAATGAAATAGTTGAAATGTGGAGGACAAAAGATGCTGAGAATTAACCGATTAAGAGTAGAAATCAACACAGCTGATGGTATATATGGAATTGATGAAACATTTCAAAACGGATTGAATTTTATTGCAAGTGTTGAGAACACTTGTGGTAAAAGCTCTATTCTAGCTGCTATTTATTATTGCTTGGGATTCGAACAAATTATAGGTGGTGCCGGTGGCATTGGCAGTAAAGTTCTTACATCTACCTTCAAAACATCCATCGAAGTTAACGGAAAGCCTTGTGCCGTTACAGAATCTGGTGCCTATCTTGAAATTAACAACGGATACGAAACCAGAACAATTTATAGAAACATTAAATCAGATAGCAAAGATAATCACCTTATAACAGTTTATTACAATGATTATAATTCAATCAGCGATCCCAAAACTCTATCTGAAGATTACTATGTTAACATCCAAAATTCTGCTACAAACAAAAAGGGATTCCATACTTTTCTTGAAGAATTCCTTCATATGGAACTCCCATTAGTTCGCACATCCGACAATAATGAACGAAAGCTTTATTTACAGTTGATTTTTGCCGCTATGTTTATTGAACAAAAACACGGATGGTCAAATATCCTATCTGGAATGCCTATATTTGGTATCCGAGAATCAAAGAAAAGAATCGTTGAATACATATTGGGTTTGGACACACTAAAAACCGAAAAAGAACGAGATCGACTTAATTCCGTAAAAACACAACTTGAAAGAAAATGGGAGCAATTAATTACTGATATTGAACGTTCTGTATATTCTGAATCTTGTGAAGTATTAAATCTTCCAAAACATCCGAAGATTCTGTCAGATATTGATTGCTCAAGAATCGCAGTTGCCACATCCAAAAACTTACCTATTGAAGAAGAAATCGAATCACTAAACAATGAATACGAAGATCTAAGACAATTAAAACCCAAAGTCCTTGATAATTTTGAAGCACTTAATAAAGAATTATCAGAAACACAGAATCAAATAATAACCTTCGAAGATCTTTTGCAAACTATAAGAATAAGTATTATTAACCACAATGAAGCAATTCGGCGACTAACAGCAGATTTAGAGATTATTAATTCCGATATCCGCAATAACACCGATGCTGCACGGCTTCAAAAATTTGGATCTGATGCAACCGGATTTGATATTTCGGCAAACATATGCCCTGTATGTAAGCATCAAATACAGGACAACTTACTAGGTGCTAAAGCTGCATCCGGGTTTATGAGTATCGAGGATAACATACGACATCTTAAAGAACAAAAAAAGATGATAGAGTTCACTTTGGGAAGCCACAAAACATCTCGTGATAAGTTAAGCAGAGAAAAGGAAGATCTTGAATCTCGACTGCAAACTTTAAGACGATTAGCACAAACCCTCCGTTCTGACTTGTTTAGCAGTACAGATACAGAAGCTTCTGAAGCAATTATGCTTAAACGTATTGAGATTACTAATCGTATTGAACGCTTGTCAAAACTCAAAGATAGTATGGCGTCCTTTGTGGATCAACTTAAAGAATTATCAGTAGAATGGAACCTATATCTTGATCAGAAAAGCAAGTTGCCTAAAAAGGGTATTTCTGAGTCTGATTTAGAAAAAATCTCTCTTTTGAAAAAGAAGTTTATTGCCAATCTGCAACGGTACCATTACAGTAGTTTGTCTAGTTTTGATGGAATTGATATTTCTATTGAGTCATCGCTTCTTCCTACTATTGATGGTTTCGATATGAAATTCGATTCATCTGCGAGCGATGGTATTCGTATGATTTGGGCTTTTACAATGGCTCTTTTACAAGTTTCTCTTGAAAAAGATGGCAATCATCCGGGTGTCATCATTTTTGATGAACCTGCACAACAGAGCATAGTTCCAGAAGATATGAAAAGCTTTATTGAGTCAGTTGTAGAAATCAGCAAACCTTACCAGCTCATCACAGCTATCACATTAAACAGCCAAGAGTTAATTGACATAATCGATGGTTTGAATAAATCAACTTATAAAAAAATAACGATACGGGGTAAGGCGTTTAAGCTGTTGTAATGGATTGAATGCAAATTCAGTAATAAATAGAAATTTTATCATTACGAACGTTTTCTTAAACCCAAAAGCTAACTGCACTTCTATGAGTTTGTGTTTTCCTTTAAAAATTATATATAAGACAACTGTGATAATATAAAGTATCTAACCCAAATGGGGCGACTCATGAGAGTCGCCCCATTTGGGTTAGACGTTAAATAATAGAACGAGAAACTTGCCTCTTGTTTTTATAAAATTATCTCTTTTAATAATCAGAACGCAAAACTGCCTTAATACAGTAATCAAGTTAAGTACATCTTAATTGTTAAAGAAATCTCAAATATAATATCTAACAAAACTGGTTTAGCGGCACTCCAAGTTATAGATAACGTAATATCTGATTTTGATAAAAAACAAATGAGTTTGGTGTATTCCCAAACTCATTCATAAAACTTATCATTTTATGTATAACCATATTGTCGGTAAAATTTCAGATGCATATATGAACTCAAACAAGCTCAATTACAAAAAAAGTACATTACTACGACCGCCACTAAAGCAATCGAATCTATTATTAAAAACACTTTACAATTTTTCCAAAATCCAAAACTTTTGTCACTCGATATCCTTTCAATAATTTTAAAAATACAATAAAATAAAAGAAAAAGCAAATTATATACAAACAATGCGGTTAAAGATAGAAAAAACACATTAAGTATAACTGGTTTTTCAATATCAAAAACTACTTTGGAAAAAAGAGTATTTGCACCAAATCCTGCAAATGCAATTGCCACAAAAATGCCTAAAATCGCTACGGTGTTTATTATCAAAGAGAATAACTTATCATTCAAACCACTCTCATAACTTGAGACTTTTTGTTCAAGTGCATCAAGTCGCCCTTGCAATTCTTTAGCTTTTTCATTATATGAATTAAACGAGGTGACTGTATCTGGAGAACCCACATCATCTTTTAATGTGCTATCTTCATTAACAATTTTATTGATAATTCCCGAAAAGTCATTGATATTGTTTTTTAATAGAATTAATTTTTCAACAACTTCTTGGTGCTTAGCCATGATCTTAATTTGTCGATCAATACAACGACTGCATACTTCCAATCTGTCTACTAATACACTAAGTGTACCATTTTGAAAACATTCTCTAAAATATGACTCTATCTTATTCTTGGGATATGTTTTCTGTAAATAGATCGCATACTCTAAAACCTCTTGAAATATTTCATCTTGACTAAGCGACTTTATAGATTTTAAAAATGATAGATAATCATATTCTTTGCCCATAATCTTTGAACACCTTTTTTATATCATCGTTCGGAATAACAATTCTTTGTCCCTCTTTATAAGGATACATATTAATTAATTCAACTAATCTAATATCTTTATTCAATTCAAGAACATCCATATGTCCATATTTATCTAAAACATCATCAATAACTGCTTCTTCCGAATTCAATATAGCTATCTGTTGCGGAAGTCTTTCTTTAGTTGAAAAGTTATGTAATAAAAATTTAATCTCTATCTCCTTAATCGCTACACCACACCCCCAACATAGAACCTGCTCAGGAAACAGTGTTTTTTCATACTTAGCCAAGTGTTCTCCATGCATCAACACTAATAACTTTTGTAATTTCGCAGTACTAATGCTTATGTTCCGTTCATAACATTCATTTATTATAATTTTTCCCAACTCACATGCTTTACACATAAATTTTACACCACCATGTTTTCTTTGTATAGATTCTGCAACTTCTTCCATGTTCAATATGTCATATAATTTTTTTTTGATTCTATACAGATGTTTTCTCATTTATATATTATCACACACTTTCTGTAAATTCAATATTATTTTACACTTTTTATCATTTTTCTACCCCTTTTTTATCATCATCCTATCCTTTTCTTATTATACTATATTATTTATGTCGAAGTTAATAGTATAATTACAATCTACAATATAAATACTTGATATTGCTATCTCAATAACATTATGGCCTCTTATACTCAATAATTTTTTGAAGAACCAAAAACATTAACCAGACCATTCAATTCTCTTAATTTCGTTAGAGTCTGATATAATTCCAGCATAGCAAATTGAACCTTGACCATAATTATGACCACAATTTTTGATATCACCAATAGAGCATATATAGTATAAAGAATATTTTAGTTCCCAAATCTCCTTAAAACAGAGCCAAAAGAGCCGATATAAACGAAAATAAGTTCCCAGAGCCATTTGGGAGCAGGATGCCGCAGGTTCAAGTCCTGTCATCCCGACCAAATGGGAGCATAGCTCAGCTGGGAGAGCATCTGCCTTACAAGCAGAGGGTCACAGGTTCGAGCCCTGTTGTTCCCACCAAAATAAGAGTTCCGAAT
>JAZRMA010000011.1:0-155020 GCA_045647135.1 Ruminococcus sp. | reverse complement strand
TTTTGTACGATAACAGCCGATGCTGTTAACTGCTTTGAGCCTGACCGCTGTCTGTGACGGATGAAGGGAAGGCGAAAAGGCGCAGCGGTCAAAATCGCATATGATTGTTTATTTTATTGCATAGTTTATCAGAAATTCGGAGTTGAATTTAAGTGATGATCCAGTGCGATTTTGGGCACCGCAAGAGATGTTGTCGTTGGTTCGATTGGGCTGGGGACATTTTGTTCACATCAGTGAGTCGGATTTACTTTTTTATTTTTTACCTCTTCACTCTTACTCAGGAATAATTCTTAAAGTATTTTTGCAAGTAATAGGTAAGAGGTAAGAAGTTCGGGTTCTTTGACATGAATTATTTAAGCAAGGTTTACTCCTTGCTCATTTTTATTTTATAGTGATATAATTGTTTTAAGAATAGTGTTAAGATCAGGCAGATAGTTCATTAATTAATATTTTAAACGAATGTGTTTTCTTATCTAACAGGTGATATATATCTGATGTGATATGGTTCTGAGAGCGATGATATAATATACCCTTCGTATATGAGGAAGTGGATATTGTTTTATACAGTAACGCTATATATGGCGTAATCGTCACATCATTGTATGTAAATTGGATTTATGATATAATTGGTACAACAAATATGAATTTGCAGGTGTATATATGAATAGTGTAAACAAAACATTATACATTCCCTTATATAGCAAGTCCTATGTTAGCAAGAAGGGATTGTTTCTGGATGACAAAAAAGCCGAAGAAATATGGGAAGCAGAAGGGTTTGCGCTCAAAGGAAAATCCAAATCTAAATGGCTTGCCTACTATATGGGTGTTCGTTCTGCCGTGTTTGACGAATGGCTTAATCAACGAATGACGGATTTACAGGATGCAGTAGTTATACATATTGGTTGCGGAATGGATAGCCGCGTCATAAGAATCAGAGCTAATAACCACAAGTGGTATGATGTGGATTTTACAGAGGTTATTACAGAGAGAAGAAGATACTATTCCGAGTCTGAACGTTATCAAATGATTGCAGGCGATGCAAGAGATTGCAAATGGCTCACAATGATTAAAGAAAACAAATCTGCCATTGTAATTATGGAAGGAGTGAGTATGTATCTGACGATAGATGAAATGAAAAATCTTACGGATAGTTTGTGTGCTCATTTTGAAATCATCTCTCTTTTGGTGGATTGCTATACTTCTTTTGCTGCTAAGATGTCAAAGTATAGAAACCCGATAAACGATGTGGGAGTAACTGAGGTTTATGGTATAGACAATCCGCAATCCTATCAGAATGATAAATTTATTTTTGTGAAAGAACACACCATGATCCCTCAAAAATACATAGACGAATTGAAAGGATTTGATAGGTTCGTTTTTGCTAAGCTATACGCAGGCGGCTTCTCAAAAAAGCTGTACCGCTTGTTTGAATATACAAAGAACTAAAAGTCAAATTCCAATTTGTAAGGAAGAACGAAATGATAATTTTAATTACAGGTGCGTCGCACACAGGAAAGACTGTGCTGGCACAAAAGTTACTTGAAAAATATAACTATCCGTACTTATCAATTGACCATCTGAAAATGGGTTTAATCCGAAGCGGTAATACAGAGCTTACTCCGATGAGCAATGATTCTGACCTTACCGCATATTTATGGCCAATAGTCCGCGAAATGATTAAAACTGCTATTGAGAATAAACAGAATCTGATTGTTGAGGGGTGCTATATTCCTTTTGACTTTGCGAAGGATTTTGATAAAGAGTATCTTGATAACATAAGGTACATTTGCCTTGTTATGAGCGAGGGCTACATAAGGAATCACTTTGCCGATATCAAGAAATATGCAAATGTGGTTGAGAATCGTTTGGATGATGAAGGGTGTACTTTGGAGAGTGTGCTTACAGACAATGCACGGTTTTTAGAACTTGCCCAAAAGCACAAGGCAGCTTGTGTAATTATTGATGATAAGTACGAAGTTGATGTATATTTGTAAATTTTACAGAGGTAACATATGATTGAATTAATAGATATCAAACCTGAAGACAGAGAGCTTTTCTGGAATATTCACCAGAAATATCTTTATGAAATGACTAATTACTACGATGATGAAATGGATGAGGCGGGAAATTATCATTACGGGTATTTCGATAAATATTTTACAGAACCACAGAGAAAAGCTATGTTTATTTACTTTGATAAACATCTGGCAGGCTTTGTGATGATAAACCCGTATTCATATATTGATGAGAAGCCTGACTATGTGTTGGCTGAGTTTACGGTTTTTCCTGCATACCGCAAAAAGCATATTGCAAAAGAAGCAGTAGAAATGATTTTTGATAGGTATAAGGGTGATTGGGAAGTAAAATATAACGAAGCAAATATGCCTGCTAAGAAACTTTGGAATAAGGTGTGTGCAAAGTATAATCCTCGTAAAATACATCTTAATGAATCAGAGACCGTTTTATCATTCTCCGTGAAATGACAAATTCCAATTTGACCGGTAGATACTCTTTGTAAGTTTAATGTCTAAATCATTAAACTTTTAGTTGCGTTTACATATGTTTTGTTGTAATATGAAATTAAGGAGATGATTCTATGAGTAATGTGTATACAGTTGACTGGACTCTTTATAAAAAGTGGGTCAATGAGAGTAGATTCAGAGGTGGCAGACTGACACTTTTTATCTGCTGGTGTGGGCTTCTTCTGGTTTCTCTTGCATATATTGTAATTTCATTTGTTGTGGATCTGGATTATTCTTTTTTATATATTGCTATTGCAATACTTAGCATTTACAGAGCATTCTTTCATTATCTTCTCAATGCTAAACAGCAATTTAAAATAGTAACAAAGACTTACGGCAAAGACTCCTGGGTTCGAACTGTTTTGTTTGAGGATGATGCTTTTTATATTAAAGACGAGGATAAAGCTGAATCTAAGTTCAGTTATGGCGATATTGCAGATATAATTGAAAAAGATGATTCTGTTCATATTAAGCTTAAAGCAAAGACTTACATAAGACTTTACAAATCAAAGTTTATTGACTGCAACTGGGAGGAATGCAAAGCTTTTATCCTTAAAAACAGTCCTGATTTAATGTGACTTTTGAGTTTGGTGTGAATTATAAGGAGTGATTTTGATGAAAAAGATTATTGCAGTGCTTTTGCTTTCGGTTCTGAGTTTCGGATTGTTTGGTTGTGTAAGTGAAGAAACCTTGGATGACAATACAACTGTTGCGGATTTGAACTCTGTTTTTGAGACAACCGTTTCTCATACAGAAAATATCATGGCTACAGATGTAATTTATAAATATGAACCCATAGTTATTCTTAATGGAAAAGAGCTTGATACATACACATTGAGCTATCGCGTTGCACAGGACCATGCGGTAATTCCTGCGACAGCTTTTTTGAAGGCACTTGGCGGAGAATATGCTGATTCGCCTTTGAATAAGTATGGCAGACAGTGCTATACATTTATGGGTAAGAGGTATCTGGAAATTCCTGATATGCATTTATTTATTCTTGAGGAGGACTACGAAGACTTAAGGAAAGAGCTTGAAGAAGAAGGGGTTCCCTTCTCGCGAGATGGTGTAGCAGACAGGGGTTTGCTTCCTCGAAATGAGAACAAAGCTGTACTCAATATGGACGAAACAGTTATAGAATGGGGAGAGATATTTGTTGACCATTTTTCTCTTATGAAAGCTCTGAATGAAAGTGGAATTGAAATTACAATTGAGCATGATTACGAGAATAATACTATAATCGTTACATTCCCTGAGCATATTAATGAATAATAAACCTTATATTGTGATTTGAAAAATCAGATCTATACTGCCCGATATTTTATCGGGCAGTTTTTTTGAGGGGATTATAATAAAACGATTCCTTGTAAAATACTGACCTTTATGATAAACTTATGATGTTAATTTTTTTGGTGGTGATATCGTGATTGATATTTCTTTATGGCTTGATGATTTTTTATATAAACTTAATGTGACATTCAAAAACCGAGTTTGGTTTGCAGGTTTGCAGGGCAGTTACGGTCGGGGTGAGGCAACAGCCAAAAGCGATATTGATATTGTTCTGATACTCGACGAGGTTGCCGCCGAAGATCTGAAAAAATATAATCTTATGCTTGATAGCTTACCTTACAGAGAGCTTGTCTGCGGTTTTGTTGCAGGTAAGGCAGAACTTTTAAATTGGGAGCCTTCTGACCTTTTCAGTTTGTACTATGATACAAAGGCTTTGGTTGGAAGTCTTGATGAGTTGCTTGCTTTAATTGACGAGGAATCTGTAAACAGATCTATTAAAATCGGTGCTTGTAATATTTATCACGGCTGTGTTCACAATATGCTCTTTGATAAGAGTGAAGATATCCTAAGATCATTATATAAATCTGCTACTTTTATTATAAAAGCTATTGTTTTTAAACAAATCGGTGAATTTGTGAGCAAAGTTGATGATTTGTTGCAGGTGGTATCTTCTGAAGAACAGGAGATCCTCGGCATTTATAAAGAACTGAAAAACGGGGCAGAAGCAGATTTTGCCAGAATGTCTGAAGCCTTGTTTTTGTGGACGAAGAAATGGATTAAAGATATATAAGAAAGTGCGGATGTTATGGAATTTAATGTAAAGTTACAAGAGCTTCGCAAAAGAAAGGGACTTACACAAGAGGAACTGTCTGAGAAACTTTTTGTTTCGAGAACTGCTATTTCCAAATGGGAGTCGGGCAGGGGATACCCAAGCATTGACTCATTGAAGGTAATTGCAAAATTCTTTTCGGTTTCTATTGACGAACTTTTGTCGGGTAATGAATTGCTTTCGATTGCAGAAGAAAATAATAAACAAACAAAGAGGCATTACAAAGATCTTGTGTTCGGACTTCTGGATATAAGTGTTGCTATGTTTTTCTTTTTGCCCTTTTTTGCTCAGAAAAATGGTGTGGATGTAGAGGCGGTTTCTCTTTTGTCTTTGACAAGTACAGCGTTTTTTTCAAAAGTAATTTATTATGTTCTGACTTTTGCGATGATTGCGTTTGGTGTGCTTACACTTGTGCTTCAGAAATGCAATAAGATGTTCTGGGTTAAAAGCAAAGAGGTAATTTCTCTTGTGCTGAATGCCTTAGCAGTGCTCGTGTTTATTATAAGTCCTCATGTTTACGCTGCGGTATTTCTCTTTGTGTTCCTTGTGATTAAGGCTTTGATTCTTATAAAAAAGCAATGATACTAATGGTGTCACAGATGTTACGCCCCGTTTCTTGTGGTTGTTTATGCCTTCTTTTATATTATATTTGGCGGTAGCCGATATAATAAAAGGAGGCTTTTGTTTTGAAAAAAAGCGGAAAAGTAAGTTTGATTTTTGGTGCAGGAATGTTAATCTTGTTTGCAGTCTGGACAATTATGGTTTGTTTTGCAAACAGGCAATCGATTGGTCCTGAAGGGTCGGCAGTAGGATTTGCTGACATAAACGGCTTTGTTCATAAGGCTTTTGGTGTTAATATGTTTCTTTATACTGTCACCGATTGGCTTGGATTGGTACCTGTTTTTATTGCGGCAGGATTTGGGTTGCTTGGACTTGTGCAATGGATTAAGCGGAAAAATATTCTTAAAGTAGATTTTTCTGTTCTGATTCTCGGTGTGTTTTATATTGTCGTATTTTTTATGTATTTTTTCTTTGAAGAGGTTATTATAAATTACCGACCTGTTTTGATTGAAGGCGTTTTAGAGGCTTCTTATCCTTCATCTACAACCTTGCTTGTATTGTGCGTTATGCCGACGGCTTTGGTTCAGTTCAGATTCCGTATTAAGAACAAAATACTCAGAAGAATAATCTGTGTTGCAATCATTTTGTTTTCTTTGTTTATGGTGGTGGGCAGACTTTTATCGGGAGTGCATTGGCTTACAGATATTGTGGGAGGGGTTATTTTAAGTACAGGGCTTGTGTTTGTTTACTATGGAATATGCGAACCTTTTTGTAAGAAGTAAGAGAATTTCGACTTTTGTTGACAAGATATGCTCTGTGTGATAACATAACTTTACTGTTACGATTTCGAAGACTGAGAGTGTGTATTTTCATACTTAATTTAAAAACAAATTGAATTTATAAGAAATCGCAGAGTCGTATGATTCTGCGATTTCCTTGTTATATTACTAAAAAAGGGGGTAAATGTAGTGTATAAGTATCCAAGAATAAGCAATACTCTTAAAATCAAAAAGTATGGCGAAGAGGAATTTCTTGTTTCTGATTTTTTATCCGATGAGGAAGTATATATGAGCCATGATGCCATTGATTTCGCAAAGAAACTTGACGGACATACAAATCCGTTCAGAATCCGATGCAATCTCAGTATGGAAGAGAAAGAAGAACTTCTTGAAATACTTGATGAACATGAATTTTTAATGTACAGTAAAGTAACGAAAGGCGGACCGGGAACATTTTACAGAGCATTGTGGTATCCGAAATCAACAATCGGGTTGAGAATTTTTTCGAGTGTTTTTAACTTGTTATTAATGCTTTCGTGGCTTCCGATGCTTATTCTCGGTATTTCACTTTTTGCAAAAAATATTATCAGAATGGAATTTAATGGATTTGTTTTTGGTTTTGTTATTGGCTTAATATTGGGAACTGCCTTGCATGAATTGGGACATCTCTTTGCAGGGTTTGCCTATAACGCACCTGTTTATGAGGTTGGCGTTATGCTGATGCGTTTTGTTATTCCCGGTGCATATGTAATGGCGGACACGGATAATATTAAAAACCGAAACAGCAGGATTCAGATAGACGCAGCGGGAATAGAGATGAACTTGCTCCTTGCGGGTGTATCTCTTTTGTTGGGTTCACATTTTGTGAGATTTGGCGGTATGTTTATGATGATTGCAATTATGAATATACTGTTTGCTACTTTGAATCTTACTTTTATTGAAGGACTTGACGGCTCCAATATATTATCTAATCTTTTTGGAGAGGAAAATATTGTGAGATATGCAAAATCCTTGATGTTCAATAAAAATAAAAGAAAAAAGCTCACCGCGCAGGGAATACACGGCTATGCTTTTGTTGTGATATGCTATATCCTTGTACTGTTTCAGATAGCGTATCCTGCCATATTGGCAGTAAATATTCTGGAGGTGATCGCGTGTTTCTGAAAAAGGGAATATGGAGTTTACTTATACCTGTCGCTTTGTCTGTAATTGGTGTGCTTTTAAGATCTGTGCCTATTATTGTGATCTTCTTTTTTTCTCATTTTTTTGTGGTGGGACTTGCTCCTGCGTGTAAAAAACACGAAAGTATATGGATGTTTTTGCTTGTTTTTTTCTCGTTTATTCCTGTTAATGTTTTAATTATGATTATAATGGACAAGCTTGGAATGCTGCTTCATCCTATGTTTATTCTTTCGCTTTGTCGTTGTATTTTTTATTATGCAATGCTTTTTAGTGTGGAGGAAATAGTAATGGGTGTAATTACGAGAGCAATCTGGAAAAAACAGTATAAGCTGAGGCTTAAGTAATTTTCGGTATGTATGGGTTAAGTCCCCATTGACTACATACATTGTTTTTGATAAAATCGTAGTATGTTTTTTTAGATAGGTGATTTTATGGAACGAGAAAAGTTAGGCAGCCGTCTGGGATTTATACTCCTGAGTGCAGGCTGTGCCATTGGTGTAGGAAATGTATGGAAGTTTCCTTGGATGGCAGGTGAGCATGGCGGCGGAATTTTTGTACTTATTTATCTTTTCTTCCTTGTAATGCTCGGACTTCCTGTAATGGTTATGGAATTTTCCTTAGGTCGTGCCAGTCAGACAAGCCCGGTAGGAATTTATCAGAAGCTCCGTTCTCCTAAGACGAAGTGGAGAGTACATGGTTATGGTGCTTTTGTTTCCAACATTATACTCGTAATGTTTTATAGTGTTGTTACAGGGTGGATACTTCATTATTTTATAAAGTTTTTGTCGGGTGATATGACAGGGATTACCGACAGTGCTTCTCAGTCCTATTTTGCAGAAACAATGCTTAAGTCTCCATATATAAATGTGGGATATATGGCAATTGTTGTTGTGCTTGGATTCGCGATACTTTCTTTTGGTTTGCAGAATGGTGTTGAGAGGGTTACAAAGGTTATGATGATAGCTCTCTTGGGACTTATGATTGTACTTGCTGTGAACAGTTTTACACTCTCCGGTGCAAAAGAAGGTCTTGAGTTTTATCTTAAACCGGATTTCGCAAAGATAAACGGCTCTGTTGTTGTTGCAGCCATGAATCAGGCATTCTTTACCTTAAGTCTCGGTATGGGCTCTATGGCTATATTCGGCAGCTATATCGGTAAAGAGAGATCTCTGCTCGGCGAGTCTGTGAATATTCTTGTGCTTGATACCTTTGTGGCTGTGGTTGCAGGACTTATAATTTTCCCTGCGTGTTTCACCTTTGGTGTGGAGCCTGCCAATGGCCCGAGCCTTCTTTTTGTGGCAATGGCAAAGGTGTTCAACAATATGCAAGGCGGCATAATCTGGGGTAGCTTTTTCTTCCTATTTATGTTCTTTGCGGCAATGTCCACCATTGTTGCGGTGTTCCAGAATATTCTTGCCTGTGCGCAGGAGCTGTTTAAATGGAAAAGAGTCAAGGCTTGTATTGTTTGCGGTGCTGTGATACTTATACTGTCTGTTCCTTGTGCACTCGGATTTAATCTTTGGGCAGATTTTAAACCTTTTGCATCCGGCTCAAGTGTACTCGATCTGGAAGACTTCATTGTTTCCAACTGCTTCCTGCCTTTAGGTTCACTCTGTTATGTTCTCTTCTGTGTCAGCAAAAAGGGATGGGGCTTTGATAATTTCCTCAAGGAAGCAAACTCAGGCAAGGGCTTAAAGGTTAAAAAGTGGATGAAGCCTTATATGACCTATGTTCTTCCTGCTGCAATTATTATAATATTCCTTATCGGAATATTTACCTTTAAGTTCTCGGATGATTTTACTATCTGGGATTGGATTACAGATAAATTTTAAATTAGTAAAAATCCCAATCTTTAAGTTTGTAACTCTAAGAACAGTAAAAAAGCTGTGTAGAATTTTCTACACAGCTTTTATTTTGTCTTGTACCTTGAGAAGTGTGGAAAATAATATACATCATATTTCCTGCTTTGCACAAGGAAAATAAATCTTTACTAGGCTATGGGGCCAATATTCGAAAATTGGTTGCCGCCTTTTGTAATGGTGAATGTGGTTGATGTTTCTTCGCTTGGCATCATATTCCCACCCATCATTCCGTCTTTGTTATCCGGCGGGGTCATACCCTCCGGCTTTTCAGGTCTGTTGCCGTCAGGCATTTGCGGTATTTCACCATCAGGTGCAGACGGGCTTTCACCTTGTGGGAAGTCTCCGTTGGGCTTTTCAGGTCTTTCCATACCCTCCGGTATTTCGGGAGGGTTTCCTTGTTCACTGTTTGGCATTTGGGGTATTTCACCCTGTGGCATTCCTCCATAAATATTTTGAGTTTTGCTTCCGGATAATTGAGTTTTTCCTTGCCAGAATGTGTAATCACCAGGGGTGAGCTCGCTTCCTGCAACAATTAAGTAAGTGAAAGCATTAGCAGGGGTATACTCGCCAATAAGTTTACCGTCAGAGTTTTTAAGGGTATATGTGTTGTTGCCTTTTTGACTACTTGCAAAACGGAATACAGCATACGTTTGATTACCGCCGGCAATATGGTCGAGCATATTGCCCGAAGCAATTACTTTGCCTCCATTAATATAAATTCCTTTATCGGAGTCGATACCAGCATCACCGCTTGAAGAACAAGCTTGTGCTGTAACAGTTCCCCCATTGATTACAAGCCAACCGTTCGAATCAATTCCGTCACCTTCACCTGTACTACCATCACAAACAATGTTGAGTGTACCGCCGTTTATTGTAGTAACAGAAACATTATCCTCGTTGGTGTTAATTCCGTCGTTGCCCGATGTAATATTAATATTTCCACCATTAATTGTAAGGTGAAGTTCGCTATCCAGTCCTTCGTTTTCGGCTTTTATATTTAATATACCTGTTCCGTTATCTCCACCATTTATATTTATTGATTTTTTCGAGTAAAAAGCTCCATCATACTTGTGAAGTTTTTTGCTGTCTACAACCTCTTTGCCATCTTCGCTCAATTCGTAAGATTCGTAAATCTTGGCTACATAAGAACCATTGATATTGTTTTCACTTCCGTCGGCAATAATAACATTTGCACCTGCATTTTTTGTGTCAACATCTTTTGTTGCTGTTTCTTCATCACTGCTTGAACACTCATATACATTATAAAAAATAATAGCAGGAGCGACCTTACAAGTAATATCAACATTATTAAGAACCAGTGTTACTACTGCATTGGGGTCTGTTTCTGCATCTTTACCCAGGTCGATTGCTATTTGGCCAAGTGAGAGTGTACCGCTCAAAACATATTTGCCCGGTTTTGTGATGTGAACAACAGTATGGGCATCTGCTTCACTTTGTTCGTGCTCGTCTTGTTTTTCTCCTTCGCCGTAAGTGAAATCTTGATCTGCAAGATAAAACACAATATCATTAGCGGAATAAACCGCTTGGGTAGTATCACTAGTGATTTCTTGTCCGTTAACTGTGAATTTGTTATCCGATAGGTTGTTTTGAGGGCTTTCTGTTTTTGATGCCTTGGAACCGCAACCTGAAAGTAAAAGGGTTAGTGCTACTAAACTTAGAAATAATTTTTTCATATTGCACCTCTGTAAACAATAATGTAGTATCTATATTATAAAATATTTTTGTGAATAAGTGGTGAATATATTGTAAAAAATCGCACCTAAAAGTGTTTGGAAGGGTATTTATCATTTTTTTAACCTGATAGCTTATATTATTTGCAGTCTTACATAAGGTTGGGATTTTTTTATTTTTACTTGAATGTAAAATGAATTTGTGTATAATTTAAAATGTATGTTTGTAATAGGGGTGAATATGGCATTGCTTCGAAAATTTAAAATTGAATGGGGAATGGTGGCGGCTATATTCACACTTGCGTGGCCCACTATGCTTCAGGAGCTTATGCAGACAGCGGTACAGTATATTGATACTGCTATGGTAGGTGCTTTGGGCACAGATGCAACTGCGGCGGTGGGTTCTACAACAACGGTAAACTGGCTTGTTAATTCAAGTATTTCGGCTCTGGGTATAGGTTTTCTTTCTTTTATAGCTCGTTCTATCGGTGCAGGAAAAAGAAAGGATGCGGCAAAGGCTTCGGCACAATCGGTGTTTATTGTGCTTTTGATGGGTGTTTTCTTTACTGTTCTTACTGTGTCTTTGAGTCCTTTTGTTCCTCGTTGGATGCAGGTTGATAAGAATATTCAGGGCTTGGCGTCAAGGTATTTTCTTATACTTTATTCTCCTATGCTTTTTCGTACTGCCATTATAATTTTCAGCACAGTGCTTCGCGGAGCAGGAGATACAAAAACTCCCATGATAGTTGGTATTTTTGTTAACATAATTAATGTGGTGCTGAATTTCTTTTTAATTTATCCTTCCCGAATGATAAAGGTTTTCTCTCTTGAGTTTTATATGTTCGGTGCGGATATGGGAGTTGAAGGAGCGGCACTTGCCAGTGCAGTTGCTTTTGCTGTGGGCGGTGTTATGACAACAGTAAAGCTCTTTAAACATCCTCTTGTGTCACCTAAAGGCTTCAACATAAAGCCCGACAAGAATATTCTCAGACCTTGTCTTAAGGTTGCACTGCCCAATATGGCACAGCGATTCGCCACATCTTTCGGTTATGTTGCCTTTGCTACTATGATTAATTCTTTGGGAGAAATATCAACAGCGGCACACACTATTGCAAATACAGTGGAGAGTGCTTTTTATATCCCCGGCTATGGTATGCAGGCAGCTGCGGCAACTATGGCAGGAAACGCTCTGGGTGCAAAGGATAAAAGAAGATTACAGAGCCTTACCCGAATGATAATTCTTATAGAAGTTGCTCTGATGATAATAACAGGAGGACTCCTGTTTATTTTTGCTCCTTGGATGATGAGCCTGTTTACAAGCGACAATAGTGTTATCCTTCTGGGTGTTATTGTTCTTCGTATGGTGGCGGTATCCGAGCCTTTTTACGGAATATCTATTGTTGTGGAAGGTATGCTTCAGGGTGTTGGCAAAACTATGGCACCTTTTGTTATTAATATTCTCGGTATGTGGGGAATAAGGATTGTAGGTACATATATATGCACACAACTTTTATCAATGGGTCTTGTATCTGCATGGGCTTGTATGATAGCTCACAATCTGCTTATTTTTGCACTCTTCCTTGTGTACTGGCTTAAAAAACGAAAAACACTTATAAATTAAAAATAACCACACAAGATTTTAGGCTTGTGTGGTTATTCTTTTATCGGGATATTACGGTTATTCTTATGTTGCCTGTGGTGGTTTTAAGCTCACAGAGTCCGCCTTCGGTGGATTTGGGAACATCAACTCTGCCTGTTGATGTATCTGTGTAGAAGATCTTGTTTGTAAGTAAAGAACCTTTAATACCGCCTGTGGTGGTCTTGCAATTCATAGTAGCTGAATCGTAGTTTTCGAATTTAATACTGCCTGTGGTGGTCTTGATATTAGTGTGATTTTCTGTAACAGAATTGATGAGTGTTATGTGACCTGTGGAGGCGTTAAGGTCTGTGCTACCGGATGTTACATTGTTAAGCTCAATTTCACCTGTTGTGGCTTTTGCTTTAAGAGTGTTGATATTATTAAGGCTATTAAAGTAAGTGTCACCTGTTGTGGTTTTTGTATCAACAGAGTTTATGGTAGAGTTGTTAATGGTTATGTCACCTGTAGAAACATCAATGCTCAGTGAGTCAAGGCTTAAGTTGTTTATGGTTACATCACCCGTAGTGCAATCAATAATAAAGGAGTTGTACTCCTTCTGAGGCAGACAGATGGTAATTTTGGGAGAGCGGAAACTAAAGCCGAGATTGATGTTTTTGTACCATTTATCACTTTTTTCGTTGATTCTGAGTGTACCGTCGGTAAGGCTGACGGTGTGGGTTTTTTTCTCACGCTCAAAGCATACGACCTTTGCAGTGCTGTCGTCAGAGGCGGTAACCTCGATATCAGCGGTACTGCAATTAAATGCAATATTATTTATATTTTCTGTGAATTCATAGGTGTTTGTTATATACACTGTGTTATCCAACTTTCTGAAGTCAAAATTTATAAGAGCCAATGCTCCGATACAAACGAGAATGCCTGCAGTTATTAGGCAACAAGCGGTAATGATTGCTTTTTTCATTATGCATTCTCCTTTCTTTTAAAGCATTTTTTAATAGTTACGAATAATTTTTTAATGAGTTTAACTATAAGCTTTGTAAGCTGAGTTGTGCCGATAACAGCAAATACAGTAAGTCCTGCACAAATAAGTCCTGCACCTAAGATGAATATTCCGCCTGCGGTGTTGCCGCTTGCAATCATAAAGATGGAGTAGGGGATACTTGCGGCTGCTACAGCACCCAAAGCAAAAGTAGCAGCATAGAAGGAAATTATTGCAGAAAATGCTGAAGCAACCAAAGAAAGCACAACTGCAAAAGCTGCAACAAGCAGAGAAAACCAAATGGGTGAACCTGCTGCTAAAAGCACAATCTCCCAGGTTTTAAGCTTACGCTTTTCTTTTTTATCGGATTTCTGAAGGGTAGTCTCACCAAGTATCTGTGCTGTGATCTCGTCTATTGTTCCTATACTTGCAATTGCCTCTTCCTCCGTTAAGCCGTCTTCTACCATATCACATATCATTTCGCTGTAATATTGGGTGTGCTGGTTTATTTCGTTTTCAGAAAGTGTTTTAAGCCCTGCACGCAGAGCGCTTAAAAATTCAATTTTATTCATTATCATATTCCTCCCTTGTAATGAATTTATATACGGATATGATCTCGTTCCATTCGTTTTTGAAATCTTCGATTTTTATTAGTCCCTTTGGTGTTATATGGTAGTATTTCCGAAGCCTTCCGTTGTGTTCCGACGAGGTAACGGTGAGACATTCTGCGTTTTCTAATCTTCTGAGAATAGGGTAGAGGGTAGATTCGGAAATTTCTACATAAGGTTTCATATCTTTGATAATCTGATACCCGTAGGAAACCTTGTTCTTTATAGCAGAAAGTACACAAACATCCAAAAGGCCTCTTTTGAGTTGAATATCCATACTATGCCTCCCTTCGCACAATACTATACCACGCATAGTATTGTGTGTCAAGAGGTATTTTTTAAAAATTAATTCTTTATATAAAAAGTATTTTTATGAAATCTCAGGACGCTTATATTTCAAAATCGGTTGAGTCAAACATAATATGGAAATAAAAATGCAATTTTTAGGTTTTTACCTTGCGTTTTTTTGGACGGGATGTTATAATTTTAAATATAACTATCGAGAGGAGAATGGTATATGTCTAACATATGGCATGATGTGGCTGCCAAAAGAATTAAACCCGAAGACTTTGTGTGTGTTATTGAAATCTCCAAGGGCAGTAAAACAAAATATGAACTTGATAAAGAAACAGGTTATATTATGCTGGACAGAATTTTGTATACATCTACCCAGTATCCTGCAAATTATGGCTTTATTCCCAAAACTTATGGTGAGGACGAAGACCCCCTTGATGTGCTTCTGCTCTGCACAGAGCCTCTGGCACCCTTAACACTTGTAAGAGCTTATCCTATCGGTGTTATTACAATGGTGGATAATGACAGACTTGATGATAAGATTATTGCTATTCCTTTTGGTGACCCCAGTTATAATCATTATCAGGATATTTCTGAGTTGCCTGTACACATTTTTGAAGAGATGAAGCATTTCTTCAAAGTTTACAAAAACCTTGAGAATAAGCACACAGCCGTAAACGAAGTAAGCGGAAGAGAAAAAGCTCTTGAAATTATACGCAAAGCAAGGGCAGATTATAAAGAAATCTTCGGTTGATTTACTTAAAAAAATAAAAACGCCTTCCCGAGCAGGTTGCTCTGGAAGGCGTTAGCTTTGCATAGATTTTTTAGTTTTTATCGCGGAGTCTCTTTCTGTCAGCAGAGTCGAGCTTTTCTTTTCTGTTTCCTTCATCAAGGCTTAAGTTTTTTGTGATGTTTGAAAGCATAATTACGGAAATAATATCCCAGAGTCCTGCAATGAGGAAGGAGATACCCAGGAAGCGCCATACAGCCTGTTTTGTGTAATTAAATACGGGCAGAAGCACTAACATACCCATTACGAGAGAAACAACAGCACCGATAAGTGAAACATACCAAAGTTTTTCTTTAAGACGGATAAAGTCAACTGTGTACTGAATTTTAAGTATTGCACTTATAATAAGAATGAGTGCAAGAATCTTAATAAGTGTTTCTGTAACTGTGTAGTTGGAGAAAATAAGCAAAATTGCAAAAACAATAAGAGTTGCACCCTGTACAAGACCGAAAGAGGTGAAGGGAGCGTTCTTTGTAGATGCAAAATAAACAACCAGCTTAAGAAGTCCCCAAAGGCCCAGAATTATACCGCCGGTGGTACAGATAATGTTGTTGGACTGAGCAGGTAGAATTGTCATCAGAAGTCCGAGTATAACAAGACCGATGTCTGCGAAAACGATTTCTCTTTTTATGTTTTTGTTGTTGGAAAGCTTGTCGGTAAATTTACTCATATAGCATAACACATCCTTTTTTCTTAATATATAAAGCTATAAAATAACTTTAATTAATTATAACATCAAATTTTTAGAAAATCTACTAAGTTTACAAAACTGAAACTTTGTTTATAAATATGTATTTTTTTAATTGTGCACAAAGAGTTTGTGTGATATAATAATTATAATGCGGAATTTTTGGTTTTACAAAATTTTTGGCAAAATGGTTTTAAATATATTTCTCGTAATCGGAGGAAAATATGAAGATATTAAGTATTGAATCATCTTGTGACGAAACTGCTGCTGCGGTTGTCGAAGACGGAAGAAAAGTTTTATCATCAGTAATAGCTTCTCAGGTAGAAGAACACAGACTTTACGGCGGTGTTGTACCCGAGATTGCATCAAGACGCCATGCGGAATCCATTACGGGTGTTGTCAGAGAAGCACTTGAGGAAGCAGAACTTTCGCTTTCTGATATTGATGCAATTGCCTGTACCTTTGCTCCCGGCCTTATCGGCGCACTTTTAGTAGGTGTTAATTTTGCAAAAGGTCTCTCACTTTCAACAGGAAAGCCTCTTATTCCTGTACATCATCTTCGCTCACATATAGCAGCTAACTATATTTCTCATCCCGACCTTAAACCTCCTTTCTTGTGTCTGGTGGTGTCGGGTGGTCACAGCCATATTGTTATGGTAGATGATTACACAAAGATGAGAGTCATCGGTGCAACCCGCGACGATGCAGCAGGTGAGGCTTTTGACAAGGCAGCACGAACAATGGGTATGCCTTATCCCGGTGGAATCGAGCTTGACAGAATCGCAGAAGAGGGTAACGACAATGCATATCCGTTGCCTCATCCCACAGTTGCATGTTCTCCCTACGATTTCAGCTTCTCAGGGCTTAAGACTGCTGTTATTAATCTTATTCATAATGCACAGCAGAAAAAAGAAAAACTCAGTCGCGAGGATCTTTGTGCATCATTCCGTAAGGCAGTTGTTGATTGTCTTACCGATAACCTCTTTAAAGCGGCAGAGGATTTGGGTATTAAGACAATTGTTGCCGCAGGCGGAGTTTCTGCCAACAGGCTTCTTCGCCGAGAACTTGAAAGAATCTGCAAAGAAAAGGGATACGATCTCTATGTTCCTGACCTTAAACTTTGCGGTGATAATGCCGCTATGGTAGGCTCTCAGGGTTATTACGAGTTTCTTTCGGGGAATGTTGCAAGTAGCGATCTGAATGCTGTTGCAACCCTTCCTATTGACTATATTTGAACAAATAGTACTATTGTACACAAGTATAGGTGAAAACTCGTTAATAATTTAACAAACTTACATATTGCCATATTTATTAATGTATGGTACAATATATCTAGTCTATAATAGGACACAATGTGGTAATTTACCGAAAGGAGATTTATTAATATGACAAACAACAAATCAGTACTTGCTTGGCTTGACGAAATGAAAGCTCTCCTTACTCCCGATGAGGTTGTATGGATTGACGGTAGCCGTGAGCAGGTAGAGGCTCTTCGCGCAGAGGCTTGCGCAACAGGCGAAATGATCAAACTCAATCAGGAAAAGCTTCCCGATTGTTATCTTCACCGCACAGCAGTAAACGACGTTGCTCGTGTTGAGGGCAGAACATTCATCTGCTCCAGAGATGAGAAGGACGCAGGTCCCACAAACAACTGGATGGATCCCCAGAAGGCATATGAGATGCTCTTTGACATTGCTCGTGGCAGCTACAAGGGCAGAACAATGTACATCATTCCTTACTCCATGGGTCCCATCGGTTCTCCTCTTTCCCAGATCGGTATCGAGGTA
Source organism: Ruminococcus sp. (assembly GCA_045647135.1). Lineage (GTDB taxonomy): Bacteria > Bacillota > Clostridia > Oscillospirales > Acutalibacteraceae > Ruminococcoides. The sequence continues at coordinate 137,558 of JAZRMA010000011.1, read as the reverse complement.
ACTGACTCCATCTATGTTGTTCTTAACATGGATATTATGACTCGTACAGGTAAGGCTGTACTCGATGTTCTCGGCGACAGTGAAGACTGGGTTAAGGGTCTCCACAGCCGCTGCGATATTGACGAAGAGAAGAGATACATCTGTCACTTCCCCGAGGATAACTACATCATCTCCGTTAACTCCGGTTACGGCGGTAACGTTCTTCTTGGTAAAAAGTGCTTCGCACTCCGTATTGCTTCTTACCTCGGTAAGAACAACGAGTGGATGGCAGAGCATATGCTCATCCTCGGTATCGAAGATCCCGATGGCAATGTAACTTATGTTTCCGCTGCATTCCCCTCCGCTTGCGGTAAGACCAACCTGGCTATGCTTATTCCTCCCGAGGGTTACAGAGCAAAGGGCTACAAGGTTTGGACAGTAGGCGACGATATCGCATGGATGCGTAAGGGTCCCGACGGCAGACTTTATGCTATCAACCCCGAGAACGGCTTCTTTGGCGTTGCTCCCGGTACAAACGTTAAGTCTAACCCCAATGCTCTTGCTTCTACTCAGAAGGGCACAATCTTCACAAACGTAGTTCACAACCTTGATGACAATACAGTTTGGTGGGAAGGCCTTGACAAGAATCCTCCCACAAACGCTATCGATTGGATTGGCGAGCCCTGGAACGGCAAAGAGAGCGACAAGAAGGGAGCTCATCCCAACAGCCGTTTCACAGCTCCTGCAAAGAACTGCCCCTGCATCAGCTCAGAGTTTGACTCCACACAGGGCGTTCCGATCTCTGCTATCATCTTCGGCGGCAGACGTGCACAGACAACTCCCCTTGTTTATCAGTCAAGAGACTGGAACAATGGTGTATTCGTAGGTTCTATCATGGCTTCCGAGACAACTGCTGCTGCAACAGGTGCAGTTGGTGTTGTTCGTCGTGATCCTATGGCAATGCTTCCCTTCTGCGGTTATCACATGGGCGACTACTTCAAGCATTGGATCGATATGGGTGAGCTCCTCGGCGAGAATGCTCCCAAGATCTTCAATGTTAACTGGTTCCGTCTTGATGACGAAGGTAACTTCCTCTGGCCCGGCTTCGGTGACAACTTCCGCGTTCTTGAGTGGATTGTTAAGCGTTGCAACGGTGAGGCTGATGCTACAGAGACAGCAATCGGTTATGTTCCCGCAGCAGAAGACATCAACCTTGAAGGACTTGATATGGATATCGACGTTCTTAAGAGCATCCTTGAGGTTGACAACGAGAAGTGGCTCGGCGAGACAGCAGGTATCGAAGAGTTCTATGAGAAGTTTGGCGACAGACTCCCCGCAGAGCTCAAAGGTCAGCTTGACGCTCTCAAAGAGAGACTCTCCAAGTAATTTATATATTAATCCGAAGGGACAGCATATGCTGTCCCTTTGTTGCCAAATAAAAGTTTTCAGGAGTACTTATGAAAATTCGTATTTTATCTTTGCTTTTATGCTTGATTCTGACCCTATCCCTATTTGGATGCAACTTTGTGAAAAACGCGGGTGATTCTAACGGTGAAAATGGCTCTTCGGAAACAGAGGATGCTGTTGATATGGAAAAGTACGATATGATCGACAAAAGTATTGTGGATTTCCGTACCTCACTTTACAGCGGTGTTACTCTCAACAAAGGTTACGAGTCTCTTAAATCAGAGGAGCAAAAGAAGTGCTACGAGAGCATCGACAAAAATATTATGTATATTTCTAAAGAAAAGTCCGATTCCTCTTATGTGATTGCACCAATTACACTTGAAGGTACAGAGCTTTCCGAGGCTCAGCTACATCTTGTTATTTCTGCTTACACAATGGACCATCCACAGATTTTCTGGATTGACAGTAAGTTTTCTTATTATACACAGGATGGAACTACATGGCTCCAGCTTAATTCAGGTATGAGCGCAGAAGAAATCAGACAAGATGCGAAGCTTATGAGCAAAAATATCGAAGAAATTTTTGCTTGCGTTGAGGGTGGTCTTACTCCTTATGAAAGAGAAATTGCCATTCACGACGAGTTTGCCGCACGCTGTGAATATGCTGATATTGACAGTACAAGCACAGATGATTTCAGAATTTACACAAGTATCGGCGGCCTTGTTGACGGTCTTGCGGTGTGCGAGGGATACTCAAGATCTATGCAGATTCTGCTTTCAATGGCAGGGATTGAAACCTACTATGTTTTCGGTACAGGTAACGAGGGTCTTCATATGTGGAATGTGGTAAATCTTGACGGTGTATGGAGTCATCTTGATGTTACCTGGAATGACAGCGAGAGTGGAGTGAATTATAATCATTTTAATCTGACCGAAGACGAGATAAGTCAGGATCACACTCTTTCACCTTTCTTCTGGGAACTTACCGAAGAGGAAATCTGCGGCGGCACATCGGGTCTTGCAGAAAGTTTCAATATATATGTGCCCGATTGCAGTGACGATGGCTCGAGCTATTATGCAAAGAATGCAATTGCTGTTATGAATTTTGAGGATGCAACCCTTGAGAAGATAACACAGGCATTTATCTCTGCTCTTGACAGAGGCGAGGAAGTTATCTATCTTTACCTTGATCCCGCATCCCTTGTTTATGACAACGCCATAGATATGCTCTTTGAGGACGAAGAAAATCCTCTGATTTTTGATTGTATCGAAAATGCAAACAGTCAGATTTATTACACACAGATAGACGATAATTCCGTAGAAATTTCCGAACTGCCCGAAAGAAATATTGTTTGTGTTTATTTCTCGCAGGCTGAGTATTACTATTAAGAGGTAGCTATGATTATTATGGCTGTGGATTTAGGCAAAGCCAGAACAGGCATTGCCGCATCAGACAAAACTGAATATCTTGCATCTCCCGTAAAGGTTATCGCAGAGCATAACAGAGAAAAGCTTCTTGCAAAAATCTGCGAAACCGCAAAAGAACTTAAGGCGGAGCTTATCGTGGTAGGACTTCCAAAGAATATGGATGGTTCTGAGGGAGAGAGTGCTCAGAATGCAAGAAATATGGCAGAGCTTATCGGAGAAGAACTTTCTCTTGAGGTTAAACTTTGGGATGAAAGGTGTACTACTATAACCGCCCACGGATATCTTAACGATACAAACACCCGTGGCAAAAAACGCAAGGCGGTTATCGACGAGGTAGCGGCTACTGTTATACTGCAGAGCTTTCTTGACAGCAGGAGATAAGGATGTTCCCTGAAATATTTATTTTTGGAATTAAACTCCCTACATACGGACTTATCTCTTTTTTTGGCTTTCTTGTTGCGGCTTTTGTAGGACTCAGGCTTATCGGTAAAAGAAATGTACAGAAACAGGATTTTCTTTATATTTCTGTTGTGTCGGGTTTTGGAGTCGTTGCAGGTGCAAACTTCCTGTATGCTCTTACGAGAGTAGAGGATATTGTAGAGGTTTTTGCAAGGTATAATTCTTTTACGGAAATATTCAGAGAACTTTACTATCTGTGTGGAGGTATGGTTTTCTACGGAGGATTATACGGAGGTCTGCTTGCAGGATTTCTCTTTGCAAAGTATAAGAAATATCCTCTTGAGGCTATGACAGATGTGTTCGCAGTGCTGATTCCTCTTTTTCATACTTTCGGCAGAGTAGGTTGTTTTTTTGCAGGTTGTTGTTATGGTGTGAAATGTGACCTTGGCTTTTCGGGCAGGGTTATTACCGCAAATATAAAAGAGAGTGTAAAGCGTCTTCCCATACAGCTTATTGAGGCATTTACGCTTCTTTGCTTATTTCTTATTCTTCTGTTTCTTTTTAAAAGAAAAAGGGCAGAGGGCAGACTTATTTTTGTTTACCTCGTATCATATGCAACTATTCGCTTTGTGCTGGAGTTTTTCCGCGGTGACGAGGTAAGAGGACATCTTTTTATACTCTCTACATCTCAGTGGATAAGTATTATTACGCTTGTGTGGGTTTTGGTTTACCTGCTCATAAAAAACACAAAAAACAAAACTAAAGTTTAAATCTTAAGTCTTCCTGCTTTTCGGGAAGACTTTTTGTTTTTGTATAAATAAATGTGATAGTTGTTGATTTTGTTTTATTAAAGTGATATACTGAAAATGTAAAATTCATAATTTGATTTTTAAATAATTAGGGGGATGTAATAATATGGCAGACTATCTTACACGCAAACGCTGTGGTGACTGTGGTGCTGTTATACCTGACATAGGAAACTTTTGTCCTAAGTGCGGCTCAGGTAATATAACCATGGAATCAGTTGAAGCAGTACCTGTGTCTGCAAATATTGCTGATCCTGTTGCTGCAAAGCCTTCAAAAAATAAAAAACCTAAAAAATGGCCTTTTGTTGCAGGCGGTGTCCTGTTAGCTCTGTTTGCAACGGGAGTTGTAATTTTGTTGACTGTTTGTTTTCACGAATGGCAGCCTGCTACTTGCCTGAAACCCTCAACCTGCTCTGAATGCGGAGAAGAAAAAGGTGAGCCTCTCGGTCATACCTGGAATAATGCTACTTGTACCGAAGACCAGAAGTGTCACACCTGCGGTGCAATTGGTGAAAAAGCAAAAGGTCACACACCTTCTGAAACCTGGGAAATTACAAAGGAAGCAAAAATCAACTCAGAAGGCGAAAAAATAAAGAAATGCACCGTGTGTAGTGAGGTTGTAGAGACCACTAAATTCTCTTTGACATCTTATTACGATAAGGATGGTTTTATCTTTACTCCTGAGGAGTTTAAAGCTATTTACAAGGATAAGCTCGGTGAGTGGAGTTCATCTCTGTCTTTTAAACTTATAGAGGATGATGACCAAGAGGTTAATGGTATAGTATCATATAACAGCACACCTATTGGTATTGTACTTTTCAGTTCCGACAAGGATGGAGGAGAGCCCTATGTGCATTATCAATATAAGGGAACAAATACTGCCAAGAGCGTAGGATGTGGATTTGATATCTCGGGCAATTCAACGGCTCTGGCATACGCTATGGTTGCATTTATTCAGTCTTGTGATATGGATATTTCTGCAACAGATGCTTTGGATTGTGCAAGCGATATGGTCAAAAAAGCAGATTACGGATATGGTATAGTCTACAAAAACGGAATAAATTATGAGGTTATGCTTGAAGATGAAATGCTGATTGTAAGTGCATTGATTAAAGATTATTCAGTTGATGTTTAATGGTTTTTTTAAAAGGAGCTGCTATGATTTTGCAGCTCCTTTTATTTGTGCTTTAAATTAAAGTTAGTGTTGATTTGTTCTTTGTTTAGTAATATAATTATACTGTATAATTATTTTTGTTTTAGTATCCCGATTACTTTTCAGGGGGTAGAATTTATGGAGCTTGATACAATAAAACGCACCTGGGCAGAGATTGACCTTTCTTCTGCAAAGGCAAATTTTGAAGCTATAAAAAAACATATCGGAAATGTGAAGCTTTGCTGCGTTGTTAAGGCAGATGGTTATGGACATGGTGCACAGAAGTTGGCTCATCTTTACTCAAAGCTGGGTGCTGAGCACTTTGCTGTTTCCAATATCGATGAGGCAGTGGAGCTTCGTGAGAGCGGAATCAAAGAGCCTATACTTGTGCTTGGCTTTACACCCGTAAAACTTGCTGCAAAACTTTCTGCATACAAAATTGAACAGACTGTTTACAGCCTTGAGTATGCTCGTCAGCTTTCTGAGTGTTGCGAAAAAAGCGGTGTGTCCATAGATGTACATATTAAGCTTGACACGGGTATGAGCCGACTTGGGTTTATGTGCCAGAGTTTTCCCGAGGATATGCAGTCTATTGATGAAATCGAAAAAGTCTGCAAACTTCGCGGTCTTAAAATACGCGGTGTTATGGCGCATTTTGCTGTGTCTGATGAGGGAGAAAAAGGTAAAGAGTTTACAGATTCTCAGTTTAATGCATTTAAAACTGCCGTTAATCTCCTTGCTGACAGAGGAATTTCGTTCCAGCTTATTCATCACGCAAACAGCGGTGCCATCGAGTATTATTCAGACACTCACAGAAATATGGTTCGAGCAGGTATTATCCTTTATGGTCTTGCTCCTAATCCTGCAATCGAAAGCGAAATTGCTCTTAACTCTGTTATGACTTTAAAATCCACCGTTGCTCATGTTAAGAAGCTTCGCAAGGGTTCCTCTGTAAGCTATGGCAGAACTTTTGTGGCAGACAGAGATATGGTAGTTGCAACTGTTCCTATCGGATATGCAGACGGCTATCTGCGTATTTTATCCAAAGACGGATATATGGGCATCAAGGGTAAGTCTGCAAAGATTCTGGGCAGAATATGTATGGATCAGACCATTGTGGATGTTACCGATATTCCTGATGTAAAAATCGGCGATGAGGTTGTAATTTTTTCCGGCGGTAGTGATGGAGCACCCAATGTAAATGAACTGGCAGAATTTGCCGATACTATTAATTACGAGATTATCTGTGCTGTTTCCAAGCGTGTACCAAGAGTGTATCTGGAAAACGGCAAGATTGTGGATGTGATGTATAAATTATGAGACTTTTAGCAGTTGACGGTAATAGTATACTTAATCGTGCATATTACGGAATCCGTCCTTTGACAACCAAAGACGGACAGTTTACCCATGCTATTTACGGATTTCTTACAATGCTCGAAAAAATAAAGGCAGACACAACACCCGACTGTGTTGCAATTGCCTTTGATCTTCGTGCACCTACCTTCAGACACAAGGCTTACGCAGGTTACAAGGCACAGCGCAAAGGTATGCCCGAGGAGTTGGCACAGCAGGTTGAACCTCTTAAAGAACTCCTTGCCCTTCTTGGCTACAAGCTTGTATCCTTAGAAGGATATGAGGCTGACGATATTTTAGGTACCTTTGCCGCTTCCTGCGAAGAGAGAGGTGACGAATGTGTTATCGCAACAGGAGACAGAGACTCCTTACAACTTGTCAGCGATAAAGTAACCGTACGCCTTGCCGCTACAAAGCAGGGTACTCCCACTGCGGTGCATTATGATACCGCAAAGGTTTTGGAGGTTTACTTGGTTGAGCCGAGAAAACTCATTGATATTAAAGCAATTCAGGGTGATACCTCTGACAATATCCCGGGTGTTTCGGGCATTGGGCCAAAAGGTGCCACCGACCTTATCCTTAAATTCGGAAGTCTTCAGGCTGTGTACGATAACATTGACTCTGAGCTTATAAAAGATAATGTCAGGAACAAACTCCTTGCAGATAAAGAAAATGCATTTTTAAGTTTAATGCTGGGTGAGATTTGCCGCACAGTGCCTATTGATACAGACCCGGAAAATTATAAGGTAGAGATGAAAGACCCCTCCGCCGCTGCAAGATATATGGCAAAGCTTGAACTCTTTAAACTTATGGATAAGTTTGGTCTTCAAACGAGCGGAACTTTTACCGAGGAAGAAACTGCCGAGAAAATTACTGTGAAGGTAAGTGAAATCAGCAGTTTTTCCGAGATTAAATTTACAGAAGGGACTGTTGCTGATGTAGAGTTTTCCGAGGGAGTTTTCTCTCGTCTTTGCATTTATACCGAAAATGAAGCATTTGTAAGCAGTAGCGAGGATATACTAAAAGAATTCTTAAAAGACGGCATAAACAAGAATTTTTACGATACAAAGCCCGTTTATTCTTATGCAGATAAAATGGGCATCGATATGCCCGATGCAACTTTTGATGTGTCTTTGGCGGCATATTTGCTTAATCCGTCTTCTTCTGACTATTCTCCCGCAAGGCTTTGTGCCGAATACAGAATAGATGAAGCAAATGTAGAGGGAGAGGGTGTAGAGCCTTCCTATGCTTCTTTGCCTTTTGTTTTAAATAAACTCAAGAAGGAGATTGAAGAAAAGCAGCAGAAATATCTTCTTGATACCATTGAACTTCCTCTTGCAAAGGTACTTGCAAGAATGGAGAATATCGGCTTTGCAGTCGACAAAGAGGGTATCGGAAATTACGGCGAATATATCGGTGAGCGTATCGCAACTCTCGAGCAGGAGATTTATACTTCTGTAGGCTATGAGTTCAATATAAATTCTCCGAAGCAACTGGGTGTGGCACTTTTTGAAAAACTCGCACTTCCTGCAAAAAAGAAGACAAAGAGCGGTTACTCAACCAATGCAGAGGTGCTGGAGGAGCTTCGTGCTTATCATCCTGTTGTTTCTATGATATTAGAGTATAGAACCTTTGCAAAGCTTAAATCCACCTATTGCGATGGACTTTTAAAGGTTATTGCCGAGGATGGCAGAATCCACTCCAGCTTTAATCAGAAAGAAACCCGCACAGGCAGAATCAGTTCTACCGAGCCAAATCTTCAGAACATTCCTGTAAGAACAGAGCTTGGCAGAGAACTGAGAAAATTCTTCAAAGCCAAAGACGGCTGTGTGCTTGTGGATGCAGACTATTCTCAGATTGAACTTCGTGTTCTTGCAGATATTGCAAAGGACGAGAATATGAGAGGGGCTTTCCTTCAGAATACAGATATTCACACTGTTACTGCTTCTGAAGTTTTCTCTATGCCCAAAGAAATGGTAACTCCTCTTATGCGAAGCAGAGCAAAGGCGGTAAACTTTGGTATCGTTTACGGAATAGGTGCTTTTTCACTTGCAAAGGATATCGGTGTTACCAACAAGGAAGCATCTCAATATATAAAGAATTATCTTGCTCATTACTCGGGCGTTGACAGTTATATGAAGTCGGTTATTGAGAACGCAAAGCTTACAGGTTTTGTAGAAACAATTTTCGGCAGACGCAGATACCTGCCTGAGCTTACTGCGTCCAATCATATTACAAGAGCTTTTGGTGAGCGTGTTGCCCGCAATATGCCAATTCAGGGTACAGCGGCTGATATAATTAAAATTGCTATGATAAGGGTTGACGAACGCCTCAAAGCCGAGGGTATGGAGTCAAGACTTATCTTGCAGGTGCACGATGAACTTATTGTAGAAGCTCCTCAGCACGAAGCTATGATGGCGGCTATGGTGCTTCAGGAAGAAATGGAGAACGCGGTTAAACTTTCGGTGCCTCTTGTGGCAGAAGCCTCTATGGGAGAAACCTGGTTTGACGCAAAGTCATAAAGGAAAATTATGAAAAAAGTTTTGTTTGTCTGCTCGGGTAATACTTGCAGAAGCCCTGTGGCAGAGAAGATTTTTAACAGTATTTGCAAAGAACGTAACTTGCCATACAGTGCAAAGTCCGCAGGCATATGTACCTCTACAGGCTATCCTATGGCAGAAAATTCTCTGAAAGCTTTGGAGGAACTGGGTATTGAGGATTTAGAATTTACCTCTACTACCATTAATGAAATGGAGCTTTCGGATGTAGAGTTATTCTTTGCAATGAGCGAAGACCATAAGGATATACTCGTAAGGTACTACGATGTGTCTGAGAGTAAGGTTGAAGTTATGAATGTGGCAGATCCCTATGGCGGAAGCCTTATGCGTTACCGCCAGTGTGCCGAGGAAATTCTCGAAAAGGTAAAAGCGATTGCCGACGAGTTGGGTGAGAAAAATGCAGATAATTAATCTCACAACAGAATATGCTCAGGATGTATTTTCTGTTTTATCCTCGTCCTTTACAAACCCTTGGTCTCTGGATACCATAAAGGCTTTGCTTGAAAGCGACACAGCAGTATGCTTCGGTGCACTTGAGGAAGAGTCCCTTGTGGGTTATGCTGCACTTGAATGGGTGCTTGACGAAGGAAGCCTTACAGATATTGCGGTTTTGCCTTCAGAGCGTAAAAAAGGAATTGCAAATCTTTTGATGGAGGCACTTCTCACAGAAGCACAGAAAAGAGATTTGCAGTTTGTAACCTTAGAGGTGCGAGAGGGTAACACCCCTGCCATAAGCCTTTACGAGAAATTCGGCTTTGAGCATATAGGCAAAAGACCCAAGTATTACAAAGACCCTGCAGAAGACGCCCTGCTTATGACCAAAAATCTAAAATAAAAAAGAAACCTGACGGAAAAATAAACTTTTCGTCAGGCTTTTTTGTGTGCAAAAATCCCCTCTGCAAAAACAGAGGGGATAAACTTTATATTGATATAAATTATTCGGATGCGTAGTTAGAGAAGTAACCCTGAACAAGAATTACGGGTGTGCCTCTGTCGCCTGAGCCGCTTGTAAGGTCGCAGAGAGAACCGAGAAGGTCTGTAATCTGTCTGGGGGTTGTGCCCTGAGACTGCATACTGCCTACAAGGTTGCCTTCCTTTTCTTTGATGAGCTTCTTCATAGCCTCTTTGAGCTCTTCGCCACTGAGGTCTGCGAAGTCGTTATCTGCAAAGTACTTCATCTTAAGCTCGTTGGGCTTGCCTGCAAGACCAGGAGTAAAAGCGGGGGATACAACAGGGTCAGCCAGCTCCCAGATACCGCCAACGGGATCTTTAAAGCCGCCGTCACCATATACCATACACTCAATGTGCTTGCCTGTAGCCTTGAACATTTCAGCAGAGAGTGAATCTACAAACTCCTGACAATCACGGGGGAAGAGCTTAACCTTGTCCTCTGTTGCTTTGTTGGAGCCGAGGATACCGTACTGAGAGTTGTAGCCTGAGCCGTCAATGCTCTCTGTAAGGATTTCGTCCATACGGAAAACCTTCTCGCCGCCTGCAGCCTTGAGGAGTCTCTGTGTGCGGTAGCGTGTGTGAATGTCGCAGTTGAGAACATTCTTTGTGTACTTGAGGATGTATCTGGGGTCGTTTGAGAAAATAATCTCGATGTTGTCACCCAGACTCTTGTAGTACTCAATATAGTCTACACCTGTGAAGGTATGTTTTGTTTCATAACCGAAGATTTTTCTGAACTCTTCTTCATTGAAGCTGTCAGAATAGGGGTTAACGCCTGCTTCGTCAATCTGATCATAAGTGATGAAGGAGTTACCTACTTCATCAGAGGGGTAAGAAAGCTGAACATAAAGCTTCTTGCAGCCCATAGCGATGGAACGAAGAAGAATTGCAAAACGATTACGGCTGAGGATGGGGAATACAATACCCATATCTTCGCCGCCGAATTTATTGCGGATATCTGTTGCAATCTGGTCGCAGGTTGCGTAGTTGCCCTGAGTACGAGCAACAACAGCCTCGGTAACACCGATAATGTCTTTATCGCGAAGTTCAAAACCTTCTTCTCTGGAAGCGTCTGTAACGCTCTTAACGATAGATGCTACGAGATCGTCGCCCTCTTTGAAGATAGGACAAATGATACCTCTGGAAGTTACGCCGGTATAATGCATATAATCAAAACCTTTCACAAAATGGATTTGTTTTTGCGAACAATTTATTTTACACCACAATGACTTATCTGTCAATAAAACAAGCTGAGTTTTTTTGATGTAAACAAATATTTTAAGTCAATAAAAATGATTTTTAGCTAAATAAATCAATAGGGGTTGTCAGAAGTTTTCTTCGAGTAACTGCTTACTTCTGTTTGCTCTGAGCACACAAGCCTCAGAAAGAGCAATGAAAGCAATAAACCAGGAAACATTAAGGGGATTTGCAATGTTTACAATATCCTGTGTGGCATAAGCTACCATAACTCCGAGACAGATGTAAGAGAGAGGATTCTCTTTTGCATTCTTGAATGCACGGACGATTGCTGCACCGATGAATGTAAGGTAAGCACCAAGACCCAATACACCATGAGTGACAAGGTAGTTAAGATAAACATTGTGAGCGGAGTTGTTTGTAAACTCATTATGGAGATTGTAAAGCTCCTGATTATAGGGCTTATATTTGAAGTAGAAGGTTTCAGGACCGCAACCGAAGAGCTTTTCGAAGAAATTCATATCGCCGAAGATATCGATTGCTCTGTTCCAGAAGAGTCCTCTGTGGGTACCCCATTTATTGTCGAATCGGAAGAATCGTCTGAAGTCTTCTTTAGGAATAACAGAGGTTGTGTCGATTACGCTGTAATAAACGAAAAGTCCGATAACCGCAGTAACCGCTGCACCGATAACACCCAGTACGATGTAGAAAAGATAAGAGGGGAGCTGAAGATTCTTGGTTTTGTTTCCGAGGATAAATAACAGCGCGAAAAGTCCTGCGCTGATTACCAGAATAATATAGGTAAGACCGCTGTTCAGGAATAAGTCGGAAAAACTTGTGTAGCCTTTTGAGGAATTCTGGAAGATAGAAAGTACTTTTGCACTTGCCATCATAATGAAAAGTCCGAGGAAGTACCACATAAGTCTTTTGGCATCTCTGCTTGCAATAAGAAGGAGTATAGCCATACCTGCAAAGAAGCCCAGAAAACCGCCGTCAGATGTTGCAACGATAAGTCCCATAAACTGAATTGAAGTGCTTACAAAAGCAACAATTCTCATAATTCTGTCTTTGGTAGACATAGCCATACCGAAAGAGAACATAAGGGATACACAGACTAATGCAGAAAGGTAGTTTTTGTTGCCGATTGTGGAAGTGAAATTCTGCTGTACGTTCTGGTTACTTGCATATTTTTCGAAAATACCCAGCGGGTCGATTTTATGATAGTTAAGAATAGCAAGTCCTACAACTAAAGTTATTCCCAGAAAGATTCCGTAATAAACAAACTTTTTACTAAAGAAGAAGCGGGAGATAACAAGGTAGCATATAACTATCATAAGTATCATCAGAAGGCCCATGTTTCTGCCGGAATTCACCTCTTTGGTAACACCTGTACCGTTTGAGTTTATAAGTGTTACTTCTTCGGTATGATAAGCAATAAAGCAGGTGCTTCTGAATTTGCTGAAGAGGGTGGATATAAGCGAAACAATAAGGAATGCACCAAGACCTATATCGGTAAGACTCAGCTTAAAGGGATCACGATATGTGTTGAGCTTACGATTGTATTCATTGTTTTTGGTGATAGAGTTTGCAAGGGCAACTGCTCCGACCGCTACACCTGCAATAACGGTAAGAATGATAAAAAGTGCAAACTTATCGCGTCTTGTTGCAGAGTAGTAATTGGACTGGAACAAAGGAAGAATTGTAAAAAGCAAAAGTGTGTAAATACAAGCAAGTGCGTGAGCAACGGTGAAGCGTAGCTTTGGTGCGGTTGACTTTGGCTTTTTTGTTTTCTTTACGGCCATTTATATACCTCTTTTCTTTCTGAGTTCAGGTTAATAATTTTAAGTATTAACAATCAAATTTTATAATAACACAAAAGGCGTCGTTAGTCTAGTGTTTTGATGTATGGTTTTAGCAAAATTTAAAAGAAATAAGTAGAGGTTTGTGCTTAGTAAACAAAGAAAAACTCCCGTAAAGTTTCGGAAGTTTTTCTGTAAGGGGTAAAATAAATATGAAAGTGTTTTATTTTGTGTCTTTTCCTGCGTGGCAGGAGTCTTTCATTGCACAGTGGGTACAACCGCATCCGCAACTACAGGAGTTTTTGCCTGCCTTCTTGTTTTTTACAAGGTAGATAATTATAGCGGTAACAATTGCAAGAAGCACTGCACAGACAATGATTGTTCCGATATTATTTGTAATCCAAGTTAACATTGCGTACCTCTTATTTTAAATTTCTTGTAAGTTTTGTAGACTCTTTGTAGGGGCGTACAAGCATATAAATCATAAAGATAAGTATAACACCTGCCACCGCTGTGCCAACAATGTTTTCATTACCAACAAACCAAGAGCCAAACTGATAAATCATCAGGGATACTGCGTAAGCAAAAGCGGTCATATAGCCGATGGCAAAGAAAGTCCATTTACCGCTGTTCATCTCTCTTTTAATTGCACCCATAGCCGCAAAGCAAGGAGCACAAAGGAGATTAAACGCCATAAAGCTGTATGCAACTATTCCGGAGCCGCCGAAATGCTGAGATACAGCAAGGTGCAGAGCAGAAGAGGATTCTGTAACCTCGCCTGATACATTCAGAAGAACACCGAATGTGGAAACAACACCTTCTTTTGCCATAAGACCCGTAAAGGTTGCAACAGCAGACTGCCAGTTGCCAAAACCCAAGGGAGCAAAAATAAATGACACTGCATTACCGATGTATGCAAGCAGGGAGTTGTCGTTGTTTTCTACCATTACAAAAGCACCGTTTTCAAATCCGAAGCCCTGTAAGAACCAAAGAATAATGGTGGAAAGCAGAATAACTGTGCCTGCCTTTTTGATAAATGACCAACCTCTTTCCCATGTTGCACGGAAGATGTTGATGGGAACAGGTGCGTGGTAAGAGGGAAGCTCCATAACAAAAGGAGCGGGGTCGCCTGAGAAAATCTTTGTTTTCTTAAGCATTATGCCTGAGATAACGACAGAGGCAATACCCATAAAATATGCAGAAACCGCCACAAGTCCGCTGCCACCGAAAATTGCACCTGCAAAAAGTCCGATAATGGGCATCTTTGCACCGCAGGGAATAAAGCAGGTTGTCATAATTGTCATACGGCGGTCACGTTCGTTTTCGATTGTTCTCGATGCCATAACTCCGGGTACACCGCAACCTACGCCTACAAGCATAGGAATAAAGCTCTTGCCCGAAAGTCCGAATTTGCGGAAAAGTCTGTCCATAATAAAGGCAATTCGTGCCATATATCCGCAGTCTTCAAGAAGCGAGAGTAAAAGGAACAGAATAAACATCTGAGGTACAAAGCCCAGTACAGCGCCAACACCGCTCAGAATGCCGTCAGATATAAGCCCCACAAGCCACGCAGGACAGTTGAGGTTTTCAAGTCCGCTGTTTGCGGCAGGAATAATCCATTCACCGAAGAGCTTTTCGTTCATAAAATCTACTGTCCAGTTACCAACGGAGCCAATAGCAAGGTAGTAAACAAGGAACATAATGAGAGCAAAGATGGGCAGAGCAAGAATACGGTTTGTTACCACTCTGTCGATTTTGTCAGAGATTGTCATTTTATTTGAGTGCTTTCTCTTGTAGCAAACCTGCATTATGGAAACAATGTAATTGTATCGCTCGTTTGTGATGATGCTTTCTGCGTCATCGTCCATAATTTCTTCTACTTCTTTGATGTCGTATTCCATATGTTTAATGACCGAGGAATTCAGGTTCAGGTGTTTAAGTACTCTTTCGTCACGCTCAAAGATTTTGACCGAGTACCAACGCTGTTGTTCATCAGGCATATGATGAATTGCGGCTTCCTCAATATGTGCAAGAGCGTGTTCCACAACGCCCGAAAATATGTGACGGGGTTTTTTATGTGGCATTTTTGCAGCTTCAACTGCCATATCTGCTGCAATATCAATGCTGTCACCCTTTAAAGCAGAAATCTCGATAACCCTGCAACCGAGTCTTTTCGCAAGAAGTTCTGTGTCGATTTCGTCGCCGTTCTTCCTTACAATATCCATCATATTGATAGCAACCACAACGGGAATGCCAAGCTCCATAAGCTGAGTTGTAAGGTAAAGGTTACGCTCAAGATTTGTTCCGTCAACAATATTGAGGATTGCATCGGGGCGTTCATTTACAAGATAGTTGCGTGCTACAACCTCTTCCAGTGTATAAGGAGAGAGGGAGTAAATACCGGGCAGGTCGGTAAGAATAACATCGTTCTGCTTTTTGAGTTTGCCTTCTTTTTTCTCAACAGTAACACCTGCCCAGTTGCCAACATACTGATTAGAGCCCGTAAGGGCATTGAAAAGGGTGGTTTTACCTGAGTTGGGATTGCCCGCAAGGGCGATTCTGATACCCATAAATTTCCTCGCTTTCTAAGTTAGTCTAGGCTAACTGAAGTGTAAAAAGTAAAGGGGATAATCCCCAAAGTTTTCAGGCTGATTACTCGACCTCAATCATATCTGCGTCAGCTTTTCTGAGAGAGAGCTCGTATCCGCGTACAGTAAGTTCCATAGGGTCGCCGAGAGGTGCCACTTTTCTGACAAGAATCTCAACACCCTTTGTAATGCCCATATCCATAATTCTGCGTCTGACAGCACCCTCGCCGTGTACTTTAAGCACCTTTGCGGTTTTGCCGACTTTAACATCCTTTAAAGTGTTCATAGATGTTCTCCCTTTTATATATTTAACATTATTATGCATAACACAGAATAATGCAAAAACCGAATTGGTTAGCCTATGCTAACTGCACATATATTACATTATAAATATTCTTTTGTCAAGTTATGGAAGTGCGTTTTTACAAATTTCGTCAAAATGCGCATATGGTATTTTTTGTGCAAAAATATATTGTGCAAATTTTTATTAAGTGGTATAATGATTACATCATAAAAGAGAGGGTGATAGAGTGGCAAAGCTTTTGGAATCAGGCGAAATGTATCTGGAAGCCATACTGGTACTGACAAAAGAAAAACAGGCAGTTCGTTCTTTAGATGTTGCGGAGTATCGGAATTTCTCAAAGCCCTCTGTCAGCCGTGCGGTCAAGCTTCTCAAAGACGGCGGATATATCACAATGGACAAGGAAGGTTATTTGCTTTTAACCGATGTGGGCAGGGAAGTGGCAGAGAAGATTTACCATCGCCACGGAGTTCTTACCGAGTTTCTCACAAGTCTTGGTGTTGATGAGGAAACTGCTTCTCAGGACGCCTGCAAAATGGAGCATGTTATAAGCGACGCCACCTTGGACGCAATAAAAAAATATCTGAAAAAATAAATAAGATAATGCAAAAACTCCGCTGTCAATGTGACAGCGGAGTTTAGTTTTTTTAGAAGTTTAGTTTTAAAAATTACATTTTATTGTTGAGTGCTCTCTCAAGCCAGATTTCTGCAATGTCCATAGCGTTGTAAAGACCTGTTTTCTCGGAAGCCTTAACAAGCTGTTTTCTGGGGCTTAAATCAGGGTCTGTGCACATAAGCTGAACTGCAACTTTGTCGGCAACCTGTAAGCCGTTAACTTCTTTTTTTGTTTTTATCTGCATACGGATAACGAAGCTGTCTGCCATACTGCCGTAGTACAGCTCGTCGCCGCAACGCACAAGGGGTTTGCCCTTGTAGCTGAAAAATTCTTTATTAGCCAAAGTGTATTCCTCCGTTAACTCTTGATGTATGATTTGACAAGAGCTTCCAGCAGGTCGTCTCTGTCAATCTTAGAAATGATATTTCGGGCGTTGTTGTAGGTTGTGATATAGGTAGGGTCTTCAGAAAGAATATAGCCTACGATTTGGTTGATGGGGTTATAACCTTTCTTACGCAATGCATCGTAAACTATAAGCAGGGCACGTTTAATCTCATCATCTCTATCGCCGCCCAGAGAGAATACCATAGTCTTATCCAACATCCGAAACACCTCCGTCTTGTAAATAAATTATAGGATATCGGGGCAAAAAATTATGTAAAATCTTATACCACATTAATTATACTATATACTTTCAGATAATTCAAGTTAAAATTAAATAATAGTTTTGTTGCTAATGTATTTAATTACGGTGCGGTGCATTCTATGTTAAAGTCGGTGCAGTATTTGTAAAGTTCAAGGGCTCTTTCTTTGTAAAGCTCACAAACACGCTGAGCAGTTGCTGTACCACCGGCTGTGCCGCCTTGGAAATAAAGAGCATAATAGCCGCTTATGAACTCTGATTTTGTTTCAGCATAGGTTTCCCAGCTTTCCTGCTCTGCTTTAACAATCTCGGCTAAATCGATTTGGCGGAAAGAAACACCGGACTCCTGTATAGCCTGATAGTATTCGGTCATAAGTGCTTCCCACTTACCTGCATAGTTTCTGTAGGTTTCAGAGATTTCGTGATTTGTCTGACAAGCTGCAAGGTCTGATTCCATAAGGAGATCCAATTGATATTGGGGTGTGGAACTTTCGGGTACGCTAGGCTCGGTAGAAAGTTCTGTGGTAACATCTGCTGTGGTAGTGGCAGAAGAATTATCAGATTCTGCGGCACATGCGGTTATGCAAATAACAGATATAATAATCAGAAGAAAATATAATACTTTTTTCATTTTTTTACCTCAATAATATGATATAGTACCAAAGAAAGTTTTTTTACCTTTTAAGTTTAATCCAAATACTGAACACCGCAGGAAATCTTGTCATTTATAGCTGTAATATAAACCATTGAGGTTCTTTTTTCTATATTCTTCAGCTCTTTTCCCTTGATAACTGCATTGATATCAATATTATATACCTTAACATCAGAGGTGTCTTTTCCTTCTTTCTTTATATCTTGTAAATCGGATTTAAAGGCAAGGATTTCTTTGAACTTTTGTGCAGACTCTTTATCATAAACAGAAGATATATAGTTAGAATAAATCTCTTGTTTAATTTGTGAATACTTTTCATTATCGTTGTTTAAGATATGTTCGTTTGCATCGGCAAAATCAAGGTAAATATCGATAATACGCTTATTGGCAAATTTTTCAGGATCAATTGTTATCAGATAATCGTACAATTCCATTAAAAGCATAAACATTTCGTTCAGTTTGAAAAATCTTGAACGAAGCTCATTGTGGTATTCGTAATAGAAGGGGAAAAGCTCCTTGTGCGCTCTTATGAAATCTATATTTTCATTTACTCCGAAATCGCCTGTTATGTCAGAAACATTTTCTGCCCATACCAGTTCGTCTTTGTATTTGCTGAAATATTCAGTACCCGGCAGGATTGAGCAAAGATGAAGTTGAATCGAAATATTGCCGAGTTTATAAAGTGAATATATTAGCTTGAGCGTTTCTTCTAAATCCTCATAGGTTTCCTCGGGATAGCCGTAAATAAAAGAGGCCGTAATCTTTATTCCGTTATCGCTAAGGTGCTTGATGGTATCCATTGCTTTTTCTAAATTAAGGTTTTTATGCATGATTTTCTGCATGCGGGCTGAGCCGCTTTCAATACCCATATAGATTGAACGCATACCTGCTGAAGCCATTTCTTCTATGGTTTCTTTATCTATGGTATCAGCTCTGGAAGAGCAGGACCACGAAATAGAAAGACCGCTTTCTTTAAGAGCACGGCAAAATTCAAATACCCGCTTTTTACTTGCAGTGAAAAGGTCGTGCTCGAAAACAAATTTTTTGATGCCGTATTCATTGTGAAGTCGTTTCAATTCTCCCACAATTCTGTCTGCACTTTTAAGTCTGAATTTTCTCTGCCAGAACAAGCTGGTTGAACAATAAGCACAGTTGTAAGGGCAACCTCTTCCAACATCCATCAGTACTTTGGGGGGATTTTCCATATTCCTTGACAGAGTACTTTCGGGTATAAAGGTGTAGTCAATATAAGGGAGCTGGTCTAAATTTTCAATAAGTTCGGGACGAGGATTGGTGATTATTTTGTTTGAGGAGTCTCTGTATGTCAGACCATTGATATAAGTAATATCTTCGCCATTTAATAAGCCTTTAAAAAGGGGATAAATGGTTGTTTCACCTTCACCGGAGCAACAGTAATCAACCCAAGGAATCTGTTCTATTGTTTCTCTTGCGGTAATGTCAGCCTGAGGACCGCCGAAAACAATGTGAATTTCGGGGTGTAATTCCTTGAGTTTTTCTGCAACAAGGATGTTTGCAAGATAGTTGTCACCGCGACAATAAAAAGAAACAATCTTAGGATTACGGGCAAGAATATTATTGACAGAGTTGTTCAAAAATGTGTTGAAATCGGCATCAGGATCAGATTCATAGTATCTGTAAATATCAACATCAATACCTTTTTCTTTAAGAATTGTTGCAAGAAGTAAGGTACCGCTGCATTCCTGACGAATAATTTCCTTAAAAACAGGAACAACAAATAAAACACTACTCATAATCCTTTACCTCCGAAATGATAGGATAAATATAATAAAATTATATCAGTTTGTGTGGAAAGTTTCAAGAAGCATAAGTAAAATCAAATATTTATTTTAAAGAAAATGCTCCCTTTGACAAAAGGGAGCATTTGATGATTTGAGTATCAGATTTAACTTAGCCTCTGAGAGTTACGCCGATAGTAGCAAGGTTTGCAAGAATCTTGTCCATGATTTCCTGAATTTCGGCTGTGGAAAGAGTTCTTTCACTTGAAGAAAACTCAAAACGAACTGTGATAGAATGAATCTCCTCTGTGTCGTAGGTGTCTACGATGCGAGTACCCTTGAGGAGTCCGTTGCCCTCGTTCTCCCAGCATTTTGCAAGACTCTCAAAGAGTACGCCTGCGGGGATTTCTACGCTGATATCGTAAGTCATTGAGGGGAACTTGGAAGGCTCGTCGTAAACGATTGCAGCAGCTTCTGCCTCTGTGAATGCGCTCATATCGATTTCTGCGAAAACAATGTTTGCTTTCTTGTCAATCTTTCCCAGTACAGAGGGGTGGAGAATACCCATTGTGCCAATCTCTTTGCCGTCAATTAGAATTGCGTTGAGGTTTGTGGGATGTTCGTAAGCGTGAGTGGGAGCAACTGCCTTGAAGGAAGGAGCCTTATGCTTCATATCACCTGCGATGATTGCAAGCATATCGCGAAGCTCAAAGTAAAGAGTCTTGATATCCTTTGTTTTGCTGAAAAGTGTGATTGCAAGCATCTTCTGCTCGTTGCAAAGACCATCGTCTTTGAGACCCTTAACAACTCTGCCTACCTCAAAGATACCGAAATCGGCTTTGTAGCCTGTGTTTGTCTTTAACTGGCAAAGCTGTGTGGGGATAATGGAGTTACGGATAGTCTCAATGTTGGGGTTTGTTGCATTTGCAAGGCGAACATTGTCCTCAACAGGAAGACCCAAATCCTTCATCTCGTCATTGTATGCCCATACATAAGAGTGAAGCTCGTGGAGGTTCCACTTCTTAACAAGCATATCCTTTACTCTGTCTTCTGTGGACTTGATTGCTTCGGCACGAACAGGGTAAAGGGGTGAACGGGTTGTGTTGATGTCAAAGTTATCGTAGCCGTAGATACGGGTGATTTCTTCGATGATGTCTGCTTTGATAGTAACATCCTTTGTTGCTCTCCAGGAGGGAACTACAACAGAGAAATTGTCGCCATCAAGGGTTACTTTGAAGCCGAGGTCTGTGAGAGTCTTAACGATTGTATCATTAGAAATCTCAATACCTGTGTAGCGGTCAACAAAGTTTTTATCAAAGTCGAGAGTAACTGTGTCGTACTTGTAAGCATATTCGTCTGTAAGAGCGGAAACAACCTGTACATCACTGTCATATTTCTTTAAAAGATTAATAAATCTGCCGATTGCAAGAGTTGTCATCTCGGGGTCAAGGCATTTTTCGTAACGCATGGAAGCATCTGTTCTGTGCGAGAGACGAACTGTTGACTTGCGGATAGAAACAGCATCAAAGGTAGCAGACTCAAGAGTAAGAGTTGTGGTGTCATCAACAATTTCGGAGTCAAGACCACCCATAATACCTGCAATAGCAACAGGAGTGTTGTCATTGCAAATCATAAGAGTGTTTTCGTCGATGTTTCTCTCAACACCGTCAAGAGTTGTAAATGTAAAAGGTGTGTCAAAACGCTTAACGCGGATTTTTTCTACCTTTCTGGAGTCGAAAGCGTGCATGGGCTGACCAACCTCAAGCATAAGGTAGTTTGTAAGGTCAGCAAGGAAGTTGATGCCTCTCATACCGCAGTAGTTGAGGCGGATACGCATATTAACAGGGCTCTCTGTTCTCTTGATATTCTCAACCTGCATACAGCTGTAACGCTGACAGAGATTGTCTTCAATCTTCATATCAACTTTTTTGAGATTGTCGTAAGCAGTTAAATCCTCAACCTCTAAAGGCTTGAGAGGTCTGTCTGCAAGAGCTGCAAACTCTCTTGCAAAGCCGTAGTGGCTCCAGAGGTCAGGGCGGTTTGTAAGGGACTTGTTGTCGATTTCGAAGATGATATCGTCGATAGCGTAAACATCCTTGATGTCTGTGCCGACTGCTACATCCTCGGTAATATCCATAATGCCTGAGTGGTCGTCGGAAATGCCAAGCTCTGCTTCGGAGCAGCACATACCGAAGGACTCAAACCCTGCAAGAGGACGAGGAGCAATCTCGATTTCGCCAAGTTTTGCGCCTACCTTTGCAAAGGCAGTTTTCATACCTACTCTTACATTGGGTGCACCGCATACAACATCTGTAAGTTTGCCGTCACCTGCATCAACTTTTAAGAGGTGGAGTTTCTTTGATTCGGGGTGGTCCTCAACAGATTTAATCTCTGCAACAACTACTCCCGAAAGGTCTGCTCCTTTAAAGAAAATATCGTTTTCAACCTCTGCTGTGGAGAGGGAAAGCTTTTGAATAAGCTCAAGTTTATCAAGGCCTGAAAGATCTACGAAATCTTCAATCCAATTCATTGATAATAACATTTTATATACCCTCCTTATTCGTCATCTGTAAACTGAGAAAGTGTCTTAAGACTTCCTGAGTTTAAGTTTCTGATGTCTTTAACGCCGTACTTCATCATAGCAAGACGGGTAAGGCCAAGACCGAACGCAAAGCCTGTGTACTCGTCGGGGTCAATGCCGCCCTCGCTAAGTACATTGGGGTGAATCATACCGCAGGGGCAGAGCTCGAGCCAACCGCTCTGCTTGCAGGAAGGACAACCTTCGCCACCGCAGATAAGACAGCTTATGTCAAGCTCGAATCCGGGCTCAACAAAGGGGAAGAAGCCGGGACGAAGTCTTACCTTGATATCTTTGCGGAAAACCTCGGAGAGCATTGTCTTCATAAAATAGATAAGGTTGGAGATAGAGATATCTTTGTCAACCATAACGCCTTCCATCTGGAAGAAGGTGTTTTCGTGGCAAGCGTCGGTAGCCTCGTTTCTGAAGCATCTGCCGGGGAAGATTGCCTTGATGGGAACACCGTTTTCTTTTAAGTTTTTGCCGTACTTTTTGAGGATAGCGTTCTGTGCGGCAGAGGTGTGGGATTTGAGAAGCTGACCGTTAGAGAGATAGTAGGTATCCTGCATATCTCTTGCAGGGTGATGCTTGGGGATATTGAGAGCCTCAAAGCACTCGTAGTCTGTAACAATCTCGGGGTAGTCGATTACAGCAAAGCCCATAGACTTGAAGATAGTTTCGCACTGTCTCTGCACAAGTGTGATGGGGTGGTAAGAACCGCGGTCGGTCTCAGCAGGAGTTGTGATGTCAAACAGAGGCATCTCGCTGAGTTCTTTTTGAATTTCAGCTTCCTTGAGTTCTGCAAGTTTCTTTTCGATTTTTTCTGTTGTTTCTTCTTTGAGTTCGTTGACCTTTGCACCGAAGGACTTTTTCTCTTCGGGAGTAAGATCCTTCATACCCTTGAGCAGTGCAGTAATGCTGCCCTTTTTGCCCAGATAAGCAACTCTTATGGCTTCAAGCTCTGTAAGATCGCTTGTGTTCTGGAGCTTTTCTGTGATTTCATTTCTTAAAGCAATGATTTGATTTTCCATGAAAAACCTCCGTAAAAAATAAAAATTCCCTGCGTGAAAACACGCAGGGACGAATAAAATCCGTGGTACCACCCTGATTTTTGCATCAAAAGAAGCAAACACTCCTTTGGCCTGTAACGGTGCCTGCCGTTGAAGCCTACTTAAGATTTCAGCCTCACCGCTCAGAAGGGAACTTCACTTTTAAAGCTTTGTCGGATGTTTTCAGCCTCGGCATCCGCTCTCTTTGCAAAGCATTTTTAAAAGATACTTTCTTCGTCATAGCGTTTTAATCGGTATCAATAAAAACAATATTATCACTAAATTGTTAATTTGGCAAGTGTTTTGTTGAAAAAATCAAATTACTGTGTTATAATTTTAAATATCTTATAAATTTTTTGATTGGGTGATTCTATGGATACATTTTGCGAACAGGTTATTGCCAGAAAAAACGGAGTAAAGCAGCATATTATTACAGGTTGTCTTATTGTTCTTTTTTTACTTATTGAAATCTTTTTTGCTTTGCTTTTTTCTGTTTCTTTTGATCCCTTCTGGGGAATTCTTGCTTTGATGGTCGGCCTTACTGCTGTTTTTGTTGTAGCAAAGGCAATTCCCTCACTTTATAAGGTGGAGTTTGATTATTCTGTTGTGGGTAATCATCTGTATGTTGATAAGGTTATTGCAAGTAAAAAGCGTAAAAAGTTCAATAAGGTTGAGATTGGTAATATTACTGATTTTGGTGTTATCGAAAAGGATAATATTCCCAATGTTAAGTATGCAAAAACTTTCGAGTGCGGTAAGGGTGGCTTTGAAGGCAATTACTACTGCATTTATAACGAAGCAGGCAGAGGTAAGTGCCTTATGATTTTCTCTCCCAACGAGAAGATTATCGAGGGTATGCGTCCTTATATGACCCGCGAAGTTGTTATGAAATATTTCTTTAAAAAATAAGGTGATTATATGAAACATATATGCCCTGAGTATATAAAAAATATAATGCCAAAAAGACAAGCCGACGCCAATAAATACAGCGTCGGCTCTCTGTTATGTGTAGCAGGAAGCAGAGGTATGGCAGGAGCAGCTATACTTTCGGTAAAAGCGGCGCTCAGAATGGGTGCAGGGTATGTTAAATGTGTGGTGACAGAGGAGATTTATCCTATCGTGTCATCGGCTGTGCCCGAGGCGGTTTTTCTTGTGCTTCCCTCGGGTGAGGATGGTGCGGTTGATTCCCGCTATACAAAGGAGATTATAAAAGCGGCAAAAAAGTCGAATGCTGTTCTTGCAGGTTGCGGACTGGGTCAGGGCGAAGATGCAAAAAGCATCATAGAGGCGTTGCTTTTTGAATGCGATACACCTATGCTTTTAGATGCGGATGGCATAAATATTATAAGTAAGCATATAGATATACTGAAAGAGGTTGAAAAGCCTGTGGTTCTTACTCCCCATGAAGGAGAGATGAAGCGTCTGACAGGTGTTCCTTCCTCGGAAATACATAAAAATCGAGAGGAAGTTCTCAGAAACTTTTGCGAGGAATACAATGCAGTAACAGTTTTAAAAGGTAAGGATACCCTTGTCTTAAAAAAAGACAAAGAAATGCATATAAATCCCACAGGTAATGCGGGTATGGCGGTTGCAGGGTCGGGGGATGTACTTGCAGGTATGATTGCATCTTTGATGGCTCAAGGAGCAGATGCTTTCGATTCGGCACTTTCGGGAGTTTACCTTCACGGACTTGCAGGGGACTTGGGTGCAGAGGTGCTTACAGAGTATTCTCTTCTTCCTTCTGATATTATTGATTACATTCCCAAGGCCATAAAGTCTGTAATCTGACAAGGACTGTTTAATTTATCTTTTTGTTCAAGGTTTTTATGTGAAAAGATTTTTTCTTCTTTTATTAACAATTCCTTTGGCTTTTATGTCTTCTTGCAGTAAAAACACACCCCCGAAGATTAAAGAAAATTTTGAGGCTGTGGTAACGGTGAGTGGGATTGAAACAGACCTTGAGGATTTTTTACTCAAGGCGGAAATTACCGTAGAAAACAGAACTGATATAGAAATCACTGTTATTTCTCCGAAAGAAATAAATGGCCTTTCGTATATATGGAATGAAGAGTTTGAGATGGTTTATAAAGAACTGCACTGCAAAACAGAAAAAGATTATCTTCCCGGATTTTCTTTCTCTCAGGGAATTTATAATGTGCTGAGTGAACTTTATAAAACCGAGACTGCAAAACAATCCGATAGCGGAGATTGGCTCTTTGAAGGCAAATCACAGAGCGGTACATACGAAGTGCTGACAGACAGCAAAGGATACATTAAGAATATTTCTGTAAAAGAAATTAATTTAAACGCAGATTTTGAATATGAAGAATAATAAAAAGCACCTGCTGATTTTGTCAGTCAGGTGCTTATTGTATAAAGAAAACCACGCGATAGTCGCGTGGTTCAAAAGAGGTTAACCGATAAATAAAAACCTCCGTTTGTGATAGAATTGAAGTGACCTGCCAGTCGACTTCAAAGAAAACAATCGGAGGAATTTAAATGAAAAAAGAAAACATAAACAATACAGGTAGTTTAGCACACACAAAGTGGAATTGCAAGTATCATATAGTATTTGCCCCGAAGTATAGAAGAAAGGTGTTTTATGCAGAGAAAAGGTATGAGATAAGAGAGATAATGCGACAATTATGCCAATGGAAAGGTGTGGAAATAATAGAGGGAGAAGTATGCCCAGACCACATACATATGTTAGTGAGCATTCCGCCCAAAATGAGTGTTTCTGGGTTTATGGGATATCTTAAGGGGAAAAGTGCGTTACTCATCTTTCAAAAATGGGGCAATATGAAATTTGCATATAGAAATCGCGAATTTTGGTGCAAGGGATATTACGTAGATACCGTGGGTAAAAATACAAAAGCAATAAAAACATACATAGCAGATCAGTTGAAAAGAGATCAGGAAAGTGACCAGTTAAGTATGTTTGACCCACGGGACCCATTTATGGGTAGTAAGTAATAGTTGCATGGCTGGCAGGCCAATAAAAAGCGCACTTGTGCGCAGCCAGTAATATTAGGGCTATGCCCGAAAATGAAATACCCCCCGTTTTACGGGGGGATATTTATTGAATTTATATCTTGAATTCGAACATACATTCTGTTATAATATGCTTGGAATTAACTTAAAGGGGGATAGAGATGGAAAAGAAATATTTGTGTTTGGATCTGAAATCCTTCTATGCCTCGGTGGAATGCGTTGAACGGCATCTTGATCCCTTAACAACTAACCTTGTTGTTGCCGATTCAGGCAGAACAGAAAAAACAATTTGTCTCGCGGTAACCCCCTCTCTTAAATCCTTCGGTATTCCCGGCAGGGCAAGGCTTTTTGAGGTTTTGGAGCAGGTAGGAAGAGTTAATGCAGACCGACAAAGAAAAGCAGGCAAGGTAAAACTTCTTAAAAATGTTTACGATATCAGAGAGTTTGAGAAGAATCCTTATGTTGCACTGGATTTTGTTATCGCACCGCCTCGTATGTCCCACTATATGAAGTGGAGCACTTTTATTTATCAGATATATCTTAAGTATGTTTCGCCTGATGATATTCATGTTTATTCTATCGACGAAGTCTTTATGGATATAACAGGGTATCTCGAAAATGCAAAAATGACAGCCCGCGAATTTGCACAGATGATTATACTCGATGTGCTCAGAACAACGGGAATTACCGCAACCGCAGGAATAGGTACCAATATGTATCTTGCAAAGATTGCTATGGATATAAGCGCAAAGAAGATGCCTCCGGACGAGAATGGTGTAAGAATTGCGGAGCTTGACGAAATGTCATATCGCAAAAACTTATGGTCTCATACTCCTATCACTGATTTCTGGAGGGTAGGCAAGGGTATTGCGAGGAGGCTTGAAAACTACGGTATGCACACAATGGGTGATGTAGCTCGAGCCTCTTTGGAGTGTGAGGATTGGCTCTATCAGATGTTTGGTGTTAATGCAGAACTTTTGATAGATCACGCTTGGGGATGGGAGCCTTGTACCATAGCAGATGTAAAAGCATATAAGCCTACTTCTACAAGCATCAGCACAGGTCAGGTTCTGCATTGTCCTTATAGTTTTGAAAAAGCAAGACTGATAGCAAGAGAAATGATTGATCAGCTTGTGTTTGATCTTGTAGATAAAAAACTTGTCACAGACCAATTGGTACTCACGGTAGGCTATGATATAGAGAACCTTCGTAATAAAGAAATTATGAGTACCTATAAGGGCGAGATATGTGTTGACCATTATGGACGAAAAGTTCCAAAACACGCTCATGGTACAACCAATCTTCCCAACAAAACTATGTCATCAACCATTCTTACGGATGCACTTGTTGACTTGTTTGACAGGATTGTTGACCGAAATCTTTTGGTCCGAAGACTTACAATAGCAGCCTGCAAACTTCAGAACGAAGATGAAATATCGAAAAGTTTTGTGGGAGAACAGCTTGATTTGTTTACAGATTACGATTCAAAGACTAATTCACGAGAACTTTCAAAAGAAAAGAAAATGCAGGATGTAGTTGTAAATATAAAGCACAAATTCGGCAAGAACGCAATTTTTAAAGGAATGAATCTTAAAGACGGTGCTACCGCAATAGCCCGTAACGGACAAATAGGCGGACATAAGGCGTGATTAATATGACAGATAATTATAAAGATATAGTAAATCTTCCGTATCCTGCATCGAGTACAAGGCCGAGAATGAGTGTATATAACAGAGCGGCACAGTTTTCTCCCTTTGCTGCACTTACCGGATACGAAGCAGCAGTAAAAGAAACAGCAAGGTTTACAGACGAAAAAGCTGAGCTTGACGAATATCACATAGCTATGATAAACGATAAACTGAATATAGCTTTGGAGAGAAAAGAGCAAAACCCTGTACTGAATATTACCTTCTTTAAGCCTGACAGTAGAAAAAAGGGTGGAGAGTACCTTACCGTTTCAGGTATTCTCAAGCACATAGACGAAGTGAGCCACACCCTTGTTTTCAAAGACGGAACTGTAATTCCCATAAATCTTATTTATGATATAAACGGAGATTTGTTCAGGAATATGTAATCCGAAAAATGAAATTCTCAAAAAATATTAGGTCAGAATGCGAATTTTTAAAAAAAGTATTGACATTTTAAGTTTATTGCAATAATATAAGTATAAATTTGAATATCACAAAGAACGACTATGACGAAGACGGTCGGGATGTTTAAACCCTTCAGAGAGTTGCCGGTTGGTGCGAGGCAATGGTGAAACCTTCCTTATGACCTATCACTTCTGAGTCGGAGGACCGAAAGACTATGTGTTTAGTAGACTCCTTCCGTATTGCTGCGTAAAAGCAAAGGGTTTGTTAGAACTCGGTAAGTGACGGAATATATTTCCGTAATTTGAGTGGTACCGCGGGTTTTATGCTCGTCTCAAAGAATTTCTTTGAGACGGGTTTTTGTTTTATTCAGATTTGTAACCATTATAAGAAGCATATTCGAAAGGAGACGGCAAAGTGGATTACAGTTTGAAAGAGGTTGCAGGCAGAATCAAAGGTCTGCGCGAAGCAAAAGGATACACACAGGAGGAACTTGCAAAACTTACAGGTGTATCTTTGGAAGATTATATGGTTTTGGAAGAGGGAGAGACCGATTTCAGCTTTACATTTATTTATAAATGTGCAAAGGCTTGTGGCGTTGAAGTTGTAGATCTTCTCGAAGGAACAAGCTCTACCCTCAGCTCTTTTACTATTACAAGAAAAGGTGAAGGTCTTAAGATCCTTAAAAAGCATGGTGTTGAGTATAACAACTTAGCTCCCAAGTTCAAGGATAAACTGGCAGAGCCTTTCCTTGTTAAATTCCCTTATCTGTCCGAAGAACAGAATACTCCCATTAAACTCAGCTCCCACAAGGGACAGGAGTTTGATGTGATTGTTAAAGGTTCTCTTAAGGTTCAGGTTGGTAATCACATAGATATTCTCAACGAGGGCGATTCTATTTTCTATAACAGTACAATTCCTCATGGTATGATTGCTGTGAGCGAGGGCGGTTGCGAATTCCACGCAGTTGTTCTTAATCCTCAGGAGGGTAGCGTAAGCGAGGAATATCCCGAAGTTCCCTTTGTTCACAAGAAGTCTGTAACAAAAGAGGTATCAGCTACAACAGTTGCAGATAATTTTGTTGAATCCACTTACGATGAAAATGGTGTGTTCTCAGGTATCAGCTTCAAGAATGACGATAAGTTCAATTTTGCTTTTGATTGTGTAGACGCTATTGCTCAGAAGACACCCGATAAGCTCGCAATGATGTGGGTTGGAAACGATAAAACCGACCGCAAATTCACTTTCAGTGATATGAAGAAGTATTCTGCGAAAACCGCTAACTATTTTGAATCTCTGGGAATCAAAAAAGGCGATACAGTAATGCTTGTTCTGAAAAGACACTATCAGTTCTGGTTTTGTATGCTGGCACTTCACAAGATCGGTGCAATCGCAATTCCTGCTACAAATCAGCTTGTTGAACACGATTTCGCTTACAGATATAAGGCTGCAAAGGTAAAAGCCATTGTATGTACTGCTGACGGAGATGTATCTGATGAAGCGGAAAAGGCAGCCCTTGAGTTTCCTGATATGGTTAAGGTACTTGTAGGTGGTGCAAAAGAGGGATGGAACGATTTTAATACAGAGATGGAACGTTTCAGTACTCATTACTTCCGCAATGAGAATACACCTTGCGGTAACGATCCCATGCTTATGCTCTTTACATCCGGTACAACAGGCTATCCAAGAATTGCAACTCACTCTTATAAATATGCTCTGGGTCATTATCCCACAGCTAAACATTGGCACAATGTTAATCCTAACGGTCTCCACTTTACAATCTCTGACACAGGTTGGGGTAAGGCTCTCTGGGGTAAACTTTATGGTCAGTGGCTTTGTGAAGCAGGTATATTTACTTATGATTTCGACAGATTTCACTCTGAAGATATTCTGCCTATGTTTGCAAAATATAATATTACAACCTTCTGTGCTCCTCCCACAATGTACCGTTTCTTTATCAAAGAGGATCTGTCAAAGTACGATCTTTCTTCTATTGAGTATGCAACTACAGCGGGTGAGGCGTTGAACCCCGAAGTGTTCAATCAGTTCAAAAAGGCAACAGGACTTACTATTATGGAGGGCTTCGGTCAGACTGAAACCACGCTTTCTATTGCAAACTTTGTAGGTTCAACACCTAGAATCGGCTCTATGGGTAAGCCCAGTCCTCTCTATGATGTTGTTGTCCTTGATCCCGATGGCAATGTATGTAAGACAGGTGATGCAGGCGAAATCTGTATCCGTACAAAAGAAGGCACACCCAACGGCCTCTTCATCGGCTACTATCTCGACGAAGAAAAGACCAACGAAGTATGGCACGACGGTTATTATCATACAGGCGATCAGGCAACAATGGACGAGGATGGTTATCTTTGGTATGTTGGTCGTATTGATGATGTTATCAAATCATCAGGCTATCGCATCGGACCTTTCGAAATCGAGAGTGTAATCATGGAGCTTCCCTTTGTTCTTGAGTGTGCAATCACTCCTGTTCCGGATGAAGTTCGCGGACAGATTGTTAAGGCTACGATTGTTCTTGTAAAAGGACAGGAGGGTTCTGACAAACTCAAAAAGGAAATTCAGGAGTATGTTAAGACTCATACAGCACCTTATAAATATCCCAGAATTGTTGAATTTGTTTCTGAACTTCCCAAAACAATCAGTGGTAAAGTAAGACGAGTAGAAATCCGCAAGAACGATTTAGAAAAACTTAATAAATAATTAAAACAGGAACCGAGGCTTTTAAGCTTCGGTTCTTTTTTTTAGAGTTAATGGATAATTTACAATAAAGCAAAAGCCCGCGCCATAAGACGCGGGCAAGTAATGGCTTTTATTCTTCCTGCATAAATCACTGGTTTTTGGAGTGGTAATGATAGAAATAGAATTTCTGATTATTTCTTAAAACAATTTTTATCAAAGCTCGGGTTGAATGCATAGAAATTCTTAGAATCAAGCTTATCTGTGAGTATTCGCAGTGTTTCACCGAATCTCTGATAGTGCACAACCTCGCGTTCTCTCAGAAAACGTATGGGGTCGATAACATCAGGGTCGTCGCAGTAACGCAGAATATTATCGTAGGTCGTTCTTGCTTTCTGCTCTGAGAAAGAACATAAACACAACGTCCCGAATGCCGCATAACAACAAAGTATTAAAATTCCCTTTTTGATGATTCTTATCTCTTCCATAAGGGTGGTGATAAGTTATGAAAGAAAAATCTCCCGTTTTATGACCCTAACGGGAGATAAAGGGTAGGGTATTTGATGTTTCGTATGGGTGTACCCTAAAAAGATAAGGAGATGATAATTTGAGCAAACAATATAACTTTGGATATATCCGTGTTTCCTCCAAGGATCAAAACGAAGCAAGACAGCAAAAACAGCTTCTTGATCTTGGAATCGAAGAACGGAATATATTCATTGATAAACAAAGCGGTAAGGATTTCGACAGACCTCAGTATAAGGCGCTTCTGAGTTCGCTTCGAGAGGGTGATTGCGTCTATGTTTCCTCCATCGACAGATTGGGAAGAAACTACGAGGAAATTTTAGAGCAGTGGACAAACATAACTAAAACTATAAATGCAGACATAGTGGTGCTTGATATGCCTCTGCTCGATACCAGGAAAGATAAAGATTTAACCGGTGTGCTTATTTCCGATATTGTTTTGCAGATTCTAAGCTATGTGGCGCAAAAGGAGCGAGAGAATATCCGCAAACGTCAGGCAGAGGGGATAGCTATTGCAAAAATTCAGGGTAAGTACACAGGAAGAAAACCCATAGACATCGATGTGTATAAGTTCAAGAGTTTATATGTCGATGTTGCATCTAAAGAATGCACAGTAAATCAAGCTATGAGAAAGCTTGGAGTCCGCAGCTCTACCTGGTATCGACTTGTAGAGGAGTATAAGTCGGGTACAGGCAGATTTGCCACATAAAGAAGGGAGATCTAAAAATGAGTAATTTAATCGAGGATATGTTTTTTGAAAACTTTAATGCACAGGAATATATGCGTTCGAATAATATTCCGATCAAGGATTCATTAGGTCCGGTGCTACAGGCTGAATCAGATCTGATTGGTCAGATTGATGATGAACTCTTAGAATTGGTGGAGAAATATGTTGAAGCATGGAATGCGTACCATCAAGAAGTTTCCTGCGATGCGTTTGTTACAGGTTTTCGTCTTGGTGCAAAACTGGTGATGGATATTTTTGCTGATTCTGATGAGGAAGTGTCGAGTCTGATCTGAGGGCATGCTTGTACATATTGCGAGGTTGTTTCAGACATTACATAAATCCAAATAAACCGGCTCACCATTTAGCAAATACAAACGATTAATATGTAATAGTTAACGATAAGTGTGCAGGCTTAAAAACGCAACACAGCGCAAATATGAGCCTGTTATGACACTTATAAAGATGAGGATGATCTTGAAGTAGCGAAAAATGAAGGAATAGTGTCCCGTGCCGAGCAAGGTTCCATCTGATATACAGTTCAGTCGCAACCTCTTGAATCCGGACTGTTAAACAAATTTGTAATTTCAAAAGACATTAATCTCACTTCTGAGGAAAAAACAAATTTTATTTAATAAGAACTTGCAAGATACATCCCAAATCTTTACAAAGCAACCTATCGCTTACAGCTTCGCAGTGTGTTATAAGTAGCCAAAATCAACTCCCCACAACTTCATCATGAAACAGAACACGGATGAGCCCAAAACTCATCCGTGTTTTTTTATGCTTTTTATTCTGCCGCTTTGAAATTATATATAGGCTTGATATGAGCAATGATTTCTGCTGTGGGCTCAATATTTGCAACGATCTCATCCATATTCTTATATGCCATGGGAGACTCGTCGAGGGTAGAGGAGTTTATGCAGGTGGTGTAAATGCCTTCCATTTCTTTCTCGTACTCCGCCATTGTGAGTCTCTCAAATGCAGCAGAACGAGACATTAAACGACCTGCGCCGTGAGGAGCAGAATAGTTCCAATCTGAATTACCCTTACCAACACAGATGAGGCTACCGTCACGCATGTTGATAGGAATCAAAAGTTTTTCGCCATTCTTTGCGGAAACCGAGCCTTTACGGAGTATCATCTCGTTCACATCAATGTAGTTGTGGATAGTCTGAAAGGCATCAATGCCTACAAGTCCTGTCTTTTGAAGTAACAATTCTGCCATTTTTTCACGATTGCGTCTTGCAAACTCCTGGCAAATATTTACATCGTGTAAGTAATCCTCCATAAAGGAGCCGTAAAGGAAACAGAGATCAGCGGGCATTGTGGGTTCTTTTGCTTCCCATTCCTTTTGCATCTGCTTGAGGGTATTCTGAATCTCGCTTCTGCGTCCTTGCTCTTTGTATGTTCGGATAATTTCCTCTCGCTTTTTAAAATACTCCTCTTTACCGCAGTTTAAGTCAACAGCAACGCTTTGATAATACTCTGCTACCTGAGTACCCAGATTACGGCTGCCTGAGTGGATAATCAGATACTTGTTACCTTTCTCGTCAATGTCAATTTCAATAAAGTGATTGCCGCCGCCTAAAGTGCCGAGGCTTCTCTCGAGTCTTTTGGTGTCCTTGAGAATTCTGTGGCAACGAAGACGTGTCAGGTCAAAACGCTCCAGTCTGCCTTCCCAGACATTTCTTCCACAGGGGATAGTGTGTGCAGCCTCGTCGAACTTTTCAAGGTCTATATCTACCTTGCCTAAATTCACAGTATACATACCGCAACCAATATCCACACCAACCATGTTGGGAACAACTTTATCTACTATGGTCATTGTAGTACCTATAGTACAGCCTTTGCCTGCGTGAACATCGGGCATAATTCTGATTTTAGAATTAGTAAAAGCCTCCTCGTTGCAGACACTTTCTATCTGCTCGTAGGCTGTGGGCTCCAATGTATCTGTATAGCACACGGCAGTATTAAACTTGCCGACGATTTGAATCATATAAATCTTCCTTTCAAAAAAGGGGCGAAAAAACTCCCGCCCCTCTGAATTTATGCAACTATTTTTTCGTATCTCTCACTGCCCAGGACATCCAACATAAATTCGTAGGGTGTCATAGCGGACAAACTGCCATCGGCTACCTGAGAGAAAAGTACAGGAGTACAACCCGATACCAAAGCAACACCCTGCTCGTTTTTCTTAACAGGTTGCTGTCTGTTCCTGCTTGCAACATTCCAGAAAACAACCTCGGGAAGCTTGTAACCTGCTGCTTCAAATTTTCTTTTGGCGTTATTGAAGTTTGTCTCGCCTGCGTTATTAACACATTCGTTAAACTCCATATCAGAGACAATAATCAGCTTTTCGGGAAGCTCTGACTGAGGTACACTGCTTTTAACAGCAGCTTTCAGAATAAGATTGAATACAGCTTCAAGGTTAGTGTCTGCCACCTCATTGAAGGAGCAAATGTACTGAAGCTTATCAGCAAAGGTATCTCCTTTGATCTCAATGA
Source organism: Ruminococcus sp. (assembly GCA_045647135.1). Classification (GTDB taxonomy): domain Bacteria; phylum Bacillota; class Clostridia; order Oscillospirales; family Acutalibacteraceae; genus Ruminococcoides. The sequence goes on along the minus strand of JAZRMA010000011.1, from coordinate 102,814 downwards.
GTTGAGGGGTGCTTGAGAATTCAATGAAATGATTTCTGAAAGCACCTGTGTTATGTTCTGCAAAGTAAATACCCAACGTTAAAGCAACTGCAGCGGGAATAGGATTAGCAGCCCAATACATCGAACCGGAGGTATCGATGATAGGCAGGACATTAGCCTTGCTGTTAAAGTCAGGGAGTGCTTCCCAAGTTGCATTAAGACTCTTTTTCTCTTCTTCGGTTAAACACTTCATAAACGAGCTGTTACGCTTGTACCAGCCTGTGTTAATATAAGGTTCTACAAGCTCGTAGGGGGCGAGGGTAGAAGCGTTAAGTTTTGCTTCACCGGTAGATACCTTATTAATAAATTTATTGTATCGTTCGTTATCGTTACGCATAAAGGCACTGCGATACTTGAACATTGCCTTGGAAGGCTGCTTTTCATAATCGAAGGTGTAATCCTTCTCTCGAAGATTATTCTCGATTATACGGATATATGCACGAAGTTGACTTAATAGCTTTCGGTATGTTTTGTCATCCATTTTAAGAAAACGTGCGATTTTCTTTGCGATTTTAATTGTTTCTGAATTAGATGCATTAACAGAAGGCAACCACTTACCGAGCAGAGAAACTTCTTCACCCTTATCCATAGCTTCTAAATCTCTGTCAAGCTGTTCTCGGATAAGTATAAGCATATCTTTTTCAAGGGGCGTATCGATTAGTGCCAGCAGGTCGTCAAAGCGACCGTATTCGGCTATGTAGGAAAGGTTTTTGCGAAGGCTATCGGGGGCATTGTTTGCAAGCCAGCGAAGGTTTACGCGGAACACCTTGCGTTCACCAAGACCGCCACGAATATCACGAGCGAAAAACAGAAGTTTCATGGCAATATCCTTATCTTCTGTGAATGCACGCATAAAACGATCGGTAATTTCTTCGTCGTTTGCACGACGAATTGCACCGATGGTTGCAAACAGATCCAGACAATCAGATCGAGTACTCTTTAGAGTTGCTGCTCCATTTTCGGTAGTTGTTTTGTTTGATTCTTGCTTCAGATATTCTATCATGAAACTCACTCCTTTTCACATAAATAAACTAAAATATACAAAGCACGGTTTCCATTCGGGAAACACATCCCGGGGACGGGCATTCGGCACCCTGAACTATTGCTGTGCGTGCTTTTTGGGGGAGACCCGGACGGAATTGCTCCGTCAGTTACCCGGCCGTCGAGTACAGGTCAAATATACAAGGTGCTCGTAGGGGTTGCTGCCCGAACTTGATTTTTTTATGAGGTGTTCTCCTCGGTACGCTAAGTGTTGCTGTAAGCACCTTTGATTCTACAGAGGGGTAAAAGAATGTACGGCGAGCAGGAATCGAACCCGCGACACTGAGAGATATATTCTCCTATTCTACCAACTGAACTACCGCCGTACATCCTGAGTGACATCTGCTGCATACGGAGAATCGAACTTCGTGCAATTCCTTCGAGTGCAGGTGCCTGCCTTAGACCAAATGCATCGATAGATGTCACTTTGCAAGACGCTGTAAAATACATACAAGGATTCGAACCTTGCTACTGGTTGCCCCGAAAGCAACTGCTCACCGATGAGCAAATGTATTCTTTGTTGCTGAATGCGTCTTTTTTATACCGTTTACCTTATTAGGCTACAATTGCCGTTAGGAACAGTATTTTTTTAGTTACAAGACACCTCGGGCTATGAACCCGATATACAAGACGCTGTACTCTAAAAATAGAGACTGTCGTTAACGATCGTACCAACTTATTGCTGTGGGTGTCTTTAATTTGACAAGGTGCTTGTTTTGATAAGGTTCAGAATAAATCCTAGCCTATTCAGTAACTTTGTGGCTGTCAGCACCTTTACAAGATGCGCCGTGAATTTCAGATTGATAATACAATCTGTGGTCAGAACTTACATGACAAATCTAATTGCTGTTCGCATCTTTATTGATATAAGAAGCATACTGCAGAATAAAGAAGATTACTGGGTTACGACCAGTTCTCCTTTATTCAATGCTGTATGCCGTTTTCAAGACGCATTTTATATGGCAAAAAAGTTATAATTACTAAAGCCAAGACGGATGTTGCTGTGTGCGTCTTTTGTGTCTACATTGTAACTCCAAGTTTTTCCATTATCACGGAAAAAAAGCTGCGAACTCATAAAAGTTCACAGCTTTTTTGGTTTTTTAGCTTGTTTTTAATAAGATTTTTGAAGTTTTCACTCTCTAAAACCTCTATGGTAGGTCCAAAGGAAAGAACTCGGATTACTATTTCCGCCTCATCATCTTTGTTTATTTTGATGTGCAGAAGGTAACGGCCGTCTGTTTTTTCGGCTCTCTTTTCAAAGTGAGCAAAGTGCATCATAGCTCGCTCAAGGGTATTTCGTTCTTCTTTTACTCTGAGAGTTATCCATTCATAGCTTGAGTTTTTTGGTGTGGATTCTATAACAGTCTCACCATTATAAACTCTGCATTTTGTAATGCGTGATATATTAATAGTATTAACGAATTGACAACCGCTTGTAATAAGCCTGAACTTATCATCCTTTTCGGAATACTCCAGACGCTCGGGAACACATCTTGAATATACTGTGTTTCCTTTGCGTCCCTGCATTTCGATTCTCAGATTCTGCCCGTTTTTCATTGCAGAAAGAATCGTTTTGAAATGCTTGATATATTTTTCATCTTCAAAGGGATCACCATCACTATATTTATCATAAATGTAATAGTCATCCGCTGTGAAGAGAGGCTCTATATCTGTGAGATCAGGAAACTCTAACCCAAATAATTTTATACGAGGGTCAAGAGAGATGGCTTTAAGCCACATTTTTTGAGTTTTGGTGAGCGGCATCGTAGGTTTATATCTGAGAGGTGTAGTCATATCGGAATGTACAAGTTGCCACTTTTCGCATTTGAGCGAAGGAAGAACAGTCAGCATACTTTCGCTGAAAGCGTTTTCCGATATAATTTTGTTTAAGTATTTTTCGTCACGGTTGCCTTCAATTACCGCGGTGATGATTTTTGCTACTGTGTTGTAGTAGGCAGAGTAGAGTTCATTAAAAATCATTTCTCCACCTCCTCAATGCCGTACATACGATACATTTCTCTCAAATCTCTTTTGAATTGCTTCTCGAGAGCTTTGTTTGAAAAATTAAGACTTGTGATTCTGCAGATGAAAGTGCGTATCCAAGGGATCATCTCGCTTGTATCATAGACCTCGGCGGTAAAACGATATGTATTATTATCAAGCTTTTCAATTTTACCGATTCGCTTTTCGCGTTCCAGTCTGCGAACAATGAAATCTTCATTGTCTGCAACTCTGATATCAAATTCCACATGTTCGATGTGTTCGGTTCCTGAAAATTTGCGTCTTGCAGAAACACCCCACATCTTTGTTTGCATCTTATCAAGCTCTGCACGAAGTTCGTCAAATCGGGGAGAGGGCTCTTCGATTTTAACATTTGAGAGGTAATCTACCCTGAAGGATTTAATGGTGTTAAAATCGGGCTGATATGCAATAAGGTGTTGTCTTCCGTTTTGAACGCTTATGAGGATACGCAGAGGAATGATTCTGTTTTTTCTGGGTTCTTGTTCTCGGCGACTTAGATTGTCAACAGAGATTACGCTCTTTTCTCTCATGGCTTTAAAAAGATTTGCCATTACATCGCTATCCATCGCAGAGGTGATATAGTGATGCTTGAATGTAAAGTTATCACAGGACTTTTCTTGCTTATCAAGAAGAAAAGAACCGATAACACCACAGGGAGCAACCTCCGAGAAGAAATTAAGAGCATCAGTTATATCGGGTAGATCCAAATTCTCAGCACGATGATATAGTAGTTTTCTACCTTCTTTTTGACCTATAATAATTCCATGAGATATGTATTCCTTCATCTTTTTGCGGACGGTAGAATCATCAAAGGACATAGGATTTTCGAAATTACTCAGGTATTCATCTATCTTTTCCAGTATTTCGGGAAGGGATAAAACCACCTCGGGTGAGTGGAGAATATCGAAGATAATGAAGTGCAGGGTTATATCTCCATCAGTAAAGCTTTTTGCCTTAAGTGCCTTGTAGAAAGGATTGTGAGTGGAGATGCGGCTGTCTATGGAAATGAACACATTTTTACCCTCGGGAGTGCGGACAAAACTCATATGATCTCCCAGCCAGCTTTCCATTCTGCGACGCTCATCATCATAGGAACGCGCACTTTTGCTCTGATATTCATCTCTGCTTTTGAATCCGTACACATAGAATTCACGCATATAATTTCGTATCTTTTCAAAGTTCTTAATCAGTTCGTTGTAAGCTGACAATGTGCTCACCTCCTGCTGTTCTTGTTTGTCCTGAAATAATAATATCACATAAACTGTCCATAAAAAAGGTCTGTGAAAATAAATATAAATAAAAATAGACTCCGCACATGCTCAGGTCGCTAGTATGGCGTTGCCCTCACAGCTCGGTAGTCTATTTGGCTATAATATAGCAAACTGATAAAGTATTGTCAAGAACAAGATTAGGGTTACTGTGATTTTGCTTATACTTGTTTTGTAAAACGGATTTTTTGTATATATGGCTGGTTTGTGTTTTTGCTTTTCTTTGTAATATGCGTTATCCGGTAGTTGCCATTTCGGATAATGTGTGATAGTCTGTTGAGCAGCAACTCATAGGGAATTTTGTTTCCTACTATATTAAGTAGGTCGCGAAATACTAAATCGGAAGAGTATTCCTCAATGGGAATTACAGATTCAATGATAGGATCGTAATAATCAATGGGAACTCCTTTTATACTGCCGTTCTCAAATACACGCAGAGGAGAATTGTTGGAACAAATTTCTTTCCATTCAAAAACCTTCGCGAGAGCAAAATTTTCTGTTAGTTGCTGTTCTGCGGCAATGAATTGCTCAATATTAAAAGGATCTATTTCTAGCCATGGTACGAATATGAGGTCGTCAAACCCCATATTTTCTGCGTTAACAAAGCTAATCTGCTCCCAATATTGTGAAAAAATAGATATAAGATACAGGAAGGAGCAATACTCGTTTGCCGAGCCATCAAACCAGATGCGGATGTGTTCTCTCTTTTTGAGTAATTTGCTTATTTGACAGATTGCTTTCTTAATATGCCTGATATAACTTCTGGTGAATAGAGGTTGGTACAACCATTCTTCGCAGAAAACAGAGTTCGTTTCCCTGATTCTTTTGTCAGAAAACACACCATCAGATAATTCTCCGTAATTAAGATGTAGATTAAAATAAATAACATCATGCTTTTTCTTGTTTGTGCCAAGATGAATTTTTAATATTCCGGCAAGGGTTTCGCAAAAACAAATATTTACCATCACTTTACACCGCCTTTATTATAATAATATCACATAAGCTGTCCATAAAAAAGGTCTGTGCAAACATTTTGACAAAGATATTTTGACAAATTATTTGCTGTTGCTTATAATGATAATGAAGTTTACCACAGAATCGATTTCGGACGTTGCGTCAGGGCTTTTGCATTGATGAGCTGTGGGGCTTTTTGCGCACTTACTTGATGCTGACGGCAATTGTAGCCTGAGCGCCTTCAGGTAAGTGCGTTTTTTACAGAGTCCTGTTTTTTGTACAGTGCAGGGGTTATAATGTAGTCAGAGGTGAAGAAAAATGAGAAAGCATTATGCTTACTCCGTCAAAGACGAGCTAATTAAATATTTCCCTGGTGACACAATTACCGAAATGCGTAACCACAAAGAGGAACGTGGGGAAAAAGATTTTGACCATATAGTCACTCTTGCTTGGGCTTATGCAGATACCCACGCTCTGGGTTTCTTCTTATCCAATCTTTTTTTAAAAGACACTATTTTATGCGACGATTACATTGCCTACATTGTTCAGGATAAATCAAAGACATATGCATGTCTTTCCTTCTTGCACTTTGAGGACAACCTTCCCTTTGATGTGGATCCAAGATATGCATATGATATTTGCTCGGAATGGAACGCCAAAGGATATGACGCAGTCATTATGCGTAACTGCATTGGTATTGAGAAACGAAACAATGGCACATTCCGTTTTGTGACCCATAGTTACAATGAAGCTGGTACTGATTTCTTGCTCCCTATTAAGGTGAATGATGAGTATATTTATATCAGAATGCTTGATTCTTTCTGGATACATGCAGAAGCGCTGTTTTATTCTGCAGTTACAAGCGGATTGATGTCTGAATATGAAAGGCTTTTTAAAGAGGATGCTGTTATTGCGAGATGTCCTTTCCGCTGCGAATACGATATTGCCAACAACAAATACGAAGAGACGGAAATCATTGTTGGCGGAGTAAATAATATCAAAGATTATTTTAACGACAGGCAACTGCCCTTGATGGCCTATATTAAAGGTTCGAATAGTTCTTATTATGTTATCCGTTTGGTGTCTGAAGACAAGAGCTATGTTTTGTTCGTGGATTACTCAAATCAGATTTCTCAAATTATTGAAGAAACCATTAAAGATACCGACAAGGTGCTTCCTGTCCCGTCTGAACAAATCCCCAGTGCATTACCTTTGCCTACTGTTATCGGTGTGCGCTCTCTTGATATAGAAACAATGCACGCTTATGCTGTCCAACTTACATATTCAGACGGATGTGTGAAGAACTATTATTTACACAATATTGATACTGCAGACATTCCAGAAACCGTTGTTGTAGATGGTTTCGAATTTGATAGGGCTGTATTGCAATCCGTAAAATATGTAAATGACCACCATAGAGATGGTGTGCAGTTCTCAAATGGGTATTATATCCCTGCACATATCCTTTACTACCGTGGTGTTGCACAACTTATCCCCGATAAAATTGATAAAGTAGTTTTTGAGAACAATAGCCTTACATTAAAAGGACTGTACAGAGTTCCTTTGAAAGTCAGAAGAGGTGGACTCAGCAAAACTTCTGTTCCTCGTGACGATGCTCATTATGGTGTCAATGAGGCACTGCTCGATGCTGACGGCAATCGATTGAGCGATTATTCCGGATACTATATTGATAGAGATGCAGAAAGAGCACAGTTCCTCGCTACCCGATCAGAATCAAGTCGCAAAATTGGATATCTGAAAAAAGACGGAACTTGGTTAATTCCTCCCATCTTTGATGAGGGCAAGGACTTTGAACATTGTCAGTGCGTTACAACAAAGATTGGCGATAAACAGTACCTTGTAAATACTCTAGGGGAAATTATTCCGTTTGATTACGATATCTGTACCGATTCTTTTTCTGAAGGTTTGTGTGAGTTTTCTGTAAAGAAACACGAAGGAGAGGTTACATATCCTGAGGAAGAATACTTCGACGAACTGTCTGCCGGATTGTGGGGCTTTATTGATACTTCCGGCAAAGTTGTTATTGAACCCCAGTATGTATTTACATCAGGTTTCTATTACATCAAAAACCGAGCATTTGTTGCAAAAATTGTAGAAGGAGAAACTTTGTGGGGGCTTATCGATGAGAAAGGAAATGAAATTATCCCATGCATTTATCCAAATCTTGCCACACACAGAGGTACTGCTGTGAATTTTCAACGAGAAAAATATGGCAAGTATGGGATTATGGACTTTGATGGTAATGTCCTGATGGATCCACGTTATGGATCTATACAGGAATACAATAGCGATCACGGATTAATCGCAGTTGGCGATGAGTGGAACAAGAATGGCGTTGCACGAGTAACCGACGGCAAGGTTATTATCCCGTTTGAATATGAGTACATTGGGTTTGAAAAAGGCTATATCGAATGTGAATCTCATTATGGTGGTACGGATTACTACGACTATGACGGCAATAAAATGCCAAGCGATTTTAACAGTCATCGTTGGGAGCGTAACGGTAAATTCGGTATGTGGAAAGACCGCAAGTGTGGTGTCGTGGATGAGGATGGCACTGTTATCCTGCCGTTTATCTTTGAGGAATCTGTCCGTATTGATTATTACGAACGGGGCTACTTGGTCACAGGCACTAAGGGTAAACGTGGATTGTCAACCCTCGACGGCACTATAATCCTACCGGAAAAGTACACCGATATTGTACTGAAAGATGAGTTTATAATCGCTTCCTACCGCACTGAGGGGAACTGGAGTGTGCGGGATGAGATGTTCTTTATTGATGGTACTCCTGTATTCGATGACCTGTTCAGAAAGGTTTATATAGATGGCGATATATTAACTCGCGAAACTCCTTTGGGTTTGGAACACTATCGCATCATCAATAATGAGTGAACATAGCTCAAAACAGATTAACCCAGAGGAAGTTCGTTATGCCTATATTGTGTAACGGGTGTTCCGAAACTGTCTACTTAATTGTGGGTGTGTTTTTGCAGAGTGCTGTTTATCGTACACCCATCTTGGTAATATATAGTCAGAAAATTAAAGGAGTTGATCTTATGTTGGGTGCAATTATTGGTGATATTGTTGGTTCAAAGTATGAATTTGATAATATTAAAACAAAGGATTTTCCTTTTGTGTCAAGGGGTTGTACATTTACCGATGATACAATAATGACCGTTGCGGTAGCAAGAGCGATTATTCGTATGGATAGAGAGAGTTATTATTTTAAAGCTGCACTTATTGAAGAAATGAAGACTCTTGGAAACAAATACAGTCATGCAGGTTATGGCGGAAGATTTAGATTTTGGCTTTTTGGTGATTACACAGATCCTTATTACAGCTACGGCAACGGCTCTGCTATGAGGGTATCTCCCTGCGGATATTATGCAAAGACGCTGGAAGAAGCATTGACCCTTGCAAAAGAATCAGCAGAGGTAACTCATAATCATCCCGAGGGTATCAAAGGTGCACAAGCGGTAGCGGCGGCAATCTTCCTTGCAAAGAATAAGAAAACTAAAGAAGAGATAAGAGAGTATATCGAAAAGGAGTTTTATCCTCTCACAAAGACTCTTGATGAAATTCGACCTGATTATGAGTTTAACGAAACCTGTCAGGGCTCTGTACCCGAGGCAATAACTGCATTTCTTGAATCGGAGAATTTCGAGGATGCAATCAGAAACGCAGTTTCTCTTGGTGGTGATAGCGACACAATCGCTGCTATAGCAGGTTCAATTGCTCTTGCTTTTTACCAAAACGAAAGTGATGAGTGGCAGGAATACGAAGAAGCCCTTAAAGAACTTGCGGGTATATTTACTCCTGCTGATCTTATGAAAACCGTAGATGAGTTTGAAGCAGTTTGTCTTAAAAGAGATTGATAGTTTTGTAAGAATGTATAAGGATAGGTGCGATTATGATATTAGATAACTCCTTTAATTCAACTATGACAATAGGTAAAGTAGTGGATTTATTGTCAAAGTCGTATTCACGATTGATAAATAGAAATATACCCTTATGTTCTTTTCCATCTGTTATGCTTTGGGGACCTCCGGGTGTAGGTAAATCTCAGGGTGTGAAGCAGATTGCAAAGAATATTTCCCAACAAACTCATAAAAATGTAAAGGTAACAGATGTAAGACTTCTCCTGTTTAATCCTGTTGACCTTCGCGGAATTCCTACAGCTAACGCGGATAAGACTCTGGCGGTGTGGCTAAAGCCTCAGATTTTCCAGATGGATAGCAGTTCGGATGTTATTAATATTTTGTTTCTTGATGAGATTTCGGCGGCACCTCAATCTGTGCAAGCAGCAGCCTATCAGATTACCCTTGATCGTACTGTAGGAGAGCATAAACTACCCGAAAACTGCATTGTTATTGCAGCTGGAAACAGAGTTACAGACAGATCTGTAGCGTTTAATATGCCTAAAGCTTTGTCTAACAGACTTTGCCATATCGATATTGCCACAGATGAGATGGCATGGCATAGTTGGGCAGTAAAAAACGGAGTTAATAAATTGGTACTTGGCTTTCTTGAAGCAAATCCGGATTTGCTTATGAAATTTTCTCCTTCCAGTGACTCAAATGCGTTTCCAACTCCTCGTTCTTGGGAAATGGTCAGCAATATTCTGAATAATATTTCTTCCTCTGTATCGGAGATGTTTCCGCTTATAGCAGGGTGTATTGGTGATGAAGCGGCTGCAGGGCTTCAAAATTGGAGCGAGGTATATCAGGATCTTCCTGATGTGAGTGAAATATTCAGCGGTTCAACTAATGTTGTACCTGTACACCCCGAAAGCTTATTTGCTGTTGTGGCTGATATTGCATCATATGTTCATGAGCATCACAGTAAAGAAGAAATACGTAATGTTATTGAATATGCATCAGGTATGCCGAAAGAATTTCGCAACAAAGTTTTCGCTGATTTGCTCGAGATTGAAGGAATACATAGACAGCTTCAGGCAGAGTGGATTTACAACGTTTGGTTTGAACGGTCGGGTAGAGATTGGGAAGATTACGGATTATGACTAAGCAAAGAGTAGAAAGGCTTAAAAGTAAAATAGAGGAATCTCGTGGGCGTCTTATGGAAAGTAATCCGTTTTTCGGAATGCTTCTTATGTATCTCAGATATGTGGCGGTTTATGGTATGAACAAAATGTCAACCGACGGGATTTGTGTGTATTTTTCTCCGGATTTTCTTGATAAGCTATACGAATACGAACTTGATTTTCTTTTTTGCCATCAGATTCTGCATATTCTTCTCGGTCATGTGTTTGAGCATCCTGAATTGGTGGATGATAACCGACATCTTGCTTGTGATATCAAAGTTAATGCTATGTTATATAAATTAGGATTTACAAAGGAGAAATATCCTCATCTTGGTGATGTGCATCGAAGGTATAATGGTAGCATTGAGCAGGCAGCAAAAGCCGATGTTCAAGAGATTTATGAGGATTTCATTTTTGATATTTATGCCTTTGATGAAAGACTCAGAAGGCGCTATTCCTGTGATAGTTGTGACTATTGGTATTTTAAAGAAAAGGCTGAAAAGGAACAGGTGCTGATAATTGATTTCCCTGATATTGACAGACGAGCATCACTTAAGGATGAACAGGAAAAGGTCAGCGGTAGTGCTTCGGGAACTGGTGAGGATACAGAGAAATCCAATGAGGAAAAGTCTGACTATGAGTTAAAGCAGGAATGGAAAAAACATGCTGTCGGATCAATGGCAGTTGCAAAAAAATTTGGTCGCAAAAGTTTGGGTGATAATATAGGTTTTCTTGAGAGGGATTTGCTTGAGGAGGAGAAACCAAGCCTGGATTGGCGAAAACTCCTTAATAACTTTATACAGGAAAATATTGCGGACTACTCTTTTTCGCCACCTGACAGACGCTTCGAAGATTTAGATCTCTTTCTTCCGGATTTCAATGAAAAGGATGCTACTGTTAAAGATTTGCTTTTTATGGTAGATACATCTGGATCAGTTGATGCAAAAGCTCTGACACTTGTATATGCTGAAATTAAAAGTGCATTAGAACAGTTTAACGGAAAGCTTCAGGGACATCTGGGCTTTTTCGATGTAAAAGTATATGATCCGAAGCCTTTTGAGAGTGTTGAGGATATTTTGAGTATAAAGCCTATGGGTGGTGGCGGTACAAATTTTCATGTGGTGTTTGATTATGCAAAAGAACACCTTAGTGCTAATGGCAATCAATGTCTTATTATTTTTACAGATGGCATTGCACCATATCCCGAAAAAGAGGAAGTAGGAGACATATCAGTAATGTGGGTTCTTGATAATGAAAACATCACACCTCCCTTTGGATTGGTAGTTAGAACTGATAGTGGTATGTAGTCGGAATATAAGTATTGCTTTACGGTATTTATTATTGAAAAACATAGTTTGATAATTTATAATAAACATATATCACATACAATTCTAAATAGGTGACAGATATGGTAAAAGAACTTATGCACGACCCGATTTTTCTCAGCGGAAAGTCAGAGGTCGCAACAAAAGATGATTTGCAAACTGCACAGGATTTGCTTGATACATTAATTGCTCACAAAGACTCTTGTGTTGGTATGGCGGCTAATATGATTGGTGTTCGTAAACGAATAATTGCTTTTGATAATGAAGGTAAGTTTATGGTGATGTTCAACCCCGAAATTATCAAGAAATCAAGTCCTTACGAAACCGAGGAAGGTTGCCTTTCACTTCTTGGTGACCCTCGCAAATGTAAACGCTTTGGGTCCATAAAAGTGCAGTGGCAAACAGAGAGGTTCGAGACCCGAATTAAGACCTTCACAGGCTGGACTGCCCAGATAATCCAACACGAAATCGATCATTGTAATGGAATACTGATTTGAGGTGAGAATAAAATGAACAGACCTTATATTATTTGCCATATGGTAACGAGTGTTGATGGCAAGGTGACTGGTGATTTCCTTTTTAAACCCGAATGCGAAAAGGCAACGGAGATATATTATGAAATCAACCGAAATCTCCGCTGTGATGGCTTTATCTGTGGTCGTGTAACTATGGAAGGTAGTTTTACAGGAGGGTGGTATCCCGACCTCAGCCAGTATGAACCCGTACATCACGATTTGAATTTGAAGACGGATTATATAGTAGATGACCTTAGCGGATTCTATGCTGTTGCCTTTGATACTCACGGTAAACTGGGTTGGAAGGCTAATAGAATTATCGATCCTGATGGTGATCCCGGTTATGATGGTGCACAGATTATCGAAGTGCTCAGCGAAGATGTGGATGAGCGTTATCTGGGCTATCTTGAGTCTATGAATATTCCATATATCTTCGCAGGCAAAGACTCAATTGATGTGGAACTGGCACTTTATAAACTCAAAAATATCATCGGTTGCGACACCTTACTTTTAGAGGGTGGCAGTATCTTAAATGGTGCCTTTGAAAGAGCAGGAGCTGTTGACGAACTCAGTCTTGTTGTTGCACCCACAGTTGCCGATAAGGATAGCAAACCGCTTTTTATGAACAGCCATATTATGAACTTTGAACTCATAAAAGCCGACACCAATGAAGGCAATCTGATACTTAAATATAAGAGGAAATTATGCTGACATATACATATAAATCAAAGGGAGTTTTCGACTTTCAGGAAAAGCCGAAACCCGAAATTTTACACGAGCGTGACGCTATTGTTAAGGTAACTCTTGCAAGTATCTGCTCAAGCGATATACACATCAAACACGGCTCTGTACCGAGAGCAGTCGAGGGTATCACAGTAGGTCACGAAATGGTGGGTATAGTTGAAGAAATAGGCTCAGCTGTGACACACGTGAAGAAGGGCGACAGAGTTACTGTGAATGTAGAAACCTTCTGTGGAGATTGCTTCTTCTGTAAGAAAGGTTTTGTGAATAACTGTACCGATATAAACGGCGGTTGGGCTCTTGGTTGCCGAATTGACGGCGGTCAGGCAGAATATGTCCGCGTGCCTTTTGCTGACCAGGGACTCAATAAAATCCCCGATACTGTTACTGACAGACAAGCTCTCCTTGTGGGTGATGTCCTTGCTACAGGATTCTGGGCAACAAGAATCTCCGAAATTACCGAGGATGACACAGTCCTCATTATCGGTGCAGGCCCTACGGGAATCTGTACTCTTCTGTGCGTGATGCTCAAGAATCCAAAGAAAATAATAGTCTGCGAAACTGACCCTAACCGCATTGAGTTCGTGAATAAACATTATCCCGATGTGCTGACAGTAACTCCCGATAAGTGCCTTGATTTTGTAATGAGTCAGAGTGAGCATGGTGGGGCAGATGTTGTGCTTGAGGTTGCGGGCGCAGACTCAACTTTCAAGCTCGCATACGAATGTGCAAGACCTAATGCTATTGTCACATTTGTGGCACTTTATGATAAGCCACAGATTCTTCCTCTGCCCGATATGTACGGCAAGAACCTGACCTTCAAAACAGGCGGAGTTGACGGTTGTGATTGTGATGAGGTCTTAAAACTCATCGAAGCAGGCAAGATAGATACAGAGCCTCTCATAACCCACACCTTCCCATTAAACGAAATTGACAAAGCCTACCATATCTTCGAAAACAAGCTGGACAAGGTAATCAAAATCGCAATCGAATGCTAAAAAAGTTAATAACAAAAATCAATGTGCCGATTCTAAATGAGTCGGCACATTTTTGTAAGGATAGTATTGTTTTTAGTCATAAATAGTTGTCCTGTGTTCGATTTGTTTGGGAGAATAAGGAAAAGACCCATTCAGATGGATTGAAAGCGGCATGGGCGAATTGTAGGGAAGCATTGGTGTTTTAGAAAGGATGTGATATAATCATCTCAACAAACTTGAATTTATTGAGTATATATATGAAAGTTAAATGGATTTCTTTGATGTCGGGTCAACACTTGTTGACGAAACAGAGGCGTATGACCACAGAGTAAGAGAAATAATTGAAGAAACAAATATTACATTTTCTGAATTTGACGAGGAGATAGCAAAATTCAAAGAGGAATGTGTTAAGACATGGGAAACAGGCAAGAGGCTCTACCAACAGTCAGCGGCATACATCCTAATGCTTAACACAGGACTTAGGACAGGGGAGTTGCTCGGTCTGCTTAACAGTGATATCGACCTTGAAAACCGAGTTCTACACATCAACCAAGCCGTAAAAGAGGTGTAGAAAAGAGATGGTGTGGAGCTTGAATCGGGCAGAGAGATTGAGGTCGGTAAGCCTAAGAGTGCTACAAGTAAAAGGTCAGTACCTCTTAACAACACCGCTGTTGAGGCAATAAAAGAGCTGAGAGCCGAGTTTTACTTCGGTGAGGACAGTCCCCTTGTCTGCGATAGTAAAGGCAACTACACGAAACCAAGCAACTTCAGAAAGAGGTTCTACCGAATACTTGAAGCGGCAGGCATTGAGCAAAAGGGTCTGCACAGCCTCAGACACACATTCGCAACCAACCTTGTGAATGGTGTCAAACAACCTGACGGAACAATCTTATGCCTTACACCAAAACAAGCGGGTGACATCCTCGGTCATAGCTCATCAGAAATTACCGAGATGTATTACGTGAAAAGGGATAACTCAAGGCTTATAGGTATAACGGATAATTTTGAGTTCTGAGAAAACAGCAAACTTTCGAAAGTTCGGAGGTTTGCTGTTGTATTTTTTTACAATGATTTTACATCGTCTTGGTTACGGATTTTACAGCTTGAAAATACAATAATAATCGTGGACGAAAGATTTATACCACAGAAAGGATATATATGAGTATGAAAAGAATTGTAAGTTTAGTATTGGTAGCAGTATTAATGTGTGCGGTGTTCGCAGGTTGCGGTAGCACAAAGGCTACAGTTACAACAGATGGCTCAACTTCTATGGAGAAGGTAATCGGAGCATTAGGTGAAGCATTTGAAACAGAGGAAGGTATAACAGTAACTTATAACCCCACAGGTTCAAGCTCAGGCATTAAGGCGGTTAAGGAAGGCACTTGCGACATTGGTCTTTCCTCAAGAAACCTTAAAGATGAAGAAAAAGCAGAGGGTCTTATGGGTACAGTTCTTGCCTATGATGGTATTGCAATGATCGTAAACAACGCAAATCCTGTCAGTGATATGGATTTGGAAACTATCGCCAAGATTTATAAGGGCGAAATTACAAACTGGAAAGAACTTGGCGGTAAGGATGCTGAGATTGTTTTAATCGGTCGTGAGGCAGGTTCAGGTACCCGTGATGGATTCGAGAGCGTTACTGATACAGAGGATGCCTGCAAGTACCGTCAGGAGCTTACATCCACAGGTGATGTTATCACAACAGTTTCTTCAAATGAAGATGCTATCGGCTATGCATCTGTTGCGTCAGTTACAGATAAGGTGAAGATTGTTACAGTTTCAGGTGTTGCACCTACTGACGAAACCATCAAAAACGGTACTTATGCAGTACAGAGACCCTTTGTACTGGTAACAAAAGAAGGTGCTGAACTTTCAGAGAGTGCGCAGAAATTCTTTGACTATATCACAAGTGAGAAAGCAGCTGACATCATCGCATCAGCAGGTGTGGTAGCAGCTTAAAAGGTAAAGCGATAAAGCGACGGCTGATTTTTCGGTCGCCGCTTATTGTCTTGTTTTAACTGAGGTTTTTATATGAAGAAAAAAAGACTTTTTGAAAACATAGTCCACGGCATATTTCTTGTGTTAGGACTTATAACTGTTGGATTCGTACTGCTGATTACTATTTATCTTATTGTGTCAGGCATACCTGCTATTAAGGAAATCGGACTTGTTAAGTTTCTTTTCGGCACTCAGTGGGCACCTACAAAGTCAGAACCACAGTACGGAATTCTGCCCTTTATCTTAACAAGTGTATATGGTACAGCAGGTGCTATTTTAATCGGTGTGCCTATTGGTTTTATGACCGCTGTGTACTTGTCTAAGGTTGCAAATAAAAAGGTAAGAGCAGTGGTGGAAAATGCAGTGAATCTCCTTGCAGGCATTCCCTCTGTTGTATATGGTCTTGTAGGTATGCTGATTCTGGTGCCCGGTATTAAAAAGATTTTTGATGTACCTGACGGAGCAAGCCTTTTTGCGGCAATCATAGTACTTGCAGTTATGATTTTACCATCTATCATCAAGGTTTCCATCACTTCTCTCGACGCTGTACCCAAGGAGTATGAGGATGCATCTCTTGCTCTTGGTGCTACTCCAACAGAAACATACTTCAAGGTATCTGTACCTGCTGCAAAAAGCGGTATAGCCGCTGCAGTTGTACTGGGTGTAGGCAGAGCAATCGGTGAGGCTATGGCGGTTATGATGGTATCGGGTAATGTTGCGAATATGCCAAGTCTCTTTGAAAGCGTGCGTTTTCTTACCACAGCGGTTTCAAGCGAAATGGCATATTCAAGCGGACTTCAGCAACAGGCACTTTTCTCTATTGCTTTAGTTTTATTTCTTTTTATTATGCTTATAAATGTAACTCTCAACTTCTTTTTGAAGAAGGAAAGGAAGTGATACCGTGAACACTAATCTTAAAGGGAAAATGAAAAAGAGCCGTAAGATTTATATAACTTTGATGAAAAGCGGTATGCTTTTTTGCACCGCTTTAGTAGCAGCTCTTACATTGTTTTTGATTTTATATATTCTTATAAAGGGTGTTCCGAATATTACTTGGGAGCTTTTATCAACAAAACCAAGCTATATTTCAGACAGGATCGGTATTTTGCCTGACATCCTAAACACACTTTACATCGTAATCACAACGCTGATTATTGTAATACCTTTGGGTGTGGGTGCGGCAATTTACCTTACAGAGTACGCAAAGAATAAGAAGATTGTTGCGGCTATAGAATTTGCCGCTGAGACTCTTTCAGGTATTCCGTCAATTATCTACGGTCTTGTGGGTATGCTTTTCTTCTGTCAGTTTTTAGGAATGAAAACATCTCTTATTGCAGGGTCGCTTACACTTGTGATTATGAATCTCCCCAATATTATGCGAACTACTCAGGAGAGTCTCAAAACTGTTCCTCAGAGCTATCGAGAGGGTGCTTTCGGACTAGGGGCAGGCAAGTGGCGAATGATTCGCACAGTTGTGCTCCCCGGTTGTGTGGACGGTGTTATCACAGGTTGTATTCTCTCAATCGGCAGAATTCTGGGTGAGTCTGCGGCACTTCTCTTTACAGCAGGCTTTGCTCATGCTATGGGTAATATGCTTGAAGCTCTTACGAGTCCCGGTGCTACCCTTACAGTTGCACTTTATGTGTATGCAAAGGAACAGGGTGAATTTGAAGTAGCTTTTGCTATTGCGGCAATTTTGATGATTTTAACTCTTATTATTAATTTCTCAGCCGGCTTGGTTCAGAAACATTTTGAAAAAAGGAGAAAAGTATGAGCAGTATTATAACAGCAAAAGATTTGTGCCTTTGGTACGGAAGTTCTCAGGCACTTAAAAATATAAACATAGACATTCACGAGAAAAGTATCACTGCACTTATCGGTCCTTCAGGTTGCGGTAAATCAACTTTTCTTAAAACTCTCAACCGAATGAATGACCTTATCCCAAGCGTAAAAATCACAGGTGATGTGTGCTATGGTGGCGAGAATATCTTTGGCAAAGGTGTTGATATAAACGAATTGAGGCGTCAGGTGGGTATGGTTTTTCAGAAGCCTAATCCTTTCCCTATGAGCATTTACGACAATGTAGCTTATGGCCCTCGTACTCATGGTATAAAAAACAAGGTTCAGCTTGACGAAATTGTTGAAAAATCCCTTCGGGGTGCTGCACTCTGGGACGAAGTTAAGGACAGGCTTAAGAAGAACGCCCTTGGTCTTTCGGGCGGTCAGCAACAGAGGCTGTGTATTGCTCGTGCTTTGGCTGTAGAGCCTCAGGTGCTTTTAATGGATGAGCCTACCAGTGCCCTTGACCCTATATCCACATCTAAGATAGAAGAGCTTGCAATGGAGCTGAAGGAAAAGTATACTATAGTTATGGTTACTCACAATATGCAGCAGGCTGTGCGTATTTCTGACTATACCGCCTTCTTTCTATTAGGCGAGCTTGTAGAGGTTGACAAAACTGACAAGCTGTTCTCAACTCCTAAAGACAAGCGAACAGAGGATTATATTACAGGAAGGTTTGGTTAATATGCGAAATAGACTTGATGAACAACTTGCACTCCTTAACAAAAAGATGATTGAAATGGGAGCTCTTTGTGAGAATATAATTGCACTTTCAGCCAAGGCTTTGCTTGAGGGTGATGTTGAGGGGGCAAAAAGAGTAACCGCAATCGGCGGTGATATTGACCATATGGAAAGAGATATCGAGGCTATCTGCTTAAAGCTTCTTTTACAGCAACAGCCTGTGGCAAAGGATTTAAGACAAATTTCAGCGGCTCTTAAAATGATTACCGATATGGAGCGAATAGGCGACCAAGCCGAAGATATTGCCGAGATTATCACATTTCTTAATGGCAGAACAGGTGAGGAGTGTCACGATATACGCAAAATGGCAGAGGCAACAATTAAGATGGTAACTGATTGTGTTGACGCTTATGTCAGACAGGATTTGTTGCTTGCAAAATCTGTCTATGACCATGACGATATAGTTGATACTTGCTTTGATAATGTCAAAACTAATCTGATTTCTATGATAGCAGAAAACACAGAGGATGGCGAATATGCTATTGACTTGCTTATGATTGCAAAATACTTTGAGCGAATCGGAGACCACGCGGTAAATATTGCTGAGTGGGTAGAGTTTTCTGTTACAGGCGAGCATAAAGACCAGAAGTAAACCTAGGAGGTGTTGTTATGATCTATTGTGTGGATGACGACAATACAATACGAGAAATAGAGGTGTATGCCCTTACACAAACAGGCTTTGAGGCAAAAGGCTTTAGTAACAGCGAAGATCTGTTTGAAGCCTTAAAAACAGAGATGCCCGACCTTATTGTACTTGATATTATGTTACCGGGCAAAGATGGAATGGAGATACTCACGGAGCTTCGAGTAAATCCCGACACAAAAGACATACCTGTAATTATGGCAACTGCCAAGGGAACTGAGATTGATAAAATTCAGGGACTTGATAAGGGCGCCGATGATTACCTTGTAAAGCCCTTTGGTCCTATGGAAATGGTATCGAGAATCAAGGCTATCCTTCGGAGGTGTAAGAGAGAAACAGTTGCTTCGGATACTCTTGTATCAGGCAAAATTATACTTAAAGACAATGAGCATAAAGTTACAGTAAACGGTGAACGTATAACCCTTACTTTCAAGGAATACGAACTCTTAAAGACCTTTATGCAAACCCCCGGAATTGTGTTTACAAGAGACAAATTACTTTCTGCTGTTTGGGGGCTTGACCATCTGGTAGAATCAAGAACTGTAGATATGCACATAAAAACTCTCCGTCAGAAGCTGGGCGTGGCAGGCTCGCAAATAGAAACTGTGATTGGTGTCGGATACAGACTGGAGGCAGAAAAATGACCAAAAAAATATTCAGAAGCATTGTTATTGCCGTTGCAATAGTGCTTGTTATCAGTTTTTCTGTTGTAACAGTTGTGCTTTACAATCACTTTTCTCAGATAAATGTAAATCAGCTTTCAAATCAACTTGACCTTGTGTCCGATGGCGTAGAGATTTCAGGCGAGAAGTATCTTATTTCTTTTCAAGACGATCACTATCGTGTAACGTGGGTGGATACCGATGGAACGGTTCTGTATGATACTCAGGCAGACAGCAGTTCTATGGATAATCATAAAGACAGAGAAGAAATATCTGAAGCCTTTGCTGTAGGTGTTGGCGAGAGTGAGCGTTACTCTGACACTCTTATGCTTAAAATGATATATCGTGCTGAGAAACTTTCAGATGGAACTGTGCTTAGATTATCCTCAACTCAGGAGTCTGCCTTTGCACTTATGCTTGATATACTTATGCCTATGGGTATCATAATGATACTTGCGATAATTTTGTCTGCTTTTCTTGCAAGGTGGCTTGCAAACAGTATCGTAAAACCCCTTAATACCATCGACCTTGAACACCCTGCCGATAACGATATATATGACGAGCTGACACCAATGCTTACAAAGATCAATAAGCAGCATAATCAGATTTCGAAGCATATGCGAGAACTCAAAAAGAGAGCTGATGAGCTTGAGCAGATTATGAGCTCTATGAACGAGGGATTGGTTCTTCTTGATAAGCACGGCTCGGTTATCAGTATGAATTCTGCGGCACAGAAACTTTTTTCAGTAACTGAAGATGTAACAGGTCAAAACTTTCTTGTGGTTGACAGGAGTATCAAAATGAACCGATGTGTTGAGGATGCTCTGAAAGGAAGCCACAGTGAATTCAGAGAACAGCGAAACGGCAACGAGTATCAGTTCGGTGTAAGTGCCATTGAATCCGGTGGAAAAATTATTGGCGTGGTTATAATCTCTTTTGACATAACCGAAACCGCCTGTGCAGAGCGTAATCGTCAGGAATTTACAGCTAACGTTAGCCACGAACTCAAGACTCCTTTGCAGTCCATAATCGGTAGTGCTGAGCTTTTAGAAAACGGAATTGTAAAGCCCGAGGACACGCAGAGGTTTATAGGTAATATCAGGCGAGAGGCTACACGACTTGTAAGCCTTATCAATGACATTATCAGACTTTCTCAGCTTGACGAGAATCATGAACTGGTAACAGAAGATGTTGACCTTTATGATTTGGCAAATGAGGTGAAGACTGTTCTTTTGCCTGCGGCAACAGCCAAAAACATTGAAATGAATGTTACAGGCGAAAATATTGCACTTAAAGGTGTACGCAGATATCTCTATGAAATTATCTACAACCTTTGCGATAATTCAATCCGTTATACCGAAAAAGGCGGTAAGGTTCAGATGAACATAAGCATAGAGAACAACCGAACCGTGCTGACAGTTTCTGACAACGGAATAGGAATCCCCTTTGAACATCAGTCGAGAATTTTTGAGCGTTTCTACAGAGTTGATAAAAGCCACTCTAAAGAAACAGGCGGGACTGGTCTTGGACTTTCTATTGTAAAGCACGCAGTTGCTTGCCACGGTGGTATGATTAAGCTCGACAGTGCTGTGGGTAAGGGTACAACCGTAAAAGTGATTTTTTGATATAATAATCAAACCGATTCGTAATCCCTCTGCAAACAAAACGCAGAGGGGTTAACTTTTTCAATCTCCTACTAAACTCCTGCTGCGTAGGTATATACAGACAGTATGTTGTGCGTATGTTTAAATATATAGGTGCAATAGGGGACAAAACCGAATGAATATGATGAAAGGCGTTTGAGCAAGTGTTTGAGTGTCTTTTAGTTATTTCAATGATAGTATAATATAAAGCCTAACCCCAAGGCAGGTGGGCGACCTTCTCGGACACAGCACCTCGCAGATAACGGAAATGTATTATGTGAAAAGAGATAACTCAAGACTTGTAGGTATAACGGATAGTTTTGAATTTTGATCAAAGAAAAACACAGGGTATCGTAAGGATATCCTGTGTTGAGTTTTATATTTATATAATAGTATGAGTGTTCTCAGAACGTGATAAAAGCTTGCATGAAATTTGTTTGTAGAAGAATAGCGTTTAAAAAATCATACTTTGCGCAAGGTATCTCTAATAAGCTGCGCTGATTTATCTGCTTCATTCAGAGAATCGCTCATCTTACGCATTGTTTCCGATATGTCGTCAGGTATATCTGTCTCTCGTTTGTATGTTAATTGATGTGTTTTCATAGACCAAGCATTTTGAAATGCTGTTCTTATCTGTATTTCTACTTTTACATTCTCGTAAATTGAACCCTGATAATATGCATCTGTCGTTGCTATTATATGAATACCTCTATATCCGGATTCTGCTGGTTTTTTTATTTTTTCCTCAATACTTTGTACATTAATCAAAGGATTCTCTGAAATATAATCCACGACATCATATACATCACTCAGGAACTCACATGTGCAACGAACACCAGCTATGTCATCAAATCTGTCAAACAGCTCAAATTGACATATATTCTTTCGATACACTTTTTCTTGAATACTATCAATAGTTTTTACTCTGGAGCTTATTTCAATGATTTTCTTAGAGTTAGCATTTTCATCAGTTGTAAAATTAGATAATTCAAGTTCAATTTTTCTCATTGCACGAGAATAAATAGGCAATTGACGGACTAACTTTTGTTTAAATGTTTTAGATAGGGACTTGTTTTTTAAAGCATTTGCATATTCAATTATCACATCCCTTTTTTTCGATTGCGTAGTTGAATGCATCGAAAATGCTCATGTTGTTTTTGATTAATATAATTAATTCAGAATCAGTGTAAGGCTCGTCGGTAATAACATAATCAACTAAGAAGTCATCATACATTGATAATTCTCGGCACGCGGATTTAAGAACTATATTAATTTCTTTAAACTTAATTGGAACTGTTATTGTCCAATTAGATTCATTATAACGTCGTAAATTACTAATGCTTGTATACATTTCCTCACAATATAAATATTCAAAATCTATAATTGTGTCATCATAAAACTCTTCAAGATACACATCTTTATAGCTATCTATTTCCATATCCCATATAAAGCTTCGTCCGTGCTTAATGATTTCATCCATATCATTGTTTCTCCTTTGTTATCTTATGGAACTAGCGAAGCATCACAAGCTTAAAATTTATTTAAGCAGATTTTCCAGTTCTTTTCTTAGTATAGTTATCATTTTTTCTAATTCTGTCTCTGATGGGCGGTTATCGTCGCTATACATTTTCTCCATTGGATACCACCACACAGGACCTTTTCCGTTGTTTCCGTAATTTTCAATGTCGCCTGTTACTCTTGGAAACAGGTGCCAGTGGAGATGTGTTTCGCCATTACCTAACAATTCGTAATTCATCTTTTCAGCACCAAAAGCTTTGGATACAGCTTCGGCGACTAATGACATCTCTTCTAAGAATTTCATCTTATATGAACTCTCAAGATGGAATAGTTCGGTTTTGTGTTCTTTACAAAGAAATATTGAATAGCCTTTGAAATGCTGATTATCTCCGAGTACAACATAACCTGTTTCGAGTTCTTTTACAAAATATGGATTGCTTCCGTTTTTTATCATATCTATTCTATCGCAAATGAAACACATAACGCACCTCAACTTAACAGTTTACCAATATGATTATAGCACGGTTAATTGTGATAATCAATTAACTTATATATTTTCATTCCCCTGCTAAACTCCTGCTGCAGAAGTGTATACAGACAGTATGTTATACTTATATTTAAACATATAGGTGAGATAGGGGACAAAACCGAATAGAAACAATGAAAGCCGTTTTAACGAGAGTTAAAGCGGCTTTTTGCATAAAACAAAAGGAGCACATCGTGTGATGTACTCCTAAGTTCTGGCAGGGGCAGAAGGACTTGAACCCTCGGCACGCGGTTTTGGAGTTCACTATGCGATAAGCCAAAACCCTGATAAATACTGGCTTTCTGAGCCGTTATGTTCGTTTGGTCGGGTAAAAGTCGGGTGAAACGTGTTTATAATTCTGTGAAAGAATATACAGTTGCGGCGTTTCATTACCCTATAAAATACTCGAAAAGTATCGATGTATATATTAAATTTTGCATAAATATTATAGCATAAATTTTAGCGAAAGGAAAGATGTTTTACAAGATCTGACATCCAATTAGGGGTGTCATTCCCAATAAACCAAAACTCTCCGTTTTGGTATTTTGCCACAGGTGAAAAACCGTTCTCGTTGTCGTAGAAGATCGCTTCATTACAAAATGGTAGCACGGTGGCAATATCTTCAAATCGTGTCTCAAAGCCACATCTGAGTTTTATAGTGGAGACATTACGGCCACCTTTGGATACGCGATTCTTAATCCGTTTTATACTTTCCTCAAAGGTATCGAGTCCTATGTAATATAGTTTTACATAATAACCCTGCTTTACGGCTTTTCTTACGGTTGTTACAATGTCGTGTCCTGAAAGAGTTGATATCAGAGTAAAACAGATATTCTTTTTCAAACAATCGTCAACGATTTTCAACGGGTCTTCACCATTAGTTTCATTAATCATATCCGTATCAACGACTTTACCGAGAGTGGCGATTTCTGTACTTAATATGCCGACAAGACTGGTTTTTCCGGCGCCGTCTACTCCGCCAATTATACTGCATGTTTTCATTAAAACACCTCACGGTTTCGATATTGCTTTTATTTTGAGAGTTCCTTTGTGCTTTCCATAATTGAAATTCCTTCTTTTTTTATATTCTGGTAATAGGGAAGAACATTTAGATATTTATTAAATGTTTCGATATCCTTGAGGGATATTGTGATAACAACATCATATTCTATGCCTAGATCCGATGAGAGCCTGTGAAAGGGTTTCTTGTGTTTGTAGAGTTCCTTTGGCGGTAAATCTACTAATACGATTATGTCGATATCTGATTCGCTATTGTAATCTCCACGAGCATAAGAACCATACAAAATAACATCGCAAACCTTTTGACCAAAGGTATTCTTAGCACATTGAGATATTTCCTTAGTAATAATATTCAGTTTTGTTTCGTGGTGCATATTTATCATAAGAGATTTGTTTTAATTTATTTTTCAAAGGCGCACTTGATAAGAAGTTGGTGGATGAGAGCTCTGTTTTCTTTTCCAAGACACCTGGGCATGGTAAGTATATAATCTGTAAGAGCTTGTTCGCCGTTGTGTTTGCTGCAAATAACAGTGATGTCGTTCTGAGTTTTTATACCTTCATAAGTGGTTTCTGGATTAGAAAAGTATACTGCACCAACCACATATACGTCTCCGCCATGATCTCTAAGATAATTGGCGAGATGATAAATATGTGTACCGGCCTGTTTAATGGGGCTATAGAAGTTGTTGGTATAAACTCTACCCCTACGACCGACTTTTTCTTGAGCCCACGTTTTGCCGGAATATCCTTTTATATGTCCATTTAAGTGTTTTGTTTCTATTACAAATACTCCATTGGGTCCAACAACAACCATATCGATTTCACTTGTTTCGCCTTTGTAGGTTACTTTTATGTTCTGAAATCCCAAATAATCATCAGGTAATTTTTCAATGATTTTTCTTGTTATCTTCTCTCCGTAAATACCATTAAGTAGGATAGTGGCTTTTGTGTGGCTTTCTTTAGAAATTTCATCAAACAATAGTGCGATAAAAAAACACAGGGGTATCATTATTATGCAGATAATACGAGGGGTATCTGTAAAAAGTAACCCGATCCCTACAAAAGAACCAAGTATAATCAAATTCGATAATATGAATGCGAGTTTTGCTTTTTTGAAGTGCATTGTATATTCTTTTTCAAGGTCACGGTTTGTCTTAATTATTTTAGCCATATGTAAATAACTCCATGTCGAAATTTTGGGTTGTGCCTTCGGTGCATACTGTTGTTGATTATTGTACACCGAAGGCACATGTTATATTTGGTATAGATTATCAGTATTCGTCAAAGTATTTTCCGTATCCTGCTGCACCTGCTTGTCCGTCAGCCCAGATTTCTTTTCCGTTTATCACAAGCTTACACCACTGGTGAGCCCACTGGTTTTCGTTTGCGTGCTCCCAACTGTAGCCCATACATTCAAGCACCATACCAAGAGCACGAGTTGAACCTGCACATGTGTACTCGCCTTTGATGAATACTCCATAAGCTTCACAGTAATCGCTTCCTTCTGTGGTGTAAACACAACGTCTGGAATAATCCGCTACAATCTCCGCTGCTTTTGTAATTCGGTCAATGTCTTCACCGGGACCGATGGATGCGGCAATCTGTTTTGCTACCTTCAGTGCCATTTGTCTTTTTTCAGAGTAGGTAAGGACTTTTATGGGAATGATCTGGGTTTCAGTCTTTCCACATACTGTGCAGTTGTGAGTCTGACTTCCTGTGGCTTCAAAGGTGGCTTCTTTTGTAACCTCCCAACTGCTCCAGCTGTGAGTTGTAACAGGGATGGTCTCTTTTTCTGTTTTGTCACATACGGTGCATTTATTTGTCTTTTCACCGGTAGAGGTGCAGGTGGCTGTTTTAGTTATGGTTTCTTTGTACTTATGGTCTACCAGTTTAAGTTCTTCGGATTTGCCTTTGGCTGAACAAACAGTACAAACCTCTTCTTTAAGACCTTTTTCTTTACAGGTGGATTCCTTTGTTACTTTCAGCTCGTATGTATGGGGAAGGGTGGGGATATCCTCTGTTTCTGTATAAGCACAGGTATCACAACTTCTGGTGATAGTGCCGACCGTTGAACAGGTTGGTTCATCGGTGGTTGCTTCGGTGAGTTTATGATCGCCTGTTGCGGGGATAGACTCTGTTATCTGATAATCACAGCTCAGACAGGATTTTGTCAGAACACCCTCTGTTGCGCAGGTGGCAGGAGTGGTAATCTGACCCTTGTCCAATTCATGTTCACATTTGATACTAAACCAGTATCCACAGAAAGAAATAACCGCGATCAGAATAACTAATGTTACTGCGATCATGGGAATGAGAACTTTCTTGTTAAGTTTTGTTTTCATATTGAACATCTCCTATAAAATGATTAGTAGTTTTTGTACACTTGTAAGAGAAAGGTTTCTCTTACAAGTGTACCATTTTTATTAGGTTTTGTTAAGCAAAATGATCTTAGCCTGCTTTTTTACCGATTCCATCACTGGTTTTGAGTCCTGCAAGATGTTTCTGGATCTCTGTAGCATCTTTGATGTTTATTTGTCCGTCTGAGTTGTAATCAGCCAAAATAGCTTGTGTATCCGTGAAGGTAGTCAAATTTGCAATACTTTTTTGAATCTGAGTGGCGTCTTTAATGTTAATAACTCCGTCCGCATTAACATCTCCGCTTTTATATGCGTTCCCAATTGACACAAAATTGATATCGTATTCTTTTGCATAGTTTTCTGCGTAGGAATTCTCATATCCATAGATTGTCACAGTTGTGTTTTCAGAGTTAAATAGTCTTTCGCCGATATAAGTAACGGATGAGGGGATTGTAACACTTTCAAGTTTGGGACAGAAGTGGAAAGCAGCACCTCCGATAACTTCAACACCTTCCGGTATGGAAATGTTTTTCAACTCTTCACAATCGAATGATAGGTAACTTATTGCTTTTGTGTTTTCTTTTACTGCATATTCATCAACAGAATTGTCGTTAAATGATATCAACACATCGTCGATGTATAGGGCGTTCTCGTATTGATTATCGGGATTGTCATATGCAGCGCTTCCTTGTAGATGTAAACCGAGATAGCATTTTGCGACACTTGCAGGAATACTGAAATCTTTGAGGTTGGAACATCCCGTGAAGGAACTACTCATCAAGATATCTAATTGTTCAGGAAACGAAAAGCTCTCCAGATTAGTGCAATTGTTGAATGTAGAACCCAAAATAGAGGTGATACTGTCAGGTGTATTGATGTTTTTTAAGGAAGTGCAGTTAAAGAAAGCGCTTTTGCCAAGTACTTCAATGGTTTCCGGTAATGTAATGATTTGCAGCTTCTGACAATTTGCAAAAGCTCCGTCGCCTATAGTTCTTACCCCATATGGCACGGTGTAGTTGGTACAATCTTTGTTCTTGGGATATGCAACCAAAGTTTTCATATCCTTTGTGAAAAGCACTCCGTCCACAGAAGTATAATAATTATTTACAGGGGAAACCTTGATTTCTGAGAGTTGTTCGCAATTTAAGAAGGTATATGGTTTAATTGATAATACAGCTTTACCAATTACAGCGCCTGGTATGGTAACTTCGTCTGCACTAGATTCGCATTCTACAATCTGCCATCCGTCGTTCAATTTTTCATAAGTGAAAAGGTTCTCTTTGAATATGGATTCTGAGTAGCTGTTCACTATGGCTTCATGTGTATATTTATCTGTGGGATTTGTGGTTGCAAAAGCAATTGTATTTGACATGGTGATCATTAGGGCGATAGTTAAAATGATTGAAAATACTCTGACCTTTTTCATGATGATTCTCCTTTTTAGAAACTAAATAAATGTATATTATAGAGATGTAATTATAGAGGTTAAGAATTTCTGTATCTGAGTGCAGTCTGAGATGTTGATACTTCCATCACGGTTTGTATCAGAAATCTTCAACTGCTCTTCTGTTAAAGTTGTGATATTTGCAATATGCTTTTGCAGAAGTGTAGCGTCTTTGATTGTGATAGTTCCATCAAGGTCGATGTCGCCAATAAAGTGTTCCGAGATTTCCTTTACCACAACAGTACATGTCGCAGTGAGTTTGCCGTCGTAGGTTGTTGCTGTGATAGTGGTAACACCTTTGCTTTTAAATGTTACTTTGCCGTAGCTGGTTACTTCGGCTATATCAGGGTCACTGCTTTCCCAAATAGTTAATGGGTCAGAGGCATTATCAGGAGAAATTGTAGCTTTTAATAAGTAGCTCTCACCTTCAAAGCCATTAAGGGTTGTATCTGACAGTGAAATGGAATTAACTGATGTGGAGCTTCCGTACACACTGGCGATTACTGAACGATAGGATATGGAGGACTGTTTGTTTGTCTGTACATCACATACATTGGTAACAGTGATTTCATAGATATCGTTGGTAGATACACTGAGGCTATCATCGTAGAAACTCAACAGCCCGGGAGACGGATAGTATTGTTTGTTATTTCGATCAATGTGCCATTCTTTTCCGTTGTTCAGGCATTTTATGTGCACTTCGGTTTGGGGAGTGAATTTATATTTTTCTGTATTTGCTTTTATGGTCCAGACAAAGGTTGACCTCCATATAGCTTCAATAGGAGTTACTCCGTTGCTTGGCCAGCTGATGAAGTCGTAGTTGCTTTCCTGGTACCCATCAAATTTATGTACACCCTGATCCGAGGCGGATCCTAAACCAATCTCTGAAAAATAAGGTGAGAGAAGAGCATATCTGTGACCACAGTCTATGGGATCACCGTAAATATCATCAAGCGCGTGACGAATACTTGTAATGGTGTTTCCGTCATATAAATTTTCTGCGGAGCCTTTTTGCGTAAGTTTATAGAAGTCGTCATCAACACCATCTAACTGGGGAGGAGTGTGAGGGTTATCAACATAGATATCATTATTAAGAAAATACATCGAATATGTAGCTTTTGCCTGAGCAGCTTCGGATAACTGCTCGTTGTGTGTTAACAAGGGAAGATCGGCACCATAACGAATTACATTTAAGTATTCTGTGGATCCTTCTAAAACATCGTTTTTGATTTTTCCGCCAGTTAGTGGTAGGGTGGTATATTGGGGTGCGATTTCAAAATATCCGCCGGCATTATTTACTTTATTTACCGAATTAGCATACATTTGACTCATTGAATATATTTTTTCTTTTTCTTCTTCAGTGAAATCTATCTTTGATCTGTTGAATAAGCTTGGATTCACACAAGCAAAAGCATCGCGATAATACTCGCCGTCATAAAAGTAGGAATAAGCTATTGCACGTTTATCTGAGCCGATTGAATATCCTAATGCAGTCTTTGCAAATTTGAGGGGATTCTGATAATCCCAATCGTAATTTATATCTTTTCCGTGGGAGGTCCGTTTTACATATCCTGATAAATTTAAGTTGTTTGTATAGTCGCATACATCCATATTGGAATCTGAAAGCTGAAGTATATAATTTGTTGTTTCTTCATCGTAGTAAATGGGTGTGTTGTATCCGTAATTTACAGATAGTGCATTGAACATATGGACCATGTGTTGAGATATTGATGGCAGGTATGTGTATTTTTTGGTAGCAAGTAAATAATTGTATTCTTTTGCCGAAAGCTTTGACACTTGGTTGTATTTTATGAAACCATACAGAACATATTCATTTGAGTCGTTTTTTTCTTTTGCGACTGTGCCACCTGAATATTTGCTGTTTATATCACCAAAACTGTACTTAGAACTACGAAAACCTTCTCCAACACTACCATATGCTGCAATGGCTCCTGTTTCAGTAGTTTCGATATAAAGATAGTCTCCATAATTATCACCAAAAAAGGTATAATAGTAACCGCCGAAAGGGGAGGGCGTTTTAAGTTTTGGCTCGCCAAAGAGATTTATGACATCTTTGTCTGTCATATGTTTTGTTACGGTTTTGTTTCCTACAATGATTAGTGTGTCTTCTGTATACTGCGTGGTTGCAGAAATTGAGGACATACTTCCGGTGAACATCAATGCGAAAGTGATGAGAGCTAAAAATAGGGCGATTTTCTTTTTCATAATAATTCTCCTTTGTTATATTGTTTGTTTTGCTTTTGTAGAGTGTATTGGTAACTTATATCAAAAGTACTATGTAAAAAGCAGTCGGATTGAAATACTATCTGCTTGTTACACCTATATTTTATAGCAAAGGAGATTACTTTGTCTTTGAAAAAAAGTTGCGCACCTCAGAAACGGGTGCGCAACTTTTTTTGTTTTAATATTCTGCTTTTGATTTTTTCTATGAACTCCTGAGGAGCAACAACTTTGAAGTATGTGCCGAAAGAAAGTACCTGAATTAGTATTTCTGCTTCGTCTTCTTCAAAATACTTCAGTTTGAAGATATAATGGGTGTCATCTGTCTGGATGGTTTCCTTTTCCAGATAAGAAAAGCAAATCATAGCTCTTTCAAGTGCATTGTTTTTATCCTCTAGCTGAGCTATCAGCTCTTTCTTTTTTCGTACCATACTGTATCCGCAGGAAGTGGTATCTGCGTCAAGAAGAGCGCAGTGGTCGATTGTTGACAGATTAATGATAATGGTACCATGCTTGCAGGCACCGATAGCACGGAATTTATCGTTTTTTAGAGAGTATTCAATATTATCAACTGCACAGTCGTGGTTGTGAGTTCTTCCGTTGTTGTCTGTATAGGATATCCTCAGTAGGCGTTTGTTTCTCATAGCTGAGAGCACAGTGCGGAAGTTTTCGATATACTTTGGATCGTCATAAGGATCACCGTCAGTATATACATCAAACCTTACAAATGTATCCTCAGTATACAGGGGAGCTACATCTTCCAGTCCTTCCTGCTTAATTTCAAAAAGTTTTATCCTCGGGTCAGATAAAAGGCTTTTCAACCACCTTTTCTCAAGTAGGGTCAGGGGTCTGTCGGGCTTATGGCGGATTACAGTAGATAAGTCATTGTTAAGGAATGGCCACCGTCTGCTTTTTAGCGCCTGCGGAATGTCGATTCCGCTTTCTGCGAATGCTATATCCCTGATAATTGCATTCATGGTTTTGTTGTCAAGTTTTCCGTTGATGGACACTTCGATGATCTTTGATACGGTGTTGTAATAGCAGGAGTAAACTTCATTAAACAGCATCACAAACACCTCCATAAAGCTCATCAAGTTTTTCTATATCCCGATTAAGGCAGTTTGTTACCTCGGGGTTGGAACAGTAAAAATCCTCAATTCTGCCGATGTAGGTGCGGATCCAGGGAACGAGCTCCATGGCATCGTAAACCTCAGCGGTAAACACACAGGTATGAGGGTCTTTGCGGATAACGCTTCCGCAGCGTTTCTCTTTCATTAGACGATTGAATACAAATTCCTCGTGTTCTTCAATGTGTATGGTCATTTCTATTTTTTCGAGATGATCGGGTTCTTTGGCAGAAACACCCCACAGATGTTTTTTGAGAAGTTCGCACTCTTTTAGGTAGGTTTCTCTATTTTCGTTCACATCTGCAATTGTCAGATCAATGATGTTGTCAAGGCGTATGAACAGGAGTCTGTTCAGTTCAATGTGATAGCATAAAAGATACTGCCTGCCGTTTTGGGTGCTTATGTATATCTTCAGCGGGTGAACAGAATTGTTGCCGATAAGGTCAATTCTCTTTGTTTTCACCTTAGGTCTAATATCTCTGCTTTCGTTTATAGCAGTAATCAGCATGTACAGAATTTGGCTGTCCAGAGCCTGAAAAATATATCTGTGCTTGAATCGGAAGGGAGAATCAGACTTGCCTGTGCAGTCAGAAATATAAGAGCCGATAACACCAAGAGGACTGTATTCAGAGAAAAAACTCACAGCATCAGACCAACTGTCAGGGTTTAGGTTGCTTTCGTTTCTGCTGTATAACAGTTCTTTTCCTTGCTTTCGTTCTTTTAGTATTCCTGTTCTGACATATTCCTTGAGCTTTTTTCGAATGGTGGATTCGTCACAGTAGCCTGAATTGTCAAAGTAAGACAGGTATTCTGAACTTATCAGCGAGGTGATATTACTTGCAGAGTATTCCTGTTCTTTTGCAAGTAAATCAAGTACAAAGAAGTGGAAGGTTATGTCGTTGTCAGTGAAACTTTTGGTTTTGAATGCCTTGTAAAGGGGGTTGCAAGGCAGATTTCTACCATCAATAGACATGAACACAACCTTTCCGTCCTCTTCGTGACGGAAACGCATATATTCGCCCAGCCAGCTTTGTAAGCGCCTGTGCTCATTGTCGTAACTGCGTGCACTTTTGAAATCAAACTCACTGCGTGAGCGGAATCCATATACATAAAACTGACGCATATATTCGCGGATCTTATTGAAGTTTTTTATCAATTCACTATATGCCATATAATCACCTTATGATAGTTTTGATATAGTAGATTGTTGTGCTTATTCTGTGCAAACTATTGCTATACTTTTATCATCTGCAGAGTATTCTGAAAAAACAATTTTTAGATTGTTTTGTAATACATCAATACATTTTCTTTCTGTGTAATCTCGTGTCCAGTTGACCATCAACCTGACGGCATTAGCAACATCACCGGTTTTGTGATCGTAAAGACAATCTGATATTCCATCACTGGTGATAATAATTGCAGCAGATTCCCCAAGCTTACCGGTAGTGACTCGAAAATGTTCATAAGGTGCTTCACTTGGGAAGAAAAAAGTCTGATTAAGATACTCTCCGTTTTCCGGATATGATATTACGGAAAACACATCGGAGTTTTCTATTATTGCGACGCCGTCTCCCATATGACCGATTAGATAATTGTTACCTACTGTTACAGCAAAAATCAGCGTTGCTCCTGCGTTTTCCGTAGTGTAGTTTTTTGCTTGAAAACTTTTTTGGATGTAGTCGATAAACTTACTTGAGTCAAACTCGTTTATGGAATGACGGGCTAAAAAAAGTTTGAAGTAGTTAATGGTTTCTGTTGTAGCCAAATCAGCACTTTCAAAAGCAAATGGTTTGGAGCCGGCTCCGTCTGACAAGGATATAATGGAGAATGTATCACAACTGTATGTTTTGACCGCATCCTGACATTCGATATTCTTTTTTTCGTGTGTATAACCTGTCAAGGTTGTGGCTACGGTTTTCATTGTTTTCCTCCTACATCGGACCAACTGATCATATTTGCTTTTAGATTTCTGTAGGCTTCTGAAGTTGAGTTTGAGAGTTCTTCGACACTGTTACCAATTTCGGTCAATAGACTCGATAGACTGCTGTCTGCTGCGATAGCAATCTTATTATCATTGGTCATTTTTCTGAGCAGTTCACTATCTCCGTCACCATTTAGAATAGGAAGTATTGAAATTATGCGGGAACTTTCAAGTTGCTTCCAGTTTTCTCTCTTCTTTTCATATACTGTGGAAGATTCATTGGTGTATCCGCTGCTTATGATGACAACTATAGGATGATGTCTTGATAAAGATGCGTTTTTATATTCGTTAAGTCGTTGCTGGAGCTTTCGTAAGCATAAATCCAAAGATGTGAACATATGAGGTTCGCCTTCAAGAACAGGTAAGGTAAACTGTTCCATAGCGTTGGATATGTTTGAAAACTCTTTGATTACTTTTGGATTCTCAGCATATGCCATAATGAATAGATCTACTGCTGCTTTCATCGACGGCTGGTTACGGATGCTGTTTATTAAACTGTTTATGCAGGTTTCGATTGTTTCCAAATAACTACTGTGGCTTTTCGCTTTTGAAGATACATCTATGCATAAACATATAGGTAATCGTCTGTTTTTGTTGTTGATTATATCGGCATGTAAAGCCAGGTCACGATTCAGTTTCGCCATACATTAACAACCTCCATTGCATATTGCTGTTTCTATAAGCGTTCTCCATTGCTCTTTCAATTTCTGAGTGATCGCTGTTGAATTTATATTCATTAGGCACACAAAGATTGTTGTCACAGTCAGGACATAGTGCATTGTCAGTATCAAATTCCGATAAATCATCTGCCTGATATCTTCTGACCATATCCCATTTGTTTACTGTGAATACGTCTCCGCATCGAGAACATCTGAGTCTGATGATTTTTGTGCGAAGTATGTTTCTACTTTTCTTGCAGGAAGGGCAGAACTTATCATCGGGCGTTAGGTCTCTGCTTTTGAAGAATTCAAATTTCTCGTGGCACTGGATACACTCCACATACAGGTGTTCAAAGGGGAGTCCCGGCAGAGGAGCAGATGTTGGGTCCAGCATATTTGAAAGTTCTTTTTTTGTAATGCATGTTTCCATTTCTCTAAGCAAAGTCAGCCATATATCCTCGTCTATGTAAATGCCTTTTGAAAAAGTATCTTCAAAGGCTTTTTGTATGCCTTTGGTGAGATTACCCCATTTATAGTTGTGCTTGCGTGTGCCTTCATTGAATAAGCGGAATTTTTTATTTATGATACTGTATCTAACATTCTTTGCTTCTGTTGGAAAGGGCGATTCTCCCAAAAACAGAATCTGAAAGAAAAGACAAGCAATAGCGAAGTATTCATCATTTAGAGTTCGGTCAATTTCACGGAACTTGCATTTATTCATATGAAGATTGGGAGAAGAAAATTCTGGAGTGCCAACCTCGCAACGGTATACTGTACCGTTGTATGAAAATTGATAACTGTCTGTATCAATAAACCATACTTCTCCTGTTTGGCTTACCATAATGTTTTTAGGGTTTACATCTCCCATTATTATCTCATACTTATGAAGTGCTGAGAATCTTTTTGAAATAGTCTGGCACAAACGCACAAGGTTTTTTCTGTTCCACTTCCAAGGGTTTTCATATGAGAGATCATACAGTAACTCATCCAAAGGAATAGCCTCAGGACTAACATATTTGACATTGAGCATTTCGTATCCGATAGGCTCTGGTGACCTGTCAGGATGATATATCGCTTGTAATGGCCAGCATATTGTTTCTGGTAAATCAGGCGCAAAAGCTCTCATTGCAGAAATCTTGTCTGCACGGTGCTCGCTCCATGTGTGATCATGATACAGTTTGACATAGGTATTACCCATACCTGTGCTGTATATAACTCCTTCTCCACCTTTTGAAATTTCGGTATACAAATACTGAGGATTGCTATCACTTTCGTGGAAAACTATTCCTCCTCTTTTGGGTATACTTCGGGTTTCTTTGGTGCTGTATTGTGTTTTAGGTTCAGGAGTATATGCTGGTTCTTCAGTTGACCTAGTTTCAGCAGGTTTGCTTTCAACTGTAGATGCATGGTTTATCGGTGTAGAGGTGATGTTGTTATCATCCACAACAGAACTCTCCGCCTTTGTGGGTGTAGGTTCATCAGCAAAACGGAAGGAAAACTTAACGGTTTCTGTGGCAGATGATAGAAAAGGAGCAATCGTTTTTCTATCTGTAACTTTCATAACAACAATGTCAGGGTTATTAAGAGAGCGGATATCACTGGCAAAGTATTCGTCGCCTGTTATTATGCACCATTTTGTGTCAGAAGTTTGTATATGCTCTAATATTTTATCTGTTCGATATTGGTACAAATCAGCGGATTCTGTGTCCAGAATAGATAAACTACCATTATCCTTGTGTGATGAAAGATCTTTTACAAGGATTTTGATAATTTGATTATTTTTGCTTAGGAGCACAGTCTTGTCTATTGTAGAACTATCTATGTAAAAACGCTGGTTACGATTGTCTGGAGAGTACCATTCGCGCAGTTCGTTAATAAAACTACGGGTATAATCATTGCTTGTGTCAACGAATGCAAACAACACATTATATCCAAACAGATCATCACTGTGATATGTGCTGAATTCATCCATATTTAGTGTGATTCCATCAATTACATTTATGTATGCGTTTAAAAAAGTAATCAATTTATCTTCAAGACGAGAAAAAGCTTCTTTCAGACCTCCGCCAAAATGTGACCATTCGGTATCAGCAGACTGTTTTGCCGCTTTTGTTAACGCAATGATTTCAGATATATGTTCTTTGCATATTGTGTTTGTCCATTTGAGAGTTGAGTATCCCATTTCATGTGCAGCTATATCGTTGCGAAGTCTGATTATTTTATATGCCCATTCATGCAGATAACTTATGTTGTGTTTTGAGGGTTCATCATTAACCCGAAACCTTAATATTTTTACCATTGACTGCAAGTCGAGATAGTCAGAATCTAAGGGTATTAAATTAAGCCCCAACTGTTCTGGTGTGACAGATTTCTTTTCGTTATCAGATAATTGATTATATAAGTTACAAACATTATCAAGATTTGTAACTCCCAGAAACCTACAGATTTCTCTTGTATCAATAATACTTCTATTATTGGGAATAGCTTGAGAATAGAAAGCAATATCTTTTTTGTATATATAGTTCCATGATTTCTGAACACTATTATTAAAAAAAGCGTCTATTATATATTTGCTTAACCATGGCTTAATCAGCTTTCTTAATAAGATTTGACTGACTAAACTTATATTGTCATCGGATTCATTAATTAGTTTAGTCCAATTTGTACTCATTCTTCTTCAACCTCCTTTTCACAATAATCTTCAATATACATAAAATATTCTGAGTTCCGTTGGCTCATGTTTGATAGGGTGTACAGTGCTTTTCGATTCAAGAAAGATGCTGATAATCCGTACAGATATATAGCTTGCGGTATTTGGCCTGTTTCTTCTTTTATAAGAGCGTATTTATAAATGTCGTTTACCGATATGCGCCTTAGTGTGTCGAATTCTTTCCATGAAGGTAGAGTGAAATCTGGCTCGGGTCTGGAAAAACGACTGCGGAGAAGTTCTTCAAGTGCGTTCAACTGTTGAGCTTTTTTGTGCTCTTCTTTCTCTGAAATTTCCTTTTGAATAATATCATGAAGATTTTTTATCTCGGTTTTTTTAGAACCTGCTTTAATGCACCAGTATTTTGCTTCTTCTAAATCTTTCTGCATTCCCAAAATACCGGTGTGATATATACATGCTAATTTGTAACAGGAGTTCTCATGTCCTTGGTTTGCTGCCTTTGTAAACCATTCAATTGCTTTTGTGAAGTTTTTTTCAGTTCCTGTTCCATATTGATAACAAACACCTAAGTTGCATTGAGCTTGAGCTTCTCCTTGCTCAGCAGCTTTCTTGTACCACTCAAAAGCTTTGGCGAGGTCTTTTTGAGTTCCTTTTTCACATTGATAGCAAACACCTAAGTTGCATTGAGCAGTTGTATTTCCTTGCTCAGCAGCCTTTTTATACCACTCAAAAGCTTTGGCAAGGTCTTTCTCTGTGCCTCTTCCGTATTCGTAGCAAAGCCCCAAGTTGCATTGAGCCTTAGCGAATCCTTGTTCAGCAGCCTTTTTATACCACTCAAAAGCCTTAGCAAGGTCTTCTTCTGTGCCTTTTCCATACTCGTGGCAAATGCCT
Source organism: Ruminococcus sp. (assembly GCA_045647135.1). Lineage (GTDB taxonomy): Bacteria > Bacillota > Clostridia > Oscillospirales > Acutalibacteraceae > Ruminococcoides. The sequence continues at coordinate 64,906 of JAZRMA010000011.1, read as the reverse complement.
AAAGCAAATTTAGCTGGGGCGAAATTCTGTTCAGCAGCTTTTTTAAACAATTCAAAGGCACTTTTATAGTCTTGTTGGTTTTCAAGAGTGCCATTGTAGTATCTGCATCCTAGTTCGAATTGCGCCTCTGCTACACCGCAAACAGCATAACTTCCGAGCAGGATAAATAATGAGGTAGCATCGTTTTGCTTTTTGTCATTTTCGTATTTGACTTCTGCTTTTGCTTTTATTATATCAATAAGTTCTTTTGCTTTTGTGTTGGTGTCTGATATTTTTGAGCACCACACAACAGCATCATGCCAATTGAGGATGGTGTTCTTATCATAATAAAGATATGCAAGAGCCAGACAAGCGGGCTCGTATTTTTGAAATGCAGATTCTTTGTACCATTCTTCTGCTTTTTCAAGATTTTTTGTGGTTCCTTTGCCGAGCTTATAACATTCTCCTAAGCGGTATTGAGCCCGGGCATCTCCCTGCTCGGCAGACTTATTATACCACTCAAAGGCTTTGGCATGGTCTTTCTCTGTGCCTGTTCCATATTCATAGCAAACACCTAAGTTGCATTGAGCGGTTGCGTATCCTTGCTCAGTAGCCTTCTTATACCATTCGAATGCTTTGGCATGGTCTTTCTCTGTGCCTGTTCCGTATTCATAGCAAACACCTAAGTTGCATTGAGCCTGAGCGAATCCTTGTTCAGCAGCCTTCTTATACCACTCAAAGGCTTTGATGAAGTCTTTCTCTGTGCCTTCTCCGTATCTGTAGCAAAGCCCCATGTAGCATTGAGCGATTGCGTATCCTTGCTCAGCAGATTTCTTATACCATACAAAGGCTTTGGCAAGGTCTTTCTCTGTGCCTGTTCCGTATTTATAGCAAACACCTAAGTTGCATTGAGCCTGAGCATTGCCTTGCTCAGCAGCCTTCTTATACCACTCAAAGGCTTTGACAAAGTCTTTCTCTGTGCCTCTTCCGTATTCATAGCAAACGCCTAAGTTGCATTGAGCCTGCGCATATCCTTGCTCAGCAGCCTTCTTATACCACTCAAAAGCTTTGACAAAGTCTTTCTCTGTGCCTCTTCCGTATCTGTAGCAAACGCCTAAGTTGTATTGAGCCTGAGCAAAACCTTGCTCAGCAGACTTCTTATACCACTCAAAAGCTTTAGCGAGGTCTATTTCTGTGCCTGTTCCACACTCATAGCAAAGCCCTAAGTTGCATTGTGCTCGTGCATAACCTTGCTTAGCAGATTTTTTGAACCAGTAGAAAGCTTTTGAGTAATCTTTAGAAACACCGATCCCGTTATGGTATTTATGTCCCAATGTGTTTTCTGCGAACATATCTCCGAATAAGGCGGAGATGTGAACTTGAGTTGTGGTTAGGTTCTCGATTAGAATTTTGTCATTTTGCTTTTTTGCATCGTCGATTTCTTCGAGCGCTTTACTTTTTATTTTTTCTTTTAATTCCTTGATTTCGTCGGTTTCTTCGGATGCTTTAATACACCATTCGGTAGCATCAAGCAAATTGTTTTTATTGCAGCATATTGTGCCAAGTGCAAAACATGCTGGAGGAAATCCATTTGATGCGGACTTTTCATAGAATGTAATTGCTTTTTGCTTATTTTGATAAACACCTTCATTATTATAGTAGTTACCTAATTCATAATTGAAGTTGTCATTATCTAATCGATGTTGAGCACCATGGTGTTTCTGCGATATTGCCAAGAGGTAATAGCTCAAAGCTTTAGCGGGATTTTTCTCTGCACCTTTCCCAAACTCATAACAAAGACCTATGCTGAATTGAGATTCAGTAAAACCTTGGTCAGCTGACTTTTGGTACAATTCAAAAGCTTTGTCAGCGGATTTTTCTGTGCCCAGTCCTAATTCGTAGCATAGACCTAAAAGATATTGTGCTTCTGCGAGTCCTTGTGATGCTGCTTTTTCAAATAAATCTAACGCTTTTTGAAAATCTTTTGCTACACCTAATCCGAGGTAATAGCAAAGTCCCAAACGAAAGATTGCTTTTGTATGCTTTTTATCCGAAAGTTTTGTATATATAGCTATTGCTTCTGAATATTGACCTTGTTTTTCAAGTTCATAAGCCTTTTTATACTTATCTCTTAACATTAATAGCACTACCTTTCTGTGCATCTTGGTTAAAATTACACTTAAATTTTAGCACTCTTATATTACTTTTGCAAGGGGATCATAAATATCTTAGTGCTGTTTATTGTGAATCTGCAGAAGTTGTTTCCCTTCTTACAGATTAGTATACGATCAGTTGAATAATGATGTTGATATGGTTTTTGTTAAAGTCAATTATAGTATACAGTAACAGGTTCTGTTTATCTTGGAAAAAAAGTTGCGACTACTTATTTAAAGTGATTTATTATATAGAATGTGGTTGCTCCTATGTATGGGATCTGTTTGTTGACAAAGGCTTTTACAAGATAGTTTTATTTTTTGAAACACTGAATATGATTTTTATGAAAAGGGCTGTATCTTACTGCCGAAATCTCGTTATTTCTGTTGAAATCTAAACATTGTTGTACTATAATAAAATCATAAGTTATGCCATGTTAAAAGGGGTGGTTTAAATGGCAGCTAGTTACAAAAAATTATTTAAACTTTTAATCGATCGTGATATTAAGAAAAAGGAGCTTGCCGAGCGAGCAGGTATCAGCATTTCAACTATCACAAAGATGGTGCTGTTGTCAGTAGTGACGTCCTCGTCAAAATTTGCACTGCACTTGATTGCACAGTAGATGATATATTCGAGATAATTCCGGATACAAATGCATGATTAACAATTGGGAGAGAGAAGAATGATTACAGGTGAACTTAAGAATAAAATAGACAGCTTATGGGATGTGTTTGCCGCTGGTGGACTTGTAAATCCCCTTGATGTTATAGAGCAGATAACCTATCTTATGTTTATCCGCGACCTTGATGATACCGATAATTTACGAGCCAAAGAGAGCGCAATGCTCGGTCTTCCTTACGAGAGTATCTTTGCCGATGAGGTAACTATAGGCGACCGTAAAGTAAACGGTAAACAACTTAAGTGGTCTGTGTTCCGTGATTACCCCGCAGGTCAGATGTACTCTGTTGTGCAGGAGCTTGTGTTCCCGTTTATCAAGAACCTTGACGGCAACAAGAACAGTGCCTACTCAAAATATATGGGTGACGCTATATTTAAACTTCCCACACCTTTGCTTCTCTCAAAGGTAGTAGATGCCCTTGACGAGATTTACACTCTTATGGCAAAGGAAGATGACAAGGATGTAAGAGGCGATACATACGAGTACCTTCTCAATAAAATCGCTCAGTCGGGACTTAACGGACAGTTCCGTACTCCTCGCCATATTATCCGTATGATGGTTGAGCTTATGAATCCTCAGCCTGATGATGTAATCTGCGACCCTGCTTGTGGTACATCAGGCTTCTTGGTATCGGCAGGCGAATATCTCAAGGATAACTGCAAGGAAGAAATCTTCTTTGATAAGCAGAAGAAAGACCACTATATGAATCATATGTTCTTCGGCTACGATATGGACAGAACCATGCTCAGAATCGGTGCTATGAATATGATGACTCACGGAGTGGACCATCCTTTTATTGAGTATCGTGACAGCCTTTCTGACCAGAATCCCGACAAGGGCAAGTATAGCCTTATCCTTGCTAACCCTCCTTTCAAGGGTAGCCTTGATTACGATACTGTGTCTGCGGATCTCTTAAAAGTCTGCAAGACTAAGAAAACAGAGCTTTTGTTCTTGGCATTGTTCCTGCGTATGCTTAAAGTAGGCGGAAGATGTGCCTGTATTGTACCTGACGGAGTTCTGTTCGGCTCATCAAAAGCACATAAGGATATCCGTAAAGAGCTTGTAGACGGCAACAGACTTCAGGCTGTTATCTCTATGCCTTCGGGAGTTTTCAAGCCTTATGCAGGAGTTTCCACAGGTATACTTATCTTCACCAAAACAGGTCACGGCGGTACCGATAATGTGTGGTTTTACGATATGCAGGCAGACGGTTTCAGCCTTGACGATAAGAGAACCGCGGGAAGCGACAACGATATCCCCGATATTATTGCAAGATTCAGAAACTTAGACGCAGAAGCCGAAAGAGAACGAACCGAGAAATCCTTCTTTGTACCTCGCCAGGAGATTGTAGACAACGATTACGACCTCTCCATAAACAAATACAAAAAGGTGGAGTACATCCCCGTAGAGTATCCCTCAACACAGGAAATAATGGCAGACCTGCACGAGCTTGAAATGCAAATCACCGCAGGCATTTCAGAGTTGGAGGAGATGCTATGAGTGAAGTTGTTCGTTTAGGTGATGTTTGCACTGTTGTATCTGGCTCAACACCTAAAACAAATATATCTGAATACTGGGATGGCGATGTCAAATGGATCACTCCTGCTGAACTTAACGAGGATTCTTTTTACATCTTTGATACTCAACGCCGTATAACACAACTTGGAAAAGAAAAGACAGGGTTGTCTTTAATGCCAATAGGAACAGTAATTCTTTCATCAAGAGCACCTATTGGTAAAACAGCAATTGCAGGGTGTGAGTTGTGCTGTAATCAAGGCTTTAAAAACCTAATATGTTCAGACAAGATTTTTAATGAATACTTATACTATTATTTAAGTGCAAAAACAGATTATTTGAATTCTTTAGGACGAGGAGCTACATTTAAGGAAATCTCAAAAGCAATTGTTGAAAACATTCTTATTCCACTTCCGAATATTGAAGAACAGCATAAAAGAGCGACTTTGTTCGCTTCCCTTAATGCCCTTGTAAATAAAAGAAAACAACAACTTTCAAAACTCGATGAACTCGTCAAATCTCGGTTTATCGAGATGTTTGGTGATACTGTTATAAATCCTTATAATTGGAATAAAGAACCTTTGGGTAAGGTGTGTGATGTAAGGGATGGAACACATGATAGCCCATTGTACTATGATGTAGGATTTCCGTTGATAACATCTAAAAACCTTTCCTCTGGTGATATCGACTTTACCGATTGTAGTTTAATTTGTCAAAAAGATTATGACAAGATAAACGAACGGTCAAAGGTTGATTATGGTGATATTCTGATGCCTATGATTGGCACGGTCGGCAATCCTGTTATTGTTAAAATAAAGAGAGAGTTTACTATAAAGAATGTTGCACTAATTAAATTTTATACTGATACAAGAGTTAGCAATGTTTATATTCAAACATTACTAAAATCGGACTATTTTTATAATGAAGTTATCAGTAAAGTTCGCGGTGGAACTCAAAAATTTATTTCATTGGGAGATATTCGCAAATTAGAAGTATTAGTTCCACCTATTGACCTACAAAACCAGTTTGCAACTTTTGTTGAACAGACCGACAAACTTAAATTTGAAGTCAAAGAGAGCCTCGAAAAACTCGAAACTCTCAAAAAATCCCTAATGCAAAAATACTTCGGATAATAGATGATAATTAAGAGTTAATATAGTATGAGGTTAGGTGAATGAATAATGGATGTAAAGCAACTAGATTTGTTGATAGAAGAAATAGAGAAAAAGCCGCTATCTGAAATTGTTCCTAGAGTGTTATTGGTAGCACTGGAATGTAAAGATTTTAGAGGCTATTGTGTTTTGTCTTTTTTTATTCGTCCAATTGCAGAGAACCAGCAAACAAATGCTATACAGAAAAAAGAGGTTATGCGAACTCTTTTAATTAACAATGTACCCGAAAAAGACGTTATTTCAATTGTAAACGAGAGTATAGATGAATACATAGAATTGAAAACAGTTTCTGCAGATGAAGTTTCATCACATAGCATAAAAGAACTCGAAATTTGGTTGGATGAAGCAAAACACATAATTGAAGAGCCAATGGGAGTGTCGTCGGAACACTATAAAATGTTAGCTAACAAAATTATGTTGGTGAGACGGTTATACGAAACTTTACGAGGATATGTGATAAATAAACTTACGTATTATTCGCAAGTGTGCATAATGCAAAACGGTAAAAATATGCCGAAAGCAAGTAATAGTGTGTATATTGAAAACCAGTACAACGTTGGCAGTATAAATGGCGAAAAAATCAATATTAATCAAGGTGAAAACAACTCAATAAATATACCAGATAATAAAAAGAAAGAGTCTAAATTTAAGCAGTGGATGGAATCGATAGTTCAAAATTTGGTGGCAAATTGGATATGGTGGTTATTGGGTGTTTTAATAGGAAGCGGAGGATTGTATTATATAATTTCGCAAATATTTCATATATTTATGCAATGAATATAATGTTGGAGTGATTGTTTATGACCAACTTTGATTTTTTGAAAAAGGACAGGCAGTTTGCGAGTTTCGCTGATGTTGCTATCTCTGCCGAGAAGGTTCTGCATATTGACCCTGCCTCCTGTGTGTTCAACTGCCGCAGGGCAATGGAGTTTGCTGTTAAGTGGATGTATTCCGTTGACAGCTCCCTTACCATGCCTTGGGATGACAAGTTGGCGGCTCTTATCAATGACGAGGCTTTCCGTGAGATTATTGGTGTTGACATCTTCGAGCGCATGAAGGTTATCCGTGTGCTTGGCAACAGAACTGCTCATAAAAGCAAGAAAATCACCGTAGAAGAAGCTACCCATTGTCTTGAGAATCTTTACATATTCCTTGACTTTGTAGCCTACTGCTATGCCGATGAATACACCGAGAGTCAGTTTGACCCGACACTTATTGATAAACACGATGAAACCCTCCTCGATAATGCTGTTGAGATAAACCTGCAACAGCTCATGGAAGAAAACAAAGCTCTCCGTGAGGAGCTTACTGCCCGTCGTGAAGCTCAACAGCAGACCTATGTTCCCAAGCCTCTTGATATTTCGGAGTTTGAAACCCGTAAACTTTACATCGACACAATGCTCATTGATGCAGGTTGGGTTGAGGGCAAGGATTGGATTAACGAGTACGAGCTCCCCGGTATGCCCAACAAGTCTGAGCTTGGCTTTGCCGACTATGTGCTTTTCGGTGATGACGGCAAGCCTTTGGCGGTTATCGAAGCAAAGAAAACCTGCAAGGATGTTGCCATCGGCCGCCACCAGGCAAAGCTTTATGCTGATTTGCTTGAGCAGAAGTTTAAACGCAGACCTGTAATTTTCCTTACCAACGGCTTTGACACCCGAATTACAGACAATCTCTATCCCGAGCGTAAGTGTGCCTGCATTTATTCAAAGAGGGACCTTGAGAAGCTCTTTAATCTGCAGACCATGCGTACAAGCCTTAAGAATGTGAATGTGGATAAAAACATCGCAGGCAGATACTATCAGGAAGGTGCTATCAAGGCGGTTTGCGAAAGCTTTGGTGTGAAAAACCGCAGAAAAGCCTTGCTTGTTATGGCAACAGGCTCGGGCAAAACAAGAACTGTCATTGCCCTTTGCGATGTACTTTTACAGCACGGCTGGGTTAAGAATATACTCTTCCTTGCAGACAGAACTTCCCTTGTAACTCAGGCAAAACGAAGCTTTGTAAACTTACTGCCCGATTTGTCTGTTACAAATCTTTGTGAGGATAAAGGAAATTATAATGCTCACTGTGTTTTCTCTACTTATCAGACAATGATGAACTGTATTGATTCTGTTAAAGATGAGGACGGCAAGCTCTACACCTGCGGTCATTTTGACCTTGTTGTCTGTGACGAGGCTCACCGTTCCATTTACAATAAATACAGAGAGATTTTTAATTACTTTGATGCACCTTTGGTAGGACTTACCGCTACTCCCAAGGACGAAATCGACAAGAACACCTATGATGTTTTTGAACTTCAGAATGGTGTGCCGACCTATGGTTATGAGCTTGCTCAGGCGGTTCGCGACGGCTATCTTGTGGACTTTATGTCGGTGGAAACCAAGCTTAAATTCATCGAGGAAGGTATTGTTTACGATGAGCTTTCTGACGAGGATAAAGCAGCTTATGAAGCAACCTTTGCCGAGGACGGCGAAGTGCCTGAGAGAATCGGCTCATCGGCTCTTAACGAGTGGATTTTTAATGAGGATACCATAAGAGAAGTGCTGAATGTCCTGATGACAAATGGTATTCATATCGACTATGGTAACAAAATCGGCAAGACTATTATTTTTGCAAAGAATCACCGCCATGCAGAGAAAATCTTTGAGGTATTCAATAAGGAGTATCCCCACCTCAAGGACTACGCAATGGTTATTGATAACTATACAAACTATGCCCAGAGTGCCATTGACGAGTTCTCTGACCCAAAGAAGTTACCTCAGATTGCTATCTCTGTTGATATGCTTGATACAGGTATTGATGTGCCCGAGGTCTTAAACCTTGTGTTCTTCAAGAAGGTTATGAGTAAGGCGAAGTTCTGGCAGATGATCGGCAGAGGCACAAGGCTTTGTCCTGAACTTCTTGACGGCGAGGATAAGATGCTTTTCTATATCTTTGACTTCTGCGGAAATTTTGAGTTTTTTCGTATGTATGGAGGAAAAACTACGGCTAATCAGGTGGCGTTGCAGGGTGCAATATTTAATCTTAAAGCACAGATTGCTTTCAAGCTTCAAGACCTGGAATATCAGACCGAGGATCTGATTGAATTCAGAAAATCCTTGGTTGAAGATATGGTAAGAAAAGTCAGAGAGCTTAACAAAGAAAACTTTGCTGTTCGCCAACACCTTAAGTTTGTAGAATTTTACTCTAACCCCGATAATTATATGACTCTTACATACGAGGACACTCTCTTTATGAAAGAGGAGCTAAGCCATCTTATTACTCCCGATGATGACGATGCAAAGGCACTGAGATTTGATGCTCTGATGTACGGCATAGAGCTTGCATGTCTTGTCGGCAAAAAGTATAGCAAAGCCAGAAGTGACCTTTTTAAGAAGGTATCGGCAGTTGCAAGCGTTGCAAATATCCCTGAGATTATGGTGCAGGCGCCGCTTATTGATAAGATTCTTCATACAGATTATGTAGATAACGCAGGTATCAATGAGTTCGAACATATCAGAGAAAAACTCAGAAATCTTATGAAGTATATCATAAATGAAAAATATACATACGAAACCAACTTTGATGATCAGATACTTTCTATTGAGTGGAAGGAGTCTGAACTTGAGAATGATGATCTAAAAGACTACAAGGCAAAGGCAGAGTTCTATGTTCGCCAGCATCAGGACAACATTGTTATAGCAAAGCTCAGGTCAAATATTCCATTAACTTCTGAGGATATAAAAGCACTTGAACAAATCCTTTGGAGTGAGGTTGGCACAAAGCAGGACTACGAAGCTCAATACGGACAGAAACCTCTTGGTGAATTTGTACGTGAGATTGTTGGTCTTGATATGAATGCTGCAAAGACAGCATTTGCTGAATATCTTAACGATACAAGTCTTGATGCAAGACAGATTTATTTTGTTAATCAAATTGTTGAGTATATTGTTCACAATGGTATGATGAAGGATTTGTCAGTGCTTCAGGAAGCTCCCTTCACAGACAGAGGAAGTATCGTCGAGGTGTTTACAGATCTTTCAGTCTGGATCGGAATCAAGAAAATTATCGACCAAGTAAACTCAAATGCACTTGTGGCATAAATTGCGTATGAAAGATAAAATTTTAATTATTTAGCAATCTAATTTGGAGTATACATTTGACTAATAACAAATCTGCGACTATATGTGTAGCGAGGGTGCTACATGTGTAGTCGCAGTTTTGTTATGGGGGTATTTTTTCAACGAGGAAGTTGGTGATTTTGACGAAGGGGGAGTGTAATACGCATTTTTTCGGTTAATGTTATATTGTGGGTGAAATCAAATGGGGCGGGGTGATGTGGAGAAAAAAAAGTTTTTTTGGCAGTGCTTGAAACCCGCATAAACACTAATGAATTACATACTCCTTGTGCAATATTCACAAAATTTTTTTCACATAAAAAAGATAGTCGCGAAAAATCTCAATAATTAAAAAAAGACTTCAGTTCAGAAGAAAATCGAAGACAATTTTCTGAACACTTATCTTTTCCTTTTATGTGTAGGGAGTCATTGCGCATGCGGAAGCGGTGGAATGACTCCCGAGTGTATTTTATTACACGCTTGTGAGAGAAAGGAAGGTGAAGATAGTCAAAGACAATATCGTACATAAGATTGCTTTTGAATGGGGATCATAGTATAATTTTTTAAGAAGAGATGTAGATATATCGCAATTTTCTAATGTAACTCCCTATTATCAGAACATAATCAGAGAAGGAATAGTAATCGATTGTTACAAAGAATAATTAATAATGGAGATGTATAGAAATGATTTTTGCAACAATTTCTGAAAGAGGGCAGATAACTCTGCCAGTTGAAATACAGAAAGCATTAAAACTTAAAACCGGTGATAAAGTTAAATTTTACGTTAACGATAAGAATGAGGTTGTAATATTTAATTCCTCTTTAACAGCTTTACATACAGCACAAAAAGCCTTTGAGGGCGTAGCAGAAGAACTGGGCTTATCCTCAGAGGATGATGTTCAATCGTTGGTTGATGAATTCCGTGGAAGAAATAATTAATTTTGATTTATAAAAGAGTGAAAATGTTTTTAGGAGGTTGAGTTGTTGATGAATCAGGAAATACAGAATTTTGAACCCAGCGATAATTTCGATCAGCAGATTTTTGACGAACTCCTGAAACAAGGTCTCAAGGGGGATGAATTAATCTCTGCTTTTGAAGAAAAAAAGTCAAAGATTCCATCTGCAATTGAGTCTATAAAGTCTCAGGCAAGAGAAATAGCACAGGATAAAGCTGAATATTACACATATGATGAAGTGTTTACAGACGAGAAATAACTAAATGATACTGCAGGTAACAGCATCATAGCCAATAACTTTATTTGAACTGAGAGCATATATAAAATCCTTTAAACACCAGTATTCATCAGCTTTTTAACTGTTTTTGTTAATTTTGACGAACCCGCAAAATTTAGCAAGTTTTTAGATTTTTTCATTCTTTTAACTCTTAAGAATGGGGCGATGTAATGCGAAGAAAAAATAATTTTTTTGACAATGCTTGAAACCCGCATAAATACTGACTTTTTTTTAACATTACATACGCCCAAAACTCATTTTTTTAGCTTGGGGCGATGTAGTGTAGCATTACATACTCTTCTTATATAAAATAGATACTAATCTGCGTGAAATCCTTTGCATTACATCGTCCGCGCTTGGCAAATCGTTCTACTTTACATGTTTGAGCTTTTTTTAGAAAAAACATTACATACGCCCAAATTCCGAAACCCGCATAAACACTAATGAATTACATACTCCTTGTGCAATATTCACAAAATTTTTCTCACATAAAAAAGATAGTCGCGAAAAATCTCAATAATATAGAAAATACAAAGACCGCAGTTCAGAAGAAAATCGAAGACAATTTTCTGAACACTTATCTTCTCACTTAAAACAATTCATTCTCGTTCTTTCAAAAGCACAAACTTTAAAGTAAAGTAAAAAGTGTTCTCAAACAATTCTATTTCTATATATCAAAATTAAATAAGCAAAGTAAAACATAACACAAACACTTATCTCACATAAGAAGAAAGTAACTAACTTACTTACCAAATAATAGAAATAAAAGAAGAAATAGGGTCGAAAAAAACAAGAAGAAGGGTCAAATAAAGGTCGAAGAAATTTTCTGACAGCCTATACTATTCAAATGAGGAGCCTGAACGACATGATAGGTTAAATTGTCTGAAAACATTTGACAGAATTAAGTCAAAGAGGACCATCTGTTCTTGATAATGATAAAACCGTAGAAGGCAATTATGTAAGAGCAAGTGTAGCGAAAAAGTATTGAGTGTAAATGTTCGTTGCGTTTTTGCTGAGACGGAAGGCAGGTTAATTGATAAGGTTCGTAATATGAAAAGTATTGCAAAATAAATTTTGATGGTGTATAATCAAGTTACAATTTAACAAACGGGAGCTTGTATTACAGGCTGAGAGGAAGGTGTGACCTTCGACCGAGAACCTGATTTGGATAATGCCAACGTAGGGATGCCTGATACAAGGATATTAGGAATAACAAAGTGCTTTAGGAAGTTACCAAATCGGTAACTTCCTTTTTTATTTTTCAGGAGGTTTTTTATGGTAAAAATCAATGGTGAAGAACTTAACATTGCAGGCAAGACAGTTGCAGAATATCTTGCGACAACAAACTATGATACGAAAAGAATTGCAGTTGAACGCAATGGCGATATCGTTATAAAGGCTCAGTACGATGAAACTGTGCTTTGCGATGGTGATAGTGTTGAGGTTGTAAGTTTTGTAGGAGGTGGCTGATCTGATTCCTACAAAAGAACAGTGGCACAGAGCCTTATGTGAAAGACACGGAGAAGATATACAAAGAAATTTCGAATCTGCCACGGTTGCAATCTGCGGACTTGGAGGACTTGGTTCGAATATAGCTGTTGCTCTTGCTCGTGCGGGTATTGGAAATCTTGTGCTTATTGATTTCGATAAGGTTGATATCACCAATGTTCACCGACAGCAATATAAGGTAAACCAGGTTGGCAGGTACAAAACAGAAGCATTAGCTGAGAATCTGAGAGAAATATCTCCATATACAGAAATAACTTTGCATACAGTTCGTGTAAATGATGAAAACGCTGTGGATTTACTTCAGGATGCAGATATAATCTGCGAAGCATTTGATGATGCAGAATGTAAGGCACAGCTTGTGAATATTGTACTTGAAAAAATGCCCCATAAGTATATTGTGGCGGCTTCGGGTATGGCAGGATTTACAAGTGCTAATGCCATCAAGACAAGAAAAGTAACAAGTAAATTCTATTTGTGCGGGGATGAGATAAGCGATGTGAAGGATGGTGTCGGTCTGGTATCATCCCGTGTAATGGTTTGTGCTTCTCATCAGGCACATATGGTTCTGAGAATTTTGGCAAATGAATTTGAAGTTTAAGAAAGAAGGTTATAATAATGAATAACGATAAACTTATAATTGGCGGTCACGAGTTCAATTCTCGTTTTATCCTTGGTTCGGGTAAGTATTCTATGAAACTTATCGAAGCCGCAGTAAAAGATGCAGGTGCTGAGATTATTACTCTTGCGGTGCGTAGAGCAAACACTAAGGAGCAGGAGAATATCCTTGACTATATCCCCGAAGGTGTTACCTTGCTTCCCAATACATCAGGTGCAAGAAATGCGCAGGAAGCTGTGCGAATCGCTCGCCTTGCAAGAGAGCTTGGTTGCGGTAACTTTGTGAAAATTGAAATTATGCGTGATTCAAAGTACCTCTTGCCCGATAATCAGGAAACTATAAAGGCAACCGAAATACTTGCGAATGAAGGCTTTGTTGTTATGCCTTATATGTACCCCGATTTAAATGTTGCCAGAGACTTGGTAAATGCAGGTGCGGCTTCTGTTATGCCTCTTGCTTCGCCCATAGGTTCTAACAAAGGACTTGCCACAAAAGAGTTCATACAGATACTTATTGATGAAATCGATGTGCCGATTATTGTTGATGCAGGCATAGGCAGACCTTCTCAGGCTTGTGAAGCTATGGAGATGGGCGCTTCTGCTATTATGGCTAATACAGCTCTTGCTACTGCAGGAGATTTACCGATGATGGCTTCTGCTTTTAAGAACGCCATTGAAGCAGGCAGAAAAGCATACCTTGCAGGCCTTGGCAGAGTGCTTACTCGCGGTGCATCTGCTTCTGACCCTCTGACAGGTTTTTTGAGAGATTAAGGAGTAAGTATGGAAAATAAGTTTTTTGTAGACTCTGAGTATTTGTCAGCAGAAGCACTCAATAAAAAACACAGGCTTGAGAATGAGCCTTCTTTTCGTACCAATCATATGGAGTATATGGAAGGTATGGAGATTATAGAATCCGATGTTTGTTCAAAGGTAATGGAGCAGATGAAGTCTTATGATTACAGTAAATATACAGCGGCTGATGTAAAGGCGGCACTCGAGCATGATGTTTGCAGTGTTGAGGACTTCAAGGCTCTTTTATCTCCTGCGGCTAAGCCTTTTCTTGAGCAGATGGCACAGCGTGCAAGACTTGAAACGAGCAAGCATTTTGGAAATACAGTGTATCTTTTTACTCCTTTATATATTGCGAATTACTGTGAAAATTATTGTGTGTATTGCGGATTTAACTGTTATAACCATATAAAGCGGATGAAGCTTAATATGGAGCAGATTGAAAAAGAAATGCAGGTTATTGCAGACAGCGGTATGGAAGAAATTCTGATTTTGACAGGGGAGAGTCGAGGTGTGAGTAATGTAGAGTATATCGGCGAAGCCTGTAAGTTAGCAAGAAAGTATTTCCGCATGGTAGGACTTGAGATATACCCTGTCAACACAGATGAGTATAGGTTTCTTCACGAGTGCGGTGCCGATTACATAACTGTATTTCAGGAAACCTATGATTCCGACAAATATGAAACTCTTCATCTCTGCGGACATAAACGTGTGTGGCCCTATCGTTTTGATGCACAGGAAAGAGCTCTTATGGGTGGTATGCGTGGAGTAGCTTTTTCAGCACTTTTAGGTTTATCTGATTTTCGTAAAGATGCTCTTGCAAGTGCTTTGCATGTATATTTCTTGCAAAGAAAATACCCTCACGCAGAAATGTCTTTGTCTTGCCCAAGACTCAGACCTATTATAAATAACGATAAGATAAATCCTTTGGATGTAGGCGAGGGTGAGCTTTGTCAGGTGCTTTGTGCATATAGAATTTTCCTTCCCTTTGTTGGAATTACTGTATCCTCCCGCGAAAGTGCGGAGTTCAGAAACGGCATAGTGAAAATTGCTGCAACAAAGGTATCGGCAGGTGTTTCCACCGGAATCGGAGACCACGAAAGCAAATACACCGGTAAAGAAACAGATGAAGTACAAGGTGACGAGCAGTTTGAAATTGACGATAACCGAAGCCTTGACAAAATGTATCGTGATATGGCAAGTGAGGGTTTGCAACCTGTTCTCAACGATTATTTATATGTGTGAGGTAAAGAGAATGAAAAAATTTGATTCAAGTTTATATTTTATAACCGACAGTTCTGATTATACTGAACAGGAGTTTCTCAATCGTGTTGAACAAGCTCTTAATGGTGGCGTAACACTTTTACAGCTTCGTGAAAAGGATAAAAGTACCCGAGAGTATATTGAACTTGCTCAGAAAGTACACAGTATCGCAAAGCGGTATAATGTCCCTCTGATTATTGACGACAGAGTTGATGTGGCACTTGCTATAGATGCTGAGGGTGTCCATGTAGGACAGAGTGATATGCCTGTAATTCTGGCAAGAAAACTTATGGGCGAAAATAAGATTGTAGGTGCAACAACAAAGACCGTTGAACAAGCAAAAGAAGCCTATGAGCAGGGTGCAGACTATCTTGGTGTGGGAGCTATCTATCCGACAACAACCAAAGTTAAAACTATTCTCACTTCAACAGAAACTTTGCGTGATATTTGTGAAGCGGTTGAGATTCCCGTCAATGCTATTGGCGGACTTGATAAAGACAACATTGATATTCTTGAGGGAATTGATATATCGGGAATCTGTGTTGTTTCAGCAATAATGAAAGCCGATGACCCCCAAAAGGCAACAGAAGAACTCAAAGCAAGAGCGCAGGAGCTTGGCTTATGCTAAAGGGAGCCGTCTTCGATTTGGACTGAAGTCGGCAGAATGATGGCAATCTTATGTTGCTATACAAAACGAAAGGGGTGTTTTTATGAAAATGAAAACAGCATTGACCATTGCAGGCTCTGACTCAAGCGGCGGAGCAGGAATTCAGGCAGATATCAAGACAATGACAATGAATGGTGTTTATGCTATGAGTGCCATAACTGCACTGACCGCACAGAATACAATAGGTGTAAGAGCTATTCAGGAGTCAACACCTGAGTTCTTAAAAGAACAGCTTGATTCCGTATTTGAGGATATATATCCCAATGCTGTGAAAATCGGTATGGTATCCTCCTCAGAACTTATCAGAGTTGTTGCAGAAAGGTTAAGTTTTTACAAAGCAAAAAATGTTGTTGTAGACCCTGTAATGGTGGCTACATCAGGTTCAGCTCTTATGAAAACTGATGCGGTTGAAACTCTTATGGAAAAACTATTACCTTTGGCTACTCTTGTAACACCAAACATACCCGAAGCTGAGGTTTTGTCAGGACTTGATATCAGAAGTAAAGAAGATATGATGAGTGTTGCAAAATATATAGGCGACAAATATCATTGTTCGGTTCTTCTTAAAGGCGGTCATAGTGTCAACGATGCCAACGACCTTTTATATTCAAATAACGAGATTGTTTGGTTTGAGGGAAAAAGAATTGACAATCCCAATACTCACGGCACAGGTTGTACTCTTTCAAGTGCTATTGCGTCCAATCTTGCAAAAGGCTTCACACTAAATGAGTCTGTGCAAAGAGCAAAAGAATATATTTCAGGTGCATTATCAGCACAGCTTGATTTAGGACAAGGTTCAGGGCCTATGAAACATAATTTTGAATTAATGGGCAAATTCGCAGAGGTGAATATATGAAAAGATGTGTTGTCGTTGGTGAAACCTTTGCAAATGGATTGAATCGTATATAAGAATAGAGGGTGATTTTATCTGAATCTTATAAATATAGGTTGATTTTATCCTATAATTGTGTATAATAATATTAGAGGTGACTAACTATGATAATTGACACAAATGTTATTGTACCTATGACTGATGCTAATCAGAATTTTTCCAAGGTGACACGAATTGTAGATATGGATGGTATGGCTGTTATTATGAAGAACAATAAACCCAGATATATTGTGGTTGATTTTGATGAATATGAAATGATCAGCACCGCTATGCAGATGAGAAAACAGAAGATAGATGCAGTTGCCGACAGTATTATTGACGAAAATATAGAAGCACTTCTGGAGCTTGCAAAATGATATTATTAACTGTAGATGAAATAATATATCTTCATTCAAAGCTTGTTGCCAAAACAGGCGGCAGCGATGGCCTTCGTGACAAGGGTCTGCTTGAGTCTGCTGTGTTCGGTGCTTTAGGTGGATTTGGAGATGAAGAAGCATACCCTTCCGTTGAAGAAAAAGCGGCAAGGCTGATGTACTCTATCATTAACAATCACGCATTCATAGACGGCAACAAGAGAATTGGCGTAGTAGTTATGCTTACTACTCTGAGGCTTAACGAGTTAGAACTAAAGTATACTCAGGCAGAACTCATTGAGCTTGGACTAAAAACAGCAAGCGGAAATGCCGACTACGACAATATCTTAAACTTCATTAAATCTCATCTGAGAAATCCGTAAATCATAATAGTAAGCTATTCAAGGAAGAAGCACCCGGAGGTTATCCGGGTGCTTTACTAATATCTTGGAAGGCTGAGTAAACAGAAAAGTACATTGTCCTTTTAGCAGAATTTTAATAAGAAGAAAAACAAACGTCTGAGAAATCAGGCGTTATTTTTTATTATTTTTTTATTTGCCATAATATATATAGGGTGTTTATTCAACAATTATCTTAAGCAATTTCTCTTCAGTGATAAATAATACAGATAAAGCTATATAGAAAATCATCCGTAAAATTTCATATCAGGAGGTATAAATATGAAAAATGATAACAAAACTGCTTTTTTGTGTTGCTATATACAAGTATACACGCAGAAGTACAATCTTATGTTAAGGAATCTATCGTTTGCTTTTTTGCAAAAAATTCTGAAAAAATTACAAAAAACTTATATATAAGAAAGTTTTTCAAATTATTTTCCATAATATATATAGGAGGTTTTTACTCTGAAACTTTGAGTTCGCGGTAATGCCCTAATGAATTTTTCTAAAAAAATTTTTCATTTGCCATAATATATATAAGGAGACTTTTTAACCGTGATGACCACGGGGGTAGCCTGTTTCGGCAGGAAGCATGTCTCAGAGGTCAGCTGTGATTGCAGTCAAATATAAAGCGTATATGGTAGTATTACTTATAATCAATCCATAGTTGTTATATGTAATATGAGTTTCATCATACATTAGAGTGGATAATCAAAATTTTAAGAAAGCGATGGTGGTTATCGGATGATTGAAAAAACTGTAGCAGTTAAGTCTGCAGATGAGAGAGATTGTACTCTTATTGTCAGCGAGCTTGTTGCACGGATCATTTCCATGCAGATTGCATCGGAAGTTGCTCAGGCAGAAAAGTCTGATTGATTTTTGAAAGGGTACGCCGTATAATTTATGTGTTATGCGGCGTACGGAGGACTTTGGCGATGTTCGGAAGGAGGAAATAAAATGCCAAAAGTTGCAATATACGTACGTTTGTCGAAAGAAGATCGTGACAAGCAGTCGCCGACTGACGATTCGGAGAGCGTTCTAAATCAGCATATGATGCTTTTGGAGCATGTTCGTAAGAACAACTGGGATTTGTACAAAGCATATGTAGACGAGGATTTCAGCGGTTCGGATAGGGAGAGACCGGAATTTAACGAGATGATCAAGGATGCAGAAGCAAAGAAATTCGACATCGTTCTTTGTAAATCTCAATCGCGATTCGCAAGGGATATCGAGGTGGTTGAGAAGTATCTTAACCACTTGTTTCCTATCTGGGGCATCAGATTTTTGAGTCTGATTGATAATGCTGATAGTGATAATAAGGGTAATAGAAAATCCAGACAGATCAATTCTATGGTTGATCAGTGGTATCTCGAAGATTTATCTGAAAACGTAAAGGCAACGCTGGCTTCTAAAAGACGTCAGGGCCTTTGGGTTGGTGCGTTTGCACCCTATGGGTACAAGAAGGATCCGAACAACAAGAACCATCTTGTTGTTGATGAAGAAGCCGCAGAGGTAGTCCGTTATATTTTCGATTTGTATCTGCAAGGCTTGGGCTATAATTCAATAGCAAAAAGGTTAAATATAGAAAGAATTCCCAATCCTGCTACATATAAGAAGCAGCACAATATGTCTTTTCAGAATTGTAATGGAGAGTGTTCGGATATCTGGCATTCGTACTCCATTTTCCATATTATAAAAAATCGGGTTTACATAGGGGACACCGTTCAGGGTAAAACGGCAAATGTTTCATATAAGTCAAAGAAGAAGCGTCAGATACCTGAGAAGGATTGGTGTGTCGTAGCAGGTACTCATGAACCTATTATTGATATGGATATATGGTCTAGTGTTCAGGAAATGCGAAAAAACAGAAGACGAAGTGATAAGACAGGGAAGCATGGTGTTTTTGCCAACAAGCTATTCTGTATGAATTGCGGCAGTTCAATGCATTCTTACATAACTTCACATAAAAAGTATTATCGTTGTCATACTCGCTTTGTTGCGAAAGATAAGTGTTCTGATGGCGCTTGTATATCTCATTCTGTTTTGGAAAAATATGTTCTGTCAGAAATTCATGCACTCTATGATAAGTATTTTGATGTGGATATTGTTACTCGTAATGTTGTGATCAAGGATAACTCGAAAGAAAAGATTGGGATGCTTGAGAAGAAATTGTCTGATATAGAAGCAGGTATCGCAAAGCTGGACAAGCGTGTTGATGCTATGTACTATGACAAGTTGGACGGAAATATTTCTGAAGAAGAGTATTTCCGAAGAAAGACTGAGTGTTACAAGGATAAGGAGCAGTTACAGAGTCTTGCTCTGGAATATAGAGCCAAGCTTGAAAAACTTCAGAAACGACAGGACGAAACCGATATAATCATGCAGTATATTGCCAAGAATAAAGAATTAAAATCCCTCGATCGCTTGACAATTGATGTACTTATAGATTATATTATAGTTGGTGGAACGAGAGATAACAGAATTATCGACATACACTGGAATTTTTAATATTTTACATAAGGCGGAGGAAGACGTTGTGTTTAGCAATGGCTTCCTCCGCTGCCATATCTTCGTGGAGGTCTGTGATGGGATCGCCCTTTACCTGTATATATGCAGCCGTGAAGGGGACACCGGCGGCGGAAGAAGGATACACACCTGTTGTGTGGTCTACAAAGTATGCATCAAAACCTGCGGCTTTGAGCTGTTCTTCGTTAAGGTCCTTTGTAAGCTGATACACTATTGCGCCAATCATCTCAAGATGGCCCAGTTCTTCCACACCGATATCATTCAGTGTTGCCTTAAGCTCAGGTAGAGGCATAGAGAAGCGTTGGCTGAGATAACGCAGAGAAGCTCCCAATTCTCCATCAGGTCCGCCATACTGTGTTATTATAATTTGTGCAAGTTTAGGATTTGTCTGCTTGATTTTTACAGGATACTGTAATCGCTTTTCATATACAAACATCTGTTAAGCTCCTTCCCAGGGCCAAGGGTCATTTACCCATGTCCATTTTTTAGAGTTGTCGTTGTTTTTCTTCAGAGGTCCGTATTTATTCTCATATTCCTCTATAAGAGGTCTAAGCTTTGCCTCGCACTCTTTTATCTTTTTGATAGTAACCTCGCATTTGGGATGAGTATCAAGATAAAGTCTGTATTCGTGAATTGCAAAGGAATAGGTGGAAATTTTCTTGAGCAGGATTTCTCTGTCTGTCACCATTTTTCACCTCTGCATTTTGAGCCGTACCAGGGTTTATCGAGGGCAGGAAACATAGTACCTGCTTCGAATCCTCTTACGGCTGTATAACTTTCAGCACCATTTGGCTGAAAAGGAACATACGCCATAGCCTCTACCGGCTTTTCGGGAAGAGGAGTTATGCCGTATGAATACATAATGTCATTTATAAAATCCATAATTTTCTCCTTTCACAGTTAAAAGGTATGTTTTGCCTTTACTGTTACCTTATATTATGCTGAATATGTATTTTTTGTCCTTGCAAGAGGTATTATAAACAAACAAATCATATAATAATTGGTATTTATGCGAATTGAAATGGAAGGAGTATTTTCGTATAATTTTTAATGAGTAAAAGCAGAGTTTTTCTGCTTAAATGTTTTACGGAGGTATCCATTATGAAACTCAGACGAATTTTAAGTTTGGTTTTAGCTCTTATGATGGTAGTAAGCTGTGCTCTTGCAGCAGGCTTTACAGCATCTGCAGAAGAAGCTAAGACTGACGAAACAGCTGCAAAAGACTATAACCTCGGCTATTCAACAAACGATGGCCTTGTGCTTCAGGCTTGGAACTGGTCTTATGCAGAGATCGAGAAAAACCTCGAAGCTATTGCAGAGGCAGGATTTACAACAATCCAGATTTCTCCTCCCACAGAGCTTAAAGAGGCAACCACAGGCGTTAAGATTCTTCAGGAAGCCAACGACAACGGTTGGTGGATGATGTATCAGCCTGCAGCTTACGAGCTTAATCAGAGCGAAGATAACGTTCTCGGTACAAAGGACGAGCTTGTTTCTATGATTGACGCTGCTCATGAAATGGGTCTTTTTGTTATTGCTGACGCGGTTATCAATCACCTCGGAAACTCTGAGACAGGCGATTACAAAATCACAAATGTTCCCAAGGATGCAAACGCAGTAGATTATCTCTGCCAGAGAGCATGGGAGTTTGACAGCTCCAAGGCAATTATCGATGCAGGAGCATTCCACTATCCCTATGCTAACTGTCAGTATAACGACAAGGGTGCATTTGACTGCACACAGAATGCAGTTTCTCTTCTTCCTGACCTTGATACAAGCCACCCTGTAGTACAGGAAACAATCCTTGACTATTGGTACGAGTGTATCGATGCAGGTATCGACGGTTTCCGTATTGACGCTGCAAAGCACATTGAAACAAAGTACGACGGCGAGTATGCATCTGATTTCTGGGATGTACTTATGTACGACGGTATCAACGGCAAGCAGGGTATTTATCCCTATGCAAAAGAAAAGTACGGCAAGGATCTTTATATGTACGGCGAAATTCTCAACACTGTTTCCACAGAGAGAAGCTTTACATGGTACCTTGAGTATATGAACATCACAAACTCCACAGCTTTCTATGGCATCTGTGATGCTGTTAATGGTGGTAACGCAATTCAGGCTGTTCCCACACACTTCAACAATGGTATGACAAGCAAGACTGCTGTTCTTTGGGACGAGTCTCACGATACATATATGGACGGCTGTAAGGCTAACAACGTTCCTTCTGTTAATCTTCTTACAAAGCGTTGGGCTTGTATGGCTTCTCGTGCAGATGTAGTTTCTATGTACCTTGCACGTCCTACAAACACTCCCAAGGATGTTTATAACCTTGATCTCGGTGTAGCTTACGATACAGCATGGAACGATTCAGAAACTGCTGTAATCAACAAGTTCCACAATCACTTCCAGGGTGCAGGCGAGGCTGTGTATGCAGCAGGTAACATCGCAGTTATCGAGCGTGCAGATTCCGGTGTTGTACTTGTAAACTGCAAGGGCAACGACGCAGATGTAAATGTAACTATGCAGAACCTTGCTGACGGCACATATATAGACCAGATGACAGGCAAGGAGTTTGTTTGCAAAGACGGCAAACTTACAGGTGCAATCGGATCCACAGGTGTCGCAGTAGTTTATAACCCTGAAACTCCCGTTGTGGAGGCATCCGTAAAGACAGGCACAAAGTTTACAACCGACACAATCACAGTGGAGATTGTTGCAAATGGTACAAACGAAGCTACATACGCTGTGAACAATGGTGAGGCAGTTGCTTTCACAGGTAAGGAAACAGTTGAGATTACTCCGGAATTAATGGCAGGCTACAGAATTTATGGAGTAATTGGTGATGTCGATTATAACGATAACGTCAATGTTAAAGACGCAACCCTTATTCAGAAAGCAACAGCAGGTCTTGAAACTCTTACCGATGACCAGAACATACTTGCAGATGTTGACAAAAATGGAAATGTCAACGTAAAGGATGCAACAGCAATCCAGAAGCATGTTGCAGGTCTTGACAGTGGATGCGATAGTATCGGCGAAGTTATAGGTGGTGCTCCTGATATTAACGGTGAGGCTACTCTTACACTTAAATATGGTGATTATGTAAAAGAATACACTTACTGGCAGATTAACGAGAGCGCTGCTACAGTTGTTAAGTACGATAACTCTGACACACAGTGGACTCATGTTTACTGCTACGCATTCCTCGACGAAGGCGGTCAGAACAACGCATGGCCCGGTATCCTTATGACAGAAGGCGAAGATGATATCTGGTATTATCAGATTCCCGAGGAGCTTGAGGGTGCATCTGTAGTATTCTCCGACAATATCCTCGGTACAGGTCAGCAGACAGGCAACCTGCCCACTCTTAACAGAAAGACAGATAAGCTTCACTCCAAAGACTTCATCTTCACAGCAGGTGTGTGGAATGCAATCGGCGAGGATGGCAGCTTCACTGCAATTGCTGAAGAAAAATCAGAGTACTACATTGTTTTTGCAGATAAGTACAACTGGAAAACCAATAAGGCTCAGAAGATCAGATATTATGCAACAGGCGGCGGTCCTTCCATGACATCTCCCGGTATTGAGATGGAAGCAATCGGTACTGACGAAAACGGCGTAAACCTCTATGCTGCATATATCGACAGAAACTACACAACAATCAAGTTCTATTGCACAAACAAGAGCAATGTTCAGAAAGAAACTCAGGAAGTTTATGTATCAGGTCACTGTGGCTACTATCCTCTTGCAGGTTCAGGTGGTCCCGATTGCGGTACCTTTGAGGTAACTCCTCCTGTGGAATAATCTTTCGTAGTTACAACATAAAAATTAAGGCTCCGATATTTTCGGAGCCTTTTTTCTTGCAATTTTTAAAATAATGTGATATACTGCAACAAAGGATAAAATCCTTAAATCTTTTGCACAAATTAATAAAATCACGATTCAGCTTTTGCAACCGATAAATCTACAGTTTGTCGGGGATAGGGAAAGTATGGTGAAAATCCATCGCAACAGCCATTACCGTAATTAAAGCTAAGCTTTATAAGTCGGAATGCCTATCGTATCGTGCCTTGCAGACAACCCTCGGGCAACAGGAGGGGTGCGGGATAACTGTAATAAAAACAGATTTGTCTTATAGCGCACTCTCTTTGGAGGGTGCGTTTGTTTTTTGTTTTTTTGGTGTAAACTTAAAAGGAGTTTTCAAAATGAAAACAAAAATGTCAGTAAAAAGAATCTTGTCCGCCTTAATCGTAGTTGCTTTGTGTTTTACGATGTGTTTGTTATTTACTGGTTGTAAAGACAAAACGGACACGGAAACACCTGCTGCTGTGTTGACAAATACATCATCTTCGGAAGACGAAGTTGTAGAAGATCTCGGTGTATGGGCAGATGCACAGTACAAAGAGGATACGGTACTTGGTACAGGTGCAACCACCTTTTATTTTGAGGTACAGGTGGAAAACCACAGCGTAACATTTACAGTTAATACAGACAAATCAACTGTAGGTGATGCACTTCTTGAGCATAGTGTTATTGCAGGTGAAGATGGTCCTTACGGGCTGTATGTAAAGACTGTAAATGGTATTCTTGCAGACTATGATGTGAATGCTACATACTGGAGCTTTACAAAGAATGGCGAAATGATGATGACAGGTGTTGACGGAGAGAATATCGAAAGCGGAGCACATTATGAGATGGTCTACACAAAAGGATGATAAGCCTAGATTACAAAGTTCTGAAAACAAAAAGCAGAGTATAAAGAAAAAAGTTGGTCTTACTATTTATGAGATGTGCCTTTTCTCTATGTTTGGTGCTTTGATGTTCGGTTCTAAAAAAATGATGGAGTTTTTACCGAATATTCACCTTATAGGTATGTTTGTAGTACTGCTTACTGTTGTGTACAGAAGTAAGGCTTTGATTCCGCTTTACATATATGTGTTCCTTGACGGACTGTTTGGTGGTTTCAATCTTTGGTGGTTTCCTTATCTTTATATATGGACTGTTTTGTGGGGTATGGCAATGCTTATTCCCAAAAAGATTCATCCTGCAGTTGCTGCAATAGTTTATCCTGTTGTGTGCTCTTTGCACGGCTTTTTGTTTGGGATACTTTATGCTCCTGCACAAGCCCTGTTCTTTAATTTGAGTTTTAAACAAACAGTGACTTGGGTGTTGGCAGGAACGGTATTTGATACTGTTCATGGTGTATCAAATTTTATTGTAGGTTTGCTTATTCTGCCTTTGTCGGTTGTTCTTAAAAAGCTTAATAAATCCGTATATACAAAAATCGGATAAAAGAAAGGAGTTGACTTTTTGGTCAACTCCTTTTTGTGTAAGAAAATTATTCTTCGTTGTGTTCTTTTTCGTTTAAAGCCTTGAGTATCATATTAGCACACATATAGACATTACCGCCGCCCATAGTGAGAACTAACTCGCCTTCTTCTGCGTTTTCCTTAATATACTGAGTAATTTCTTCAAAAGTGTCAATACACTTTGCTGTGGGAATTTTTACACCCAAATCTCTTGACTCAATGCCGTAGGTGTTAACCTCTCTTACTGCAAGAATTTCGGAGATAATTGCTTCGTCGGGAATAGAAAGAGCTTTTGCAAAGTCATCAAGAAGCAGAGCAGTACGGGAGTATGTGTGAGGCTGGAAGATTGCACGAACTTTTTTGAATCCCATATTCATTGCAGAATTAAGTACAGCTGTAAGCTCTGTGGGGTGATGTGCAAAGTCGTCTGCAACAGTTACACCGCAGGGAGTACCCAGTACCTCAAATCGTCTGTGTACGCCTGTGAATTTCTGCAGATTTTCTGCGATTTCTGCACCTGTTGCACCCATATAATGTGCAGTTGCTGCAGCAGCCAATGCATTTGCAATGTTGTGTCTGCCGGGAACAATAAGTTTTATGTCCGCAATTTTCTCACCTTTATACATAAGGTCAAAGGACTGATTCATACCTTGAGATACAATGTTTGCGGCATAGTAATCGTTTGTGTCTTTGAAGCCGAAGGTGATTTTCTCAAGGGGAACATCATCCAATGCCTCGTGACAAGCTTCGTCATCACCGCAGAAAACAAGTGCTTTTGTAGTCTGGTTTGCAAATTTATTAAAGGATTTTTTTATGTTATCAAAGGTCTTAAAATAATCAAGATGGTCAGCGTCAATGTTGAGGATTACAGATACATAAGGAGTGAGCTGTAAGAATGTGTCAACATACTCACATGCCTCACAAACAATAATATCACTCTGGCCTACATAACTGTTTCCGCCAATGTAGTTGAGCTTACCGCCGATAATGGCAGAAGGATCAAACCCGCTGCCGATAAGTATCTGAGAAATCATAGCGGTTGTAGATGTTTTGCCGTGAGTACCTGCAACTGCAATAGAGCGGTTGTATCTTCTTGTTACAATACCGAGCATAACACTACGCTCAAGGCAGGGAATACCCTTTTCTTTTGCGGCAACAAGCTCGGGGTTATCGCTCTTTACAGCAGCAGTATAAACAAGAAGTTCTGCACCCTCGATGTTTTCTGCCTTGTGACCCATATAAACAGGAATTCCATAGGTTCTTATACGAGCGAGGGTGTCAGATTCGTTATTGTCAGAGCCTGAAAGTTCAAAACCCTCTGTATGCAGAATCTCAGCCAAAGGACACATACCGCTGCCGCCGATTCCAATGAAGTGTATTCTTTTTATATTTTCTAATATATTATCGTATTTCATACCTTATCATCTCCGAAGTTCAAAAAGTTTAACTTTGACTTACTTATTATATTTCGGATTATATAAAAAATAAATATCTGTGTCAACATTGTTACTCTTTTTCTTGAAAGAACATTGCCAAATCTGTCTTTAGATGATAAAATAGCGGTGAACTTTATTTATATTATGCATAAATGGTGACTTATGGAACTTAAAAAGAACGATATAATTGAACTTAATATTCATGCTATTTCCTCTGAGGGTAGCGGTGTGGGCAGAACAGAAGACGGTCTTACTGTGTTTGTACCACAATCTGCGGTGGGGGATAAACTTAATGTTAGAATCTTAAAAGTCAAGAAAACCCACGCATTCGGTAAAATCGAAGAGATTATAGAGCCTTCCGAGGATAGAATAGACTCAGTATGCTCGGTTTCCCGCCTTTGCGGAGGCTGTGTGTATAATCATATATCATACGAAGCAGAGCTTTCTGCAAAAGAGAAGAGAGTAGCAGACGCAGTAAGTCGAATCGGTGGAATTGACACAAAGATTAATTCTATTGTGGGTGCACCCAAAGAGAGCCGTTATCGTAACAAAGCCCAGATACCCGTAGGCTTAAGCTCAGAGGGTAAGGCGGTAATGGGCTTTTATTCTCGTCATAGTCATCGTATTGTCGATAGTATGGATTGTGCTCTTCAGCCTGAGGTTTTCCTTAAAATAGCATCCCTTGTCCGTGATTTTGTTGATAAGAATAAAATCTCTGTTTATAACGAGGAAGAACACAAGGGACTTCTCCGCCACCTTTATATCCGCTATGGCGAAGCCACCGACGAGCTTATGGTATGTCTTGTTGTAAACGGCAAGAAGCTTCCTTTTGAGGATGAGCTTGTAAGTATTCTTACAAAAGAAGTTCCGAATATTAAAAGTATAATAATTAATTCTAATAAAGAAAAAACAAATGTGATTGTGGGCAAGGAATTCCGCACAATTTACGGTAATGATTATATTGAGGATATACTTTGTGGTCTTAAATTCAGAATATCTCCCCAGTCCTTCTATCAGGTCAATCGTACTCAAGCAGAACGACTTTACGGTATAGCAGGAGAGTATGCAGAATTAAAGACTACAGATACCCTTATTGACCTTTACTGCGGCACAGGCACCATAGGTCTTTCACTTGCGAATAGGTGCAAAAGCCTTATCGGAGTAGAAATTGTTCCCGAAGCAATTGTAAATGCAAAGGAAAACGCAGAGCGTAATGGCATTGAAAATGCCCGTTTTATCTGCGGTGATGCCGCAAAAGCCGCTGAGGATTTAAAGAAAGAGGGATTAACTCCCGACGTAGTTATTATCGATCCTCCCCGAAAGGGTTGCGACAGTGCACTTATACATACAATAAACGAAATGAATCCCAAAAGAGTTGTGTATGTTTCCTGTGACCCTGCAACTCTTGCACGCGACCTTAAAATATTTGATGAGCTTGGTTATAAAACCCTCGAAGTAACTCCCGTTGATATGTTCCCCAGAACTGCACATGTAGAGAGTGTTGCAAAACTTATTAAATCATAACTTTTATTATAAAGGAATTGTTTATGGATTTATATTTCAGAAAAGCAGTCATAGAGGATTTACCTGAAATTCTCCTGCTCTATAAAGCCGTTGTAAAGAATATGATAGATAGTGGTATAAACCAATGGAGTGACGAATATCCGAACGCAGATGTGCTCTCAAAGGATATAGAAAACAATGAACTTATAATTGTACTTTCCGAGGGCAAAATAATAGGTGCTTTTGTTATGAATGAATTTGCCGACGAAGATTATTATAAGGCTGACTGGAGGTACCCCGAGCTTAAGTGGTGTGTCATCCATCGTTTGTGTGTATCTCCATCTTGTCATCGACAGGGTGTTGCAGTGAAGATGATGGAATATGCCGAAAAGAAGGCAAGGGAAGAGGGGTATGAAAGCATCCACCTTGATACCTTCTCCGGAAATCCCAAAGCACTCTCGCTTTATCACAAGATTGGTTTTGTTGATGTGGGTGAGGCTTTCTGGCCTCGCGGCAGATTTGTAATAATGGAGAAAACGCTTTGAAGGGTGCAGTACTTTGAATACATTTGATAAAATATACGAAGTTGTAAGAAGAATTCCTTATGGTAAGGTTGCAACCTATGGCCAGGTGGCACTCCTTGCGGGTAATCCTCATTGGTCTCAAGTGGTTGGCTACGCTCTCCACTCCAATCCTGACCCTGAGGGGATTCCGTGCTATCGTGTTGTAAACCGCTTTGGCGCTTTGTCTTCGGCTTTTGCTTTTGGTGGTATAAATCGTCAGCAAGAACTTTTAGAAGCAGAGGGGATAGTGGTTACAGACGGCAAAGTAAACCTTAAAGAATACCTTTGGAATGGCAGATAAGACCATTTGTTTATTGACAAAGTAAATATTATATTCTATACTTTATCCATTACCGACTTTGTCGGTTACATATTGATGTTTTTAGGAGGAAATAACAAATGAAAAAGTTTTTAGCAATTCTTTTCGCAGTTCTTATGCTCACAACAGTGCTTGCAGGTTGCGGTGAAGAAAGCAAAGCTACAGCAAAGGTTCTTGAGTTTGACCTTACAGAAGAACTTTATGCTTTTGGTGTTGACAAAGACCAGCCCGAACTTCTTGAGAAGGTGAATACCTTTATTGCTCAGATTAAAGAAGACGGTACCCTCACAGAAATCTGTGACAAGTACTTCTCCGGCGGTGAGCCTACTCCCGTAGAGTCTGCAAAGTACGATGCAAGCAAGGATCAGCTTGTTGTTGCAACAAATGCTGCATTTGAGCCTTTTGAGTACACACAGGGCGACAAGTATCTTGGTATCGATATGGAAATTGCAAAGCTTCTTGCAGATTACCTTGGCGTTGAGCTTGTTATCAACAATATGGACTTCGACGCTGTTTGTCTTTCCGTTGGTCAGCACAAGTGTGACATCGCAATGGCAGGTCTTACAGTAAGCGAAGACCGTAAAGAGCATGTTGCATTCTCTGAGTCTTACTACGAGGCTTCTCAGCGTGTTGTTGTAAGAGATGATGACACAACTTTCGCAGATTGCAAAACAGCTGAGGATGTTGTAGAGATTCTTAATTCCTTCGATAAGTCCACAACAATCGGCTTCCAGAACGGCACAACAGGTCAGCTTTATGTAGAGGGCGATGCTGATTGGGATTTTGATGGTTTTAATGTAGAGGGCAAGGGCTACAAGAACGGCTCACTTGCAATTCAGGATATGCTCAATGGTAATGTTGATTTTGTTATCATCGACAAAGAACCTGCAAACTTCATTACAAAGGCTATCAACAAACTTAGCTGATAAATCATAATATTACAAATACCTCACCGATTTGGTGGGGCATTTGTTTTGTGTAAAGGAAAATGTTATGAACAATTTTGATTTAAAATGGCAAACCTTCAGCAGATATATGTTTGAGTACGACGGATACAGAAAGGTTCTGGAGGGACTCAAAAATACAGCTGTAATTGCGGTGCTTGGTCTGCTTATCGGTATTGCTATCGGTACAATTATTGCAGCTGTCAGAGTTACTCCTAAGTACAAGGTGCTTCCTCGTATCCTCAATGGTATCTGCAGTGCTTATGTATCTCTTTTCAGAGGTACTCCCATTGTAGTGCAGCTTCTTTTGTTTTACTATGTTCTTTTTCCGCTTATGGGAGTGAATATAACATCAGTAAATGTTTCTGTTTTGGTTTTCGGACTTAACAGCGGAGCTTACATATCTGAGATTATGCGTGGCGGTATTCTTTCTGTTGACAGAGGTCAGATGGAAGGCGGACGTGCTATGGGTCTTAGTTTCTCTGCTACGATGCTTAAGATTGTTATTCCTCAGGCTATAAAAAATATTATTCCTACTCTTGGTAATGAGTTTATTGCCCTTATCAAAGAAACCTCGGTTGTAAGCTTTGTTGGTGCAGTTGACCTTTACAAAGCGTTCAATGACGCAGGTACAAATACCTACGAGTTTATGGTGCCTTATCTTGCTATGGCTCTCATATACATTGTTCTGGTTCTGATTATTTCACTTGCGATAAAACTTATTGAAAGGAGGCTGCGTAAGGGTGATAAGAGTATGTGATCTGAAAAAAGCTTTTGGCGATAATGTTGTTCTTGACGGTATTAATGTAGAAATCAAAAAAGGCGAGATTGTTGTAATTCTCGGCCCATCGGGCTCAGGTAAGTCCACGTTCCTGCGCTGCCTCAACTGTATGGAAGATCCCACATCGGGTAATATCTTCTTCCATGATGTAGATATCGCCGATATGAAGGTTGATATCAATGTACATCGTCAGAAAATCGGAATGGTTTTCCAGCACTTTAATCTCTTTAAAAATAAAACTGTTCTCCAGAATATGATGCTTGCTCCTTTGTATGTAGCAAAGAAAAAACGCCGTACTGCTAAAATTCGAAAATTTTTCAGTATGCCATATAACGAAGAAGATATTCGCAATCTTAAGGAAGTTAAGAGTACTGTAGAAGCTGAAGCTATGGCCCTTCTCGAAAGAGTCGGACTTCAGGATAAGGCGGACGCTTATCCCTCTACTCTTTCAGGCGGTCAGCAGCAACGAGTTGCTATTGTTCGTGCTCTTTGCATGAAGCCCGATGTAATGCTTTTTGACGAGCCTACATCCGCGCTTGATCCTGAGATGGTAGGCGAGGTGCTTGATGTTATGCGTTCTCTTGCTCACGAAGGAATGACCATGGTTGTTGTTACTCATGAGATGGGCTTTGCAAAAGAGGTTGCTTCCCGAGTTCTCTTTATCGACGAGGGCATTATCCTGGAGGACGGTACACCCAAAGAGGTTTTTGAAAATCCCAAGCATCCCAGACTTCAGCAGTTCCTTAATAAAATTCTTGCATAATTTTTTTGGAAGGTACCCTTTGGGGTGCCTTTCTTTTTTTACACACAAGTGATGAGTGAAGCATAAAATACACCGAGAATATATTATGTTTTGGGTGTTGTTTATGAATTCAGGTTACGGAGCATTTGCTATTATAGGCGGAGATAAAAGACAGCTTTTTTGTGCAAGGTCTCTTTCGGATGATGGATATGCAGTTACTCTCGGTGGCTTTGACAGTGTTGCAGAAATGAAAAATATCGAGCTTACAAGTCCGTTTCAGGCGGCACTTGTGAGTGATACAATAATCCTGCCTTTGCCGTGCGTCAATGCTAAAGGTATGATACCTGATCCCTTTTCTAAAGAAGATATAAAACTTACCGATGACATTATAACTGCTATGAAGGGAAAAAGGATATTTTGCGGTATGCACAGTAGACTTTTGGAGTTTTGTCCGAATATTTCTGACAGAGTTTATGATTATTACGAGAGGGAAGAGTTTGCAGTTTATAATGCACAAGCAACAGCAGAAGGCGCTTTGGAAGTTGCAATGCAGACTTTTGAGGGGACAATTCACGGCTCTGAATGCCTTGTGTGCGGCTTTGGCAGAATAGGCAAGACCCTTACCACCGCACTTCGTTCTTTGGGTGCAAAGGTTACGGTGAGTGCACGAAAACCCTCGGATATTGCATGGATAGAACTCTCTGGTGCAAAAGCGGTAAGAACAGATGAGCTTTATAAACTAGGCGGATTTGATATTATTTTCAATACTATACCTGCAAAAATCTTTACTCCTATTCTTCTTGCAAAAATATCTATGAATGCGGTTTTAATAGATCTTGCTTCAGGTGAAGGTGGTGTAGATAAATACGCCGCACAGCGTCTTGGAATAACTCATATTCATGCCTTGTCTTTGCCCGGCAAAGCGGCACCGAAAACCGCAGGTGAAATCATAAAGAACACAATATATCACATTCTTGAGGAGGATGACAGGTGAAAGACACAACCGTAGGATATGCAATTTGCGGTTCATTCTGCACCTTCTCGAAAACAATTCCCCAAATTAAGAAATTGGTAAATAGTGGAGCAAGGGTAATTCCAATAATGTCACAAAATGCTTATTCCACAGATACCCGTTTTGCAAAAGCCGAGGAATTTATTTCGGAAGTAGAGCAAATTACCGGAGAAAAAGTAGTTCATACTATATCCGGTGCAGAACCTATAGGACCTAAAAAAATGTGTGATCTGATTATCGTTGCTCCTTGCACAGGCAATACTCTTGCAAAACTTGCAAACGGAGTCACCGATACTTCTGTAACAATGGCAGTTAAATCTCATTTGCGTATAAAGCGTCCTGTTCTTTTGTGTATAGCAACCAACGATGGACTCGGAGCATCAGCGCAAAATATTGGCAGACTTATAAACACCAAGAATATTTACTTCGTGCCTTTTTCTCAGGATGATCCGCAGAGTAAGCCTAATTCTCTTGTGGCAGATTTTGAGCTTATTTATCCTTCTGCTCAGATGGCACTTCAGAATATACAGTATCAGCCTGTTATAAAATGAGAATAGGGCGTCGTTCATCGACGCCCTTCTCTATTGCATAAAACCAACATTTGTGTTAATATATAATGTAGAATTTAAAACGAGGTGGGTTTTATGAAGTATTGTTCCTCTTGTAAAAGTATCGTGTTAGAAGATGCTGATAAGTGCAGTGTGTGTAATCACACTACCGAAGAACTTTATGACGAAGCAACCGTTACCGTTGCTGTGGTCAAAGGCTTTGCTATCTCTGTCCTTGAACCTGCTCTTAAGGATGTAGGCATACCTTGCCGATTCGAAAAGAAAGACGGCAGTGTATATAATGAATATAATGCAAAGGTTTCTTCAGAAAGCGACTTTAAAGTTTTGGTGCCTTTTGAGATGTATAATAAGGCTTTTGATGTTTGCGAAGGCTTCGGCTTTGTCTGTGAAGAACAAAGACTTATCAGTGTAGATGCAAATGCAAACGAGGATAACCGCAGTTATAACGAGAAATTCGAAGCAGGTACAGGTGTTAAGCATCGTACCTGGCAGATGGCAGGTATTATTGCTTTTGTTATACTAGCTTGTCTTGTTATCTGGGGCGTGGATTTTATTGCACAATGGGTTAAAACCTTGTTGGTGTAAAGTCAGGTGATATCTTATGGATAAAAAATCCTTTGTAACTGCCATAATTGTTGCTGCGGGTAATTCTACCCGAATGGGTTCGGCTATGAGTAAACAGTTTTTGCCTCTTCTCCAAAAACCTGCAATCAGCTATACTCTCAGTGCTTTTGAAAATACGCCTTGCATAGATGAGATTGTTGTTGTTTGCCGCGAGTGCGACCTTCAGCAGATAAAAGATATTGCAAAAGAAGAATGTGTTTGTAAAGTTACAAACTTTGTTTTTGGTGGTGCTACCCGAAGCGATAGTGTTAAAGCAGGCATTATGGCGGCAAATGAAAAAACAACCCATTTTGCAATTCATGATGGTGCAAGAGCATTGGTTTTACCTTGTGATATAGAGAAGGTGATTTCCGTTGCAATGGAGTATAAAGCTGCAGCCCTTGGTGTACCTGTTACCGATACCATCAAAGTGGTGGATGAGGAAGGTTATATTGTATCTACTCCTGTCCGTTCAACGCTTCGTGGTGCCCAGACTCCTCAGGTTTTCGAAAAAGAACTCTACCTTTCTGCTTTAAGACACACACAAGGTGAGGATTTCACCGATGATTGTGCCTTGGTTGAAACAGTAGGCGCAAAGGTAAAAATGGTTGACGGCGATTATACAAACATAAAACTTACCACTATGCAGGATATACCTCTTGCAGAAGGAATACTCAAACGAAGAATGAGAGGGGAAGGGTAAATGTTCAGAATCGGTCATGGCTACGATGTACATAAACTTGTAGAAGGCAGAGAACTTATCTTAGGTGGAGTAAATATCCCCTTCGAAAAAGGACTCCTCGGTCACAGTGATGCAGATGTGCTTATCCACGCAATAATGGATTCAATTCTGGGAGCAACGGCTCTCGGTGATATTGGCGGACTTTTCCCTGATACCGATCCTGCTTTTAAGAGAGCGGACAGTATGCTTCTTTTTAAAGAGGTAATAAGAGTTATTGGCGAAAAAGGTTATAAAGTAAGCAATATAGACGCAACACTTATTGCTCAAAGACCCAAGATAAAGCCGTATCTTTCAGAAATGCGTCAGAATATAGCCGAGTGCTGTATGGTAGATGTTGACTGCGTTAATGTCAAAGCTACCACCGAAGAACACTTAGGTTTTACAGGAAGCGGCGAGGGAATGTCGGCTCATGCCGTTTGTATTGTTGTAAAAGAAAACTGAATTTGAATGTGCGAATATATACAGCATCTTTTTCATATTTATTTACAAATGTGAAAGAGGTGCTTTTATTATGTCTTTTATAAAAGGTAAAAAATTTTTATCTTTATGTCTTATCTGTACTTTTCTTTTTTTTACTTTATCATTTAATGTATCTGTGTCTGCTTTGTCAGAAGAAGAGATTACTGCTCCCTCGGCAGTTTTGCTTGAGCCTTCTACAAAGAAAGTTCTGTTTGAAAAAAATCCTCACGAAATCAGAGCCTGTGCTTCTATTACAAAGGTTATGACTCTTATTCTTGTGTTTGAAGCCATCGAAGATGGAAGAATAGCTTATGATGATATCGTAACAACCTCTGCTCACGCATCTTCTATGGGAGGTTCTGATATCTGGCTGGAACCGGGAGAAGAGATGAACGTATATGATATGATTAAGGCCGTAGTGGTTGCATCTGCAAACGATGCGGCGGTAGCATTAGCAGAGCTTATTAGCGGCAGTGAAGATGCTTTTGTTGAAGAAATGAATAAAAAAGCAAAGGAACTTTCTATGAACAATACCACATTCAAAAACTGTAACGGACTAGACGAAGAAGGTCACCTGACAACAGCCTATGATGTAGCTTTGATGTCTGCAGAGCTTACTAAACACGAAAAGGTCTTCGAGTTCAGTTCAATATGGCTTGATTATCTTCGCGATGGGAAAACTCAGATTGTAAATACTAATAAACTGCTTAAGACCTATTCGGGTATCACAGGTCTTAAAACAGGCACAACAAGTCAGGCGGGAAGTTGCATGGCTGCAACGGCAACCCGTAATGGATTATCTCTGGTTGCTGTGGTGCTTGGATGTGATACGGGTACTGCAAGATTTTCTGATGCCGCAAAGCTTCTTGATTACGGTTTTGCAAATTTTAAGATAGAAAGTATGAGTCTGCCTGAAAACTTTCCTACAAAGATAAGCGTGAAGAAAGGTATGCTTCCGGAAACGGATGTTGTATGTAATTTTAAACCCGATATACTTCTGCCAAAAGGAAACTCAACAGAACTTTCAGCAGATTTTACCATTAAAGAAGAACTTGAAGCTCCTGTTTTTAAAGGGGAGGTAGTGGGAAATCTTACATATACCTACAATGGTGAGATTATTGCAGACTTCGATATTGTTACAAAAAACGCCATAGAACCCGTATCTTTTGGTGCAATATGGGGTCTTTTGTGGCAAAATTTAATTTCGTTGTGAGAATTTATAAAAAAATTAGTGAAAATGTAAAATCCTTCTTGCATTATGCTATTTAGTATAGTATAATGTGAATAATTAAATCTGTGCAACTATACGCACATAGACATTGGAGGATTTACAATGCCCACTATACTTTCAGACAAACACGTTCAGAGCTTTATTTCTCAGGATGAGCTTACAGCTATTGCTCCTCAGGTTAAAGCTGCACACGAAGCTCTTCACACAGGCACAGGCCTCGGCAACGACTTTATCGGTTGGCTCACTCTGCCCACTGATTACGACAAAGAAGAATTTGCTCGTATCAAGGCTGCTGCTCAGCGTATCAAGAGTAATACAGATGTATTCATCGTTATCGGTATCGGCGGCTCTTATCTTGGAGCTCGTGCTGCTATCGAGTTTTTAACATCACCCAACTACAACGCTCTTGCAAAAGACACACCCCAGATCTATTATGCAGGTAACAGCATCAGCTCTACTGCACTCTCCGAACTTATCGAGCTGTGCGAGGGCAAGGATGTTTCCATCAATATGATTTCAAAGTCAGGTACAACTACTGAACCCGCTATCGCATTCAGAGTTCTTCGTGAACTTCTCGAGAACAAGTATGGCAAAGAGGGTGCTAAAGAGCGTATCTACTGCACAACAGATAAAGCAAAGGGTACTCTCAAGCAGCTTGCAGACCGCGAAGGCTACGAGACATTCGTAGTTCCCGACGATGTAGGCGGCAGATTCTCTGTTCTTACAGCAGTTGGTCTTCTTCCTATTGCTGTTGCAGGTGCAGATATTGATGCACTTATGGCAGGTGCTCAGAAGGCTCAGGCTGACTTTGACAACGCTGATGTATTCTCAAACGACTGCTATAAGTATGCAGCACTTCGTAACTGTCTCTACCGCAAGGGTAAGACTACAGAAGTTCTCGTATCTTATGAACCCGCATTTACAATGATGTCCGAGTGGTTCAAGCAGCTTTACGGCGAGAGCGAAGGTAAAGACAACAAGGGTATTTTCCCTGCAAGTGTTGTTTTCTCTACCGACCTTCACTCTATGGGTCAGTACATTCAGGACGGCAGAAGAGATCTCTTCGAGACAGTTGTTCTTTTTGACAAATGCAAAAGGGAAATCACTATCGGCACAGACCCTGAGAACGTAGACGGACTCAACTTCCTCTGTGGTAAGACAATGGACTTCGTTAACAGAAAAGCTTTCGAAGGCACAGTACTTGCACACAACGACGGCGGTGTTCCCAATATCGTTCTTAATGTGGCAGAGATGACAGAGTCAGAGCTCGGCTATCTTATCTATTTCTTTGAGAAAGCTTGTGCAATTTCCGGTTATCTCTTAGGTGTAAATCCCTTTAACCAGCCCGGCGTTGAGAGCTACAAGAAAAATATGTTCGCTCTCCTCGGTAAACCCGGATATGAGCAGGAAAAAGCAGCCTTGGAAGCAAGACTGGTATAAAAACATTACGGAGGTAAAACTTATGGTAACACTTATCATCGGCAAAAAAGGAACCGGCAAAACTAAGAAACTCATCGCTTTGGCTAACGAAACTGCAGCAGCATCTACCGGCAATGTTGTAGTTATCGAGAAGGGCTCAAAGCTTACTTACGATATTACACATAAGGCTCGTCTTATTGATTCTGATCAGTATGCTATTGCAGGTTATGACATGCTCTTCGGATTTCTTTCCGGCATTTGTGCAGGCAACTACGATGTAACAGACATTCTTGTTGACTCTACATTCAAGATTTGCCCCGAAGCAATCGAGGGTATCGAGGAGTTCATCCTTAAAGTCAACAAACTTGCAGAGGGCTCTGAGACAAAGATCACATTCCTCATTTCTGCAGCAGAGTCTGAGCTCCCCGAGGGTATCAAAGCTGTTTGCGAGGAAATCTGATTAGGATTTAATACTTAAATATCTGAATGCCGCGGTTTTTTACTGCGGCATTTTTCCTGTGTTTAGTGGAGTCTTTTTCTATTGACACAACATATATGTGCGTATTGTTGCAGAATATATAACTAAAACCCCTTAGATTTGGCTAATTATCGGCAAATTCTATATTGACAAACAGGCTCTCACAGGATATAATATTAAACGATGTTTTAATATGCGTCATTGTGTTTTCAGAGGTGTTATATGGTACTTGACCTTAAAGACGTTTTCGAACGCGACGGAGCTGCTAAGACAGTCAGCTTCGAACTGGCAATTAGCGATATCGAAATTGATGGGGGTCATCCCTTTAGCTCTCCCGTACAGATTACAGCTACAGCGTCTAATAAGACAGGCATAGTTCAACTTTCTGTTGATACAGA
Organism: Ruminococcus sp.; assembly: GCA_045647135.1. Taxonomy (GTDB): domain Bacteria; phylum Bacillota; class Clostridia; order Oscillospirales; family Acutalibacteraceae; genus Ruminococcoides. The sequence goes on along the minus strand of JAZRMA010000011.1, from coordinate 26,545 downwards.
GTTTGAATACACTCGTCCTTGTGACAGATGTATGAAAGAGCTCGTTTCAGATATGAATTATACCTTCGAACATAGACTTATTGCTTCTCTATGCGGTGACGATGACGGTGATTATATCGAAACACCCGATTATACTCTTGAACTCGACGAGTTGGTTATAAGCGATATTTTGCTTGAACTTCCTCTGAAGTTCCTTTGCAGCGAAGATTGCAAGGGTCTGTGCTTTAAATGTGGTGCAGATTTAAATACTTCGGAATGTACTTGCGACAATCGTGTTATTGACCCGCGACTTGAGGCTTTAAGACAGCTACTTGATTAACTTTAACATAAGGAGGACTGTAAGAAATGGCAGTACCAAAGAACAAACATTCACAGGCAAGAAGAGACAAAAGACGTTCTAATGTATGGAAGCTTGATGCTCCCGCTCTGAGCACATGCCCCAACTGCGGCGAGTTCAAAGCTCCCCACAAGGTATGCGCTAACTGCGGCATGTACAACGGCAGACAGGTAATTGCTAAAGAGGACTAATTTTTATTCCTATTAGCTCTGTAAGACAAAAGATACAAGGCGGCAGTGTAACTGACCGCCCTTTTGTTTTTTATTTAGGGGGTGCCAAAGTGGCAGTATTGATTGCATCTGTAATAAAGGGTAGCAGTGCCGACCGCTGTGGCATTAAAGGCGGAGACACGCTTTTAAGTATCAACGGGCACGATATTGTTGATGTCCTTGATTATCGTTTCTATCAGCTGGAAAGGAATGTTACACTCCGGTATATCTCAGACGGAGAAACAAAAACGGTATCTGTAAAGAAAGCAGAATACGAAGAATTAGGCTTCGAGTTTGAAACTTATCTTATGGATAAGGAACATTCCTGTCGTAATAAGTGTATCTTCTGTTTTATTGATCAGATGCCTAAGGGGATGAGAGAGACCCTTTATTTTAAAGATGACGACAGTCGGCTTTCCTTTCTTTTTGGCAATTATATCACTCTCACAAATCTTACAGAGCACGAGATTGATCGCATTATCAGTATGCATATAAGTCCTGTTAATGTATCTGTACATACCACAAATCCCGAGCTTCGATGTATGATGATGAACAACCGCTTTGCAGGTGAGTCTCTCGGTATTATGAAGAGATTTGCAGAAGCAGGTATTGTTCTTAATTGTCAGCTTGTTATATGTCCCGGTATTAATGACGGGGAAGAACTTAAACGTTCAATCAAAGATTTAGGTGAAATGGGAGTAAACTCTATTGCAGTAGTTCCTGTGGGCCTCACTGACCACAGAGAAGGCCTTTATCCTTTAACTCCCTTTACTAAAGAAACAGCAGCAGAAACCCTTGATATAGTAGAGTCTTTTGCAGAGGAATTTCTTGAAAAGTTTGACCGCAGAATTGTATTTGCGGCAGATGAACTCTATATTAAAGCAGAAAGAAATATTCCCGAGCCTGAGTATTACGAGGATTATCCTTGCCTTGAAAATGGTGTCGGACTTATTTCTTTGCAAAAAGAAGAGTTTATGTTTGCACTCGAAGATTCTGCAGGAGACAAAAATCTTGTTAAAAACAAGACCATAGCTTGTGGCGAAAGTGCCGCACCTTATCTTTCAGAACTTTGTGAAATCTTAAAAGATAAATATCCTTTTGTAAATATAAGCGTTAAACCCATAATCAACTATTTTTTTGGCACAATGATTAATGTATCGGGCCTTGTTGTTGGAAAAGATTTGATTTCTCAGCTTAAAGGCAAAGATCTGGGAGAAGAAATACTTATTCCTGTCTGTATGCTGAGAAGCGGGGAAGATGTATTCCTCGATGATATAACTGTTTCTCACGCTGAAGCAGAGCTTCAGGTAAAGATTACTGCTGTTGAAAACAGCGGTGAAGCCTTGTTTAACGCACTTATTAACTGATAAATGTATTTTCCTTGAGAGAAAGGAGTGTATAATATGGCAAAACCCGTAATTGCTATTGTGGGCAGACCTAATGTTGGTAAATCCACACTTTTTAATAAGCTCACAGGTAGCAGACTTTCTATTGTTGATGATACTCCCGGTGTTACTCGTGACAGAATTTACGGTGAGGTTGAGTGGCTTGGAAGACACGCAACCCTCATTGACACAGGCGGTATCGAGCCTTATTCCGATGATATTATTCTTTCACAGATGCGACGCCAGGCACAGCTTGCTATCGAGACCGCTGACGTTACAATTCTTGTAACCGATGTTCGTACAGGTATGGTGGCAACTGATGTTGAGGTTGCGCAGATGCTTCAGAAAAGCGGTAAGCCCGTTGTGCTCTGTGTTAATAAATGTGATCGTATCGGCGATCCCGACCCTGATTTTTATGAATTTTATAATTTAGGTCTTGGTGAGCCTATTCAGGTTTCTTCTGTTCATGGACATGGCACAGGCGATCTTCTGGATGCAGCCTTTGCACTTGTCCCTGAGAATGAAGAGGATGATGAGGATTCTGAAATTATTTCAGTTGCCGTTATCGGCAAGCCTAATGTAGGTAAATCCTCTCTTATAAACAGAGTAACAGGTGAAGAGCGCAGTATTGTTTCCAATATTGCAGGTACTACCCGTGATAGCATAGACAGTAAAGTTAAAAATTCTCATGGTGAGTTTATTTTTATCGATACAGCAGGTATCCGCCGCAAGAATAAGGTGGATAATGCTATCGAAAAATACAGTATTATCCGTGCCAAAATGGCAATTGAACGCTGTGATGTATGTGTAATTATGATTGATGCACAGGAAGGTCCCACAGAGCAGGATACTAAGATTGCAGGTATGGCTCACGAGGCAGGTAAAGGTTGTATTATCTGTGTTAATAAATGGGACGCTATTGAAAAAGACGATAAAACTATGAACGAATTCAGAAAACAACTGGATCTTGACTTCGGTTTTATGTCCTATGCTCCCACACTTTTTATATCTGCAAAAACAGGTCAACGAATTGACCGTCTTTTTGAGCTTATAACTTATGTGGCAAACACTAACGCAATGCGTATCAAAACAGGTGTTCTTAACGAACTTCTTGCTGAGGCAACCGTTCGTGTTCAGCCTCCTTCGGATAAGGGCAGAAGACTTAAAATTTACTATGTAACTCAGCCCAGCACCAAGCCTCCTACATTTGTTTTCTTCTGCAATGATACAGAGCTTTTCCACTTCTCTTATCAGCGCTATCTTGAAAACAGAATCAGAGAAAGCTTTGGTCTTGAGGGAACTCCTGTTCGTATAGTTGTCAGAGAGAGAGGAGAAAAAGCATAATGGAGTTTTTTACACTTTATTGGTGGCGTATTCTTGCTTCCGTTATCATTGCATATCTTATCGGTAGTTTTAACTTTGCAGTTGTTATTTCCAAACGCTCAAAAGAGGGTAAGGATGTAAGAGAAATGGGTTCAGGTAATGCAGGTTTTACCAACGTCCTTCGTACAGTTGGTGCTGTTCCTGCTGCACTTACTTTTGTTTTTGACTGCCTTAAGGGTATCATAGCAGTGAATCTTGCAGTTGTTGTAATAAACCTTCCTTTTGACAACGAATCAATCAAGCTTTTGTCTGATACTGTGCAGTACGAGTATGTTTCATATATCAAGCATATTGCAGGTGCTTTTGTTGTAATCGGTCATTGTTTCCCTGTATTCTTCGGATTCAGAGGCGGAAAGGGCGTTACTACAACAGGCGGTGTTCTTGGTGTGCTCGACTGGAGAGTGCTCCTTATTTGTATGACACTGTGGCTTATAATTTTCCTTTGCTCAAAGATTATTTCCGTATCTTCAATGTCAGCAATCGTTTTGGTTGTTGTGTTTAATTTCCTTATGAAGTATTTCTTCGAGTACAAGCCTTCTCTGGAAACTGCAACACCTCATTCCATTACTTATGTGTGGGTAACAACAGGAGTTCTTCTGTTTATCGCACTTCTTTCTGTATTTATGCATCGTGGTAATATCGGTAGAATTATCCGTGGCGAAGAGAAGAAGATTACTGTTAAGAAAAAATCAGCATAATCGAATATCTTGTATTTTATACGCCTTTCTTTTTGAAGAAGGGCGTATGTTTTTTGCAGAAAAACTTGACTTTAACATCAAAAAGTCATAAAATTTATATATAGTAAATTTTAAAGGAGCTTAAAGATGGATTGCATTTTTTGTAAAATTGTAAGCGGAGATATTCCAAGCACAAAGGTTTACGAGGACGACAGAATTTTAGCATTTGAGGATATAAATCCCTGTGCGCCTGTTCATACCATTATTATTCCTAAGGAGCACATTCTTTCTTGTGCAGACGATATTACAGCTGATAACGCAGAGATTATTGCATATATCTTCACAAAAATTCCCGAGATTGCTAAGCTTAAGGGACTTACAAACGGATACAGAATAATAAATAACTGTGGAGAAGATGGTGCACAGACAGTCAAGCATATTCATTTTCACCTTATCGGCGGAGTTAAGCTCACCGAAAAACTCAATGGTTGATTAAACACAGGAGATACTGTTATGAGTAATACATATAAAATGACAATCGCAGGTTGCGAACGAGAACTTGAGATGTTCTCTGTAAGCGACAGTTTGGATATCGCAGCCTTTATTCTTTTTAATGATGTTGAAATTACCGAGAAAAGTGCAGAAGCACTTCTTAAAATTTGCCCTGAGCACGATGTTGTACTTACAGCAGAAGCTAAATCTATTCCTCTTGCTTACGAGTTTGCTCGTCAGGGATGCGGTAAATATGTGGTTGCAAGAAAAGGGCTTAAGGTCTATATGCGCAACCCCGTAAGTGTTACGGTTAAGTCTATTACTACTGCAAACGAGCAGACACTTCATTTGGGCGAGACTGAAGTAAACGAAATCAAAGGTAAGCGTGTGCTTATCCTTGATGATGTTATCTCCACAGGTGAAAGCCTCAAGGCTATGGAAGAGCTTACAGAAGCTGCAGGCGGCATTATAGTTGGCAAGGCTGCGGTACTTGCTGAGGGTGACGCTGCAGACAGAGATGATATTATCTTCCTCGAGAAGCTTCCTCTTTTCTTTAAGTAATAATATATAAGGACTGATTAATATGAAACGGCTGTTAGGACTACTTGGACTCACTTGTCTTTTGGTACTGACAGCCTGTTTTTATTTGGGCGAGTCAGTTGCCATTATACTTGGTATAGGCACGTTCCTCTTGTTTTCTGTTTCTATGCTTATTCCTTTTGCAAGGAAAGAGGGTACATATCCCGTTGCATTTATAACTGCATTTATCACAGTTTGTGTTTTCTTTGGTTATCTTAATTTCTTTGTTACACCTCTTCGTCGGTTTGATGATTGTAATGTGCAGATTATAGCAACCAAAGAGGATGAGTATTTTCAGAACGGCTACTATAATTATGTTCTTAAAGTTAAAACTATTGACGGGGAAGACATAAATTCAAAACTGCTTTTACTTAGTAAATATCCCTGTATTTCGCAATATGGTGATGAATTTAGTTTTACAACCGATGTGTCTTTCAATGAGAATAAAACCTTTTGGTCACGCAGGATTTTTCTTCGTTCATTTATGTACGAAGAGGGAAATGTAGTAATTACAAAGCCCGAAAAAAGAGGTTTTCTTTATCATTTCAAAAATCTTAACAACAAACTTTCCACTGCTTTATATCTTGAAATGGACTATGAAGAAGCTTCTTTTTCTTCTGCAGTTTTGCTGGGTAACAAATATGACTTGAGCCCTGAAGTAAAAGAGCTTTTAAGAGAATCCGGACTCTCTCATATTGCAGTTGTGTCGGGACTGCATATTTCGATAATTGCCGCAATGGTAGAAAAGTTTTTTGGCAAACTTTTTAAAAATAAAATTTTAAAAGGTTGTCTTACGATTGTTTCTATACTGGCTTTTGCTCTTTTGTGCGGATTTGGTGTGCCTGTAATCCGTGCAAGTGTTATGCTTATAATCTTAAATATCGGTAAGATGATAGACAGACGGAGCGATTCTGTTAATTCAATAGGTTTAGCTGCACTTATTCTTATAATTGTAAATCCCTTCTGTGTGGGCGATGTGGGAATGCTTCTTTCTTTTGCTGCAACACTTGGTATAGTTTTCTGGGCTGATAAGCTTTCAATACCTGTAATAAATAAACTTTCGCCACTTCCTGTTATCAGAATTAACTTCATAAATAAACTTATGAGAATAGCCTTGAATACTGTTTCTATGAGTTTATGTGCTACTTTATGGACTCTGCCTATAACTATATTTGTATTTGGCGGTGTTTCAACAGTTTCACTTATTTGTAATCTGCTTATAGTACCATTTATGTGGATTGTACTTGTTGCGATTCTACTCTTGACAGTAACACATTATGTTGAGTTTTTGTCTGTTATGTGTGATTGGCTCAGTGGTTTTGTTACACTATTCTACAATTATCTTATATGTATATGCGAGGTTGTTACTTCTTTACCGCACTCTTATGTGTATACAAATAAGTCTTATTTTTATATTTGGGTAGCGTTAACTTTTATTATTGCAGCTTTTGCTCTTGTTCTAAACAAAAGGAGTGCTACTGTAATTTCGGTTTTACTTTCTGCCTTGATTTTGTTTACAGGGTCTCTTAATTATAATATAGATAGAGATCAAAGGCTTACAGTTCATATTATGGATTCGGGAAATGCTTTATCGGTGTTGTTGGAGAGTAGCGATGGTCATGCGGTACTAAGGGCTTCAGGGTCTAATCTGAAGACTTATATCGTAGAGGAAAAGATAGAAGCGATGGGTAGATTTTCGAGTTCGGTGTATGTTGATGTTTACGGCAGAAATTCAAATATTTTTTATACTAATATTACGAATCGGTTTGACTATGGGAGAATTATAAGGTATGATAATATAGCAGTCAATTCTAACAATGATAATTGTGATATAATTAGTTTCAGCAAGTTTCATTGTCTTGATTTGTGGTCAAAAGCTAAGGTTTATATGATTTGCGAAAACGAGAATGTATTTGAATATATAGATACAGGGGAGATGAGTGTCCTCATTGCACCTCGTGATGCGGATTGTAGTTTGATTCCCGCAAACTATACTTATGCAGATATAGTTATTACTGATGGTCTGCCTTATAATTACAACCTTCTTAAATTCGACAAGGTGTATATTACGGGTGAATCTTATGCGTCACAGGTTGCAGAAGAAAAATTCAACTTACTTTGTAAAAATGTAATTAGAGTAAAAGAGTGTTCTTTTGATCTTGATGTTTAGTTTTGGAGTATATTTATGGCATACATGGATGAAAAAAATTTCAAAAAGCATATTTCTTCTAAAAAATACAATAATATATATGTAATCTTTGGCGACGAAAAATATCTTGTGAAGTTTTATACAAAAGAGCTCACAACTGCAGTAGCGGGCAAAGAACCTTCTGACTTTGCTTTTCATCAGTTTTCTTCAGATGTAAGTCTGCAGTCTATTGCAGATGCAGTTGGTACAGTGCCTTTTATGGCAGAGTACAATTGTGTGCTTATAAAGGATTTCGATGTTAATAAATTATCGGATGATGAGTATAAATCGCTGACAGAAATTCTCAAAAGTGTTCCGCTTTCAACGGTTCTGATTTTTTCTTATCCGAATGACAGTACAACAGTGGCAAAGAAAAACGAAGATAAAGAAGATTCCGAAAAAAAGAAAAAGAATCGATTTAAATTATTATGTACTGCAGTTGATAAGATGGAAACAGGCACAGTTGCTGAAATCAATATGCGTACTGCAACATCTCTTGAGCACCAGCTTGTAAATTGGGCAGATAAATTGGGTAAGAAACTTTCTCTTCCGGTTGCTTCCAAGATAATTTATTACTGTTCAACAGACCTTTCTGTACTGAAAATGGAACTTGAAAAAGTTTGTGCTTTTGCTGCCGAAAATAATGAGATTACATTGGAAATGGTAGAAGCAACCGTAATCAAGAAGCTGGAAGCAAAAGTTTACGATATGGTGGATAATGTTATTTATGGCAATGCAAATAAAGCTTACACAGAGTTAAATCAGCTTTTTGCTCTTCGTGAAGATCCCAGGGGTATCGTCAGACTTTTGGGTATGGCATATATGGATTTGTACAGAGCCAGAGTAACGGTTGAGTCAGGCGGAAATTTAAAAGATACAGCAGAATTTTTTAAATATAATAACAGAGCGTGGGTGCTTACAAAAGCTCCTCAGAAATCCTCAAAACTCAGTACAAATGCTCTTCGTATGAGTCTTTCTGCTATAACAGATTTATCCGAAAAAATGAACTCGGTTACCATAAACGAAGAAGCCGCAGTTGAAAAACTGGTTGCAGACCTTCTGCTTATTGCTATAAAGGAGCGGGATTATGCTTAAAATAAATGAGGCAATAATAGTAGAGGGTAAGTACGATAAACAGCGACTTTCCGAGTTTATTGATGCTCCGATTATCACAACCTCGGGTTTTCGTGTTTTTAAAGATAAAGAAAAACAACTTCTGATTCGTAAACTTGCAGAGCAAAGAGGTTTGCTTATTATGACCGACAGCGATTCTGCGGGATTGGTTATCAGAAACTTCTTAAAAGGTATTGTCCCGACAGATAAAATTAAAAATTGCTACATACCCTGTATTGAAGGCAAAGAAAAACGCAAAGCATCTCCTTCAAAAGAAGGTCTTCTTGGGGTTGAGGGCTTAAGTCACGATGTTATTAAATCAGCCCTTGTTCGTGCAGGTATAGATGTAGGAGAGGGTGGGATAACACCAAATGTAAAAGAGATTACAAAGTCAGATTTATTCGAAATGGGTCTTTCAGGCAGAGAAAATTCTGCATCTCTTCGTAAGAAACTTATGGAAGATTTAGGACTTCCCACATATCTCTCTTCAAATGCTTTTCTCGATGTAATAAATTCTTTGTATTCTAAGCGAGAAATACTTGACAAATTAAATTTGTTGTAATATAATTAAAACAATAAAAATAGTAATGATTATTGTTTTTATAAATATATTTTAATTATGAGGTGTTTTTATGAATCTTAAAGGTACAAAAACAGAAGCTAACCTGATGGCCGCTTTCGCCGGTGAATCTCAGGCAAGAAACAAGTACACATATTTTGCATCCAAGGCTCGTAAAGAGGGATATGTTCAGATCGCAAAGCTTTTTGAAGAAACAGCTGCTAACGAAATGGAGCATGCAAAACTTTGGTTTAAGCATCTTGGCGGTATCGGCACAACAGCTCAGAACCTTTCTGACGCTGCAGAAGGCGAGAATTACGAATGGACAGATATGTATGCAACATTTGCTAAAGAGGCAAGAGAAGAGGGCTTTGATGCTATTGCTGATCAGTTCGAGGGTGTTGCTAAAATTGAGAAGGCACACGAAGAGCGTTACAGAAAGCTCCTTGCTAATGTAACAAACGGCGAAGTATTCAAGAAAGGCTCTATCGTTATCTGGGAGTGCTCCAACTGTGGTCACATTGTTATCGGCACAGAAGCTCCCGAGCTTTGCCCTGTTTGCTTCCATCCTCAGGCATATTTCCAGATCAAGTCCGAGAATTATTAATCTGATATTTTCAACGCGTTTAAAGGCTCGTCTTCGGACGAGCCTTTACTTTTGCCGATAATTGACAAACACTATTCATAATGATATTATTTTATTATACGAAAGGTTGTGTTTGAATGAAAATATCCAAAAGATTTCTATCAGCTGTTCTTATTGTTTTAATGATGGTAATAAGTTCTGTTACAGTTGCTGCGGATGCTCCGAACGGACCGATTGCCAACAATGGTAAGAATGGAATCAATATTGATATTTTGTCTTATCCATATACTCATTTTGCAAATAAAAACTATGGACAAAACGCTTATGGTAAGCTTGGTTGTGCTTGGTTTGCAAATTCACGTTTATGTCAGCTTACAGGTTATAACGGAGCTATATGGAGCGGATACAGTTGGTATAATAGTCAGTATGCAAGTTACGGATTTTCACGTGGCAGAACAATCAGAGCAAAGTCGTTGGTTTGTTACGAAAACCATATCGCCGTTGTTGAACGCGTCGATGGCAATGTAGTTACAATCAGCGAGGGTGGAGTTCAAGATAAACCAGGTAACAGTCATTGTCAGATTACTACCTGTACTGTCGCTGAGCTGGAAGCATATACAAAGTCCAGATTATCTTTTTTGGGGTATGTGTATATCGGCGTAGCTGTAGATAGTGAGCCTTTGACAGTTCCCGAAATTTCTCTGGATAAAACTTCTTATTTTGCAGGAGAAACCGTTAATGTTACATGGAAACCTTCTTCTGTTAATTCACCTTTGTCTCACTATTGGATTTCTGTTTATACTCCTTCAGGTGCAACTCTTTTAAGTACCAGAGTAGAAAATACCACATCATACAGTTTTACTGTGTCAGAAAGCGGTAAATATCATGTTGTAGTATCTGCTACACCAGTCGGCTCTCAAGCAGGAGAGGGTAGTCTTACACATGATGTTTATGTAGATGTTGTTCCACCTATCCAAAAACCAACTTTGTCTGTATCTGCTTCGGATGCAGTTACTCCAACTGTTTTTTCTTGGTCTACAAGTGAAAAAATTCTCAGAAGTGTACTTACAGTAACTAAAAAAGACGGAACATTTTCAAAAGAAATTGAGCTTGGCATTACAGGTACACCCAAAAAGCAAAATTTGTCTGCAGGTGATTATACTGCCTTTGTAACAATTTATACAAATAGCGGTGTGGTATCTTCTGACACAGTGGAGTTTAATGTCAAAGAATCAAGTGATAATAATAACTGGGTTTATGCAGATACTCTTCCTTCGGGAGTAACTGCAGACAAATACGAGATTCAGTATGAATATACATATAATCAGATAACCGATAAAGCCCCTGCTTCAGGTTGGACAAAGGGTGAGTTTGTAAAGACAGAGTATGTAAATTCAGGAGCTCCTTATGAGTCTACTTTAGAGCTTACGGAATCCGATACAAGAGTGCTCACAGATTACTATTACTATCATTTCTGCAGTGGTTCTCAAGGAAATAGTGCTAATTTTGCCTTCACTAATGTTTACAACCATTTTGATAGTATTTCTAAGGATAATGTTTATGTGGCTTCTGTAAACACAGATTATGACGATAGCCGTTATAAGTATTATCATCTTAAATGGACAAATGGAGCAGATGCATATTGCAGTTCAGGCGTATCGTGTGACGGTGCATTCGGTACTCATGGTAACAGAACATTTTATTGGTATAAGAACTTTATTTATCAGGACAAAATCAGACTTGATTATTATAATTATTTTATGACGGGGGATTGGACAACGGCATTGGAGTCCGATTATTCGCAGGTAAAATACAGATACAGACTCAGAGATGGCGGTGTCTTTGGCGATGCAAACGGAGACGGAAAAGTAACTGTTTCCGATGCTACTATGATTCAGAAACATTGTGCTTCGCTGCTCACTCTTTCGTCTGATGCGCAAAAACTTGCAGATACAGACAGAAACGGCAGAATCAGCGTTTCAGACGCAACAAGAATTCAAAAGCATATTGCAGGTATCCTTCCACAACTGTAATATAAAAAGGTCCCATTTTATGGGACCTTTCTTTTGGGATAAAACATTTACTCATACATAAAATATACTCGGTGAGAGCAAATGTTTAATAATATAAAAAAAGATTTGACGTTACTGGTTGCAGGTGGGATTTCATACGCAGGTGTTGAGCTTTTGTGGAGGCATCGTACCCATTGGTCAATGGTACTTACAGGTGGTGTCTGTTTTTTAAGTCTTTATAAGCTCTATAAAAAATACCCTAATTTGTCCGTGCCCGAAAAATGTGTAATAGGTTCAGGTGTTATAACGGGAATTGAGTTTATGGTCGGGTGTTTTGTGAATTTAAAAATGGGGTGGAGAGTATGGGATTATTCTTCTATGCCAATGAATTTATTGGGTCAGGTGTGCCTTTTATACAGCGTTTTGTGGGGTGCGTTATGTATTCCGTTAAGTATGGTTTGCAAAAAGATTGATGCTTTAATGAGTAAGTATTCCTAAAAAAGTCCGGACATCTTGTCCGGACTTTTTATCAGTTATCCTTATTTGATGTTTGCTCTTCATCTGGAATCAACTTTATGGTTAATGTTCCGATACGCTGATTTTTAACACTGTCTACGGTAATGAAGAGGTTTTTAAATTTGATAGTGTCGCCTTTCTTAGGTATTGCACCAAGTGTTTCGGAAATAAAACCACCGACAGTTACACATTCGCTGTCATCCTCATCAGCCTTTAAATCAAAGAGGTCATACATATCCTCTAAGGTCATATCACCGTCAACTTTCCACTTGTGGTCAGAAATTTTACTGATGGTGTTTTCAATTTCTTCATCTTCGTCCCAGATTTCACCAACGATTTCCTCAAGTAAATCTTCCATTGTAACAATGCCTAGAGTGCCGCCGTATTCGTCAGTAACTACCGCCATATGTAAACGCTTTTTTCGAAACTCTGTAAGTACAGAAGAAAGATTTTGTGTCTGAAAAACAAACTGTGCGGGGGTGATGTGGTCTTTAAGGTTGACCTTTTTGTCAGAAGCAAGAGCGCCGAGATAATCCCAGGTGTGCAGAATTCCAACAATGTTATCAATGGTATCCTTGAAAACGGGAATTCGGGAGAAACGGTGCTTTTTGATGACTTTCATTATTTTTTCCTTGCTGTCATCAAGACTCAGTGCAATAACATCAACTCTGGGAGTAAGAACCTCAACGACTGTTGTTTCGTCAAAATCCAGCACAGAGCGTACCATTTCGCTTTCTTGTTTTTCAAGAATTCCTTGTTCTTCGATTTCTTCAACAATATATTTAAGCTCATCCTCAGTAACGGTAGGGTCATCACCCTTGATGCTGAAAATCTTAAGGGCAAGTTTCTTTATCTGCAAGAAAAGAAAAACAAGAGGAGTCAACACATTTGTCATAACATTCAGAATGCCCGAAATAGAAAGAGCGAGTTTATCGCATTTTTCTTTTCCAAAGCATTTAGGAATTATTTCACCGAAAGTAAGAACAAGTAAGGTGATTACACCTGTAGAAATAGCTGCACCATAATTTGGTGATATATTTAAAAATAAAAGTGTAGCCAAAGCAGAACAGCTTAAATTCACAATGTTGTTCATTATGAGTATTGCTGTCAGTGTCTTGTCATAATTATTCACGATTTTCAATGCGCGTTTAGCTTTTTTATTTCCTTCTTCAGCCCATTTTTTTAGTCTGACTGTACTGGCACAGGAATAAACCGTTTCACTGCAAGAACAAAATGCAGAAATAGCAATAAGAATAATAATTGTTATGCTGTATATTATGTTTATGTCCAAAGTTTTACTCACTCCTTACTTAGTAGCATACCATAAAAAACAAAAACAATATTATAATAAAGAATTATACATAATATTCTTGAAGAATTTGCTATGTAGTGTTATAATAAAAATAATTATGTACATTTTATTGCGCTTTTCGGGAAAACTTAACCTGAGGTGCAGTATAATGAAGAAAAATGAAAATAATAAAAACCGAAATTCTAAGGAAAGTTCCAATAATTCCTATGTAAAGAATCCTTGTACAGAAGATAGAGAATTTGAAGAAGACAGTCCCATAAACGAGCATCATACCGAACAGATTAATGAAACAGGCTCGGTTATTGTAAAACGAGGTGAATATATTGTTCATTGTCTTACAATTGTGGGTCAGATTGAAGGACACTATATTCTCAATTCTCAGAACAAAGCAACAAAGTACGAGCATGTTATTCCACAGCTTGTAGCAGTAGATGAAGACGATCGTATTCACGGACTTATGATTCTTCTCAATACCTGCGGAGGTGATGTGGAGGCAGGACTTGCAATTGCCGAGGTTATATCGGGAATGAAAAAGCCTGTGGTGTCTATTGTGCTTGGTGGAGGTCACTCTATCGGTATTCCTTTGGCAGTAGCATCCAAACACAGTTTTATAGCTAAAAGTGCTTCCATGACGGTGCACCCTGTCAGAACAACAGGACTTACTGTGGGTGCTCCGCAGACTTTTGAGTATTTTAGAAAAATGCAGGACAGAATCACAACATTTGTCTCAGATAATTCCAATATCTCAAAAGAACGATATAATGAGCTTGTGCTTAACACCGGTGAACTTGTGCTTGATATCGGTACAATACTAGAGGGTAAAGAGGCAGTAGACGAAGGACTCATTGACTCAGTCGGCACTCTTAACGATGCCATGAATTGCCTTTACGATATGATAGATAATCAAAGGAACAGAAAATAATTCTGTTCTTACATATATTCAAAACTAAATAAATATCTTATATAGAATAAATTCTGGAGGGTATATTATGGATTACATATTAGCGCTAATTCAGGGAATAGCTCAGGGACTTACCGAGTTTCTGCCTGTTTCCAGCAGCGGACATCTTAACATTCTGCAGCATTTTTTTGGAATAACAGAGGGTAATCTCTTTTTCAATGTAATGCTTCATCTTGGTACCTTAGTGTCTGTTGTTTTCTTTTACCGTAAGCTTGTTTTAAAGCTTATTAAAGCATTCTTCCTTCTTGTTAAAGATCTCTTTACAGGAAGATTCAGTTTTAAGAATATGGATGAAGACAGAAATCTTGTGGTTATGCTTATAATTGGTCTGGCACCTTTGTTCCTCTTGTTTGTTCCTATCGGAAACGATATGAAGGTTAAAGACTTAGCTGATATTATGTCCTCAGGTACAGAATATTTTAATGTGACAGGTATCTGTTTGCTTGTTACATCCATACTCCTGCTTACAGGTATTCTTCTTAACAATCGCAGTAAAAAGCTTGTAGCAGAGGGTAAGGCAAAGCCTAAAGAAAGATACAATGTAATTGATGCATTGGTTGTAGGTGTTACTCAGGCTGTTGCCGCGATCTTCCCCGGAATTTCCCGTTCAGGCTCTACTCTTGCAGCAGGCCAGTCAAGAGGTATTGATAAGCAGAAGGCTCTTGATTATACCTTTGTTCTCGGTATGCCTGCAATTATTGCTGCAGCAGTTTTAGAGGGTGCAGAGCTCTTAACAACTGAGGGTGCATTTAATAATGTGGATTTCGGTCCTGTTATCGTTGGAATGGTAGTAGCTGCAATAGTAGGTTATTTTGCAATAGCTCTTTTTAAGTGGCTCCTTAAAACAGATAAAACCTATGTATTCGTTATCTATACCGCTATAGCAGGTCTTATAGTACTCGGTGTAAGTATCTACGAAAAACTGAGCGGTAACATTGTAACTTTAGTTTGATTTTATAAGGATTTTTAAAACGAGGTAATTATAGTGGCTCAAAAGAAAAGTACAAGCAAAGGAAGAGGGTCAAGAAGCTCTTCTTCAAAAAAGAATAGGGGAAAGCAAACCCGAACATCGATGAATCCACAGGTAAAAGCAATCCTTCTTTTTGCCGCTGCCATTCTTCTTATGGTTATGGTAATCTTTAAGGGTGAGTCTGTTTGGTGCTCACTGCGCGGATTTTTTTATGGTCTTTTTGGTTTCGGTTTTGTGCTTATTCCCATTTTCCTCGGCTATCTGGCTGTTATGACAGCAAAAGAAAAAGAAATCTCCAGAATAGGTGTTAAGATTATATTGCCTGTTCTTATAATCCTTCTTTCGTCTTCTCTGTTCTATATGTTTGGAGCAAAAGAGGTTAAAGAAGCAAGTTTCTTTCAGGCAATGGGAATGTCTTACGATAATTCTTTCAATACTTCTGATGGTATCGGTGGCGGTATAATCAGTTGTATTTTAGGTGTACCTCTTGTAAAACTTTGCGGAGATAACTTTATTCCTAAGTTTATTGCGATTCTTCTGCTTATCGTTTCTGTGTTCGTGCTTTTTGGTATATCTCTTCTCGATATTGCTAATGTGGCAAAACGCAGAGTGAATGATTTAAGAAAATTAAAGAGAAAAGCAAAAGCAGAAGCAATGGTGAAAAATGAGGAGGAGCAAGTTCCCCTTAAAACTAAAAAGCGTAAGAATGATACACGAATTGATATTCCTCTTACAGAAACGGTTAAGGAATCCACTCATGATGATGTGATCGCTGAGGATGATGACCTTAATTATGAAGATCCGTCAAGCAAGCTTATCTCTTCAATAATCATCGCTCAGAGTGATGAACTTGCAGGTGATGATGCAAATAAAGCCTCGATTGTTGCTAAAAGTATTACAAACTCAAAGGGTAAGAACAGAATGACAAAGGGTGCAAAACAACCGGATCCTGAAACTGTAGCGGTTGATCCCTCTTTGACTCCTTCCGATTTGGAAGAAGAGGTTGTTTTTCAGGCTTCAATTCCCGATCTTCCCGATGCAACTGAGTCTGAAGAAACAGCAAAATATTCATTCCCTCCTGTAGAACTTCTCAGATTAAATCTTGATTCCAACGATAATCAGGCAATGAAAGAGCTTGAGGGCAATGCCGCAAAACTTATTGAAACTCTCGATAGCTTTAATGTTAAGGTTTCTATCAGTAATATCTGCAGAGGTCCCTCTGTTACCCGTTACGAATTAAAACCTGCTCCGGGCGTTAAAATCAATAAGATTACAAACCTTGCCGATGATATTGCTCTCAGCCTTGCGGCAGAGGGTGTGCGTATCGAAGCACCTATTCCCGGCAAAGCGGCGGTTGGTATTGAGGTTCCCAATAAGTGTGTAAGTATGGTCACTATGCGTGAACTTATTGATTCTAATGAATTCAGAAACGCTCAGAGCAAACTTACTTGTGTACTCGGTAAAGATATTTCCGGTAATATTGTTACCGCAGACCTTGCAAAAATGCCTCACTTGCTTATTGCAGGTACCACAGGCTCAGGTAAATCTGTGTGCGTAAACTCTCTGCTTATGAGTGTTCTTTTCAGAGCTACTCCTGATGAAGTAAAGCTTTTGCTGATTGATCCTAAAATGGTTGAGTTTTCCAAGTACAAGGGTCTTCCGCACTTGCTTATTCCCGTTGTATCCGATGCAAAGAAGGCTGCGAGTGCTCTTAACTGGGCTGTATCCGAAATGATGCAGAGATACACCATATTCTCTGAATATGATTGTAAAGACATTCTTTCCTTTAACAGCCTTGTTGAGTCAAATATCCAGTACATAGAAGATAATAAGGACTCCGACGAGCAGGTATGTATGGAAGTTAACGGTCTTCCTGTACCTAAAGAAAAAATGTCAAGAATTGTTATAGCTATAGATGAACTTGCTGATCTTATGATGGTAGCTGCAAAAGAGGTAGAAGATGCTATCTGCCGTCTCGCTCAGATGGCTCGAGCAGCAGGTATGCACCTTGTACTCGCAACACAGCGTCCTACCGTTAATGTTATTACAGGTCTTATCAAAGCAAATATTCCGTCAAGAATTGCACTTAAGGTAAGTACAGGTCAGGATTCCCGCATTATTCTTGATTGCGGCGGTGCTGAAAGTCTTATCGGTAGGGGAGATATGCTGTTTTCACCCACAGGCATTCCCAAACCCATTCGTGTTCAGGGTTGCTATGCTTCCGATGACGAAATCGAGAGCGTAACAGCTTACATCAAGAAGAATCATCGTGCTCAGTATAACGAAGAAATCGAAGAAAAAATCCGCCGTATTGCCGCTGAAGAAATGGAAAAGAATGTATCCGATGGCGGTGGCGATGATATTGTCATCGACGATAAGATGCAGGAAGCAATCAAGTTTGTTATTGATTCCGGACAAGCTTCGACCTCTATGCTTCAGCGCCGACTTCGTGTGGGCTATGCCCGTGCAGGCAGAATGATCGACGAAATGGAAATGATGGGTATTATCGGACCTTACCAGGGAGCTAAACCCCGAGAGGTACTTATCACATACCAGGACTGGATTGAGAGAAATAACATTCAAAGTGACTAATTTCGCCTTAAATCTTGACTATAAGTCAAAATTTATTTATACTATATTTTATAATTATTTTGTTTAAAACAAAGGAATGATACCAATGAACGTTTTTGATGAACTTAAAGCCCGTGGCATTATTGCTCAGTGCACAAATGAAGAAGAAATCAGAAAACAGCTTGAAGCAGGTCCTGTACGCTTCTATGTAGGTTTTGACCCTACGGCTGACTCTCTGCATATCGGTCACTTTATTCCGATTATTCTTATGTCACACCTTCAGAAAGCAGGCCATGTGCCCATTGCCCTCTTTGGCGGCGGCACAGGTGTTATCGGCGACCCTTCGGGTAAGAGTGATATGCGTAAGATGCTCACAATGGATGATATTAAGCACAATGTTGAGTGCTTCAAAAAGCAAATGTCCCGTCTTATTGATTTTTCTGACGATAAAGCTATTGCAGTAAACAACGCAGACTGGCTTTTAGACCTTAATTACATCGACTTTATCAAGAAGGTTGGCGTTCACTTTACAATCTCCAAGATGCTCTCTGCTGAGTGTTACAAACAGAGAATGGAGCGCGGTCTTACATTCTTTGAGCTTAACTATATGCTTATGCAGAGTTACGACTTCTATGTGCTCAATCAGGAGTACGGTTGTATGATGGAGCTCGGTGGTGACGATCAGTGGAGTAATATGATCGGTGGTGTTGAGCTTATCCGCAGAATTGCAGCAAAAGAAGCTGAAGAAACAGGTAAGCCCGTACCCGAGACAACAAAAGTTAACGCATTTACTTGCTCACTCCTTCTTACATCCGAGGGCAAGAAGATGGGCAAAACCGAAAAAGGTGCCCTTTGGCTCGACCCCGAAAAGACATCTCCCTACGATTTTTACCAGTACTGGAGAAATGTTGATGATGCTGATGTTATCAAGTGTATGAAGATGCTCACATTCCTGCCTCTTGATTATATCAACGAACTTGCAAAGGCAGAAGGCAGTGAAATTAACAAAGTTAAAGAGATTCTTGCTTTCGAGGTTACAAAACTCATTCATGGTGAGGAAGAGGCTGAGAAAGCTCAGGCTACTGCAAAGGCTCTCTTTACAACAGGCGGAGATATTGAGAATATGCCCTCTACAGAGCTTTCTGCTGATGATTTTACAGACGGTAAAATCACAGTTCAGGATGTACTCGTTAAGTGCAAGCTTTGTCCCTCAAAGGGTGAGGCAAAGCGTCTTATCCAGCAGGGTGGTGTTCTTGTTGATGACGTAAAAGTAACCGATATGTTTGCAAGCCTTACAGAAGAGGATTTTGCTAAGGGTTATATTGTTATCAAAAAGGGTAAGAAAGTTTTTCATAAAGCTATTTTTAATAAATAAAATTTAATAAGGAGGTTCATTTATGAAAAAGTTTTTCGCTGAATTTAAAGAATTCATTTCACGCGGTAGTGTAATTGATCTTGCAGTCGGTGTTGTTATCGGCGCTGCTTTCCAGGGTATTATCAAGTCCCTTGTTGATGATGTTATTATGCCTTTCATTTCTCTCATTACAGGCGGTGCTGATTTCAAAAACTGGTTTGTTGTTCTCGGTGATAATCCCGATGGATTAAAGACTCTCGACGAGATAAAAGCAGCAGGTATCGCAGTATTCAGCTATGGTAACTTTATTTCTGCAATTATTTATTTCCTCATTCTCGCATTCGTAGTATTCCTTCTTATCAAGCTTATTGCTAAGGTTAAAGGCTTTGCTAAGAAAGATGTTGAGGAAGCTCCCGCAGAGCCTACAACAAAGAAGTGCCCCTTCTGCTGCTCTGAAATTGCTATCGAAGCAACTCGTTGCCCTAACTGCACATCTGAAATTAAAGAATAAGATTACATAAATTAAGCCCTCTGTGTGACTAACGCAGAGGGCTTAGTTATTATATAAATTTTTATTATATAAAATAGAAAAACTCCGATGAATACCTGAGTATCATCGGAGTTTAAGTTTAGCTTTAAATTACTTGGAGTAAACTGTGTAAGCAATAACATTGCCTTCTTCATCACAAATAATTGTGTAAACACTATCAGGAACAGGCATAGTTTCTTCCAAAATCATGTCCTGAAGTGCAAGTTCTTTATCCTCTGCAGAGAGAGCGTCCCATTCTGCCTGCTGTGCCTGAGCTTCAGCTTCGGCTTCTGCAACATCTTCGTCAGTGTACTCGCCGGAAATAACACCTGTCATATAAAGGGCGTTGATTTCAGCAGAAATTACCATTGTAAGTGTCATACCATCTTCTGTAGTAGAAGCGCTTGCTGCAATCTGATCAACAAGCTCCTGATTATTTGCAACCCACTCTTCAACAGTACCTGTTATATCAATTTCAGCAGAAGGATCATCGGTAACAATCTCAATTTCAACCTCGGTGTTTTTCATATCGGGAGTTCCCTGTGCTGCAGTTGCTTTTGTTTTGTTCTCACTATTGTTGTCTTTACCGCAAGCTGCAAATGAAAGTACAATAACGAGAGCAAAAAGAATTGCCAATACTTTTTTCATGATGAATCACCTTTCAAAATTTATTTTGATAAATTATATCATTTTATATAAATTATGTCAATAAATGATTTGTTGTAATGAAAAACCGCTTATCCATAAAAGAGATAAGCGGTTTTTTTATTATTTACCAGTTTCTGTTTGCTCTTGCTTTGATTCTCTCAAAACGAGCTTTTTTCTTTTTCTTTTCTGTTGTGAACACAATCCAGAACGCACCAATCATAAATACAATCATAAGAACAAGCCATACCATAAAGGAACCGTTTGTCTTATTTGATGCAGAGCCTGTATTCTGAATGTTATCAATTTTAACGCCTTCAAGAGCCTTTGCTGCAAGCTGGGCAGACTTAAGGGCTACATCTGTGCTTTCTGTAGGGGAAACAACTGCAAGAGTGTCTGTATGTATTTCGTTTTCGGTAGTTGTTTCGATGCTATTATTAACTTTCTCGGGATTATAGATAACTCTTCTTGTGCCGTTATCTTCCGCATATGGATTCTCTAGTGCCTTTGCACTGAAAAGAACCTTGTAAGTTACTTCGTCAACTTCGCCTGTTGTGGTAAGTCCGTTTTCAAACTGGAACTTGATAACAGCGGATTCGGTAAGTTCACCATAGTATCCTGTAGCTTCTTCGCTGAAATAACCGAGAGAAGTGAGTTTGTTCTGAATAAGTGCTACATCGTCATTACAATCACCATTGGTGTAAGTTGTATTCTCTACAGTAGCGGTATCGTTTGTGTCATCAGTTACAACACTATCTGTTGTTTCTTCAGTAGTGTTTGTGTCGGTCTGAACATTTTCTGTTGTGCCAACACTTGCTAAGTTTCCTTCGGGAGCATCATCTGAGTAGAGGAGTGAGAGTTCGTCCTCGCCTGCAATACCGTCTGCATAAAGACCTGCAGCTTTCTGGAATCTCTTATAGGCTGCCTCTGTCTGCTCACCATAGTAGCCTGTGATGTCACCATTGTAGAAGCCAAGTTCTGTAAGTCTGTACTGAAGCTCGGTAACGTTGTCACCGTATGAACCAACTTTGAGATATTTGCTTTCAGAAGAATCAGCGGATGTGCTGTCATCCGCAGCAGGACCAACCTCTGTACTGATACCTGTCGAGTCGAGGTAGTACTGTACGCCATCTACAGTTACATAAGTATCTGTAAGATATTCGCCGTCTTCATAGTAGTAGTATTCACCATTGAAGTATTCCCAACCATCAGTGGGGTAGGAAACACCTGCAACCTTAAACCAGTTTGTCCAACCTTTAGAGTAAACAGACTGGTAGCAAACGCCGTAGCCTTCTGATCTTGCATCAACACCCATGCCGCCGCCAACATAAACACCAACGTGACCGGGCTCATAAAGACCAAGACCATGAATATTGGGAATTCCGTAAGCAGTAGAGCCTGTCTCGTAAGAAGAACCCATCATATCAACGCGGCTGCCTGCACCTGAATACATATATATAAGACCGGAACAGTCAACAGCACCATAACTCATAGCACCGTAAACATAGCTCCAACCTTCGTAATAAGCATTAAGAGCGTGCTCTGCAAGACCTGCGCCTGTACCTGCTGCCGAGAAGGAAGAAGTACCTGCAAAGCAAAGACCGCTGACCATAACTGTAATCAAAAGTAATAAGGAAAGAACTTTTCTAAAACGATTCATAATAAGTGTATACCTCCGAAATATAGGGGAGACCCCTCAAAAAACACCATATTTGGCATTGTACATTACAAAATAATTATCATTAATTACAACTTTGTAAACATTATAACATAAAGAACTATTTAATGCAAGCCCTTTTTAATCTAAATTTGTTAATAAACAATAAATATTGTGATAAAGTTCGGCTTTTGCACAATATATATAAAATGTAATTTTTATGAAATTGTGTAACTTTTTGTAATTTGTTTTCGTTTTCCTGTAATTTATCATTTAAAATAATTGATATTTATGTTAAAGAAAACAGCACCCGACCAAGAGTGCTGTTGAAATCAATCTATAATCAAATTTTCCATTGAAATTTTCTTGGTTACTTTTTCTCCTAAAACATTAGCCCATTTTTCTGTAAAGAATGAGAAATATGATATTTGTTTGGTCTGACGTTTTCTTGCTAAATTTGGAAGAAATCCCCAAAGTGTTGACGGGATTCCTATGAGAAACAGATACAATGGTCCTAAAATCAGAGATTGTATTGTGTGACCATATTCATGTACAAGCAGTCTGTCAGATAAATCTTTCTTGGTATATTTGCTTTTTAATTTGTCATAGAAAAATGGTTCATCTGTAATAAAAACAAATAAACCTAAAGATACGCTTGATTTGTTTTTCCATACTGTTATTATTGCACCGTTATAGAAATAATGTTTATTACGGATGGTTAATATAAAATTCAAAAAGCCAAGAAGTGTTTGTGGGAATCCCCATGTTATCTGTATCATTAAATATAAGAACTTTTTCATTTCGATTTCTCCATAGTAAATATCATTGAAAAAGCCGAGTGCAAATGCACTCGGCTTTTTCTGGCGGGGGACAAGAGATTCGAACTCTCGCGCCGGTTTCCCGACCTACTCCCTTAGCAGGGGAGCCTCTTCACCACTTGAGTAATCCTCCGTATATTGGTGAACTTATAAAAAGTAAATATTAAATTTGGCGGAGAGGAAGGGATTCGAACCCTTGGTACCTTTCGGTATCACTAGTTTTCAAGACTAGCTCCTTAAACCGCTCGGACACCTCTCCGTGTCGTACAAGAGTTATTGTAACACAACAGCCTTCTCTTGTCAATACAAATCTTTAAACAATAATATAAAAAAACAGGACTTAAAGTGTTATCTCCAAGTCCTGTGTAAAATTGATTATAAAAGTTCTTTTCTGAGCTCTTCTGCACTCTTGATGCTCAGCAATGCGGGAGGAATATCAAATACTGTCTTACATCCATATTCACCCTTAACACCGAGTCTGTACGCAGCTCTTGCAAAAGAAACGATTACAGAAGCAGTAAATTCGGGGTTGGAGTCAAGCTTTAAGCTATATTCAATAACATGATTATTCTCACGGTTTGCACCTGTTTTGCCTGTTCTGATTACAAAACCGCCGTGGGGAATACCTGAGTGATTAGCTTTAAGTTCTTCCATAGTGATGAAGTGAACAGTAGTGTCGTAATCTGCAAAGTAGTTGGGCATTTCTTTGATTTCTTTTTCAATTCTGGCCTTATCTGCATCTTCTGCTGCAACAACAAAACATTCTCTTGTGTGCTTTTCTCTTGTTGTAAGATTAGGCTCGGAGCCGCTTCTTACAGCTTCAAGAGCGCTTTCAACAGGGATAGTATATTGCTTTGCATCAAGCACGCCCTCAATTCTGCGGATTGCGTCGGAATGGCCCTGGCTTACACCCTTACCCCAGAAAGTATAGTCCTTACCCTCGGGAAGAACAGCAGAAGCGTATAAGCGGTTAAGAGAAAACATACCGGGGTCCCAACCCACAGAAATCATTGCAACATTCTTGCCTTCTTTTGCTGCATTGTCAACATTCTCAAAATGTTCGGGAATCTTTGCGTGGGTGTCAAAGCTGTCAACCACATTGAACATTTTTGCAAGTTCGGGAGTCTGAACGGGCAGATCTGTTGCACTGCCGCCACAGAGAATCATAACATCAATCTTATCTTTATAATTTTCAACATCAGATACATGTGCAACCGTAACACCCTGAGTACCGATTGCAAGGGTAGAGGGGTCTCTTCTTGTAAATACAGCTACAAGTTCCATATCGGGATTCTGGCGGATAGCATTTTCGATACCACGACCTAAGTTTCCGTAACCGAATATACCTATTCTTATCATTTGAATCAAACCTTCCGTTTTGTGTCTGCGAATATCTATGTATAATATAGAAAATTCAATGCTATTTTAACCTAAAAACCTGTAATTTGTAAATACTTTATTGCAAAAAATCTTGTAAATACATAAATTTTCTGTTTGTTGTATTTGTCTTTATTATGTGTTATAATATAAAAATTAAATTGCGAGGTACAGATTATGCCTTTTTTACCTATTACAAAAAAAGAAATGAAAGAATACGGATGGGACACACCTGACTTTGTGCTCATTACAGGTGATGCTTATGTTGACCATCCTTCTTTCGGCACAGCAATAATATCACGAGTTCTGGAACATTATGGATACAGAGTTTGTATTCTTCCTCAGCCCAGATGCGACGAAGACTTTAAACGATTCGGTACTCCTCTGCTCGGCTTTTTGATTAATGGTGGCAATATCGACTCTATGGTTGCTCATTATACCGCCGCCAAGAAAAAGCGTAGTGATGATGCATACACCCCCGGTGGTAAGGCAGGAGCAAGACCTGACCGAGCAACGATTGTCTATAGTAATGCTGTTCGCAGACTTTTTCCCGATAGTTTTATTGCTATCGGCGGACTTGAAGCATCGCTTCGTAGATTTGCACACTATGATTATTGGGACGATAAAGTCCGTCCTTCTATTCTTATAGATTCAAAAGCCGATCTTCTTATGTACGGAATGGGCGAAAAGCACATTGTAGAGATTGCTGATCGTCTGCGAAATGGTGAGTGTAAGGAAACTCTTACCGATATTCGCGGTACTTGTTATGCTGTCAGAACTCACGATTATACTCCCGGACCTGTTAAAGAATGTCCTTCTTTTGATGCTGTATCTGCACCCACAGATCAGGGCAAAAAGCACTATGCAAAGTCCACCCGAATTCAACAGCAGGAACACGATGCAGTCCGCGGCGGTGTTGTTATCCAGCGTCACGGCGATAAGATTGTGATTCAGAATCCGCCTATGCCTCCTCTTACAACCGAGGAAATGGATGAGGTTTATTCTCTGCCTTTTATGCGTACATACCACCCCTCTTATGAGTCTCTGGGAGGTGTGCCGGGTATTGAGGAGGTTAAGTTTTCCATTATCCATAACCGTGGTTGTTATGGTGCTTGTAACTTCTGCTCTCTTGCATATCATCAGGGAAGACAAATTGCGTGCAGAAGCCACGAATCTGTAATAGAAGAAGCAAAAACAATAACAGAGATGCCTGATTTCAAAGGCTATATTCACGATGTCGGCGGTCCTACCGCAAACTTCCGTGCACCTTCTTGCGAGGCTCAGCTTAAAAGAGGTTTGTGTGCAGATAAAAAATGTATGGCGCCAAAGCTTTGTCCTGCAGTTACAGTTGACCACAGCGACTATCTTTCACTTCTTCGAAAACTACGAAAACTTCCTAAGATCAAGAAGATTTTTATTCGCTCGGGTATTCGTTTCGATTATCTTATTGCAGATAAAGATGAAACTTTCTTTAAAGAACTTGTCCAGCACCATGTAAGCGGTCAGCTTAAAGTTGCTCCCGAACATTGTAGTGAGGATGTTTTAAAGCGCATGGGCAAACCTCCCGTAGAGGTCTACAATCGTTTTAAAAAGCGTTTTTATGAACTTACCGAAAGTATCGGCAAAAAGCAATATCTTGTGCCTTACCTTATGTCCTCTCATCCGGGCAGTACAATTAAAGATGCAATCGAGCTATCACTTTTCCTCAAACGTGAAGGACTCCATCCCGAGCAGGTGCAGGATTTTTATCCCACACCGGGTACAGTATCAACCTGTATGTTCTATACAGGTCTTGACCCATATACAATGGAAGAAGTTTATGTACCTCGAACACCTGAGGAAAAAGCTCAGCAGCGAGCACTCCTTCAGTACTTCAAACCCGAGAACAAGAAGATTGTTTACGATGCTCTGCGAAAAGCCGGCAGACATGACCTTATCGGCACAGGTAAGAACTGCCTGATAACTCCAATAGCCGAGCCTGTAAAAAAACAGCAGGGTAGGAAAGATTCTAAAGTTACAAAGAACCACAGAACTAATCAGAACAAAGGAAAGCAAACCGCGAGACCTTATAATAAAACTAAACGCAGATAAATGCTGGTCGAATTTCTGCCTCTCTTTTAAAAGGGAGGCAGATTATGCAAAGCAAAAGGCAGAGAATTATATCATGGTTTTCTTGACAAACGAAAATCCATATTATAGAATATGTGTTGAATTGAATTACCAATGCTTGTCTCCTTAGTTAAATGGATATAATAAACCCCTCCTAAGGGTTAGTTACAGGTTCGATTCCTGTTGGGGGTGCCAATCTTAAAAAG
>JAZRMA010000010.1:0-38566 GCA_045647135.1 Ruminococcus sp. | reverse complement strand
CCTTCTGCCGAGCCTGTTAAGTCAGAGGTTGTTATATCCTCGACAGTTGAAGACAATTATCAAGCTCTGAAACCCCAGACTCCTATTATCGAGCAAGATGCTCCCGACTCTCCACAGATACCTGCCATAGAACAAGAAAATCCTAACTCCGTGCAAAGTCCTGTCACTCCCATCACTCCCGAAAATTTTGAAGATATACCTGCAGAAAGCATAACTCCAAGCACTCCTCAAATTTCTCTTACAGAAGAAAAAGAAGAGGAAAACACTTTTGCAAAAATCTTCCCCATTCTCTCTTATGTATGGGCAGGCGGAGTTTTCTTAATGCTTACTTACTCCGTTGTAAGCTTTGCTCGTATAAAACACAGAGTAAAAGCATCAATCAAAACCGATAAAAACATCTATATATGCGACGATATTTCAACACCCTTTATTCTGGGAATAATAAAACCCCGCATATATCTGCCCTCTTCCCTTTCGGGCGATGAACTCGAGTACATCACAAGCCACGAAAAAGCCCACCTTAAAAGACTCGACCACCTTTGGAAACCTTTGGGATTTGTGCTTCTATCTGTCCATTGGTTCAATCCGCTTATGTGGATTTCCTACATCCTGCTTTGCCGGGATATTGAGCTTGCCTGCGACGAAAAGGTGCTGAAAAATATGGGTGCAGACAGCAAAAAGCAGTACTCACAGACACTCCTCACCTTCAGCACAGAGAGAAAGCTTGTTTCTGCTTGTCCTCTTGCCTTCGGCGAGGTTGGAGTAAAACAGAGAATCATAAATATCTTAAACTACAAAAAGCCTGCTTTCTGGCTTATTTTGCTCTCACTTCTTCTTTGTCTTGCAATCGGTATCTGCTTCCTTACAAATCCTGTGTCCAAAAAGGAAAAAGAAGAAACCCCTGCAAGCTTTACAGAATACGGCATTAAAATTCTCGACAGCGGTTCAGATATTGAGGGTGTATCCCTTGAACTTTTAGATTTAGACCTCAGAAAAACCGCCGACAGCGATGGCTACATCGAAATTAAGTGGAACAACAAAAATGATGAAAGCTACACCTGCGGCGAACCGTTCTTTATCTATCAGCAGATTGACACCGAAGGCGAATGGACAGACATCCGCACGGGCGAAAACGCTTTTAATCTCATTGGCTACATCATCCCTGAAAACAATTCCTACACCCACAAATACAGTCTTTGGAACATTGATATCACCGAGCCGGGTATTTACAGATTTGAGTCTACATTCTCAAGAAATGCAAACGAAACTACCCACACCGAGCGTAAAGCCCGGATAGACTTTGAGATAACAAAAATTCCCGAAGATATAAAAAATCAAGAGGAAGAATACACCGCTACTCTGCCCATAAACAAGCTTTCCGAAGGGTATCTTAAATACGCATACACCGACGAAAACAGTCCTGTTAAAACTGCAAGTCTGAAGCTTTATCCTAAAAACACAAGCTTTGAGTTTAGCATCAGCCCTTTGAGCAGTTATTTCTATCTTGGCTCATACGAGATAGAAAAAGACAGATTAATTCTTAATTGCGATGGCGAAAACATGGATAAATTTGTTTTTCGTTTTATGGGCTCTTACAGATTGGAATTCTGCGAGGATGAGTCAGCAGAACTTCCAAAATACAAATATACAGCAAAAGACACTGAAGCTACTCCACCCTTTGAGGACAAGGCGATATTCAGAATTGTACTGTCAAACACAGCACAAGACAACGAAGAAACCATCCCTTATACCTACGAGGAGATTATCGAGACTATCATATCTGCTCATCCGTGGAGAGATGAAAACAAATCCACTCCTCTGCCCGACTTCCCCTATGCATCTTATAAGTACATATCTCACGATAATCTGTCAGAAATCGGCTACGCCCTTGTGGATTTAGACGCTAACGGCATAGAGGAGCTTATAATCACCTCTATAGACAAAAGGTATGTATACGACGCATACACAATGATAGACAGCAAGACTGTGCATCTTTTTTCTAGCGGTGACAGATACTCCCATAAGCTCTTTGAGGACGGATATATAAGCCTTACCTGGAGTGGCGGCTCCGCCCTTACAGGACACGACTTTATGAAGCTCTCCAATGGTAAACTTGAGTTTCTCGAAAGAGTCACCCTTGATGCCTGGTATGCCGAAGAGTTGGGACTCATAAAAGAAGACCACACCGATATTGAATTGGACGATGTCAGCTTCAAATCAAAGAGTGAAAACGAAGAAGACTATGTACACATCACATACGAAGAACTCACAGATATTCTCGACTCTTACAGGCAAAAACCCGAGCTTGAGTATTCCCTCACACCTCTGTCCGAATATAAAAGCGGTGATGTAAGAACAGATATATACGGCAACCGCTTGGTACATTTCGACATTGACGGCGACGGTAAGGATGAAATCTGTGACATAGGCTTCAAACCTCAAAACGCATCGGATTTTGTAATCACAGATAACGAGCAATACTACCTTATAATCACCGACAACGGCGAAACCGAGTACAAGGTTATTTACAATCTGAATTACAACTCCAATCGCGACGGCTCAACCTTGCCCCATGTCCGCCTTGTAAGTGCAAACGGAAATCTGTATGCTGTTTTTATGAAAGCCAACGGCTCAAATCCTGTTTACAGATTAGAGATTTCAGAAAACAAAGTCACCGCAACGGAAGTTCCTTCGGATGAAATAAACTTCAGTATCGATTTGGGTGCAGTAAGCTTCAACCTGGACAGAGATTCAGAAGAAGAACTCTGCTCACTCTCTGTTCCTGCACTCTCCTCCACGCAAAATTCACCACTTATGCTTACCGTGGTTGATAAAGGTGTTATTAAGAATTATGCAATCCCTGAAATAAAAATCGATACATCCCGAAACACAGCCTACAACTTTTACCTCAAAAAAGCAGGCAAATCCCTTTATGCATTTGTGGAGGAAAACATAGGTGCAAAAACTGTTTATGAACTGTTTTTGAGTACTGACGGCACAGTTTCTGCCGCAGAAACATTCATAAAGGATGTAACCGAATTCGACGTTGACTCAGACGGCAAAACAGAAGTCCTGACCATAGCCGATTTTAACATTTACTCACAAGACTACCCCTTCGCAATAAATGCAAACGAAGGCGGAGTGCTCGAGTATTACACCGAGTTTGTACTGCCGCAGCTATATGATTTAAGCTTTCAGCAAAAGGAAAATAAGCTCTATGTTATCTGCACCTCTCTCGGCTCATACCCCATAAATTACAATTATCAGGTACTCCTTGAAAAAGGCGAGATTGTCCTGGACCAGAACGGCGAGAGAATTCCCACCCAAGAAGACGGCGAGACAATGGGAAATATCACCGATGAAGAACTGAGGAAAATTCAGTTTTCCTATATCATAGGCAAAACGGAGTTTGACATTGACAAAGACGGCAAAACCGAAGAGGTCAGCATAGCACCGGGATTTACAAGCGGAATATTTTCTTTCTCCATTATGGCAACAGAAAACGGAGAGCTTGAATACCTCTCTGATTTTGCAGGAGATCACTATAACCTTAGTTTTCAAAAACGAAAAGACGGAACTGTTTATCTCAGAGCTGCAAAAAACAGCTATATGCTCAACGGCATAGAGATAATTGACGCAGAGGTTCACGAATTTGATATTAATATTAAAGATTCTGAAATTACTCTTACAAAGAACGGAGTTCCCTTTGGTTTTGATTCTGCGGATCTGTATTCACCTCCCACTCCTCATCACGGCAAAATCTCCGAGCTTCTGGAAAATTATGCCGATGGCTACAAAAAACACGATGTAAAAATGCTCAACTCTTGCTTCAATCACACCTTTATAGACCCCGAGAATAAAGAAGCAATAGACGCACTTGTAAACACGGTACTCGACTGCGAAATACTCTCCATTAAATTCATAGAGGTTTCAAACGAAAAAGTAACAGCTCAGGTTACCTACGAGCTCACATACAGCGATGACTACATAAGTGTAGGCACTCGTCAGCCGGGGGACAATCTGATAAGTGCAAACTTTACATTCGTAAAATCGGGTGGTACCTACCGCATACACAGCATAAACCTCGAAACCGCAACACAAGATTAGTAAAAAACAGGATGCAAACTTTAAAAGTCTGCATCCTGTTTTTATATATTTATTTAGAACGCTTCGCGTTTAATGGTGTCAAGAGCTCCTTTTTCAATTCGGCTCACTTGTGCTTGTGAGATACCGATTTCTTCAGCCACTTCCATCTGTGTTTTTCCTCGTAAGAACCTGAGAGTAAGAATCCGTTTCTCTCTGTCCGAAAGCTTCTTTATAGACTCCTTAAGGGCAATTTCTTCCAGCCAATCTGTGTCTCTTACTGTATCACCCACCTGGTCCATAACATAGATTGTGTCTGCACCGTCAGAGAACACAGGCTCGTAAAGCGACACAGGCTCCACAATCGCCTCCAAAGACAATACCACATTCTCTTTGGGCACTCCCATTTCCTTTGCAATCTGCTCAACTGTCGGCTCATAGCCAAGCTTATTTGTAAGCATTTCCTTTGTCTGCATAGCGTGATAAGCCGTATCCCTCATACTTCGACTCACTCGAATTGGGTTATTGTCCCTTAAATACCGACGCACTTCACCTATTATCATAGGCACACCATAAGTCGAAAACCGAACATCAAGCTCGGGGTCAAAATTGTCAATTGCTTTAATAAGCCCAATAACACCCACCTGAAACAAATCGTCGGGATTATCAGTTCTGCTTGTAAACCGCTGAATAACCGAGAGAACAAGTCGCAAGTTACCCTGCACCATTTTGTCTCTGGCTTCTTTTCGTTCTTTCTCTGTGCCGTTTCGAATAATATGCAGAAGTTCCTTTTTTTCTGCCTCCTTGAGCACCTTAAGATTTGCTGTGTTAATAGAACAGATTTCCACCTTACTGTACTGCAAACAAATACCTCCGTCAATACATTCTGCAAATAGTATTGACGGAGGTATTTTCTTTATTCAGCAGTAAAACCAACTGCACTTATTAAACGCTTTATATTCAGTTAAAACTTCTGACCCAACAAAGCAGAGAGCCGCGATGGGTATTTTCACGCACGGTACCCAGCATATAGTCGGTTACGGGACCGTTTTTTCTCATCTTCTCAAGTATTGCCTCCTGAAGCTCTTCTATAGACATTTCTTCATAAGGCTTGTTAAGATTTATCGGTGTTGTGTCTGTGGTATTTTTATCTACTGCCAATTCATCCCCGGCAGTAATTTTATCCTCAGAGGATTTTGTGATTTCAGGAGTTTTTGCAGGTTTTGCTTTATTCAGGGACTTTGCGGATTTTACGATTTCCACTGTTTTTAAGGGTGCAACAGTTTCATCGTAAGCACTGTCGCAAATCCACACCTCGCCACAGTTTGCAGGTACATTCACCTTAATGTGACCATCAACCACGCTCACCATTTCTCCCGATAACGCACCGATATACTCCTTAAAATTTCCGCAAGCAAGAGAAAGGTTTACATCCTTGTCGCTGTTGTTCACAGCAACTATCACAGATTTACCCTCATAAGCTCTTTCGAATGCAAAATAGGTGGTAAACAGCTCAAGCTCTCTGTAATCGCCGTAAGAAAGAACAGGATTATTTCGTCTGATTTTGCCAAGGGCCGCAACAAGCTTTGTGCAAGGATTTATTTTTATGGCGTCCCTATAATCTTCAAAATTCAAAGCAGGTCTCAAACAGTCGTCACAGTTTTTTTCCTTTCTTCCTTCAATACCGAATTCAGAGCCGTAATAAACAGAAGGAACACCCGGCAAAGTATAAAGCAAAATGTAAGTGGGAACAATGTGGGACTTGTTCTTAAGTTTCGTGTAGATACGCTCCACATCGTGATTATCAACGAAGGTGTAAAGATTAGTTTTGCTTCTGAGCTTCTCGTTTACATACTTGATTGTGTGAGCAACCTCAAAGTAGTTTCGGTCATTATGAGCAGAGTAAAGTCCCTTGTGGAGCACATAGTTTGTTACGCTGTGAAGCGTATTTTCATTTACCCATCGCGAATAGTCGCCGTGAATAACCTCGCCCATAAGCCAGAAATCAGGCTTTACTTCGTTTGCAACATTCCTCATTGCCTGCATATACTCAAAATCCATAACATCAGCAGCATCAAGACGGATTCCGTCAATGTCAAACTCCTCTGCCCAGAAGCGTATCACATCGCAGATATACTCCTTAACCGACGGATTTTTCTGATTAAGCTTAACAAGAAGGTCGTAGCCTCCCCAATTCTTGTAAGAAAACCCGTCATTATAGGAATTGTTACCGCTGAAATTTACATCACAGTACCAATCTTTATACTGTGAGTTTTCTCTGTTCTGTTTAATATCTTTAAAAGCAAAGAAATCACGACCCGTATGGTTGAAAACACCATCCAGAACAACACGGATTCCTTCCTTGTGGCATTTTGACACAAAGTCTTTCAGGTCTTTATTTGTGCCGAGTCTTGAATCCACTTTTTTATAGTCTGTTGTTTCGTATCCGTGTCCCACAGATTCAAAAAGCGGCCCTATATAAATTGCATTACAGCCGATTTCCTTTATATGCGGCAGCCACTCGTAAAGGCTTTTAAGTCTGTGCACAGGCTCTGTGTAATCATTCTTCTTCGGTGCTCCTGTCATCCCAATGGGATATATATGATAAAATACAGCTTCATCATACCATGCCATATTAATTCCTCCTGATTCGGTCAAACATCTTTGACACAATAAAGTTAACCCAAATATCATATCATAAAAGGCATAAATATTCAATCAGATTTTATTAAACGCACTGCATTTATACCGCTATGATGCAAACAAAAAAAATCCGGATAGTTTATTACTATCCGGATTTTTATTATACATATTTGGTTATTTTATCCTTCTTAACAAGATATGCCCTTTCTGCTATTTTCATCATAGGCATATCGGATTTCGAGTCTGTATAAAACTCCTCCACATTACCTTCTGCAAAACACTCCCTGAAGCGTCGTACTTTTTCTTCTCCGTAGCAATTAAGCGAAAGGAACTTGCCGCTTTTAACATCTGTTTTTGTGGCGATAAGCAAAACCTGAAGCTTCTCACAAACAGGCTTAAGAAGGAATTCGGGAGAAGCGGAAATCACCACATCATCAGGTCTGTGCTTCTCTATGTACCAGGTCTTGATTTTAGAAAAGTTCTTGCTCCAGAACTGTGACAGAAGCACATCATCCACCGATATTCTTTTTAAAAACACAAAGAACTTTTCCTTTAATTCTTCTTTTGAGATTTTACCAAGCTTATATTTAAGAGCCGCAAAAAGCTGAGTAAAAGTACAGGTAAAGAACAAAGAAGGTTTTTTCCGAAGACAAAAAAGATAAAAGTCGATGGTGCTGTCGCCGTCATAGATTGTCTTATCGAAGTCGTAAACATTCATAATCTCACCCTAAAACATACATCAGCATAAACATCGCCACAAGATACAAACTGCAAAGGCACACCAGCCCCTTATCGTGCAAAAGCACTTCAACAGGGTCACCGTCGGAGTTACCCTCAAGAATAAAGCTGTAACGCATAAAAATAAGCATAACAATGGGCACAGACCATATAAGGTTGCTGCCGTAAACAAGCACAGTTTTAGCGTCAACAGCCCACAAAGAATAGAACACAAAAATAAGCGACATAAACACATACATATTTCTGTCAAGGAAAGCAAAAGGATACTTTTTTATTACCTCTCTTGTGTCGTTGTTCTCCTGCTTTATAAGCTCGTTTCTTCTTTTGCCCAAGCCAAGATAAAACCCTGCGGAAATAACCACAAGATATAGCCAGTTGGAAATAACAATATCCGCTACCATAGCGCCGTAAATTGTGCGGATAATAAATCCCGAAACAAGTATTGCAATGTCTATAAGAGGCACATTTTTAAGTCCGAAACTGTAACCCACATTCAGAACAAAATAGCCCAGAAGAAGAGCCGTCGACCAAACATTCATACAAAGCACATTAAAAGAAAACGCCGCAACAAAAATCAAAACGGTAAACGCCACAGCACCTTTTATACCTATTTTACCCGATGCTATGGGACGATTGCATTTTGTAGGATGTTTTCTGTCTTTTTCAATATCTTTTAAGTCGTTTATAAAATAAACAGCTGAAGAAATAAAGCAAAAAGACAAAAACGCATATATTGCCATAAGAATTTTACCTGTGTCAAAAAGCTGACCGCTACAAGCCAGAGGTAAAAAAACAAGCAGATTTTTAATGTAATGGTGCACACGCATCTCTTTTAAATAATACTTAATCTTCATACAATTCACCTTTAGTACGGATAATAAGTAAATGCAAAATCAAAAAGTTCCATTATACCATTGTAATTTACACCGCACATATATCCCATTGTAAATGCAGTTGCCATTAAAGTAAAGAGCTTGAATTTTATAAGCTCAGAAACCCTTACAAACAAGCGGTAGATAAGGGCAGCGAAAGCCCAGCCAAAGTAAAGGGCGTAGAGTATCATTCCGTTTTCAGCAGCACCCCATCCTATAAGAAGCAACAGCAAAGCGGAAAATCCTGCCCACAAAGCACATAACTGAGTAAACTTGTTCTTTCGGTCAAGAAGAAAACCGAGAGCACAAAGAAGAATAATCACAAATCCGACAATGCTCCAATCAAGAGCCGTGTTGTCGCTTAACTGATAAGAAATGTGTCCGTATCTCTCGCCTGAGTCTATCATAGTTTCGGGAGCAACAAAGCAAGATGCAACAAAAGAAACATACTGCTTCACTCTGCCCACAAAGCCTGTACCTCCCGTAAAGGAAGCCAATACATTTGCTTTGTAAGAAAGGTCGAACACAAAGTCAAGTCTGCCCAAAGCAAATATAATTACAACGAAGCCTAGAAGGATTTTCTCAACATCCCTTATTGTACCGATAAAGATATTATCTTTTCTCTTTTCAAGTGCATAAGGCATTACCACCATACTTGTAAGCAATGTTCCGCCTGCAATACAAATGTCTATTGTACGCATTTCTTTTCTTTCGAAGTAGCCGTACAGCACGAACATCAGCCAGAAGTAAGACACAAGGTATTGCTCCATCATCACAGTAAAAAGCAAAGAAAAATATGTACATGACAAAAAGCTCACAAACAAAGGTCTTAGAAAGCCTGTAAGCTTCATCATCTTTGCAAGCAACACATTACCGAGCATAAAGAGAATTATCTGCACAAAGTTCATACACATAGGCAGATAAGCCTTTGATACAAAAGACAAGGGTAACCCGATAAGATATCCGAAAGCCACAAATGGCGCACTAAGCACACCAAACAAAGGCTGACGCAAATCATTCTCGCTGTGGCTTATACGCATATAAACATTCGTATTAACCAGATCTGCCGAGTCGCTTGTGTAAACAATATCGTACTTAAGGTCTGTACCCCAGAACGCATTGCTTCCGCTGAAAGCGTAGAAAGTAAAAGTACAAAGTGCCAGTACTATCAGGACATAAAATCCAATCTCAAATTTATTAAGAGAAGAAAAAAGCGGACAAATCCGATTGCTTACATGATTCATAAGCAGTGCCAAAAAGCTGAAAACCGCACAAAAAGCAACAACAGTCAGCACTAAAGAAACAATATGCAAAGCAATGAATCCACCCAGATTATTAACAAAGTTAAGTTCAGAAAAAACGCAGACACCAACTGCGGAAATCAGCGAAAAAACCTTAACTCCTTTTGGTATCCCCTTCACCTTCTCGGAAATCCTTGTAACCTGAGTAAAGATAAACATAAGAAGTCCGAATGCAAATACAGTTGCAATTGCGCCAAAAATATCAGCCCTTGCACTTATAAGCATAAAAGCACATGAAGAAACAAACAATCTCTTGTTTTCTTTAAGATTTGCTTTCATATCTGCAGGCTTTGTATAAAGCAAAGTTGCAAGTAAAATCTTTCTGACTTCACCTATTACAAGCGCCATCACAAGTGCTAGATAATAAAGAGTAAACAGCGCAATGAAGCTTGAAATCAGAATAAGCATAACTGTCTTGTTAATGCCCACAGCATCTGCAACAAATCCCGCCTTGGAGGAGGGAGTAAAGTAAAACACAAACTTAACCGCACAAGCAGCCGCAAGTAAGAAAGCAATCACTCTGCTTGCAACACGAATACCTTTTGAGGACTCTCTGAAGCGTTTGCGTATATCGCCAAAATACAGAGATCCAAACACCGATACCCCTGCCGTTGCTGCCATAATAAGAATCCATATTTTTGTAAGCTGTAAAATAAGCAGCACAAACACAAAACCCGAAAGCATAAACTTAAGGTTCGCCTTTAAGTTATCCCGTCTGCATCGCGCCTTTATTTCTCCTATAACTTTTGAAATCATAGAAAACTCCTGAACTTTATATATTTCCAAATTACATTATACACCTAAACCTCTACCAAATCAACACAAAAAAGGTGCACCACAAAAGACGCACCTTTTTCCACACAAACAGGTCTTTACTTTTTCATTTCCATATAGGGCAATATGGAGAACCCGCATTTTTCGTAGAGTCTTACTGCCCTCTTGTTTTCTTCTTCCACCTCTAAACGAAAGATACAATCTGTGTACTTATTCATAATAAAATCCATAAATTGCTTGCCGATTCCCAGACCCCTGAATTTCTCTTTAATATACAAATCCTCAATCCATATACAAGGCTTACCAAACTCCGTAGAATAGCTTTTTGCAATCATAGAATAGCCTTGCATTTCGCCATTTTCCTCGATAACATACCCCTCAACAAAAGGACAGTCGCCAACGCAGTTTTCTATATCGCTGAGAAAAATTTCATCCGAACCGCTTGTATAAACCGCAGACGAAGAATAAAACTCCCTCATCATCTCAAGCACAGCAGATTTGTCATCTATGTTCATATTCCTTATAACGCTCATACATCCACCCCCAAAAAACACTTCATAGTATCACAACTTCAATAGTTCTTCCAGTGTTGTGTTAAGCGGTGTCAATACTTCTTTATGAAATGATTTTTTATCGCCATACCAAGAAATATAATTTTCAGGAATATATTTTCTAAAGTTTTTCGGTAAAGTAACATCCTCTATCTTCTTGATATTAGATTTCGCAAGAAATTCCACTCCAATATAATTTGAAATGAATCCTATTTTTTCTTCGGTAACTTGAATTTGTAGGGTATCAAAAGTATTTTTGAGAATACAACAACACACCTGCTCAAGCCAACCGTCCTCTTTAAATCGGTCAAGAATAATTAAAACACGATAACCTTCTTCGTGTTTATAAGCATAGCATTCTCCAACTTGCACAGAAGGTAATTCTTTAATTCGCTCAAGCGGATCAACTCTTCTTTGCCGAGGCTTGTTTCTTGGTGTTTGTAAAGTTGCCAAAAACTTTTCAAGGTTTTTTCGTCGTAATTTCAAATCTGCTTCTGGTGCTCCCAAATTTCGATATAAAGATATATTTGCATTGCTTTCTATTATTTCTTTAACCTTATTAATGATATATTCAGATTGAGCACAGCACATCCATTCCGCTTTTGCTAAAGCAAAATACACATCATGTAAAACGTCATCATCCGAAAAAGCCTTATGATATTCGGCAAGTATATCAGATACAATTAAACTTACTTCGTCACCATTATTATATCTTCCCATGAAACATTCATATACTTCACAAAACAGATCGCTTTGAGTTAGTCCCATACCCCAAATTCCCATTAGTATACCTCCGTAGCATCAAGCTAAATCATTATACCAGATATTTTGCAGGAAATCAATTTAGAGAAAACTTTATAACTACTCGATGTGGTGCAGGCAACAGTGGTTGTTTATATTAAAAACGTCATACCCCGCTTGTTGTGGCGTGTACAGTACATAAGTTCATCAACGCTCTCCTTAAAAACGCTCCACAGGAGCATTTTTACCTTCGGTTTCGGTGTTCCACCTGCACCTCGGCACAGTCGCCTTCAAGTCCTGCTTACCTGCACTGAAAATATGAAAAGGGATACCCTTTTGGGTATCCCTTATTCCTATGGTGCAGGTAACAGGACTTGAACCTGCATGAAATTGCTTTCACATGGACCTGAACCATGCGCGTCTGCCAATTCCGCCATACCTGCAAATATTGAGTTTTCGTCAACGCTTGATATTATATCAAAACACCGTTTAAATGTCAATCCTTAACTTAAAAAATCTGGACTCACAAAGGAAAATCCGTTTTAATGTACACAACGTAATTTATAATAGAATCACAGAAAACAAACACACATTTATACTATATTAGCAGGAGGTAAAGCTTATGCCTGATATGGATGATTTTTTTGCATTTACGAGTACAAACGATAACAACAACTCCGCAAATTCAGGGTGCTCTTTAGGGTGTCTTACCTGGTTACTTGCAGCATTGGCCTTCATCTTTATTATCGGAAGGCTGGCAGGTTGATTTTCCGATTCCTTATTATTCCCCACACAAAAAGGAAGATACCACGCGGTATCTTCCTTTTATTTTTACACCGAATATTTGATTACAGGTCGTACTTAAGCTCTTCTTTTGCAAAGTTCTTGAAGCTCTCGTAGTAAAAGTAAGAGCGAAGTGTCTGCAAATCTTCGGGAGTTGTAACCTTGATATTCTCGCGGATTCCCTGGAAGATGTGCACAGTCTCACCGAGCTCAATAAGCAGCTCGGAAGAAGAAATGGGATTTGTAATGCCACGCTTCTCTGCCTCGTCGTGAGCCCACATAATCTTTCTCATAGTATAGCCCTGAGGAGCCTGAGTAATGAACATCTGCTTTCTGGGCAGGGATTTGCAGCAGGTTTCGCCATCAGGAGAATCAAGAACAGAGTCGATGCTGGGAGTAACGGGAACTGCGGTTTCAAACTTTCTTGCAGTCTCGATGCAATCGGAAATAAGCTTCTCGGAAAGCATAGGACGAACACCGTCGCAGATAAGAACCACATCGTCAGGAGTAGAAATCTTCTCCACCTCAACAAGACCATTGTGAATACTCTGGTGGCCGTTTGCACCGCCGCCAACTATCGCTTTAACCTTGTTTATGTGATGCTCCTCAATAAGTCCCCAAAGGTAATCAATCTTATCGGGAATGCAGGAAATAACAATGTCGTCTACCTCCGCATGCTTTGAAAAATGCTCAAGAGTACGGATGATGATGGGCTTGCCGTCAACATCAATAAACTGCTTGGGAATATCCAGAGATTTCATTCTTGCGCCGATTCCACCGGCAAAAATCATTGCGTGTACCATAAAAATCCTATCCTTTCAAAAAATCAAAATGGATAAATTATAATTACTTTTTCTTTGCTTTATCTTCCTGATAAACCTTAAGAGCCTCGTCAACAGGGCCATCGAATATAAGCTGACCCTTCTTCATATAAATTGCTCTTGTACAAAGCTCTTTAACAGACTCGGCGTTGTGACTTACATAAAGAACGGTTACACCGCTTTTGATAGTATCTGCAATTTTCTTTTTACATTTCTTTTTAAATGTTGCGTCACCAACAGAAAGAGCTTCGTCAATAACAAGCACATCGGGCTCAATGTTAACGTTTATAGCAAATCCGAGACGCATTTTCATACCACTGGAGTAGGTTCTTACAGGCTGGTCAATGTAGTCACCAAGCTCTGCAAATTCTACGATGCGTTCTTCGATTCTCTTGATTTCTTTATCGGTAAGGCCGAGAATATAACCCTTGAGGTAGATATTCTCCCTACCTGTCATTTCCATAGAAAAGCCTGCAGTAAGCTCAAGAAGAGCCGCAACCTTTCCATGCACCTCTACCTCACCCTGTGTGGGAAACGCAACCCCTGTGATATGCTTGAGGATTGTAGACTTACCTGCGCCGTTGTCGCCGATAAGGCCAACAGACTCACCCGGATATATATCAAAGGAAACATCCTTGAGGGCACAGTTTATTTTAGCCTTTTTGCTTTTAACAAACAGAGCTTTGAAGCGCTCCTGATCGTTCTTATAAAGAGTATATTCTTTGGTAACATTCTTGAATGTAATAATTGGTGTACTCATGGTTTCCTC
The DNA here is from genome assembly GCA_045647135.1 of Ruminococcus sp. GTDB lineage: Bacteria > Bacillota > Clostridia > Oscillospirales > Acutalibacteraceae > Ruminococcoides. The sequence continues at coordinate 24,490 of JAZRMA010000010.1, read as the reverse complement.
CTTACAGAACATCGGGCAGAGTCTTTCTCAGGCGCTTGTAATTCCAAAGTCCGAGCAAAAATACAATCAGAAACTCTGCAAGGAAAATATAAAGTTCGGTTGTGTTCTCATAGAACCACTCACCATAAAGGAATGCTTTACGATAACCGTTTACAAAGAAGTTAATGGGATTAAAATACATAATTCTTCTGAGCAAATCACTCTCGAGAGTATATGTATTGTAGATAACACCGGAAAGCCAGAATATACCTGACATAATTGACACAATCATATTCTCAAAGTCCTTTGAGAATGCTGCCATGGGAGCAGTAGACCAGGTAAGTGCCACAAAGAACGCAAACATCAGCGGACAATACAAGAAGAACTGCAGATTATACACGGAAGGTGTGAGAATATCGGGTGATCCGTTAAGGCAAAGAATAAGATACATTATACCGAAAAGCAGAAAATGTATGATAAGTCTTGCAACAGCGGTAAAGGTCATAATTGTAGAAACAGGGAACGAAACCTTTGTAACAAACTGCTTGTTCATTCGGATTGATTTTGCACCCTGAGTAATACTGTCGGTAATATAGAACCAAGGAATAAAACCAACAAGCATAAAGATAAACTTTGTGTACTCGTGGTTGTGATATGTCTCTGTGCTGAATCCGCGAAGACCCACAGAAAATGCAAACCAATATACAAAAAGTGTAAATGCAGGTTTAATAACCGCCCACAAAGGACCGATAGCCGCACCCTTGTAGGTTTTCTTCAGGTCATTAACGGCAAGCAAACCTATCTGTTTGCCGAAATTCTTATGTTCCTTAAATATAGTGAACAAAGGAAATCCTCCTTCAGATTTTTATTATATCTGTAAATATACATACTAATCCATAATATACATTATAATTATATAACTTTTTGTGTATTTGTCAATTTACAGTTTTGATATATATGCCTTTTTAAGCAAAAAACGGAGCATACCCAAAAGTATGCTCCGTTGATTATTAAATATTGAATTACTTATTGAAGATAGACATAATGTCGTAGAAGTTGTCGTCTTCGTCATCTGTTGTTTCTGCCTTTGCAGTCTCTGCAACAGCAGCACCTGCAGCAGCCTTAGCCTTGCCATTGGAGGTAAAGCCTGTTGCAATAACAGTAACGCTGATTTCGTCCTTCATATCTTCGTTTACAACAGCACCCCAGATGATGTTTGCATCCTCTGCTGCCTTCTCGGAGATAATTGTGGAAGCAACATCGATATCGTCAAGGCTGACATCGGGAGATGCAGTGATGTTAATGATAACACCCTGTGCGCCGTCGATAGTTGTTTCGAGGAGAGGACTGGAGATAGCAGCATCTGCAGCAACAACAGCCTTATCCTTACCTGATGCCTTACCAATACCCATATGAGCGTAACCTGCATCCTTCATGATTGCAGTAACGTCAGCAAAGTCAAGGTTAACAAGACCGGGAACAACGATAAGGTCAGAGATGCTCTGTACACCCTGACGGAGTACATCGTCAGCAATAGTAAATGCGTTCTGGAGAGTAATGCTCTGCTCAGAAACGAACTTGAGTCTTTCGTTGGGAACAACAATAAGAGAGTCAACACAAGCTGCAAGCTGCTCGATACCCTGCTCTGCCTGTGCCATTCTCTTCTTACCCTCAAAAGCAAAGGGCTTTGTAACAACAGCAACTGTGAGGATACCCATATCCTTTGCAATCTTTGCAACTACGGGTGCTGCACCTGTACCTGTGCCGCCGCCCATACCTGCGGTAACGAATACCATATCTGTATCCTTGAGAAGAGCTGCAATTTCTTCTTTGTTCTCTTCTGCAGCTTTCATACCAACCTCGGGAAGAGAGCCTGCACCCTTGCCGCGAGTAACTTTTTCACCAATCTGAATCTTCTGGGAAGCTTTGGAAAAACGAAGAACATGCTCGTCAGTATTAACTGCGATAAACTCTACGTTGCGAACCTCCATCTTTACCATTCGGTTAACAGCGTTACCGCCGCCGCCACCGACACCGATAACCTTAATAACAGGTAAATAATCTACTACTTCTCTTTCTAACTCAAAAGCCATTTGCTTGTCCTCCTTGAAACATCTATATAAATTAGATTTATACGCTTTAATTTATTAACGGATATAATTTTACACTATAATCCACTTTATAATAAAGTAACACATCCGGCCGATAATTTCAACATTTTTTTGAAAATTATTGTATTTTTTTATGTTTTAACCATAAAAGCATTCCGGGATTTATCATATCCGATACTTTTTGCCTTAAAAGAAAAAAGTTTTTCTCTTACACAGACTTTAACTTAATATTCGTAAGTCATTGTAGGCTCTTCCACAGGTTCTTCGGTTGTGGTAACGGGTGCCGCAATATCGGGACCTAAAATCGAATAGGGATTAAAGTAAGACTTTGCGTCTTCATCGTGGCAGGCAGAAACATCAAGTTCACCCACTACGGCAGTGCCTTCCTGAGCATCCAGCTTATCGATTATCTTATCTGCCACCTGAATCTTATATCCGATTTCTTCGGGAATACCCATATAAACAACGATGCGGTTATCGTAAACATATCTCAGTTCAAAAACATCGCCTTTTGTAATTATGTTTATCTCGCTGATTTTGGTAGCTTCAATGGAAGAAAAAGCCTTGAACATTTCCTCAAGCGCTCTCTTGAGCACGTCAGAGCCGTAGTCTACAAACTCTCCTGCATCTCTTGCTTTAATCTGAATTCCTTCAATATAAGGCAAATCCATATCGTCGGCATTATCTACCACATCGAGCACTTTGCCTTTATCGCTTACTATGTGTATTCCGCCCATAGCATTAATCTTACAAGCGGGCTTTGCCATTTTAAGATCAATACCTATTTTGTTGGGAAAAATGCTGTATACATCTGCCTCCTCAACATAAGCACAATTTTCTTCGATTCTGTCCTCTGCCCTTGACTTATTGGCGGTAAAGATATTGTCACCCTCGTAAATACCGCATTCCTTAACAATAGTCTTTTTATTATAAGGATAATCTACGCCGTTAACCTCGAAATCCTTTGTTTTAAAGAAAACAGTAAGAGAAAGTATAAACAGCACAAGAGCAAGAACTAATCCGAGCACTGTAAAACCTGCCGCTTTTCTGAACTTTTTATTACGGGGAAGCAAAGACTTTTTAGGTCTTGGTGTAGTTTTTTTGGGAGCAGGCCTTCTTTTCTGAGCAGTCTGCTGTTTGGGTCTTTGGGACTTACGGACATCAGTACTCTGAGTCGGTCTTTTTTTCGCAGGAGGAGTATGAGGTTTACCTGTTCCTGTACGCTGAGCGTCAGTTCTCTGAGGTATGTCGTCATAATAACTGCTTACTCTCTGCTTATTTGTCTGCGAAGGAATCTTTTTGCTGTTTGCTTCCATACGGGCTCTTCTCTGAGCCTGACCGCTTCTGTCAATTCTTCTTGAGGAGTCGTAGTCAGACGAACCGCTTACTCTTTCTCTTGCATAGGTTCCGGGAGCAGAAGAACTTGTGTTTCTTCTTGTGTCGGTTGTTCTGCTGTTTGTGGCTCTTTTGGTTGTGCTTTGTGATGGCTTTCTGCCCGAAACAGACGCAGATTTAATCTTCTCCAGCTTCATGGTATCCTGACTTGCAAGCCTACGCTCTGCAGTTTTTTTTCCCTGAGCGGTTCTGCTGTTTGCAGAACTTTTTTTGCCATCAAAACCCTTGAGAGAAGGAATAATTGTGGTTTTATCTTTCATACAGCCACCTCCTTTTTACATCCTTATTTTTACCCTTAATATTTTAAACTATAAAATTCATATAGTCAAACTGTCTTTTTTAAATTTTCTGTATTTTTGCACCAAGGGAAGAAAGAACTCCGTCAAAATCCTCGTACCCTCGGTCAAGATATTTTGTAGTGTCAATCTCTGTTGTACCTTGTGCCGAGAGAGCCGCCACCACCAATGCTGCAGAACCCCTTAAATCCCGAGCCTGAAGGTGTGAGCTGTAAAGTTTATCCACACCCTGCACAACCGCTACCTTCCCCACGGTTTTAACATTTGCACCTAGTCTTAAAAATTCATCGATATGCTTATATCGGCTTTCGAAAACATTCTCTACAAACACTGTTGTACCCTTTGCAAGAGTTGCCATAGCCATAAGGGGTGCCTGTGCATCCGTGGGAAATCCGGGATAAGGCGTTGTGCGGATAAGGCTGAACGAGTGCAGCTTTTCGGGAGAGTTTATGTTCATTGTTCCCTCTTTTATACCGAGGATACACCCTGCTTCCTCAAAAACAGGAATAATCGAACTCAGGTGTGAGGGTATTACATCTTTAAGTACTATATCTGAGCCAGTAACTGCCGCCGCAGACATAAGTGTTGCGGCTACAATTCTGTCGGGAATTATGTTGTGAGAAGCACCGTGAAGTTTCTCTCTGCCTTCAATAACAATTGTTCCTTCCCCTGCTCCTAAAACAGAAGCTCCGCATTTATTCAGGTAATCGGCAAGGTCTTCTATCTCGGGCTCTCTTGCCGCATTTGTAATAATGGTTGTTCCTTTTGAGAGGGTTGCCGCCAACATTATATTCTCTGTTGCTCCCACACTGGGAAAAGAAAGTGAAATTCTTGTGCCCGTAAGCCCATTCGGAGCACAGCACACAAGGTCTCCGTGACACTCGGTAATCTCTGCACCCATCTGCCGCAGAGCATCAAGATGCAAGTCGATGGGTCTGGGTCCCAATTCGCAACCTCCGGGAAACGAAAGCTTTGCCCTTCCCGTTCTTCCCAGGATTGCACCTAAAAACACAATGGAAGAGCGCATCTCACGCATAAGGGTGTCAGGAATGCTATCCCCCGACAAACCCCTTGTATCAATCACAAGTGTGTGTCCGTGACGATTAACCTTTGCACCAAGACACCTGAGTATTTTCACAGAGGTTTCTGTATCCGTAAGGCAAGGACAATTATGCAGAACACTCTCGTCAGAGGAAAGAACAGTTGCCGCAAGTATAGGCAAAGTGCTGTTTTTTGCACCCTGAAGTTTTACCTCACCCGAGAGTTTTCTTCCGCCTTCAATTAATAGTTTAGCCACACACTACACCCTTTCTGCCAAATAATAAAGCATACTGCTCCATATTCTATGCAGTAAGGGGAGTAATTGTGACTACCCTGTTTTATTTTTCCGAAAGAACTTCCTCTATAACCTTATAAATACGCTCGTTTGCATCACTAATTGCCATTTTATGAGCGTTATCGCCGTACTCTTTCAGAAGCTTTTTGTCAGAAAGTATTCTGTCGACTTCCTCTGTAAGTTTTTCGGGAGTCAGGTCTTTTTCTTCAATCACCGAAGCAGCATTCTCGTTAACAAGCGCCATAGCGTTATGGAACTGATGATTCTCTGCAACTGTGGGAGAAGGGATAAGCACAGAAGGCTTACCCATAATCTGAATTTCGGTAAGAGTTATTGCACCGCAACGGCAAACAACCAAATCAGCTGCCGCAAGACAAATATCCATATTATTTATATATTCGCGAACATCCAGATTCTCGCATTTATCGGCAACGCAACAATTCTCTTTGAGAAGATCGGGAAACCACAAGCCATACTTACCGTATCCGTGGATGTGCTGATACTTTTTATCTTTGCCGCTTCTTGCAATAAGAGGTGCCATATTTTCGTTTATCTTCCGGGCACCCATACTGCCGCCAAAAGAAAGCACCAGAGGTCTTTCGTCAAGACCCAAAGCTTTTCTTGCGGCTTCTTTGTTTGCAGTTAAAATCTGTGAACGAACAGGATTGCCCGTAAGGGTGAATTTACAATCACCGCTGAAGTGCTTTTGAGCTGCAGAAAGTGCAAGCATAACACACTTAGCCTCTTTTGAGAGCATCTTGTTGGTAACACCCGGATATGCATTCTGCTCGTGGATAACCGTGGGTATCCCCAGCTTCTGTGCGGCTCTTATTACAGGACCGCTGACATATCCGCCTGTGCCTACACAGATATCGGGAGCAAATTCCTTTATCATTTTCTTAGCCGCTTTTGAAGAAGACACAGCCTTGAAAACAGTACCGATATTCTCGGCAATTGCTTTTGGGCTCAGGCTCCTCTTAAAGCCTCTTATGGATACAGACTCAATTTTAAAACCTGCATCGGGTACAAGCTTCTGTTCAAGCCCTCCTGCATTACCGATAAACATAACCTCTGCATCGGGGTTGTGGGCTTTGATTGTCTGTGCTATAGCAATAGCGGGATTTATATGTCCGGCTGTACCGCCGCCTGCGAGTAATACTTTCATAAATAACCTTTCCTATGCGAAGAAACTGAACTAAAATTAATTATACCTTTTCCACCCTTGATCTTCTGGATATAGACAGCACAACGCCCATCTGTGCCAGAAGCATTATAAGTGACGTACCGCCGTAACTGAAGAACGGCAGCGAAATACCTGTATTGGGAAGCCAGTCTGTAATAACAAGAATATTAAGAATAACCTGCAGACCAATCTGCGCAGAAAGACCGCAACCAAGGAGTTTACCGAACACATCGGAGCAACGCTGAGAAATATATATTCCTCTCCAAACAAGGAGTGCAAAAAGTATAAGAATTGCAATGGCACCGATAAGGCCGAGTTCTTCGCAAACAACTGCAAAAACAAAGTCATTCTGAGGCTCGGGAATGTAAAGATACTTCTGTCTTGAATTACCCAGACCCTGACCGAACACTCCGCCCGAGCCAATGGCATAAAGAGAGTTTCTTGTCTGCCATGTTGCCTGCCACTGATCCTCGTTGTGATATTCAAGGGCAGTACCCCAGCCGTCCATTCGTTCCATGGCATAACCCAGAAGTCCCGTTGTAAGACCGATTATAAACAGTACTGCCACAGCAGAAAGTATAACAACAAAATACTTAAGAGGCATACCGCCAAGCCAAAGCATAACAAGTATCAGCAAGAACATAATTACAATACAGGAGTAGTGTGGCTCAAAAAACAGAAGCAGTGCAGTAGAGCCGAACACCGCCACACCCGGTATAAAACTGTATTTTATGTACTGCATCTTTTCGGCATTTTTTGTGGCTATATATGCCATAAACACGATTACCGCAAACTTCGAAACCTCCGATGCCTGAAAGCCCGTTGAACCAATAAAAATCCAGCGCTTTACGCCATCAACAGCAGGAAGGCAAAGAACGATTCCCAAGAGCAGATAAGAAATTCCCAAAATAATTTTTGAAAAACGATAGAAATAATGATAGTTTACAAAAGAGCAACCTATCATAAGAGCAATACCAAACACAGCAAATTTAATCTGTCTTGTCAGATAATAGTAGCTGTCGTTATCCCTGTTTGCATAAGCATAAGGATAACTTGCAGAGAACATCATAAGAATTCCGATTGCAAGAAGCACAAGGACGATAATAAGAAAAGGCATATCAATACCAAGTCCCACAGATAAGAATTTCATCTTCCTTTTAGCTCTGCTTTGAGTGCTTCTTGTTCTATGCTCAGAGGGTGCAGGTCTGCTGCCCTGAGATTCACTGCTGTAAAGTCGCAGATGCTCTCTTGAAGGCACAGCCTTTGTATTTACGAAACTGCGCATATCATTTCCCTCCTGAAAAATTCAATAAAATAGATAGTATACTTTTAAGCAACAATACCAAAGTATGTAAGTGCTGCGGCAATTGCACCGAGAATAACGGTCAAGAGGCTGAACACACAAACGATCTTAACCTCGCTCCAACCGCACATTTCGAAGTGATGATGAATAGGACTCATCTTAAAGAGGCGTTTGCCGTGTGTAAGCTTAAAGTAGCTTACCTGAAGCATAACAGAGAACATCTCCATAAGATAAACAAAACCGATAATAAGAATAAGTATGGGAACATTGAGTGCAAACATAATCGAGCAAACCATACCGCCAAGGAAAAGTGAACCTGTGTCGCCCATAAATACCTTTGCAGGATGGAAATTCCATACAAGAAAGCCGAGGCATCCGCCTGCAAGAGCCGCACTCTCGATAATACCGCCCACGCTCTGAAGCATTGTGGAAATAAGCATCATAATGATTGCTGCAAAAAATGTGATTGAGCCGTCAAGACCATCGATACCATCTGTAAGATTACAGGCATTTACAATACCTACAATCACAAGTGCAGAAATTACATAGTAGAACCATCCAAGATCCACATAACCTACAAAAGGAATTATTGTAGCTGTGAAACCATCGTTTACAAGGCCCATAGCTGCAAGATAAAGAGCGGCAACAGAGAACTGCATTACAAGCTTCTGCTTTGCAGTAAGACCCAGATTACGCTTTTTAACAACCTTGATATAATCATCAACGAAACCGATAATACCATAGCACAGAGCCATTATAAGACCAAAGATAATCCTTGACTGCTCTTTTGTGAAAGCCATGCTCTCCTCGGAAACAATGATGTTAGCAATGTAGAAAGCAACGGTGGACACAACGATTGCAACAATAAACATAATACCACCCATTGTGGGAGTACCCTGCTTTTTCTTGTGCCAATCGGGACCTATCTCGAGGATTGTCTGACCGAATTTAAGCTTGTGCAGGAAAGGGATAAGTACCTTTCCGAGAAGCACTGAAATAATGAATGCAGCCGCAGCCGCACCAAAAGCCCATAACATATTTTCCACAAATATCATTCCTTTACTTTAATAATTCATTGAGAAGCGGTATAAGTTTGTCAACAGACACTCCGAATCCGCACATAACGCATACACACAAAAGCACTTGCTTTACGGTAAATTTACTTTCTTTCGGAATAAACACTCTGCTCATAAAAACTCCGTAAAGCACCTCAAAGCAGGTGCAGGTCTCTCTCTGCTGAACATTGAGAGCCGAAATATCACCGGATGTTCCGTTTTCGCAGTATGTGATTTTTCTCACACTTTCAGGGAAGGTCTGCTTAAATCCATGAGGTACAATCACGCATCTCACGTCCTCACTCAGCACCGCCTCAAACGCCTCACCATCTGCTACTGCAACAAGTGACACAACATTCATATCTGATTTTTCTGCACATCCGAGAACCAATTCAAGGATGTGCTTTTTGTCTTCTTCCTTTGCATAAATCAGCAGCTTATCCTTTATCATAGTTCCTCCTGAAAAATTTGTATTAATCTTCTATTCCGCCTGATGTGAAATTAACCTTTACAACTGTACCCGGTGGAACCATTGTTCCCGGAGGTATACTCTGGGTACTGGAATAGGTCAGGGACGAATCGTTAACACCCGATACGCTTACATTAATATCGTAAACCGAGGCAAAGTAGTTCATATCATAAACAGTGTAGCCTGTCATATCGGGAACCTCTACTTTTACCTGAGCACTTTCTTTGTCGGTGTAGAGTACTACATTACCGCCCTTGGGAATTGATGTTCCTGCAGAAGGCACCTGAGCAAGTACTACATCACCCTCACCCTTAACGGATGTTGTGAAGCCTTCACTTTCTGCTACATTTTCTGCTTCTTCAACAGAAAGACCGATGTAGGTTCCTGTTGTTTTATCAAGAGCCGCAAGTTCTTCCTCTGTATACTGGGTTGCTACCTGCATATAAGGCAGAACCTCTGACATAATCTGTGCATAAACAGGAGCCGCAACCTGACTTCCGTAATATGCTCCTCCCATAGGAGTATCAAAGAACACAAGGCATACAACATTTGCATTCTCTGCAGGAGCAAATCCGCAGAAGGATGCAATATAGTCATCTTTTACAGCAGGGTCATCCATTTTTTCGGATGTACCTGTTTTACCTGCTACTCTGTATCCGGGAACATAACCGTTTTTACCCGAGCCTGAAATTGCGTTTTCTTCAAGAATATCTGCAATAAGGGTTGCTGTCTCGGTTGAAATCGCCTGTCGCTTTACCTCGGTAGACACAACCTGCTGAACATTACCCTCTGCGTCCTCTATTCTGTCAACCACATGGGGCTTAACAAGATAACCGCCGTTTGCAATGGAGCAAACTGCTGTTGCCACCTGAATGGGAGTTACCTGGAAGTTCTGTCCGAAAGAAGCCGTTGCAAGTTCAACGGAATTAAAGTCGGCAAAGAAGTCGTCGTGGGCTTCACCGGGCAGATCTACACCCGAAAGCTCGGAAAATCCGAAAGCCTGATAATATTCCCAGAAACGCTCCTCGCCGATAAGCTCACCAATCTGCATAAAAGCAGGGTTGCAGGAGTTCTTTATGCACTCGCGGAATGTCTGCATTCCATGACCTGCACGATTGTGGCAATGCATCGTTACACCGTCAACCGTATACGCACCGTCGCAGTAGAAGGTAGATTCCTCGGTAACGAGTCCCTCCTCCAGAGCCATAGCCGCTGTGAACATCTTGAAAACCGAGCCGGGAATGTATGTATCACTCACTGCTTTGTTACGCCATATTTTTCGCAGAGCCTCAAGCTCTGCTGCACCTCGATTTTCTGCAGGAAGTTTTTTAATTTCTTCGATCACGTCCTGAGGAAGTGTTCGGGGATCATTAAGATCAAAGCCGCCAACAGATGCCATTGCCCTGATAGCACCTGTGTTTACATCCATAATAATGCAAACACCGCGGTTTACTACATTATACTGAACAATAGCCTGCTCCATATATTTTTCGGCAATCGCCTGAATTGTTTCGTCAATTGTAAGATAAACATTACTGCCGTCAATTGCTTCTACCCTCTGACTGTACTGGAAGGGCATTGCAGTACCTGCCGCATCGGTAGCAGTAACAAGTCTGCCGGGTGTACCCTTAAGCACATCGTTGTACTGATACTCAATACCTTCAATGCCCTCATTATCTGCGTTCATAAAACCGATAACAGAAGAAGCAAGATAGTTCGAAGGATAGTAACGCTTGTAGTCTTCAATCAGAAAAATAACATTGGAGCTGACTTTCTTTTCTTTTTCTTCTTTACTAACATTCTCTATCTTATCCATAAATTTAAGGAGCTCTTCACGGGTATCCTTTTCAACCTGTCTTTTAACCTCCACATAATAGCTGTTTTTGAGGGTTTTTTCATAAACCTCTTCTTCCTCAAGGTCAAGTATCTCTGCAAGTCCCTCTGCAACAATTCGTCTTTGTACATCATTTTCCAGATAAACAGGAGCAAGTACAACTCGCCACACGGTAGCAGACTCTGCAAGGGTTTTTCCGTTTACATCGTAAATCATACCTCTTTTTGCAGGCAACACCGCAGGGTTAAGCTGCTGATTAATCGCCTTGCTCTGAAGCTCATCTGCCTTAAAAATCTGAAGATATCCAAGTCTCAAAGCCGCCGAACCAAAACCGAGAATAAGGATTATTGCAAGTAAAATCTGCGAACGGCTTCTGAATGTTTGCTTCTTTCCTTTTGCCACAAAAATCTACCTCCCTGTTAAGCAAAAATCAAAATAACTCTTAAAACGTCAAAAATAAACACTCTTTTAAATAGCAGAAAAAGAGTCAAGACAAAAATCTTAACTCTCATCCCAACACAACATACTTATTACAAAGAATTGTATGTTATGACACCATTGAATCTATGTACTCGCCAGCTTCGTTGAACACAGTACCTTCATCTTCTGCAAATATTTCTGCCTTGTCTGAATCCGCAAGGCTTATGTATTGTTTCTGCTGGCTTGTAGCCTTAGACATTCCCAGCTCTGTTCGGGCAATTTTCTCTACCGTTGTAGTAGAAAGCGAAGTTTTTTGCTGAGCTTCAAGCTGTATATACGCACTGCGGCTCTCCTCAAGTTCTTTGCCTTTTGCTGCAATCTCCTGATTAAGTTCAGCAAGCTGCACCTGACCGTGAATCATAACACCCACAACAATGGCAACGATAGCGGCAAAAACAAATCCGAATGCAAGAGCAGCAAAGTTGTGCTTTCTGCGCTGCCCCGCTTCTACGGTAAACTCGGGAATCTCAACAATGCGGTTTGCAGGCTGTCTTTTCTTCACCTTTTTGGGTTCAGGTTTTTTAGCGGCTGTGCCGCTTGTTTCAAAAAGGCTTAAATCGTAGCCTTTTGTTGCGGACATATATGCGCTGTAAGACATAAAGCATTCCCCTATCCATTAATATTCTTTCATACACCTTAAACTGTCTTTTACAGTTTTTCACACACTCTCAGTTTTGCACTTCTGCTTCTGAGGTTTTCTGCAAGTTCTTTTTCACTTGCAACAATAGGTTTGCGGCTTATAAGCTTTGCCTTCGGTTTATTGCCGCACACACAAACCGGAAAATCAGGAGGACAAGTACATCCTGTGCACCACTTTGCCATTCTTTGCTTTGTGATTCTGTCCTCTATGGAATGGAAGGTTATCACAGCAAGTCTGCCGCCGGGGTTCAGCATTTCAAAAGCCGAATCAAGTCCGCGCTCAAGCTCTCCGAATTCATCGTTCACTGCAATTCTGAGAGCCTGAAAAGTTTGTCTTGCAGGGTGTCCTTCTCTTCTTACCCTCTGAGGCACTGCAGATTTAATAATCTCAGAAAGCTCCAGAGTGGTTAAAATCTCTTTTTCTTCTCTATACTTAACAATTGCCCTTGCAATTGAAGATGCAAACTTATCTTCACCGTAAGTGCTTATAACTCTTGCAATCTCTGAATAAGGCAGAGTGTTCACAAGCGTAGCGGCGGTGTCACCTTCCTGACTCATTCTCATATCAAGAGGTGCATCCTCGTGAAACGAAAACCCCCTCTGTGCTGTATCCAGCTGATGAGAAGAAACTCCGATATCAAGAAGCACACCGTCAACTTTCTCTATTCCACGCTCCAGAAGGAGCTCTTTCATATCACCGAAACGACCCTTTACAATTTCTGAACAAGGTTCGTCTTTAAATCTTTCCGTAACAGTTTTTATAGCATCAGGATCTCTGTCGATTGAGTAAAGCTTACCGCTTTTGAGATGTTTGAGGATTTCCGAAGAATGTCCTCCGCCTCCTGCTGTGCCGTCAACATAAATTCCGTCGGGTTTTATGTTAAGTCCCTCAACAGACTCCCGAAGCAAAACCGAAATATGTTTAAATTCCATATCAGAACCTCAACAATTCCAAAGCATCTGCAAAGGATTCCTGCATAGTCTTTGTCATAAATGCATCGTAAGTTTCTTTGTCCCAGATTTCGATTCTTGTGTCCATACCAAGAACTACAATATCTTTTTTAAGTCCTGCACCGCCACGCAGCGCCTGTGGAATCTGAACTCTGCCCTGAGCGTTTGCAGTAGCCTCGGTAGCGGGTGCTACCAGAATGTACTGAAACTTAAGCATACTTGCAACCGAAAGCTGACGAATCTGGCTGCGGAGTCTGTCGAACTCTGCAACAGACATAACCTGAAGGCTGCGAAATTTTTCATCGAAGCCGTTTGTTATGTAAAAGGTCTCACCAAGTTCTTCGCGGAACTTCTGGGGCAGAATGACACGGCCCTTGCTATCCATGCTCTGATATGTAATGCCTGTAAACATTCTTCCCCACCATCCTTTCACTTCGACACATTTCGTGACATTTTGTACCACAGAAAACCACTGAATGTCACTTTATACATATTATATACTATCGAATTTCAAATTGCAAGAAAAAGATTACGATTTTATTACTAATATTACGAATGTTTTTTACCACAATATATACAAAAAAACGGCATAACAATGGGGCTTTCCAAAGTTTTGCCGTTTTCTTCGAACGCACATTCGAATATTGCGCGTATCTTTATATTACAATGGTTACAAGCAGCGAAATGACACTTTGAACAATATTGCATAAAGGCAAATCACATACACATACCAGCAAAAAACACATAAAAACCAATCGCAAATATCCACATCGTAGATCCTGTAACCGATGCAGTGTCACGGTTTTCTCTGCACAAAAAAAGCGGCGGCAACCTGTGTTGCCACCGCCATAGTGCGTTAGTTATAAATCAAAAATTAAAAATCGCTTGAGCCCTTACCTGTTTTCTGAGTCATCTTGACATTCTGACGAGCCTTGCGAATCTCTGTAAGCTGGAATGTAAGAGCATCCTCTGTCTTTTTCATAATTTCTTCAACAAACTCGCTTGATGCTTTAGTGATAGATGCTTTTTTAGCATTTGCTTCGTTAAGGATCTTGTTAGCCTTAGCATGTGCTTCCTGAACGATTTCGTTCTCGCTGACGAGTCTCTTCTTTTTTTCTTCAGCCTCGCGGATAATACCTTCTGCCTCACGCTTTGCCTCTGTAATAATCTGAGATCTGTCGGCAACGATGTTTTTTGCCTGACGAACCTCAGAGGGAAGAGAATCCTGAATCTCGTCAATAATGTCTAAAATCTGCTCTGTATCAATAAGGGACTTGCCGCCTGTAAGGGGAACAGCCTTAGCATCCTCCATAATACCCTGAATTTCCTGGAGAAGTTCTTCTACTCTTTTCATATATAAAGCACCCTTTCCTATCTGAATAATATACACATCTATATTATTTCATAAATTTTTTCCTATGTCAACTGTTTTTCTGCAGTCTCTCAACTATTTTTCCGCGAATGGACGAAGGCACAAACTGACTTATATCTCCGCCAAAAGACGCAATCTGTTTAATAACGGAAGAGCTTAAGTACATATAGTCCTGACTGGTATTAAGATAAACCGTCTCCACATCCGAGTAAAGCTTCTTGTTTATCATAGACATCTGGAACTCATACTCAAAGTCAGAAACCGCACGAAGACCCTTTACAACAGCCACAGCACCTTTCTCTTTTGCGTAATCCACAAGAAGACCCGAAAAGCTGTCAACCTCTACATTGTCATAATCTTTGGTAACTTCCTTAAGGAATTCAATTCTTTCCTTAACGGTAAAACTGGGGTTTTTATCCATATTGCAAAGCACCGCAACAATAACCTTATCAAAAAGTCGGGATGCTCGGCTTATAATATCCAGATGACCCAGCGTCACAGGGTCGAAACTACCCGGACAAATGGCAATCTTCATATAAACACCTCCGAAGAATTTAGTTCGGAATATCCGCTCTGTAAGTTGATATCTTTATTTTACCATAGCGATAAGTTCTGTCAAGATTGAAAATACCCGCACTCTCGGGAAGCTCCTCTGTATCGGCACATTCAACTACGATAACACCCGTATTGTTCATAACAGCAGGAAGCATCTCAAGGGCTCTTTTTGCCAACCCCTTATTATAAGGAGGGTCAACAAAAGCCACATCGAACTTCTGTGCACAACCGCTGAGGAGTGTAAAGGAATCGCCAAGTCGTACCTGAGCTCCTTCGGAAAGATTCAGCGACTCAAGATTCTTTCTGATAACAGCCACAGCATCTTTTCTTGCGTCAAAAAAGTATGCACCCTTAGCCCCGCGGGAGAGAGCCTCAATGCCCATCTGTCCGCTTCCTGCAAAGAGATCCAGAAACATTCTGCCCATAACCTCAAACTGAATTATGGAAAAAACCGACTCTTTAACCTTGTCGGTAGTGGGTCTTACATCATCACCCGAAAGGGTAATAAGTTTTCTGCCTCTTGCTTTACCTGTAATTACTCGCATAGTCTTCCTCTTTCCTGTGTTTATTCTTCATCATTTTTGGGATGAAAATATCT
The DNA here is from genome assembly GCA_045647135.1 of Ruminococcus sp. Classification (GTDB taxonomy): domain Bacteria; phylum Bacillota; class Clostridia; order Oscillospirales; family Acutalibacteraceae; genus Ruminococcoides. Next base: position 8,934 of record JAZRMA010000010.1, on the reverse strand, counting down.
GTAAACCGCCTGTGCCGCAGGCTTTGTCATCTTGGGCACAAGCATCAGTTCATCAATCTCTGCATGAGAAATATTCTTTATACTGCCAAAATGCTTGAGAAGAATCTTCCCTCTCTCCTGACCAATACCTTCAATATCCGTAAGAGAACTTCTGAGCATACCGGCACTTCTTCTTTTGCGGTGAAACCCTATGGCAAATCTGTGAACCTCATCCTGCACAGAGCTTACAAAAGAAAAAACTCTTCTGTTACTGTTTATTGCAATTTCCCGATTATCCGTTGTAATTGCTCGGGTACGGTGATTGCCGTCTTTAACCATACCAAAAAGATACACCTCGGGAGCGTACTGCTCCACAATATCTTTTACTGCAGAAACCTGCCCCTTACCTCCGTCAAGAAGAATAAGGTCGGGAAGTCTGCCAAAGCCTTCTCCTTCATCTTTGTGCAAGAGATATTCTTCGAACCTTCTCTCAAGCACCTCTTTCATAGAGGAATAGTCATCCTGACCCTCGAAAGATTTTATTTTAAATTTCTTATACGCTTTTTTAAGAGGTTTTCCGTTTTCAAAAACCACCATACCTGCCACATTCTCCGACCCCGACTGATTGGAAATATCGTAAGACTCAATATAAGCGGGAAGTCTGTCCATAGAAAGCAGGTCACGAAGTTCCTGCAAAACAGAAAGTTCTCTGCCCGTAAAACCCGAAAGCTGAGCAAGTTTTTCCAGAGCATTTTCTCTGCACATAAGCACCAAAGACCTCTGCTCACCGATTTTGGGCACATTTATACGAACCTTTTTACCTCGTTTTTCCGTCAGCCATTTTTCAAGAAGCTCTGAGTTTTCGAGTTCTTCGTCAAGAGTAAGTGTTTCTGGAATATTTCTGCCGGAAGAATAAAAGCTCAGAATAAATTCCTCTCTTGCTTCGCTGTCATCAAGAGGTGCATCCACCACAAAGTCCAGTTTATCGCAAAGTCTTCCGCCTTCAAAACAAAAGACCGCAAAACAAGCTTTATCCTTGTCCTTCGCAAAAGCCAGAACATCCTGATTTTTAACATCCGAGCGTATAACCTTCTGCTTATCCGAGAGTTTTTTGATGGCATTTATGCTGTCGCGGAGAGCTGCCGCTCTTTCAAACTCAAGATTTTCTGCTGCCTGCTCCATCTCTGCGGTGAGTTTTCTGAGAGACACACTGCTGCCACCCGAAAGAAAATCAAGGGCGTGATCCACTCTCTCTTTATAATCCGCAAACTTAACCTTGCCTGTGCAGGGTGCACAGCATTTTTTGATATGAAAGTTAAGGCATGGCCTTGCCTTGCCGAAATCTTCGGGAAATTTTCTGTTACAGGAAGGAAGCATAAAAACAGAATTTGCCTCCTGCACCGCCTGTTTTACAACATAGGATGACTTGTAAGGGCCTATGTACCTTGCATCTTCGTCATCCTTCTGCAAAGCACAGGATATCCTCTGCCATTTATCTCCGCTTATCTTTATATAACTGTAACCCTTGTCGTCTTTTAAAAGGATATTGTACTTAGGCTTATGCTGTTTTATAAGACTGCACTCAAGGATGAGTGCTTCAAACTCGCTGTCTGTGATGATATAGTCAAAGTCATCCACAGATTCCACCATACATCTCACTTTTGCAGGGTGATTATTCTGTGAGCCGAAATACTGACTTACTCTGTTTTTGAGTTTCTTTGCCTTGCCGATGTAGATAATCTCTTTCTTTCGGTTCTTCATTATATACACACCGCTTAAAAGGGGCAGTGCCATAGCCTTCTTACGAAGAAAAGACATTTTTTCGTTCACAACATCACCTCCAAGAATAAGATTATAAAACAACAAAAAGGCGGAGCATACCACTCCGCCCTGCACTGTGCAAATTAATTAATCAGAAAAACCGGATTCAACCAGAGTAACAAGACCGTCAACTGCCTCTGTCTCGTCAGGACCGTCTGCAAAAATCTTGATAGTTGTACCGCCGAGGATACCAAGTGAAAGTACGCCAAGAAGACTCTTTGCGTTAACTCTTCTTTCATCCTTCTCTACCCAGATTGTAGACTTGAACTCATTTGCCTTCTGTGTGAAATAAGTTGCAGGACGTGCGTGCAAACCTGTTTTGTTCTGAACTAAAACATCCTTACCGAACATGTATAATACCCTCTCTTATCATAACATATTTTCTGAAACAGTAAAACCTTAAAAATAGGCAATCTGCTCTATTGTTCATTTTTTGTTATTATATCCACAAAATTCTTATAGGTCAACACCATAAATTCAATTTTGTTTTGATACACTATACTATATAAAAACGCAAACCGTTTCTTGTGCAAAATAACAACACCAAAAAGAACCAAAGACAAGCACTCAACCCTCTTGTTTACTGTCTTCTGTAAGGTTTCTGAGAAACTCCTGTTCCTTCTTTGTAAGCACTGCATCCGAAAGCATATCAGGGCGTCTTATCAGGGTTTCCTTTATAGCCTGTTCTCTGCGCCATTTTTCAATATTAGCGTGATGACCGCTTAAAAGCACATCGGGCACTCTCTCTTCTCTCCACACCTCAGGTCTGGTGTACTGCGGATGTTCAAGGAGCGATGAGTAGTGGCTCTCAAGTTCAAAGCATTCGTCGCTTGACAGCACACCGGGGAGCATCCTGCACAAAGCATCGGCAAAAACCACTGCAGGCAACTCTCCGCCTGTCAGCACATAGTCACCAATAGAGATTTCCTCGTCAATATACATATCAAGGAGTCGCTGGTCAACACCTTCGTAATGTCCGCAAAGAATACAGATATTCTCGTGTGTTTCAGAAATTTCTTTAACTATCTCTTGATTTAGTGTTCTGCCCTTTGGTGACATATATACAAAGTGAGGGCGTTTTCCCAAAGTTTCACAGATATTTTCAAAGCAAAGGGCAATGGGCTCTGCCATCATAAGCATACCCATACCACCGCCATAGGGTGCATCGTCAACTCTTCTGTGCTTGTCAAAAGCAAAGTCACGAAGCTGGTGGCATACAATCTCTACCGCACCGCTTTTTCTTGCCCTGCCGATAATACTCTCGGAGAGTACCGCCTCGCACATTTCGGGAAAAAGCGTAATTATATCAATCCTCATCGTCAAAAATACCTTTCATAGGTGTGATAAGCACATAGCCCTTCTCGGGTGAGATTTCTTTTACAACATCAGGAATAACAGGAAGGTAGTAAGCCTTGCCATCCTCCCCTTTGAGTTCATAAACATCGTTAGCACCTGTTTTCAGCACATCGGTGAGCTTTCCGTAAACCTTATCTGTCTCAAAATCTTTGATTTCAAGACCCACAAGATCCTGAACAAAATGCACACCCTTGGGAAGCTTTGCATCGCTTCTCTTCATATAAAGCACCTTGCCTCTGAGAGTATCTGCCTGCTCGATAGAATCTATACCCTTGATTTTCACAAGAGCAATATTCTTGTGAGGACGCGCCTTAACGGAAACCTTCTCTTTACCCTCGTTAAAGTAAAGGGTCTTGAACTGCGAAACAAAGTCGGGGCTGTCGCACCAGCACTCAACTCTCATCTCACCCTGAATACCGTGGGTACCTACTATTTTGCCTATTTCAAGATAACTTTTAAGCATACAAAACCACTCTTATCTTTTAAAATTATTTTTTCTTTTTCTTCTGATTATTCTTTTTCTGCTGCTTTTTCTTTTCTTTTTCTTTCTTCTCTTTAATGGTAAAGAAAGCATAAAGACCGCCGATAACAACAACGCACACAATTACGATAATAACAAGCACCCAAAGGTTCTGCACCTCTGTCTCGGTACCGTTTATAACAATATCCTCTGCTCCCTTTTCCTGCTCGGGAAGTTCATCGGGAGTAGCGTTAAATTTCTTTTCTTTTCTCTCTACCGCAAAACGACTGCAGTACTCTTTGTCTGCATAAGAACCATCGTCTGCATAAAGCACAAAGTCCTCTGTATAAACAGGATTTCCGTCTTTGTCAAGAGAATCAACGCCAAAGGCATAGTCACCGATAAACGCAGTATTATCGGGCACACTTACGCTCTTGAGTCTGGGACAATTATAAAAGCAGAAGCCTCCGAAAAACTGAACGCTCTCGGGAATATGAACATAAGTAAGAGTCTGGTTTCCTGCAAAAGCATTACCGCTAATACAGGTAATGCCATCAGGAATTGTTACCACCTCGGCATCACTGTCGTATCTGTAAAAATACTTATTTTCAAAAATAACAGAACTTCCGCCCTCGTATTTTTTAATCCATGCAGTGCGGTCAAAAGCACCGCCGCCAATGTAAAGAAGTTCATCGGGGATATTGATGTCATCCAGCTTTTCGCAGCCTTCAAAAGCAGCTACATTGATCTCCATAACAGAGTCGGGAATGTTTACATACTGAAGATTTTTGCAGCCCTGAAAAGCTCTTGCTTCAATATAAACAAGTTTCGAAGGAAGATTAACGGCAGTTAAATCATCGTTATACCAGAAAGCCTCCATACCAATAACCACAACGGGCAGACCGTTGATAGTCTCGGGCACAGAAACATCTCCGCCTTCACCAATATATTTTACAATACAAACGCAGTCCTCTTTGCCGTCCTTCTCGATTCTGTACTGAAAGCTGTTTGCATAGGTAAGAATCTCATCAGAAGTATCGGTTGGAGCCTGTGTGTTTACCGCTGCCGTTGTGCTCTCATCCGCAAAAACCAATGTGCAGGAAACACTTGCAGATACCAAAAGCACAAGCATAAGTATAAAGGAAATCAGTTTATTTCCCATTCTGTTTTTAAAAGTTGTCATTAAAAACACCTCTTCTCAATATAGCATTATACCAAACCCCTGCATAAATGTCAATTTTGGTGCTGAGAAACAGGGATGCTTCCTTAAAAATTTCGGTTCAGCATACGAGCCAATCCTCACCTTAACTGTTCGTGACATAGAAGTGCCGAGCACCGCGTAAGGTCGCAATACAAATCCACAAACCGCTAAACAAGGCTCCCTCTCGCGTAGGGGCAGATATCATCCGCCCGTAAACCTCCGTCGAAAACGGCGAGGGAGTATCATCCGCCCGAACCTCCCCTCTATCCAGAATCTTTCGAAAAAATGATATTTTCCCCTACGCGACTTTACCTCAAAATCATACCAACGCGTAGGGGCAGATATCATCCGCCCGAAAAAACTCCTTTTATTTCCATACAAAAACACAAAAGGCACATAGCAAACAAAAGCCCTTAATGCTTTGGAATGCTATATGCCTTTAATGCGGTATTAATTAAAACATACTGAACAAATCAGTCGATTTCTACCTGAACCTTTACATCCTTGCGGATAGCAGCGGAACGAGCAACTGTACGGATAGCCTTGGCGATTCTGCCCTGCTTACCGATGATTCTGCCCATATCCTCTTCTGCTACATGGATGTGGTAAACAACTGTGCCGTCCTCTGCAGGCTCGTCTGCTGTTACCTCAACCTTGTCGGGAGTCTCAACAAGACCCTTTGCAATAATTGTAAGTAAGTCTTTCATTGAAAATTCTCCTGTGCTGATCAGATGATGTTGTTAGCCTTAAGAAGAGCCTTAACCTTATCTGTGGGCTGAGCGCCGTTAGCGATCCACTTCTTTGCTGCCTCTGCATCAATCTTTACCTCAGCGGGCTGAATGAGGGGGTTGTAAGTACCGATTTCCTCGATGAAACGACCATCTCTGGGATAACGGGAATCAGCAACTACTACACGATAGAAAGGTCTCTTCTTAGCGCCCATTCTGCGAAGTCTGATTTTAACTGCCATGGTTTTTACCTCCAAAATAATAATTTGTTTAATATATTATAAGCCTTTCGGCGTATAACCTGAATTTATTTTTACTGTTTGTTTTGTTGTCGGTATCAGAATCCGAAGCCCGAACCTGTACCGCCGCCGTCAAAGTTCATTCCGCCAAGACCGGGAAGACCTCTGCGTTTGCCTTTTTTGCCCTTTGAGTTCATCTGCTTCATAAGTTTCTGCATCTGCTCAAGCTGTTTTAAAAGGCGGTTTACCTCCTCAACGCTTCTGCCACTGCCTGCGGCAATTCTACGTTTTCTGGAAGGATTGATGAGAGCAGGCTTTGAACGCTCAGCGGGTGTCATGGAAAGGATAATTGCCTTTGACCAATCAAGCTGACGCTCGTCGATGTTTGCTTCCTCCAATTTCTTCTCGCTCATACCGGGAAGTTTTGAGAGAATACCCTTGATCGGACCCAAACGGCTTATCTGCTCGTATTGAGCAAGAAGGTCATTGAAGTCCATCTTGTTCTGCATCATCTTATTGGCAAGTTCTTCTGCCTGTTTCTGATCAAGCTTTGCCTCTGCTTCCTCAATAAGAGTGAGCACATCGCCCATACCTAAGATTCTGCTTGCCATACGGTCGGGGTGGAAAACCTCTAAATCAGAGAGTTTTTCGCCCACACCTGCAAACTTGATGGGTTTACCTGTAACAGCCTTTACGGAAAGTGCCGCACCGCCACGGGTATCGCCGTCGAGCTTTGTGATGATAACACCTGTAATATCAAGAAGCTCGTTAAAGCTTTTTGCTACATTAACTGCATCCTGACCTGTCATAGAATCGATAACAAGGAGAATTTCAGAGGGGTTAACCGCACTCTTTACTCTTTCAAGTTCACCCATAAGCTCTTCGTCAATATGCAGACGACCGGCTGTATCAAGGATTACAACATCGTGGCCGTAGTCCCTTGCGTGTCTGATTGCTTTTTCTGCAATCTTAACGGGGTCTTCCTTGCCCATTTCAAAAACGGGAACATCTGCGTTTTTACCAACAACCTTAAGCTGTTCAATAGCGGCAGGTCTGTAAATATCGCAGGCTACAAGCAAAGGTCTGTGGTTCTGGGCTTTGAGCATTTTTGCAAGCTTACCCGAGTGGGTAGTTTTACCCGAACCCTGAAGACCGCACATCATAATAACTGTGGGGAGTTTTGAAGAAAACTCAAGTCTTGCGCTGTCACCGCCCATAAGAGCCACAAGTTCTTCGTTTACAAGCTTAATAACCATCTGTGCGGGAGTAAGGCTTTCCATAACCTTCTCGCCAACTGCACGCTCGGTGATTTTATTTGTAAAATCCTTAGCAACCTTGTAGTTTACATCCGCCTCAAGAAGTGCAAGTCGCACCTCTCGCATAGCGGTTTTAACATCACTCTCGGAGAGTTTACCTTTATTCTTAAGTCGTTTGAATACGCCGGTTATTTTTTCCGACAAGCTCTCGAATGCCATAACTACTCCTCCTGCTGTTCAAGTTTTTGTGTCAGAGAGATAATCTCAGAAAGCACCGAGTTCACATCTGTATCGTCGGCATCCTTCACACTCTCTGCAAGGGCACGAATGCTCCTGGCACACTGCGTTACCCCTTCGAATCTTTTGTAAAGACCCAGTTTCTGTTCATATTCGTAAAGCTCAGCCTCCGAGCGTTTTACAAGGTCTCTTACACCCTGACGGGTAATGCCCATAACCTCTGCTGTTTCAGAGAGTGAGAGGTCATCGTTATAGTAAAGAGACACAGCCTCGTGCTGCTTAACGCTTAAAAGCTGACCGTAAAAATCAAATAACAGGGAGATTTCCGTATTCTTATCCATTGGAGCTCCTCCCTTTTGCTGTCTGTAAAGTTATTTTCTTTACACCTCTGCAATTATACTATCAGTATTGCCCTTTGTCAATAGCAAATATACAGAAAATTGCACAAAAAAGCCCGAGTTTATTTACTTATCCTATGAATCGGAAGCTTTAAAATGGGCAACTTTCACAAAAACCTCTTCATTTTGCACAATTTTAAAAATTTGTGCTGATTTTTGCAAATCTTTATGCTATACTTATATAGATTAAATATTTACATTTATAAGGAGCAATTCTTACGGAACAGATTATAAACATTGACAGAATGGAACAGGCTGTTGCCTTGTTCGGAAGTTTTGACGAAAACATAAAACTCATCGAACGCGAATACAGCGTTTCCGTTGTAGGCCGCGACAGCGAACTTAAAATAAGCGGTGACATTGAAAATGTAGATAAAGCAAAGAGAGTTATCGAAAGTCTCCTGATGCTTATAAACCGCGGCGAAACTCTTTCAGAGCAGAACATCCGCTACTGTATGTCACTCATTAACGAAGGCTCAGGGGAGAAAATCGAATCCCTTGTTGGCGACTGTATATGCATCACCTCAAAGGGTAAGCCCATCAAACCCAAAACTCTGGGTCAGAAACGCTACTGCAACTGCATTGCAGAAAACACCATCACCATTGGCGTTGGTCCTGCAGGTACAGGTAAAACCTACCTTGCTGTTGCAATGGCTGTTACCGCCTTCAGAGCAAAACAGATAAACAGAATCATCCTGACAAGACCCGCTGTTGAAGCAGGCGAAAAACTGGGCTTCCTCCCCGGCGACCTGCAAAGCAAGGTTGACCCGTATCTCAGACCTCTTTACGATGCCCTCTTTGATATGCTGGGAGCAGAAACCTACCAGAAATATGTAGAACGAGGCAACATTGAGGTTGCACCTCTTGCCTATATGCGAGGAAGAACCCTTGACGATAGTTTTATTATTCTGGACGAAGCTCAGAATACCACTCCCGAACAGATGAAAATGTTTTTAACCCGTATCGGCTTTAATTCAAGAGCCATTGTAACGGGAGATATTACCCAGATAGATTTGCCCGACGGCAAAAAGAGCGGACTTCGTGATGTAATCAATGTGCTTAAAAACATTGAAGATATTGCCTTTTGCTACTTCAGCGAAAGAGACGTTGTGCGTCACCGCCTTGTGCAGAAGATCATCAAGGCATACGAAAAGAGAGATTCTTCCTACAAAAGAAAGGCAGAGGATAAGTAATGGAACTTGTTATAGACATTATAAACGAGCAGGATAAATTTGAATTTACTTCCAAACTGGAAACTC
>JAZRMA010000009.1:0-41634 GCA_045647135.1 Ruminococcus sp. | reverse complement strand
AAACAAAACGCCCGAAGGGAAATTCCGGTCGGAGGCTTTCTGCATTAAGGAAAAACCTTAAAATTCATTTTATTTGTTACCAATAATTATTTCTTACCTGTAACCTGCTTAGAGTACTTGGTCTTGAGGTTGCCGTTCTCGTCCTTATACTGAACGAATGCACAAGCAACCCAACCATCACCTACTGCAACATGAGGAATTGTAATGGAGTGAATACCTATAGAGGTCTGGAATCTCTTTGCAGGAGTAAACTGAATTACATTAGGATCAATTGTACCCTTTACAAAGCTTCCTTCGATATAGTCCTCTTCTCTTACAAGAAGCAGACCTACATTCACAAAGGTATTTCCTGTGTCGGCAGTTACGCTCCAATCAAACACAACTATGTCACTGTCGCCGTAAGTCTCTGTATCCATGCCAACATTGATTGTAACATCTTTTTCTCTGTCAGACTCATCAAGCTCTACATCAACAAAACCAAACTCTGTGCGATATGCAAGTTTACCTGAAGCTGTATATGTGTATACCTTCTCGCCATTTGAGAATGTAACCTTAATCACATTCTCGGGAAGGTGGATAAGATATACATCGTTGCCGTTTTCGTCTTTTTCAACGAACTCAGGAACAACCGTGGCTGTGCCGAATGCATCTGTATAGGTAATTTCGATGGTATCCCAACCGAACTCGTTCACAAAGAACATTTCGTGAATATTAGAGAACTCATAGCTGCCGTCTGCCTTATAGGTTACTGTGTTTTCTGAATCATCAGGATGGATAGTACCCGCCAGCATTGAGCTTGCACCGGTTGTATCAAATGTACCATACTCACAAACCATCTTGAAGATTTCAAGACCTGCGTACTTCTCGGGAACCTTTGCCTTGTAGATTCCGTCAGCTACGCACTCAACCTCAAACCATATATCAGAGGTGGGGTCGCTCTCTTCCCAAGCGTGAGCTGCAATCCATTCGCCGTCTTTGAGCAAGCCATCAGGAGCATAGATATACAGGAAGCTGTATACTGTAGGTTCTTCGATTGTTTCGCTCTCTATTCTGGAGGTATCGGTTTCTACCTTGTTGCCGTTATCCCATGCCATACGATAAAGAAGTCCGTCAACAAATCCGCTTTCAATGTTGGGAGACTGGTCAATGGCACCGCTTCCGTCATCCTTCTTACCGTTAAAGATAATACCTGTTACACCAACGGGAACCTCGAATGAATAAACATCGTAGAAGCCGTTGTTCTCTACAAATGCCATAGGAACACCGGGCCATCCGGGAGCGCCGTCAACACCCCAATAATAGATGCTTACCTCTGACCAGTTCCAGTTATTCTCGAAGTAAACTGTAAATGTGTTTTTGTTTTCGGGAAGCTGTGTTTCGGGTGAAGGCAGGGGTTTTACTCCTGTAATTCCGATATCCTTGCCGATATTGGAGATAAATACTGCTGTAAGTGTTGTATCTCTGAATGGATAGAACTTGTATTCCTCTTCGTAGCTTAAGATGTTGCCTTCCTGGTCAATCCAGTAACCAAACATCTTGCCTACGGGAGCTTCATCTGCCAGAACTACAATGCTCTTATAACCCGGATACTTACCGCCTATATTCTCCACAGACTTAGTAATTGTACCACCTACAATGTCCACAGCAAAGTAAACATCGCTTGCAACCCACATGGGAGTAACCTCTACACTCATACCCTGAGAGAGCATATCCTTAATCTCTGCTTCAGAATACTGCCAGCCCATAAACTTATAACCGGGATAAGAGGGATCTGCAGGGAAGGTAATTGTATCTGTTACAGCATAGTACTGAATATCAAGAATCTGATTTGTCTTATCGTTTCTGAAGGTTACAAGACCAACATCCTCACCGGTTGAAGCATCATAAATTGCAGTAATTACTTCGTTACCTGAGGTAAAGAATGTGTAGGTCTCGGATGTCGAGAGCATTTCACCGTTCTTCGCATCTATCCAACCAACGAACTTGTTGCCATTTGTTGTCTTTGCAGTAACGGTAACCATCTTACCGAATTCCATAGCAGGATTTACATACTCAACACCCATAGGCTTAGCAGCTGCACCGTCAATGCTCATATTGAAGTCTGTACCGCCGGAAACCTTAATCTCAAGGTAACCAACCTTGCCTGCTGTTGTAGCCTGCTGAGAATACTGTGCAGTTACAACCATATCCTCTGTGATGTTTGAGAAATCCTTATCCCAACCTGTGAATGTGTAGGTATACCATATATCCATAGGTCTTGAGGGATCAGCAGGAGCTGTAGCGGAGAAACCTTCCTTAACATCCTGAGTGCTTAACACCTTACCGTCGTGGTCTACAAAAGTAACAGTGTAGAAGGAACGATATGCCTCATCATCCACCTGAGTGGGTGTTGCGAGCACCATACCGTTTGCATAAGACTTGGAGCTGTCTGTTGCAACATATCCGGGGAAGAAGCCCATCTTGTCACGAAGAGTCTCGAAGTTTGCAAATGTAAGTGTACTATTGATGTCTGCGTTCCACTGCTTGATACCACTGGACCACATACGCTCAATCATACTGTAGTAGTATCCGTAACCGCTGTAACTGCCGTTACTGTATTTACCGTAAATATCTGTACAGCCGTTCCATACCTCAACCTCGGTATTAAGACCTGCAAAGTCATTCCAGATCATAAAGTAACCGCCGCCGAGCTTATTTCCGGAGTAGTTATTAGCCGCACCCATATTACTATCGGTGTAAGCACCCATCTGAGTTGCGTTCCACTCGTTATACAGGTGATCTTCCTGATTTCGGTAGAACTCCCACTGTCTGTTTGCGGGGTCACGGGCATCCATATGAGTCGCTGTGGAAGTAGGTGCAATACGAAGAACATAGTATGTCCAGAAGTTTACACCATTATAAACTGTTCTTCCCTGATTTGCATAGAAGCTTGCACTTCTCAGATATTTTCTTGAACTTGTTGTGGGTAACCAGTAAACAACATCAATATCTGTATCAATGCCTGTTGTAGCGGAAGAATAGTTAGTGTTATACAGGAAATCGTTGTACATTCTTGTTCTGTAACCCTTGGACTTAAGTACGGAATTAACCTGATTTACATAATTTATGAAATCATTGTAAGTCCATACATCAGTACTCTGGAGTGCAACCTCGTCAGCACCGATGTTGAAATCGGTTGAGCCTGCATAATACTTGAAGAATGCAGCGATATCGCTGTACATTGCGTATGCAAAATTCTTAACATTATTATCTGCCAGATTAAGTACGGAGAAATCGTATCTGGAGTCGCTTGAACCTGTGTAGTTACGATAGTTAATCTGTGTGGGCAGAGTATATGTTGTGCCGTTATAAGTAAACTTTCTGATAGAGGAATTGGAGTTTGCCTTAACTGTGTTGTAGTAAAGCTCTGTCATATAACCTACATGAGCAGGTGTATCGAAAGAAGGAATAACCTCGATGTTGTACTGTTTTGCGGTCTGACAGATTTCAATAACCTCTTCGGTTGTCAGATATTTGCCCTTATCTGCAGTATCCTGGAACTGTTCAAATACCCAGGGAGCAGGGTTACTGCCGCATACCCAGGAGAAGTCGTTGCCGCTCATACCTGGTACCTGACTTAAAGCTGTATCGCCCCAGAAGTCCATACGGAAGCCGCCGTCCTCAGAGAAATGAAGCTCGAGAGCATTGTAGCCCATCCAGGAAATTTCTGCGATATAGTTCTTAACAGACTCAACTGTCTGATATTTTCTTGCAACATCAAGGTGCAGTGTACGCTCTGATGTATCAGGTTCATCCTGCATTGTAAAGCCTTCGATTGCGTTCTTACCTGCATAACGGAAGTGCTTCTGCAGAGTATTGAGACCATAGAGGAGAGCGCTGTCGTCAGCTGCGTAAATCTTTGCTACATCTGTTACTACAAGCTTAAACTCTTCTGCGTCGAAGCCTTCAGCATTAGCATAGATCATAATATCGCCGGGCATTGCATACTTCTCAAGACCCCATACGATTTCGAGAGGCTCGGAAGAAGGCATCTTGTCAGCTCTGAACTGACTCTGAACAAGCTGTGCTGTTTCAATTGTCTCTGCAGAGGGCTTAGCATCCTCGGAAGCAGTTACAATAAAGATCTTGCTGTCAGCAGTAAGAACAAAGTCTTTTGATGCATCAGCTGTGAAGCTGTCGTAAAGTACTCCCAGTGCACTTGTGCTTACTCCCTCGGGAGCAGCCTGACCGTTAGTGTTCTTCAGTACTACATTGGAGTACATCTGAGCAGAAAGGGTACCAAATGCGGGGAACTTGGAAGAATCAAGTGTATTGCCGTAAGCATCGATGATAGTATTGTTGATATCATCAGCGAAAAGAATCTTATCGGGAATTTCATCTTCACCAAGGGTAAGGGTATTAAGACCGTTAAGCTTAATTGATGTAAAGGAAGCCATACCTGTAACCTTTGTATCGCCTACTCTGAGAACAACCTGATATCTGTTGTTTTCAGCATCGTAAGGACACTCTGTATAGGGAATGGTATAGTACTGCTCAGCAGAAGATACTGCAGTTGCGAGAGTCTTCCATACGAGAACACCGTCAACCATTGCACCATACTGAATTTCTGCATTAAGCTTACCTGTCTCCTGTGAACCGATAAAGCTACCGTAATCCAGAGCACGTACAGCAATCTGCATATTATGAACAGCGCTGTCATCCTCCTGAACATAGAATGCAAGAGCAGTCTTGTTCTTATCGGTGCTTTCGATCATATAAACTTCGTTGTTGGGACCTGCAAGGAGGTAATCAGCAACACTGTTTACAGCATTACCTGTCCACTTAACACCATAGCCGCTGGGGAGACTTTCGTTACGATTTTCAATCCAGGTACTTGTACCGCCGGAAACAGAAAGTCCGTCTGCGTCATCGTACTTGATTGCAAAAGCATTACGCTCAGCAATAAGATTTCTGATTTCTGTAAATGTTGAGCCGTTTTCTGTGGGGAGATATGCATCGTTTCTGCCTGCCTCAAGAAGCTCTCTGCCGTAAACTTCAATTTCGTTCACAAGAACAGTCTTGCCTGAAGGAGCAGTCAGCGCAAACTTAAGATACTTAGCCTCAACAGGAGCTGAGCTCAGATCAAGAGTTACCCAATGAGCACCACTCTTGGAGCCGTCGGGATTGATTGTACCGATATAGGGATAAGACACACCATCAGAAGATGCATATACATTAATAGTAGTAAAGGAATCTGCACCTGTACCTCTGTAGTGGTGGAATCTTACCTTCTTAATCTCTGTCTGTGCGTCGAGATTCATTGTGAATACAGCTCTGTTCTGGTTGTTGGGATCAACATTACCTGTTGCAGAATCACCTGTATTCTTAAATGCAAACCATGCGGAATCATTAACACCACTCTGGTATGTTGTGTCGTACTTACCGTCTGTAAGGTTTGCAGTATAAGTGGAGTTAGCATAAGACTTCGCTGTGTATGCTGCACCGAGAGCAAGATTCTTCTCGGGATTGTTGTTTTCATCAGCAGGACGACCGATAGTCTTACCATAAATCTCAATCTCGTTAAGGAATACCCACTTATATGTAGTGTTGGAATAAATAAGGAAGCGGACTTTTCTTCCTTCTGTTGCCTCATCAAGTTTGAGCTCTGCCCAATATCCTGAGGTAGCAGTTGCACGGGAATTAAGATTTCCTATAAATTTATAGTTGCCGCCGTCTTCAGCCACATAAACCTCAACCGCCATAGGCTGAGCAATGCTGGAGGCATACTCATCTCCGGAAAGATGCATTCTGAAGGTGTCGAGCATATGGTCTTTGCCCAAGTCGAAAGTAACTGCACCATATCCGCCGGATGCATTATAATCACTATGGAAACCGAACCAACCGCCAACTGCGCTGTTAACCCAGATTTCGTTGGGGGCTATACCGTCTGTCAGGTTAGCATGCCAATCTGAGCCATGAGTTACTGCCTCATAAGTCATACCGCTTACAAGGTTCTCACGTTCATAGTCGCCGCTGCCGTTGAGGGGCTGATATATGCGAACGCCATCTACGCAGATGTAAGCTTCCTTCACGGGAGGTCTTGCCTCGCCTGATGCCCAATTATCAAAATCGTAAATGGGAACACCGCTCATAGTAACGGTATATGTACCAAATTCAAGACCGGAGAATCGGATAATGGGAACAGCAACAATAGATTCTGTACCGCCGTCATCGCCATTGTCAAACTCGGTGATAACCGACTTCTGTGCTACTATGTTGCCTGCCTTGTCCTTAACAACAACTCTTACTGTACCGGACTCTACTGCGTGGGTATGTCCGATGATCTCGAAGCCTGTACCTGTGAATTCAAAGGTTGCAAACTCCTCGTTCTTATTAACCTTAATATCGGTAAGAGAGCCACCTGTGATCTCATCGTTTTCAGAGCCCTGATATGCATTATCCTGACCATATTCCTGATTCTGATCAACGCTCTGAGAAAGACTACCCGAGCCCTGACCATAATGTGTAATTACATTTTCGCCTGTAGTATTGTACTTAATACCTGCGAAATCATCTTCGTAGTAAACTACAGTTGCGGGAAGAACAGTAATCTTCTTGTACATCTGTACTTCCTTGGCAATGTTGATTTCACTGCCCAGAGGAGTTGCAAGATACTGGGTAACATTACCCTGATCATTGTCATCAACCTTGTACTCGTGTACTGTCAGAGCCATCCAGATATTGTAGTAAGAATCCATAAAATCGGTAGGAGTAAAGGTAAGTCCTTCCTTCTCTGCGTTTTCGCCGTATACGATGTTTGTCTCGTAAGGCATACCGATTCTTACATTATTATCTTCATAGATTGTTACATGGTTTTCGATACCCATGTAGAACTCTGTAATATCGGAAGTCTCCGAACCTGCACCATTGTGGATTTTAAACTTGTTATATCCTGCGGGGATACTGAAGCTGAAAGTACCATCATCATTTTTGGTAGCAAGTTCACCGGGCAATGTTGTACCCTGAGTATTACCGCTTAAATCAGTGTACCAATAATGAACATAAGCCTGATCCCAGGAACGCTTGGGCTCAATGTGAAGCTCGGTCTCTGTTACAGGTCTTGCGTTCATATGGTTGTAGAACTCAATCTTATTTGTTGTACCGAGAATAAGCTTAATATTCTGTGTCTGCTGACCGTTATTGTTATTTACAATGTAATGTGTTGCGCCCTCGGGAGCATCAATTACAAATACACCGTTTGACTGCTTGGTTGCAGCAGTACCGGGCCATGCAGCACCTACATCACCCAAGCCTTCTTTGAAGAAGTAAACGTAAGCATCACTCCAGTTAGCAGGAACATAAGCCATTACCTCTGTCTTTCCTTCACCGGATTTTGTCTGCACATTAAACCATGTTTCAACACCGGAGGAAATTGTAAGGTTATGGGTCTGCTTTGCATTATCCTGCTTGCCATCGTTTATGATTACATTAGTAACATCGGCAGGAATATTTTCGATATGATACTGACCGTCTTCACCCTTTGTCATGGGAAGTCCGGGCCAGGTTACACCTGTTGCACTACCGTTACTGTTCCAGTAATAGAGAGATGCACCTTCCCAATCTTTAGGAACAGCTGCATGCATTGTAACTGTTTCGGTAGAACGGGATGCAGTAGCACCATAATAAGTAACACCTATATCCTTGTTTTCACCTACTGCAGTATCGTTGACTGTAATCCATGTTTCAGAACCTGCAAATACTACAAGATCCCCTGTCTGTTTGCCCTTATCACCATTATTTATTATAACGTTGGTAATGTCGCCGGGGATGGTAAATGTAAAGTAGCCGTTTTCGTCAACTTCCTCAACCTTGGTACCGGGCCATTCTACAAGACCATTACCAAAGGCATCCCAACAGTAAACATATACATCTCCCCAACCTTCAGGAACAGTTGTGCGGAGAATACCGTCTGCTGACTTATAGTTTGCTGTTGCATAGAGTTTTTCTTCAGCGTTGAGTGTACCGGGAATATCTACCCATACATCCTGACCTGTGTTAAGGTGCAGGTCAACGGTCTGGTTTGTGCCGTTACTGAGAATTATGTGAGGAACATTACTGGGGATACTAAGCTCAAAATTACCATGGCTGGGACTCGACATTTTTTCGCCGGGCCAGAAGTTATTTCTGCCGTCATCGTACCAATAGTAGAGGTATACATCCTTCCACGCTGCAGGACAATCCACATGAACTCTTATGGTACCTGTCTCTGTGAGGGTGTACATATTTGATACTTCGTTATAGTTAATTACTCTTCCGGTTTCGGGAACAAGGAGATTTGCCTTATAATAACCGTCTTCTGTCTGAATCTTGTTGTTTGAAGAAAGATCCAGTTTATCGAAGTCAATTCGGTTATAGTCAGTTCCCTTATTGTACATAAGGTAAGAAGGCTCCTTATTTGTAAAGCCCATAAGGAGTGCCTGTGTACCACTCAGCGAACCGAAAAGATGATCGTTCTTAAAGAGTTCACCATGTGCGTCAAGGTTTTCTGTTGAAAGACCGTAGTCAAGAACATACTCGCTGTCCTCTACATCTGCTGCGATAACAAGAACTCGAACAACAGCATAGTCACCAAGATTCAGGTCACTTGCCTTGAGTGTGCTCAGATCACTGGGAAGACCTGAAGCACCATAAAGGTACATCAGCAGATGGAATTCATAAATACCGGATTCGGGATAGGTTGTTACATAACCCCAGTTACCATCTTTTGCCTGCTGAATAGAAACATTCTGATAGTAGTTGTCAGCAACTACATTACCAAGTCTGTCACAGAACTTTGTGCCAAACTTGCTTATATCTGTACCAACCTTATCAAAGAATGCCTTGTAATCGTGAAGCAAGCTGCTTTCGTTGCTTGATTCAGCCGCTGCATCTGTTGTAACTCTCTGCTTAGAAATAAACAGGTCATGACCTGCCCACATATAGTAGGAAGGAATTGCTGTTACATAAACACGATGACGAGCTTCGGAACGGAGAGTTTCGTTTGCGGGATCTTCGGGATTAACCTTTGTTGTAGCAGAAACGTAAACTGTATTTTCGAATACACCTGCATCCTCGTGTCTGTCTTCCATTGTGTAGTAGATACCCTTGAAGGTAACATCAGCATCAACCCAGAGACCCGAGCCCTGCTGTGTCAACTCTTCATCAACTACTGTACCGTCTGTATGTTCACTCTGAAGAGTTTTAAGGAAATACTTAAGCTCTTCATTGTCTTTAAAGTTGATTGTAATACCGGGATAATAGATGTGTGTACCTGTACCGTCTGCTACCTTTGTGTAAGTACGTCCGCTCTGGATATAGTTACCACCCGAGCCTACGTTCTGGTAACCTGAAACAACTGCTGTCAGGTCTTCGGCGTCAAGTCGGCCTCCACGGGCATCCGTTACATAATATCCGTTAATATCATCAAGTTCTGAAGAGGTGTTGTCACCTGCAACAAAGAGACCCTGTTCGGAATTAAGAGAAACACCGATGTCGGAATCATCGAATGTAAGGTTATAAAGCTTTGTATTACCAACATTGGTAAGCTTGAAGTTATATTCGATAGGCTGGTCGGGGTCAACAATACCGCCGAATTCAACCTTCTTACCACCCTGATATGCAGTTTTCTCTGTACGCAGAGCAGGGTCGGTGATGTGCATGTTTGTAACAACACGCATGTTTGCACCATAGCCGTGACGCTCCATATAATAGAAGTCAAAGCTTGCGATTTCGCCGTTTTCAAGGTTGAGAGCTTCTGCACGGGCAATCTCTGCATCTGAGTAACCTGCAGGGTTCTTCAGAACATCACGAGCCCATACAACATAGTCATTAACATTAAAGTAACTGTTAGAGATAGCGTGACCGCCACCAAGGTCAAGAACCAGCTGACCATTGATGAACAGGTAAACGTCGTCGTCTCCTTCGAATTCAAAGAAAAGGTTATCTTCCTCGTGGTAAACAAACTCACCGTTGGAAGCCATAACATAGTTGTAGTTTCTGCCGTAGTATGTACCATACTCTGTATCGTAGTTATACTTACCATCTTCTGCAAAGTAGTAAGAGTCAGTCTGACCGGCATATGTACCCTCTGCATCTGTTACGGGAAGGAAGGGGAATCGAGTGGTACGGGCATAATCAGCACTTGTGTAGTAATAAAGGTCCTTTGCATCTACGTCTTTCAGGCTGATTGTGCCGTCGCCGCCATTATTGAAGCCGTTGTAAACAACTGCGTTCTTGGAGTTAGCTTTATACTGAGCCTGTGTGATTTTACCGCTGACAAGATCCTGAACAGTGGCACCTGTAGCAAAACCGCCATCAAAAATATAGGCATCCTGGCCGTTATCAAGCTCTGCACTGGAAAGAGTGAGGTAACGGAAATCATCCTGCTCCTGATTGTAAGAGTTACCGATAAAGAGGTTATGAAGCAGATAATATGCTGCATCAAAACATGTATTGATATTGGGTGCTACAGTCAGAAAAGCTCCCTTAAGCTTGTCTGCCTTAGCCAGTGTTTCTGCATAAGAACCCATCTTGGGGGTTGAACCTCTTACGCCATTTCCTCCTGAGAAAGTAATGCCGAGACAATTTCTGAGTCCCTGAGCAAGGTCATTTGCCACCTCTTTGCCATTAACAACAGAGTAGCCGAACTGCTGTCTGTTTTTTACACCCGCAACGAAGCTGTAGTTATTGTAGCCGTTGGATGCCATTCTGGGAATAGTCAAAGTCTTAGAGAGAAGGTCTGCAATATACTCTACAGTTTCAGGCTTATAAACAGGTGTACCGTCTTTGCCCAAAGTACCCTGAAGAAGACCTGCTGTCCATGAACCTTTACTTGCCTGAGTCAACAGATTATAATCACCGAAGTCAAGCCCCGACATATCAAAGCTTGTAGCACCCGGATAATCTGTCTGATACTGAGTAGAGGTATAGTATGCATCGGTAATAAAGTAAATACCGTTTTCACCCTGAAGGTCGCCTGTACCGTTAAATCTGCCGTTAGCGTCCTTGCCGGTTTTGCGGTTATTGTTGTATGTATCTGAAACACTTCTGTATCTTGGGATGCTATAACCGATCTGGTGGGTATAATAAGCACCATGCTGACCACCGATTGTGGCTGTGTTGGGATTACCGCCACCACTGGGCCAGGCTGCGCCGTTGGAAGAATACATCAGACCATAAGCGGTATTGTTTGCACCATTCCAGAAGGAACCTGTTATATACTCACCGGGCTCCTTAATAAACTCAAGAGCCTGCTTACCGAACTTATCAGCAGATGCAGAATCAGTGAAGTAAGCAACATAAGAGAGATCAAGATATGCAGATGTGTTCTTGAAGTTAGGAGTAATTGACAGACCGTTTGTGTAGTTGGCATTAAAGCCAATGGACTGAAGGTCAATAACTCTGTATGTCCACTGGGTAGAGTTTGTCCAGTTATTAAGGCTATATCTGAGCCAAGAAGATGTTTCTGTAGAGGTTGTCGAATTTGCAACACTATTCACAAGGAAAGACATAGGCTCCATTGATGTGCCGAAATGGTCTGCTGTTGTGGTTGTGTTGATTCCCTCGGAACGATACACCATAACCATATAACGGATTGTGGTGTAATGCATATTGATTCCGTTATCCTGACGGAAAGCAGAAACATAGAAATTTCGGTTTGAGCCGGAGTAAGCAGAAGGATTAATCTTCAATCTCAGATAGCTGGGAGAGCTGTAATCAACTGCGTTTACCTTTGTGGGGACATATCTTATACCTCGGCCACTTCCATACTGTGTTTTGTATGCATTGGTATTGAATGCCGCCTCAGTGGTATAGTCTGTTGAAAACTTACCAACAACAGGCATAGGCTTACCGAGTACATACTGACCACCGGACACCTCATCAATTTCTTTTGAGGAACTGTTCATCTTCTCTCCTTGATTCTGTGCGAATTCAAAGAGCATACCGTCAGCAAGATAGTCATACACCTTGATAGGCCAGTTGATAGTACCATTTTGATTAAGAGTATCGTTTACAATACCTGTGCCGGTGAATCTGCTGTCTGTAACGATATCGCCCTTGGTTGCAGCCATAACGCTTAAGGGAAGCAACGACATAAGCATTACAAACACAAGCACAAAAGCCAGAACTCTTTTGCCGAAATTAAATTTTTTCATATTTTTTCTCCTCTCTTGTGGGCTAACCGCTTGCCCTGTGAAGACTTGAATCTATGATAAACGCTATATTTCACGCATATAGCAAATTTTTTATTTTTCGCTTATATCTGATAGCTGTACTTAACAATATCGGAATCCTCGGAAAAATGAGCGGATTCCTTTTGAATGGTTTCTCCGGGTGAAAGTTTTCCGAAAGTGAGCACATAAGTTATTCCGCCAAAGTAGTTACCATCTTCAAATGTGTTTTTATAATAAACACATACATTCTCCAGAGTTTGTTTTGAGTTGTTGGTAACAGTTATCACATTATCCTTTGTCATTGTGGTTATATGCTTTGGTTTTTCGATAACATCATAGTTGAACGCGCTTATGCACTTGACAAATTCGAATTTGTGTTTTCCGTCTATCTGCATCTTGCTCTTTTCCATAACCCAGCACTTTTCCCCTGCGGGAAGTCCTGTAACAACAAATGTAACATTTTTGCTTCCGTATTTGTAGGTAATGGTTGCTCTGTCAAGAAAAGCTTCAGCGCGATTATGCACAAGAATTGCGGCTACATTATCAACTTTTTCGTTTTTACCATTTTCAACATACACTCCGCTGAAAAGAGTGATTTCCTCGCAGTAGAGATCTGCTGAAGTCGCTGTCTGCTCGTTTTTCGGAGGCTTAGTATTCTGCTCAGAAATTTTTTCGGTTGTTTTTTCTGAAGGATCAGCATTAGACCCCGTGCCCTGACTTGTCCTTATCTCATCAGAAGACGCCACACTTGTCTGTATTTCGTCAGCCGATGTCCCATCCGATGCCTGACCTTTACAACCGCCGAAAGAACAACAGCTTGCAACAAGTAACAAAATTAAAAATTTTTTGCCGATGCCCGTTTTTGTTTTAATTTTCTTTAACATAGAAGCCTCCAAAACTTATGTGTTAGTTTTATGTTTTAATTTACAGGTATGGTATATTATATAATATAATACATAATATAGTCCAATTATCTATGATAAATTATAACACCGGCAAAACTTGCAGTCAATTAAATTTTGTACAAAAAAGTTCCTGCTTTATAGTCTGTTTTTACCAATAAAACAATATTTTTATAACAAAACATTCAATTTACTAACAAATCACTTGCTTTATCAATAAAATACTTGATTTTTGTGAAAACCGGGTATATAATATATTTTGATTATATATGCTTATTTGTATTTGAGATGTCTATCCATCTTTTCTCAATGTCAAATTATCGTTTCTTCAGGAGGGAAATATGCACATAGTACCTGGTTTTATCGTTCGTGAAATCGCAGGCGATACTGTTGCAATCCCTTGTGGAGCCGCCGCCGCTAAGCTCAGCGGTCTCGTTGCTCTCAACGGCAGTGGTAAATTTTTATTCGATTTACTCCAGACTCCACAAACAGAACAGAGTCTTCTCAGTGCTATGCTGGAAACTTTTGAGATAGACGAAAGCACCGCTTTGTGTGACATCAGAGAATTTCTTCAGACTCTACAAGACGCCTCTGTGCTTGTAGAAGACTAATATGTTGATTTATTTTTGCTAAAAAGAAGGGAACAAGAATGAAACTTCAGTACGAAAAACCAAAAGCATTCGTAGAATTCTACAAGCTCAGCCAGTCCATCGCTGCTTGCGACATCAAAATTAATAATGTAAACAACCAATGTGTTGTTCAGGACAGAGACACTCCCATTGAAATGCGTAGCTATGCTCTGGATTTCTTTGAGTGTTTCAGTGTCGGTTGTGATATCGTTTGCACCAACAATCCAGACTATGACGGCCTTTGTTATCATACCCAGGTTAACTCCTGCTGGGGCTCTTGATTTATAAGATTTATTTAAATGAAATCATCTGTTTGTATTAAGTTTTCCAATTTATCCCTTAAATTCAACTTCCCTTCAAAAGTAAATTTACCCGATTTTTTTAGTGACCTTCTGTGCGAGGATACCGATACACCCGATGCGGAGTATCAGATTGAGCTTTTGCGCTCTCCTCTTTGCCCGGAAGGTTATGCTGTTTTAGAGCGAAAAGATTTTTCTGTCTATCGCACAAAAGACGGCTGGCTCAGAATCTACACCCCTCTTACCGCTGAAGACGGGTGCTGTGTTGCCTGTCTCATCCGTGAAAGCGGAAAACACACCCTCTATTACCCCGCAACAATGTGGGAACACTATCGAAGCTATTTTCACTGCGCTCACCTTATGTGCGGAGAACTTATGCTCCTTATGCAAAACGCCCTGCTTCTGCACAGCAGTGTAGTTATGATAGAGGATAAAACCCTGCTTTTCTGCGGTGCTTCGGGTGCAGGCAAATCCACTCAGGCTAACCTTTGGAAACAATACCGAAATGCAGAAATTCTCAACGGCGATCGTGCTTTGATTATGAAAAAAGGCACAAAATTCTTTGCAGGCGGTTCTATCTGGTGTGGTACAAGCAGAATTTACCGAGCCGAACAAAGAGAAATTGCAGGAATTTTTGTACTGAAAAAGCACACAGAGAATATAATCCGCCCCTTATCCGCAGAAGCCTTTCCCATACTTTTTTCCCAGACAACCGTCAACGACTGGGACAAGGATTTTGTAGACAAAATCTGCACAATTTACACGGACCTGCTCTCTGCCGTTCCTGTTTACGAGCTTTCATGCCGAGCAGACAAAGAAGCGGTAGATCTTACATACAAAACCATTTTTGCAAAGGAGGACATCTGATGAAAACACCTGAGTCTTGCGCCGATATCCGTCGCAATCTGTGCCGCAAATGCGCAGCACTTAACCTTCCCGTCAGCGGAATCTTTGAGCTTACACCCAGATGTAATCTGAGCTGCAAAATGTGTTATATCCGTATGACCCCCGAAGAAATGGCACCAATCGGAAAAGAAAAAACCGCAAAAGAATGGATATCCCTCGGCAAAGAAGCAAGGGATGCAGGTATGGTATTCCTGCTTATTACAGGCGGCGAACCCACACTCCGACCCGATTTCCCTGAGATTTACAGAGCTTTGGCTCAGATGGGGCTTTCAATCAGTATCAACACAAACGGAACCCTCATCACAGACGAGATAAAAGAAGTTTTCAAAGAACTTCCTCCTGCCCAGATAAATCTGACTCTTTATGGCGTCAGCCCTGAAGACTACGCAGATTTTTGTTCAAACGGTAATGCTTTCTATGCAGTAAAAGATGCTCTTGATTGGTTTGAAAAGGAAAATATTCTGGTACACCTTAATGCTACATTTACTCCTTCTAACTACACAAAATGGACAAAACTTGAGGACTTTGCAAAAGACCGCAATTTAGAGCTTCGTGCAACCTGCTATTGCTTCCCCCCAACAAGACGAAATGACTGTGACGACTGTAACGGATTTGCTCGTCTGACTCCCGAAGCCGCAGGCTCGGTTATGGCAGAAGAAATTCTTTACAGAATGGGTCCCGATGCCATTTTAAGAAGATCCGAGAACATCTCTTCTCCACTGCAGAAAAGTTGTGATTTAGACAACGGAGAACCTATGCAGTGCCTTGCAGGAAGAGCCCAGTTCTGGATCGCATGGGAGGGTTCAATGACCCCCTGCGGTATGCTCAGTACACCACGTACCGCTCCCTTTGAATACGGTTTTGAGTCCGCTTGGAAGCAGCTCTGCAAGAGTGTGTCCGACATCCGTCTTTGTGCGGAATGCAACAATTGTGAGCACCGGGATGTATGTATGAATTGTGCCGCCGTTACATATGCAGAAACAGGCAGATTTGAAGGAAAACCCGAGTATATGTGCGAAATGATTAAATCCTATCGTAATACTATAAACGCTATTGCAGATAAAATCCGAAAGAAAAACCAATAAAATTCTTAGTGTTAAAATATTAAGGCTGATGCTCAGTTTTGAACATCAGCCTTTTATTTTTTATTATATTTTTGAAAAAACTGCTTTTTATAAAAGTTTTCACTTCGTATTTTTATTCGGAAGCTTGTCAATAACCACCGCATCGCCACTGTCGGAGATTTCAAAAATTATATCGCAGTATTCAAGCATAGAGCGTCTGTGAGTAATAATAAAGCAGGTTTTACCGCCTTCTTCACAAAGCTGTTTGAATATCTTCTTCTCTGTTACTTCGTCAAGAGCAGAGGTTGCTTCGTCAAGGATAAGAATGGGCTTATCCCTCAAAACAGCTCTTGCAATAGCTATTCTCTGAGCTTGTCCTTCCGAGAGTCCGCCTGCTTTTTCGGCAAGTTCCGTATCAAGTCCCTTAGGCGTCTTTTTAACAAAGTTTTCTGCACTTGCAAGGCTTAGTGCCTTCCACATCTGCTCCTCGGTTGCATCTTTGTTGCCCACCATAAGATTACTTCTTATTGTACCCGAAAGCAAGGTGTTTCCTTGCGGCACATAAGAGACTAATCTTCTTGAAGCAGGTGTGATTTTTTCTTTTTCACCGTCGGTAATATAGTAAGCTTCACCCGAATCGGGCTCTATAAGAGATAAAAGCAGTCGTATAAAAGTTGTCTTTCCCGCACCGGAAGAACCCACAATTCCAACTCTTCGTCCTGCATCGACTTTAATGGATATGCTGTTCAATATTATTTCGCTATCGTATGTAAACGAAACATCTTTAAATTCAACCCCTACTCTTTCGGGAGCGGTATCAACGGGGAAGTAATCCTCTTTCTCCACATCAGTTATTCTTCTGAGTCTCTTTGCCGCAACAATGGTTGTGAACACCATGGGAACAACACCGCCCATACTGCGAATTGTCGACTGAAGAATAGAAACCAGCGATAAAAACAAAGTCATCGTACCATAGGTGTAATTATCTTCGGGATTCGCAAGTCGGTATGCACACCAACTGAACGCCACCACATATCCCAGATTGTAGATAAGCTTCATCACCACGTGCATCAACGCGCCAAGCTTTGCACTCTTCATAACAAGAGCAAGTCTTTTTTTTCTAAGCTTTTTGAAATATTCGTTGTTTGCATCTTCCATCTGGAAAGTTTTTGTAATGGGAATGTTTGCTAAAGACTCCTGAATAAATGAATAATATTCCGACTCACTCTCTCTCAGAGCCTTCTGATACTTTACATATTTTCTGCGGAAAACTGCTCCTGCAACAACTCCCAACGGGCCCACAACCAAACCTATTATCGCCATATTATGATCATAGTAAAGAAGAATTGCAAGAACAATTGCAAACTCCACCATTGCCACAATAACCGAAGGTACAATGGAAATAATGGACTGTGCCAGGGTATTTACATCACCTGTAAGACGAGAGAGCATATCCGAGGAGTGAACCTTTTTTACCGCTCTCCACTTGCTTCTTTGTACCTTATCAAACATCTCGGCCCTTATGCTGAAAGCAAATTTTTCCCCAACATAACTGCTGAAAAGTGATGTAACATAAGAAAGTACAATTGTAAAAAGGGTAGCCCCAAGCATAAGAAGAATGTATTTCCAGAACACATCCTGACCAAAGCCTACTGCCGCATCCACTACATATTTTCCCGCTACGGAAGAAAGCAGTGTCACCGCCATTGTCACAAGATTTATAAGGAGAAATCCTACAACATAGCGACGAAACCCTTTACCCTGTTTAAATATCCACAAAATATTTTCTTTATTATTATTCCATTCATACCTGAATTTGAATTTTTTCTTTTTTGTCGCCATTATTTTCACCCTTTTATGGTAGACAAAAGTAAAATTATCGCATAAAACAACAATTTTCTTTCTACAATTGTATTCCAACACCTCCTTTTTGTCAACGAAAAAGAGCATTGTGAATAAGACAAAAAGGTAAAATTACTCTTAATGCAAAAAAAGCACATAATTATTAAATATTCTCAAAATTCAACTTGTGTTTTTATATACACTATGGTAATATTAAATAGAACTCAATCGGAATGCTATAAACCAAAACAAAAAAGGAGATGACCGATTATGAAAAAATTTATTGCTCTGCTTCTTATGATGTGCTTACTGCTCACCGCAATCCCCTTTGTAAGCATTTCTGCCGAAGAAGAACACCTACCCACCCCCGACACCACTGCATACCCCAACTTTGCAACAGACAATTGGGAAGCACTCTATGCTCACGCAATCGCAGGTTCATCAAGCACTGATTCATGGCAAAAGTGGATGAAGGACTACGGCGGTTTTAACGCCGAAGATGGTGTGCGTTATTTCTTCCTGCCTGCCGCTGCAGATGATGGTATCATCGAAATCTACAACGGCTACTCAGAGGATGCCGTAATTGGTGATGTTACAATTCCGACTCACACAAGTGCGTTCGTTGAATACACCGAAGACACTCTTATTTCCGTAAAAGTCGGCGAAAAC
This sequence comes from Ruminococcus sp., assembly GCA_045647135.1. Taxonomy (GTDB): domain Bacteria; phylum Bacillota; class Clostridia; order Oscillospirales; family Acutalibacteraceae; genus Ruminococcoides. The sequence continues at coordinate 23,132 of JAZRMA010000009.1, read as the reverse complement.
CGCAATTACAAGTTCAAGGTGATCAAGAGTGACGCGGAAGCATCTCTTTACATCAACGATACCACAAACTCATACGAAGATTTTGAGGGCAAGATCCAAAACACTGACCTCTGGTCATTCCTTATTCAGAACAAGGAAAACTCCTGTGAAACCGCTACCTTCTCCATTGTAAGCGAAGCAGGTATTGAAGACGGAGAGCTTAAAAAAATCAAAGGCAGAGGTAACACAAACTGGAGAGAAAGCGACAAAAAACCTTTCAATATCAACTTCGACGATAAAGTTACCATTGGCCACACAGAGAGCAAAAAGTTCTCTCTTGTTGCTAACCCCAAGGATTCCACTCTCCTTCGTAACACTATTATGTATAACCTTGCTCACGATGTAGGCAACCCCTACTCATCTGACCAGAGCTTCATCGATTTCTATGTAAACGGTGTTTATCGCGGCTCTTACATTGCTTGTCAGAAAGTAGATCTGGGCAAGAATTCCAGCGTATCTCTTAAAGACGAGTCCGAAGACAAAGAAACAGATTTCAACTTCCTCGTAGAAGTTGATGTTTGGAATTACGCAAGTGACACATATTTTAAATCAAACAAAGGCTATCATGTTGTTCTCAAAACCCCTGATCTTGAGGATTTTGAAACCGGCAGCCCCGAATGGCAGGTAAGATACGACTACATAAAGAACACCTACCAAAAACTCGAAAATGCCCTTTATAATGGTACACTTGCAGATATTGAAGCAATCTGTGACATTGAAAGCCTTGCTACTCAGTATCTTCTTCAGGATTTGGGTAAAAACTGTGACGGTGGCTACACCAGCACATTCTTCACCTACAACGCCGCAGAAGGCAAATTCTATGCCGCTCCCATATGGGACTGTGACTCTCACTTAGGTGCTGTTGATGTATGGCGTGATGGTTGCACAACCTCCACAAGCGACCACACAGGCTGGACAACCAGACTTGCAAAATACGAAAGAACAATCAACCCTCTCGGTCAGTCTTTCTATGTTAAGGGTACAACCTCAAAGGGTCAAACCTTTGAAGAACTCTGCAAAGACATCTGGACCGAAAAATTCCTGCCCAAGATTGATGTTCTTCTTGGCAAAGCTGAGCCCGCTGAAGGTGACAAGGGTATGAGCATCGACGCTTATGCAAAGTCAATTGAAAAAACAACCTACATCAACTATATTATGTGGGACTTCATGTGGCTCTGTCAGGATAAAAACCATAGTCTTGCCGATAAATACACAGAGGATGTACCGGGTGAGCTTCAGTATATGAAGGATTGGCTCACCGAAAGAACCAAGTGGATTACCGCTAACCTCGGCACAGGCGAAAACCCCAACAACCCCAATCCCCCTACCCCCGAATCAGATAGAGTAGTTTACTTTACAACCGAACTCGGTTGGGACGATGTACATTACTACATCTGGGGCGATGGTCATATTCCTATGCGTTGGCCCGGCGAAAAAGCTGAGCTTGCAGGCGAAACCGAAAACGGTCAGGCTCTCTACAAAATTACAATCACCGACTCAAAAGCAAATATGATTATCTTTAACGATGGCGCAGACGGTGCACAGACAGAGAAAACCTCTATCCCCACCGAGCTTCGAATCTACTCCACCACAACGCCTTCCGGTAGAGATAACCAAGCGGGTATGCCCTATTATAATACAACTTTTGTACCCTACACAGAAACACCTGTAGAGCCATCTTCCACAGAAGCCTCCTCATCCGCAGAGCCTTCCACACCTACTGTATCCTCTACTCCTACAACCCCGTCTTCGTCTGAGGAGCCCTCCGCTCCCACATCATCCTCAATTTCAGTTTCCACTCCCGTTGACCCTGCAGAAACCTATCTTGTGGGCGATGCAAACGGCGACAAATCAATCAATGTTAAGGATGCAACCGAAATTCAGAAATCCGTTGCAGGTCTTATCACTCTTACCGAAGTCGGAGAACTTGCAGCCGATGCAGATATGAACGAAAGTGTAAATGTCAAAGATGCAACTGCGATTCAGAAATTCGTTGCAGGTCTTGACACAAGTATTTTCATAGGTCAGGAAAAAGCATTCCATATTTAAATACAAAACTAAACCACACAAACACCCCTTGCAAACACATCGGTTGCAAGGGGTGTCTTCAGTTTAAAAGATATTACAAAAACAAATTGCCATATAATTATAGTTTTTTATAAATTAATACTTTTATCTGCAATAAAGTTATGTTATAATAATACAGATAATGGCATAGAATGACTTGTTTCAGGAAAGGATGAAGGCAGATGCCACAAAATGCATTTTTAAAATTACTCAAGTCTGCTCTTAATGGCGACAACGCCAACCTCAACCTGAACATTACAAAAGAAGAATGGTCTGCAGTCTTCAACCTTGCAGAAAACCACCGTCTGCTACCTGTAATTTACAACTCAATCAAAGCCAACTATCCTTTTGAAGAAGCAAACCTTCTTCCTCTAAAAAAAAGAACAAAAGCTCTTGTTTTAGAACAGATTCTACGATCAAACGCCTTTCTTGAAGTTTACAAAGGCTTACAAGCAAAGGGGCTTTCTCCGGTAATTGTCAAGGGTATTGTTTGCCGAAGCCTCTATGCAGACTCGGACAGCAGATATTCTACCGATGAAGATATGTTTGTTTCAGAAAAAGACTTTTGTAAATACACCGAAGCCTTTGAATCCTTGTCTTTTACTCAAAAGCCGCAAAAAGAAGACGACTATCAGATAACCTTCTGTAACGAAATCGGTCTTCACATAGAGCTTCACAAAGCACTTTTCCCGTTAAACTCCGATTACTTTAAATGCTGGAATAAAATTTTTGAAGACAGTCTTCTAAACACCTGTGAGCTTACGGTTGAAAAAATAAAAATTAAAACACTTAACAACACAGACAATCTGCTGTATCTTATGCTGCATGCTCTCAAGCACTTTCTCCACAGCGGAGTCGGCATCCGTCAGGTCTGCGACATAATTATGTTTGCAAACTGCCACGGCAAAACAATAGATTGGGACAAGTTTTTTTGTACACTCAGAAATCTTGAGGCAGAAAAATTTGCACTCGCAATTTTTAAAATCGGAGAAACACATCTTAATTTCTCTAAAGCCGCTGCTAACTTCCCAAAGAACATTAACCTCGGGCTTACAAACGAGCTTCCGCTTTTGGACGACATTCTCTCGGGGGGGATTTTCGGCAGTTCTTCTATGGCAAGGCAACACAGCGCAGGCATAACCTACGACGCTGTTCAGGGCAAAAAAACAAGTATGCTCAAGCGAGCATTGCCCCCTGCAAAAAAACTCAGCAACAGATACACCTACGCTAAAAAATGCCCTGTTCTCCTGCCTGTTGCCTGGACACACAGACTTATAACATACAAAAAAGAAACCAAAGAAGTTCCCAACAACCAGCCTTCCGTTGCAATGCAAATCGGCAAAAGAAGATTGGAACTTTTAAGCTATTACGGACTCATATCCAATTAACTATTAAAAAATATTCAGTAAAGAGGCGTTAATATGAAAAAGAACATCTTATGCTTAATACTTCTTGTTATTTCCCTCTCTACCTTCTTTATCTATACGAAGCGCACAGAGGCAAAAACAGACAAGAACCCTCCTGTTATTCACTGCGAATCCGATGAAATAACCGCAAGTGTAACCGAGGTAACCGAAGAATTTCTTCTTAAAGATGTTACCGCTTACGATAAAGAATGCGGAGATGTTTCCGACTCACTGATGATTCAGAGCATTTCCAAATTCATTCAGAAGGATATGGTAATAGTAACTTATGCCGCAGTTGATGACGGAAATAACGTAGGACGACTTGAGCGCAAACTGATTTACACCGACTACAAAGAACCTGAATTTGATTTGACAAGGCCCCTGCTTTTTCCCGCAGGTACCAATGTTCGTTTTCTCAGCAATGTTCGGGCAAACAGCGTAGTAGATGGCAACATTTCCTCCCGAATCCGTTATGGCCTGGAAATTATTGTTGACAACAACACACCTGCTACCTATCCCATATCTTTCCGAGTAACCGACAGCCGAGGCAAAACGTCTTATCTCGACACAGAAATAGTTATCATCAACAACATTTATACAGCAATAGATATCTCCTTATCCGATTATCTTATATACATTCCTCAGGGCACAACCTTCAACAAAGAAACCGCCATGAAATATCTCCGCTCGGCGTCCGTTGAATTTGATCCGAAAACCGAATTGAACATTGACTGCAAGGTAGATACTTCTACCCCCGGCGTTTATAATGTTGACTATACCATAAGCTCCAAGAACATTAACGGCAGAAGCAGATTGGTAGTAGTTGTTGAACCTGCATAATCTCTTTACAAATCACTTAACGAAAGGGATATTTTATGGAAAATAATAACAGACCAAAATATCTTGACGTGGCTTATGTTGTCATCCGAGATATTATTAAAAACTGGATAGCCATTATCTGCATTGCTCTTTCTGCTGCAGTATTCGCATATATCATTGCTTCTGTATCCTACTCTCCCACATACACTTCCAAATGTACACTGATTGTTTCTGCAAAGAACAATAATGTGGGCGCTTATGTGGATACTACCGAAACGGAAAAACTGACAGATACCATCAAAGCAACCATGAAAACCTCCGTTCTCAAAAAAGAAATTGCAAAAGAGCTGGGCATGAGCGAATTTGATGGAATCATATCCGTCAGCGTACTTCCCAATACCAACCTTCTTACTGTATCGGTAAAAAGCTCTCGTCCCAACACCGCTTTTCTTTTACTTAACACTCTGCTTGATAAGTATCCTGAGCTGACAAAAGACACCTTGGGCGATATTGTTATGCAAGTTTTTGAGGAGCCTTCTCTCCCCTCTTCTCCTTCAAATCCTTTTAAGATAAGCAGAACCATTGCTCTGAGCGTTATCATAGCCACCTTCTGTGTTGTTCTTATTGCCGCTCTTTATTCATATCTGATGGATACAATTAAGAACGAATGGGATGCAGCAGAAAAGCTTGATGCCAAGCTTCTCGGTATCATTTATCACGAGTCAACATATAAGAATTTCAAAAACCGCTTACTGAGAAAAAGAAAACGCATTCTTATCGGTGCACCCTCTGTAAGCTTCGGCTTCAGTGAAACAATCAAAAAAATCCGCACAAGCCTTAACTACTATAAAGAAAATTACGGCGGAAATGTTCTGCTTGTTACCTCTTACGAAAAAGGCGAGGGCAAATCCACTCTCTCGGCAAACCTGGCACATTCCACAATCCAAAAAAATCAGAAAGTACTCCTCATTCCCGGCTCCATCGAATCCTCATCTTTGCTGAATATCTTTTCGGTTACACTCCCCGAAGAGTTTCTTAACAAAAAGAAAACTACACTCGAAGACTATGTTTATACTCAGGAAAACGGAAAGCTCAGTTTTCTTATCAACTCCTTCGACGATCTGCTTTCTTCCAGTTATTCCGACTTTATTGCTTCCGAGGAATTCAGAAAATTTATTCACAAAGCAAAAAATGAGTACGACAGCATAATCATCGATGGCCCCGGTGTTAAATACAGTGCTGACGCAGAAGTTTTTGCAAAAATTTCCGATTACTCCATTCTCGCCGTAAAGCAACATTGCACAAAAGTTCCCCTTCTCAACGACACTATTGATATGCTCAATAAGTACAATAAGGGTGTTGCCGGCTTTGTGTTCAACAATGTTTACTCTTCTGCAACTGTTATCAATATTGGCTACGGCTACGGTTACGGCAGAAAAATCGACTACGGCTACGGCAGATATGGTAAGTACGGCAGATACGGTCGTTACGGAAGTTACGGCAAATATGGAAAATACGGTAAATACGGTAATTACAACAAATATGGTTCTTATTATCAGCACGGAAAATATGAAGCAAGGAGGGAGAAAAAATGAACACACAAGAAAAAGAAAGACCCGAAAGTGTCGATACACTGGACCAATTAGTCATTGTTGTCGATTTTCTCAAGATTCTCCCAAAGCTCTGGGTTTGGTTTTTAGTGCTTATTACCCTTTGCAGCTCCATATCCTACTATCGTGCAAGTACCTCATACCACCCCGTTTACACCGCACACACCACTTTTTCGGTTAACATCAAAAAAGAACAAACATCATCGAACGCACAGGCTTTTTACGATGACGCAGCTGCAAAACAAATGGTAGAAACCTTCCCGTATATTCTCACAAGCTCCCTTCTGCACAGAATGGTAGCCGCCGATATGGGAACTTCCGTAACAGGCAATATCAGCGCAAAACTGGAGGCCGCAAACTTCCTTACCCTGTCTGTTACCGACAAAGACCCCCAAAAAGCTTACCGCACCCTTCAGGCAGTTATCGAAAACTACCCCGAGGTTTCAGAACTTATCGTAGGCAAGGTTCAGATGAACGAAATCGACACCTCCGGTATCCCCACAAAACCCGCTAATCCAAAGGTGTTTACCAAAGACATCATAATAGGTGCTCTCATTGGCTTTGGTCTTGGTCTTATATGGGCAGTACTGGTGTTCCTTACAAACAGAACTGTAAAAAAAGAAAGCGATATAAAGAAAAAACTCGGCATAAACTGTCTTGGTATCATCCCCAGAATCAGCAGAAAAAAACGCTCAAAGGATATTTCCAGATACTTTATTCTGACCGATCCTAAAGCAAAAAGTTTCCTTCAGGAATCCTTCCGTATGGTACGAAACAAAGTCGAGTACCACTCCCATAAATACAACAAGAAATCTCTGCTCATCACAAGTGCAGCAGCGGGCGAAGGCAAAAGCTTTTTTGCCGCAAACCTCGCTCTTTCTCTTGTAACAGCAGGAAAAAAAGTGGTCCTCATCGACTGCGACCTCAGACACCCCACAGGAAGACTTATTTTTGATATGCCCCAAAGCACAGGTCTAAGCGAATACTTAAAAGGCGAGCTTGATCTTTACGAATATCTTGATAAATCCAAAGAAGAAAACAACCACGACTTCCCTAACTTCCTGTTTTTACCCGGCGGCTCTGCTGTTCCTGACGGCTCTCATCTGCTTTCAAGCCACCGTATGAGCGACCTTATAACATGTGTAAACAGTAAAGCTGATTACGTTATTCTGGACTGTGCTCCCGCAGGTCTTCTTACCGACCCTGCAGTACTTGCAAAATATGCAGACAGTGCAATGTTGGTAATAAGAAAAGACTTTGCCCGTATTGACTTTATCAGCGATGCTCTCGCTCACCTTTCCGAGAGTAACATTCAGGTTGTCGGTGCAGTACTCAACGATGTTCAGGTATAAAAAGTGAAAACTATCAATACAAAAAGTTATCTTGATACTCTTTGTGAGCTTACAGATAAGGGTGAGCTCGTCAGCACTATTGTTTCAGGCTCAAGCATGACTCCTTTCCTTTCGGGGAATCGGGATTATGTTTTCCTTGAAAAGCCCAAAAAACAGCTCAGAGTAGGAGATATTGTCCTCTTCACAAGAGAAAACGGAGACTATATCCTACACCGTATCAAGAAGATAAAAAATACAGACTATTACCTTGTAGGCGACAGACAAACAAACCTTGAAGGGCCGGTGCCCTTTGAGAGTATTCGTTGTGTTGTCACCTCTGCAAAACGAAAAGGTAAAATCATAACAAACAAAAATCCACTCTGGTTTTTTTATAGCAAGGTGTGGATTAATATCATATTCATCCGTCCTGCAATATTTAAGATTGCACACCTTTTCCACCGAGGAAAAAGTAAAATCCATCATTAAAACAAACAGAAAGGACTCCCTCTATGATCGACATTCACTGCCACATACTTCCAAATATTGATGACGGTGCCCGTGATGTGTACGATACTCTGGAAATGGCTTTAATGGCGGTCAACAGCGGTATCAAAGCAATCGTTGCCACTCCTCATTGCAATGTACCTTGGAGTGAGCCAAACTACTATGACCACACCTACAGAGAGGCTTTGCGAAAAGCAAGAGAGGCTGTGGAGCAGGAGCGAATGCCCATCAAAATTCTTTCAGGAATGGAGGTTTTTGTAACCTTCGACCTGCCCGACCTTATCCGTGAAGGAAAGATTCTTACCCTGAATCACAGCGATTATCTTCTGACAGAATTTGATTTTGACGAAGACCCTGAATTTGTTGATATTATGGTGGAGCGTCTGCGAGAAATGGGCATTCGACCCATTATCGCCCATCCCGAGCGTTACGAATTTATAAAAGAAGATATAACAGCAGCCAAAAGGCTTGTAAAAGCAGGTTGTGTTCTGCAGCTCAACAAAGGAAGTTTTCTCGGAAACAACGGCTCACGAGCAGAGAAAACAGCTTTTGAACTTGTAAAAAACAATCTTGCAGGTGTTGTGGCAAGTGATGCCCACGGGCCAAAATCCCGTACACCATATATGCTGGAAGCTCGTCGTGCAATAAAAGATATTTGCGACACCACCGCTCTCTTCGAAACAAACCCGCGGAAAATCTGCTCCAATGAGCTCTTGGTACCGGAATCTATATTATAAAAACAAAAGCCGCTGTCCGAAAGGACAACGGCTTTTACATTTATTTTATTTATTCTTTTTGCAAAAATCCTGCATACAACAACTCTCACATTTAGGTGTCGGTGCTTTACAGACCGCTCTGCCATGCAGCACAAGTCTGTGACAAAAGTCATTGGACTCGTCCGCAGGTAACAAACCTCTGAGAATTTTTTCAATCTTCTCGGCCGACTTCTCGTTATGGAGACCAAGTCTGCGGGTAATACGAATACAATGAGTATCTACCACCACCGCAGGTTTTTTGTAAATATCCCCCACAATAAGATTTGCTGTTTTTCTGCCAACTCCTCGCAAAGTTGTAAGTGCCTCAATGCTGTCCGGCACCTTGCCCGAAAAATCCTTTATAATAGATCTGGACATTTCAATAAGATCAACTGCCTTTGTGCGATAAAACCCACAACTGCGTATAAGATTCTCAACATCTTCCAAAGGAGCCTGTGACATACTTGTTGCATCAGGATACTTTTCAAAAAGAGCAGGAGTTACAAGGTTAACTCTTGCATCTGTGCATTGAGCTGCGAGTCTTGTTGCCACCAGAAGCTGAAAAGGGTCTTCGTAATCCAACGAGCACAACGCTTCGGGATATTCTTTTTTTAGCATTTCTACCGCTTTTAATGCAATTTCTTTTTTAGTCATACCATACTCCTTAACTGCATATATCAAAAATATACTTATTTCCCAATTTTATCTTCTTAAAAAGAGAATATTGTGTACCCCTTTTTTATTTTGTTTGCTTTTCTTGTGATTTATTTTTCGAAAATTCTTTATTTTATAATTTTGTTGTGATATAATCAATACACATTTTACGAGGAGGCTATCCTATGTTCAAAAACTATATATTTGACTTATACGGCACTCTGATCGATATCCGCACCGACGAAAACGACAGCGACCTTTGGAGAAAGATGGCTATTTTCTACGGCTATCGCGGTGCAATCTACACCCCCTTTGAACTTATGCATAAGTACAAGGAATTCTGTGCACAAGAAAAGAACAAGGTAAAAAAAGAACATCCCGACAGAAAGCACGTGGACATAAATCTTACAAATGTCTTCGAAAAACTCTACACATTCAAAAAGGTTACTCCTACCCCCGAGCTTCCTGCTTTAACAGCAAACACATTCCGCTGCTATTCCACAAAGCACATCCGCCTTTATGATGGCGTTCTCGAATTCTTAGAGGCTTTGAACAAAAAAAGCAAGAAGGTATTCCTTCTTTCAAATGCTCAAAAAGATTTCACCTCTCCGGAAATCGATATGCTTGGTCTTCGCAAGTACTTCACAGACATCATCATAAGCTCCGAGGTTGCTTGTAAAAAGCCCGACGCCGATATGTACCGCATACTTTTTGACCGTCATAACCTTGCAAAAAGCGAATCAATTATGATTGGTAACGATTGTGTCGCCGATATTAAGAGCTCCTATGATTTTGGTCTGCAAAGCCTTTATATTCATCAGGATATCTCTCCCATTATCACAGAAAAGCTTCGCAGTACATGGTCAATAATGGACGGAGACTTCACAAAGGTTATGCCTCTTATCCTCAAATAATCTTTTCCGCCGCCTGTTGTGCGGCGGATTTTTTGTTTCTTTACGATTATAATATCACAAAAGCCATTCTTTTTCAAGTTGACTCGATCGCTATTTGAAGTCGCAACAAATCAGCATAAACACTGGACATTCTACTATCGGTAGAGTATCGTCACCCACAGTTTACCACGAGTTACAAAGCAGAGAGAACACAAGAGCGATTTAGACTTGATTATTTTTCTGTCACAAATATAATAAGTATATAATTTCTTAAAATTACACACGGAGGCAAATCCAATGGCACAAGATTTTATTATCAGCGCTTGTTCTTACGCAGACCTTCCTGCAGAAAAAATGAAAGAACTTGATATTAAATACATCTGCACACCCTATATGGTGAATGGTGAAATCTTCTATGACGATTTAGGCGTTACAACCAATTACGAAGATTTCTATCAGGCTATGAAAAATGGTGCAATGACCAACACCTTCCAGCTCAATCAGGATGACTTTGCGGACTATTTCAGAGAGATCCTCAAAGACGGTAAAGACCTTATTCACATAAGCCTTTCCTCCGGTCTTTCCGGTGTGTCCAACTCCGCAAGAATGGCATTGGAAACAATGAGAGAAGAGTTTCCCAATCAGAAAATATACCTTGTTGACTCCCTTGCAGCTTCTGCCGGATATGGACTTCTTCTTCAAACCATGTCTGATTTACGCAAGGACGGAATGAATATTGACGACCTTTATCAATGGGTAGAGGATAACAAACTTAACCTCCATCACTGGTTCTTCACAACAGACCTCACATACTTCGTTCGCGGTGGCAGAGTTTCCAAGGCAAGCGGTTTTATCGGCGGTGTACTCAACATTTGTCCTCTGCTCAATGTAAGCTTTGAAGGTAAGCTTACCCCCAGATTCAAAATCAGAGGCAAGAAAAAGGTTATTGCCGAAATCGTTGAGCAGATGAAACTCCACGCCAATGACGGTGTTAACTACAACGGCAAGTGCTTTATCAGTAACTCTGTATGCTACGAAGACGCAAAGGCTGTTGCAGACCTTATTGAAGAGGCTTTCCCCAATCTTGACGGTAAGGTACAGATTTCTACAATCAGCACAACCATCGGCAGCCACACAGGTCCCGGTACCGTTGCTCTTTTCTTCTGGGGCGACAAACGCGTAGACTAATCTGACTAAAACTTAAACGCCATAATACCTACATGCTAAAAGCCATCGACGCACTTTAGTCGATGGCTTTTACTTTTATCCCTTTATTTCTATTCATTTTCTATGCAGAGAGTATAAATAAATATAAATTTTTAAAAATTCCCAAAATCCGTTGACACATAAGATATTACAAATTGTAAACAAAAATCGCTGAAAATATCAAAAAAGAAATTAAAGCAACAAATAATTTTTATTGCCAAAAAGGAAATAAACATAAAAACAAGTGTAATTCAAGGGTCTAACCATCAGTTCTTCACATTTTCCACATAGTTTTCCACATAGTTTATTGCCTATGTGAATAATACAATCCGTATAGTTCTTTTAAGCAAACATTATAAATTTCCTACAAGAATTAAAGATTTCAACTTTGTAACATTTAGTTCCGAGTACGAAAAATAAGCAAAAAATCATCTGCATCCATTGGTTTTTATTGCATACATCAAACATCTTCCGTCAAGAATATATGCAACAAATATTTATTTTCTTTACATTGTAGCGGAGGACAAAGTATGATTAAAGGCATCAACCGACAGATTATTGAGCTTTCGGATACTACCAGCACATATTACGAAAAAGCCTGGCTTGTTGTAAGACCCGAATACGCAAATCTTCATTCACATTTACTGGAAAAAGAAGCAAAAAAGCTGCTCAAAGAAATGGACGCTCCATCAACTATGAAAACAAAATATAATATCGTGTTTATCCTTCTGCGACTTGGTCTGTCAGCCCTTATCGGTGCAGGAATAACTCTCGCTGTTCAATACTTATTTTCACTAGGATAAATGTATTAACAAATCCCCCTTTGCATATACATTATATATTCAAAGGGGGATTTGTTATGAACAATAAGCTGTATAAAATTTTAGATATCGTCGGAGGGGCTGTGGTGTTTGCCGTCGCCTCTTTACTGCATTTTCTTTACGACCTGACCGGCAAGAGCATCTTAGGCTCTCTCTTCGGGGCAGTAAACGAAAGTGTGTGGGAGCATCTTAAAATCTTTGCCCTTGCCTACATTTTCTGGGCAATCATCGAGCTTTTGTGGGCAAAGCCTCCTATTCGCAAATTTGTCTGGGGCAAAGCATTGGGTCTTTATTTTTTATGCATTTCAATTGCCGTATTCTTTTATCTGTACACTCCCCTTGTGGGCAAACCCATACTTATTCTCGACCTTTTGGCAAGCCTTACCTTTTCCTTTTTGGCTCATTTAATTTCATACAAAGTCACGCTTTTAAGAGAAAACCGAGGTCAGAATTTTTACACAGGGGTAATGATGATTTTTCTTGCTATAATAATGATACTTTCCTTTACCTATTATCCGCCAAAAACACCCCTTTTCAGAGACTACGCAACCGGTCTTTACGGCATAATTCCCACTTCGCCAAAAACCATTCCCACCTTTTCCGAAACATTGGAAAGTTTCCTGTAAAATCGTCAAAAAAGCACTTGTTTTTTTAAAAAAACTATTCTCAACAGATGTCTTTTGTGCTACAATGTAGTATGTATAAGTATTTTTTAGTGCAAAAGGATTTGACAGACATGGCAGATTATAAAAATAACAGAAATCAAAGTAACGAATCAGACAACAGGGGCGATGTAATCTTCGGCAGAAACCCTGTTAGTGAAGCCATAAGAAGCGGCAGAGCAATCGACTCGCTGCTTGTTTCAAAGGGTGCAAAAACAGGTGCTATTGTGGGCATTCTTGCAAAAGCAAAAGAAAAGAACATCCGCATAAAAGAAGTTGACCCCAAGAAGCTTGACTATATGTGTTCAGGCGGTACACACCAAGGCATCGCAGCAGTTGCTGCTGTATGTGAATACAAAACTATGGAGGATATTTTTGCTCTCGCCGAAGAGCGTGAAGAACCTCCCTTCGTAATCATTCTTGACGAAATCGAAGATCCTCATAACTTAGGTGCTATTATCCGTACCGCAGAGTGTGCAGGTGCTCACGGCATTATAATCCCTAACAGACGCAGCGCAGGACTAAGCTTCACGGTAGGCAAAACCGCCGCAGGTGCTACCGAGTATGTGCCCGTTGTACGAGTACCCAACATTCCTGCTGTAATCGACAATCTCAAAGAAAAAGGTCTTTGGGTTTTCGGAGCCGATATGAACGGTCAGGACTACCGTGAGTGTGATTTTAAAGGCCCCGTTGCCCTTGTTATCGGTAACGAAGGCAAAGGAATCGGCAGACTTGTCAGAGAGAAATGCGATGTTATCGTATCTCTGCCTATGAAGGGTAAAATCAATTCCCTTAATGCATCCGTTGCCGCAGGCATACTGATGTATAAAATCGCAGACTCCAGACCCTGATCACTCGCTAAAGCAAAAAGGAAGTGACAAAATGAGCAAAAAAAGCAAAGAAAATAAAGCAATAAATACAGACGAAGCCATCGACTCTATCATCGAAGAAGCCCGTTATCTTTCTGAAAAAGAAGAAATGGCAAAAGCCGCGCTAAAGCTCAGCGGCGGTCCTAAGATGGAAGAGATTTACAGCAACACAAGCAAAGAAATTCGCCTGACAAACAAGAGTCCCCTTGACGCAGAGTTTGACGACGAAAATAACAACGAATCAGCTTCTGTTTCTTCACAGACAAGCTCTATAACTGCAGAAAAAACAGAAAAAGAAACTCCCGAGGAACCCGACACGGTGATAAAACTTTCTCCTGAATATGACGAAGGTACAACCATCGCCAAGGATATCATCGAAAAAGCCGAGAGCTTAGAAATAGATTCCATCCACCTGGAAGATTGTGATGGAATAGACATCGACATAGAAAGCAAGCCTGTAAAAAAACCTAAAAAAGAGGAAAAAGAAGACTCCTATGACTCCGAGAGCAACTTTGAGCGTCTTTTCGGAAAGCCCAAACCTATAGGCGCTGTGCAGACAGTTGTTTCCAAAGTACCTGTTTATCAGCACGAGAGCAAGGTTGAAAAGGTTCACGTAAGAGCAGGTAAATTCTCTGCAGTCGTAGAGAACGAATATAAAAAATACATAGCCTCTCCCAACCCAATTATTTCTCAGAATGTAAAGGCTGAGCCCGACGACATACAACCAGACGAATCTGAAGAAAAAGTAACCGCAGGCAAGGTTGCCTCAGGTGTAATCGGCAAGGTTGCAGGGTTCTTCTCTACTCACGAAGACGACGACACCGAAGACTTTAAAGAAAAAACCATTCAGATTGAAGACTACCGTAGTCCTCAGGATGCAAAATCCATTATTCTTGAGGTAAATTCCAACATCAAGAAGATGTTTATTAACAGCATCTTTACAACAGCGCTCTTCTTTGTTTCCCTGATACTTACAATTGTCGGCAGAGCTTCTGTTCACAGCTTTGCTTCCTCTGTAACCCTTGCAATCTTCAATTTCCTTATTCTTGCAGTAGCAGGTTGGGTATGCAGAGTAACTATCCTCAATGGTCTTACTCCACTAAAAAAATTCAAGGGTAACTCCGACACAGGTGCGGCAGTTGCACTATCGTCAACACTTCTGCAATCTGTAGTGGCAATGTTTTCCCCTGCAAAATTCTTCTCAGGATCATTAAGCCTTTACACATCCATTGCCATTCTGGCACTTGTGCTCAATTGTGTCGGCAAGTTCTTTATGGTACGCAGAGTTAAAGAAAACTTCAAGTTCGTTACATCAAAGACCGCTACAGCATATTCCGCAAAGATTTACACAAACGAAGATATTGCCCGCCAGTTTATAAGCGGTACAACCATGAACAAGCCTATTGTGGCATACCAGCATGAAACCGATTTTTTAAGCGATTTCCTGCGTCTTTCTTACTCTCCTGACCCCAGCGAAGATATGGCAAGCAAGGTTGCTCCTGTTACTCTTATCTTCTCTGTATTTGTTTCGGTTCTTTATGGAATTTTTGCAAAAGATTTTGTAGGTGCACTTTCTGTTTTTGCAATTCTTTCCTGTATTTCTGTTCCTGCTTGTGACTTACTTGCAGTAAACCTGCCCCTCCACAAGCTTTGCAAAGACACCTTGTCAAAGAATGCCATGGTCAGCGGCTACCCTGCTGTCAGACAGTTCTGTGATACAAAAGCTGTTGTTTGCGAGGCAAAAGATCTTTATCCTATGGACAGCATCACCTTAAACGGTGTTAAAGCATTCTCAAACAATCGTGTGGAAGAAGGTATGCTGGCAGCAGCCGCAATACTTACAGAAGCAAAAAGCCCGATGGCTTGTGTATTCGACCATGTAATTGCTACAAACAAAAATAAAATTCCAAAAGTAGAGAGCGTTCTTTACGAAGACAACTTAGGTCTTGTAGGCTGGGTTGAAGGCGAGCGTATTCTTGTGGGCAACAAGGCGCTCCTCGATAAATATGCCATTGCACTTCCCGAAGAAGATTTTGAAGAAAAGCACACAAAAGACGGCAAACTCGTCACATATCTTGCCCGTTCCGGTGAGCTTCTTGCAATGTTCGTAACCACCTACGATACAACCCTCAGGATCGCAGAGCTCCTCAAAAACGCAGAAGCAAACGGTATCAGCTTACTTGTACATACCACAGACTGCAACGTTACAGGCGAAAAGATTTCTGCCGACTTTGGAATTTACTACCGCAGCGTCAAGGTGCTTCCCACAGGACTTGGCAACGTGTGTCAGGAAATCACCTCACAGAAAGAGGATTCCTCCCGCGCATATCTTGCAACAAGAGGCTCCTTCCTCTCTTTAGTCCGTGCTCTTTGCGGATGTGTTAAGCTCAAGAATATAACCTCACTGGCAGTAGTAATTCAGCTTATCGGAATTGTACTCGGTGTTGTAGTTGTATCTGCAATCTCCCTCTTTGCAGGGGCAGGTATCCTTAAAAATCTGGAAATGCTGCTGTTTGTTGTACTTATGGCAGCCACGACCCTTATTGTACCCTTATTTCAAAAACCATAAATCAGACAGGAGTTGACTTTTATGCTTATAGCCCCTTCCCTTCTTTCTTGTGATTTTTCCCGATTCGGCGAAGAAATCGCCCGTATGGACAAAGCAGGTGCAGACTTTATGCACCTTGATATTATGGACGGACACTTTGTTCCCAATATAACCTTCGGTGCACCCGTTATCAAATGGGTAAGAAAATACACCGAAAAGCCCTTTGATGTACACCTTATGATTTCCGACCCGCTCAGATACATCGACGATTTTGCCGATGCAGGCTCGGATATTATAACCTTCCACATTGAGTGTGACAGCGACATACAGGCAACTATCGATAAAATCAAGAGTCACGGCATTAAAGCAGGTCTTGTAATCAAGCCCAACACTCCTGCCGAGGCAGTATTCCCCTACCTCAAGGATCTTTACATGGTGCTTGTTATGACCGTTGAGCCCGGTTTCGGCGGACAGAGCTTTATGGCAGATATGCTCCCAAAAGTTGTAGAGCTTCGCAAAGAAGCCGACAGACAGGGACTTACCGACCTTCTTATAGAGGCTGACGGCGGCATCGGTGAGCAGAACATCAAGCTCCTCTCGGACGCAGGGGTTGATGTTTGCGTTGCAGGTACATCTGTGTTCAAAGCAGAAGACCCTGCCGCCGCAATAAATTCCATGAAGAAAAAGTGTGAGTAATTTTAAATTTGTGCGTCTAATATATAGATAGGGTAAATCCGTATCTCGAATTTTGTATTGGAGGTTGAAAACATGAAAAAGATATTATCATTCATTCTCGCACTGATACTTTCTCTCTCCTGCCTTGCGATTACAGGTGTAGGAGCAGAAGAAACCGAATTCACTCCATCCGAAGAACCCATAATCTATTTTGAAGTTCCTGAGGATTGGGGCAGTTACAAACGGGTTTTCTGCCATGTTTTTGATTGGATTGAAAGAAAAAATCTTATGAACTGGCAGAGCAAAATCAGCAGATGCGAAAAGGTCAAGGGAACAGACAACCTATATTCCTACGATCTGTCTGTGCTCAGCAGCTTTGACGAAGCCAAAGATTATATTGTATATTTCAGTGTAGACACAGGCATTCAAACCTACGGAACCGTATTCTCTGCCAAGTGTTATGGCGATACTCTGTACAGCGATGGTACAAAAATCCTTGAGCCTGCAAATTTTGAGTGGATAGTCACTGTAGCATACTGGAAAAATCAGGACAAATCCGTTTACGGACCCCTGATGTGCATTTCTCCCCTTGGTGATGTTGTAGGATACTCCCTTCCCAAACCCATAACCACCGAGGACTTAATGGCCGATTTTTTCAGTTACCGTACAATCTACACCAATAGCTTCCTGACTGTTAAAGACCACACCGATATGTCTGATCAGGAGATTGTTGACTCCATCGGACATCAGCTGAACCTATCCAAAACAACTGTTGCTCGTCTTGAGTCAGAGGCAAATGTGCTTGTATTTTGGAACAAAGAAAACTCAACCCTTCCCATTATTCTGGGTGATGCTAATGACGACGAGCATGTAAATATTAATGATGCTACCGCCATTCAGAAGCACATTGCAGGCTTCGACGCATATATAAATGAAGAATGTGCCGATTCCGATACCAACCTCAGCGTCAATGTTAAGGACGCTACTGCTATTCAAAAACATATTGCAGGTATTGAAACGGGTACACCAATCGGTGAATTATATCGCAACGATTATACATACCCGTGTAAATAATCATTATTAAAACCAAAGAGGAGGAAAACAAAATGAAAAAAATCTTATCTATGGTGCTTGTTTTAGTGCTTGCACTCTCCTGCCTTGCATTTGCAAGCGTTTCGGCAGAGGAATTCACTCCTTCCGAAGAGCCCGTAATCTACTTTGAGGTTCCTGAAAACTGGGGCGAATTCACAAAGGTGTTCTGTCACATCTGGGAATACGGTGCAGAAACACCCCTTGCAAACTGGCAGTCAAAGAAAGAATCCTGCACAGCTACCGAAACAGAGCGTGTATATTCCTACAATATCTCTAAAGTAGGCGGTCTTGAAGAAGGCAAAATGTACTGTGTAATCTTCAGCGTAACAGAAGGCTCTCAGACATACGATTGCCTTATGGACACAAATTGCTTCGGCGATACACTCTACTGTGACGGCACTCTCTACGAGAATCCCCAGGACAGCTCCAAATTCTGCGAAGCAGCATTCTGGAAGAATCAGGACAAAACAAAGTACGGCCCCATCCTTCAGATCACCTCTATCGGTAATATTACAGGTACAGCCCTTGCTCCCGGTGCAACAGTTGAGTCTATCGTAACAGACTTTGTTGCAAAAGGCACTCTTGACAATGCTCTTCAGTACAGCGGCAAGACCGAGGAGGAAATCCTCAAGAACATTGCAACAGCTCTTGGCATCACTGATGAAGATATGGCAGCTATTGTTGAAGCAGCAAGACCTTCCACAGACGAAGAAACATCTGCTGACGAAACAACTCCCGACGAGCTCTATCTTGGCGATGCAGACGGCGACGGCAAGGTAAATGTTAAGGATGCAACTGCAATTCAGAAGTTCGTTGCAGGTTTCGAAATCACAATCAATATGGAAAGCGCAGACGCTGACAAGAGCCTTCAGGTAAATGTTAAGGATGCAACTGCAATCCAGAAATTCGTTGCAGGCCTGCAGGTTAACACCCCCATCGGCATTCCCTACGCAGCAAAAGACGCATAAACTGAAAATATAATTAACGACACACAAAACCTCCGAAGAGCACAAACTCTTCGGAGGTTTCATTATACACAGATGTAATCTGAAAATCCACATAACACAAAAGCACTTTACAAGAATCGTCTAATATGGTAGAATACGCTTGCAAAGGAGTGATGTACTTGTGAAAGAGACTTTATCAAAAATCAAATCTTATTCTAAATTTATTCTCATTGCCATGATCCTCGCAAAGATACTGTCCACAATACTGTTTGTACCTTTTTCGTCTCACAATGTTATCAATTATTTCATTCCGTTTTTTAACTTTTCTTTCTTCTATACCGCCGCTCAGGGTTATGGAATTGAAAGCGACTACGAAGCAATTAAAGGAATTATCGTACTGTTCTTCAGCATTACAGGATGGCCCGCAACCATCATATTAACCCTTGCTATGACAAAAAGGGTGTGGGTACCCGTGGTTTCGGTTGTTCTTATGTCTGTTATCAATATTTGCTGTTGCATAGAATCAATTCTGAGTCATAACATTAATGGCGTTATTATCAAATCCGCAGATACACTTTATCCTCACAAGGTCATTAACATAATCTATTGCTCGGTAATACTATTACTTTCTGTAGTCTACCTGATAACCCACAAATCAACATTCGACAAAAACTTAGACTACTGATTATTTCCCATTAACAACACACAAAACCTCCGAAGAGCACAAACTCTTCGGAGGTTTCTTTTATGCTGTATTTGATTTTAAATTAAAAATTCAACTCAGGGTTTGAGTGTAACCTTCTGATTAACAATATCGTCAGCAAACAAATCATCAAAATCGTATACCCTCAGGGTGAATTCTATGTCCTTAACATCAGTAATTCCTTTGTCCTCAAGGTCTAACCAGTACATATTGTCAATAGCAACCTTGCCACCATTTACAGTAGTAGCTAACATTGCCTCTGCCATAATGGAGTTTACGGATGCATCATCTGCTGTAACCATAAGATTCTTGTTGCCCTTGTTTACAATATACATATTAACTGTTTTTCCCCAAATCTCGTCATCCTCGAAACCTGTGACAATAACAGTAACCTCATCGTTATCAACAAGCACCATATCAGTAGGCTCTGCTGCTCTCTCAAACTTAACAGCGTTCTCCATGCCGAGAGGATAGTAATTGTAAACAGTTGATGCCAACGGATCAGCCAAATAATCCTCTGCTTTGCTCACAGTAACGGCAATCTCTACATCTGTATATTCTCCAATAACGTCATCAAGATCGTCATAGAAATAAACCTTCTCAACCGCAGACTTTCCCGCAACTACATCTGTGTAAAGCATTGCGTCTCTTTGCACACCGTTAACAGCAACATAATCAGCTGAAACCGAAATTTCAGTATCCTCTGTTTTATTAGCAATGGCAAGTTCTAAATATGAGCCCATAAACTCTTCTTTGCCCATACTTGTAATCTCAACAACACAAATATCGTTATCGATAATCACATTTTCACCTTCGGGAGACACATCAGTAACATTATTATCTATTGTAAAAACATCAGTAACCATCTCGCTCGCAGGTTCAGTGGTTGAAGCAACACCTTTGTTGCCTGTTTCTTCCTTTTTATCATCGCCGCCGCAAGCTGCCAGAACAGACATGCACATAACAGCAACAAGTATAAGTGCCAATAATTTTTTCATATTATTTCCTCCTAAAATTTAGTCAACTACAATATAACACACCAAATCATATTATGCAAGAGTGTTTTATTGAGAATAGATAGAAGTCAATAAACAACGCATAAAAATCTCCGAGAAGCATAAACTCCTCGGAGGTTTTTTATATACCGATTTATATTATCAGAAGCGCTAAAACTCTGATTCGTAGTAATAGAAATTTTCGCAAATCTTTTCTGTGTAATATCTGTTGTCGGTCCCTGACTCCTCCCATGCGTATCCATTTCCCGATTTTTTCAAGAAGTCTTCAGAGGGCGGAGCACACCATACAGCTGACATATCATTATTTGGTGTATAGTAAAACCCCGTATATGCAGTACTCGGCCCCATACCTGCGCCACCGCAAGAAAACTCAATACATTCTTCATCGGGATTTATATCTTGAACAATCCCTTTGTTTTCAAAGTCGGAGTAATCTTTGCTTTCAACGGCTTCCCGCAAAGCTTCTTCGTTTTCTGAAACAAAGGCAAAAATCTCGTCCTTATCTGCCCTGTCATCATTATCCGTCGCACAAAGGTAAAAAAACACCGCACTTCCAACTACAGTATCAATCAGATTAGTACAACCCGACAACGAGAACAGCATCATAGCAGAAAGTAAAAGGCACAAAAGTTTCTTAATCATTTCCTCACTCCCTACCCAGCAGAATCGCATAGCGGGAAGAAAGTACCTTTGAAAGTACACAGAAAATAAGACTCAGACCAATTCCGACAAAAACTAAAGGCGAACCAAAATCAATGCCTTGCTGATAATGAAGAAATGCCCATGTATAACAAAGCAGAATAAAACCCGCAGACACTATAAGAGAACCGTTGGAGAAAGTTTTTCGACTCTTATATAAGCGAACAAAGTTCCAATTTGCCATAGAGAGCATAAAACCCGTTGCTGGCACAATAAGTGCCATCGCCCAAAGTCCGTTTGTCTTACCATATGGAGTATTTCCCTCAAGAATAACACCCGCAATTATCACAGCAAAGGACAAAAAGAGTAAGACAGACTGCATCACCGATGCCCTCCACAGACTAATCTTTTTAAATCCGTCTTTCTGAGGAGCAGGTGTGCTGTCAGAAGCCATTGTCCTTGTCATAAACTCGTATTCCTTACGACACTCCTCACACTCCTCAATATGAGATGACACAAGCTGTGCACTTTCCTCACAGCAACAGTCATCCACATAAAGAGGTATTAAATCTTTAATAATATTACAGTTCATCTGTCGCCAATCCTTCCATTATTTTTTGTTTTGCACGGTAGTATGTGACTCTTGCCCAGCTCTCGCTCTTTGAAAAAAGAGAACTGATAGCCTTCAAAGAAAGTCCGCCGAAAACATAAAGCATAAAAACCTCTTTGTACGGCTCCTCTAAGGAGTGCAAACAAGAAAAGGCTCTGTCGGCAAGATCCTTTTGTACAAACATTTCCGAAATATCAGCGGATGTATCCTCTAAAGACTCAGGAATCTCCATCTTCTTTTTCTGCTCGTTGAACCAGGCAAAATATGAATTCTTCGCTATTGTGCACAGCCAAGCAGAAGCACTCTGCTCGTTCTTAAGAGAAGCAAAATTAATATAAGCCCTGTAAAAAGTCTCCTGACAAAGTTCCTCCGCCAAATCAGCATCAGAACAAAGCTTTAAAAGAAAACGAAAAATAAAATCCTGATTTTCTCTGTAAATATTGTCGAAACTGCTCACATACTCACCGCCTTTCATATATAAGATTGGTGAACCTCGAAATCGTTACAAATATTTTGAAATATTTTTTATGTTCTTATATTCTCCATTTCAAGACATTTCCAGTATTCTCCATTTATAAGGCAAGTGGTTTCACCCCATTGTCTGAAGCCGACAGATTCGTAGCATTTGAGTGCTTTGGGATTATTTTCAAAGACGCCGAGTGTTACACGCTCAGCCGCAAGTGTTGAAAAAGCTAAGGAAAGAGCTTCCATAAGCATAGCCTTGCCGTAGCCTTTGCCACGAATACTGCTATCAACGATGATAAACCCAAATCTGATAGTTTTGATATCCTCATCAACCAAAGGTCTCATAATCAAATGACCGATAGGCTTTCCGTCATCACAAAACATAAAGGGAATCGCACCATTCGGCTTAATTTCTTCATAAAAACCGTTCACATCTTCTGCCTTTGCAGGATATTCCTTGTATTTATCTGCGCTCCATTGCCGAAAACTCTTCTCATCTGTTATCCACGAAAGGATAATATCCGCGTCAGTTTCTTTATATTCTCTAAGGGTAAACATCAAATCACCTCAATTTAATTATAACTATACACATAATATTTGCAAGAAAAAGAAAAAAGACTCAGAGCTAAAACTCTGAGTCTATGTAAAAGGGTTTGCACCCTGAAAACTGAATAAAGAAGTAAGAGATAAGAGAAAGAATAATTTTTAATTAAAGACCTAAGACTGACAAATCCTGAGATTTATCGTTGTGGTCAAGCCCTCGACCTATTAGTATTGCCAAGCTGAACATATCACTATGCT
>JAZRMA010000008.1:0-38852 GCA_045647135.1 Ruminococcus sp. | reverse complement strand
CCCACGGGACCCATTTATGGGTAGTAAGTAATAGTTGCATGGCTGGCAGGCCAATAAAAAGCGCACTTGTGCGCAGCCAGTAATATTAGGGCTATGCCCGAAAATGAAATACCCCCCGTTTTACGGGGGGATATTTATTTGTTTTCTGTCAGTCGAAATCTTTAAAAAATTCAAGGAGTTTTTCTTCGTAGCCTTTTGGGTCAACGATGTAACTCATACCATGCTCAGCCTCGGGAACGATGAACATCCGCTTTTCTGATTTACAAGCCTTATAGTTTTCGAAAGTCATAGTAATGGGTACAAAGGAATCGTCTGTGCCATGCACAAAGAGTATAGGAATATTACAGTTTTCGAGAGCTTTTGCACAAGTGTATTCGTTTGCACCGATACGGATTTTCTTCTTGAATATTTCATTGGAAATAGCGCTGTAAAGACCAAAGGGGATTTTAAGGTTGTTTTCGGCAACATGCTTCCAGATTGCGTGGGGAGATGTGAAGCCGCAATCAGCAATTACACCCTTTACGGATTTGGGGAGTTTGAACCCTGTGGTCATAAGTACTGTTGTGGCACCCATAGAAACCCCCATAAGATAGATGGGGAGTTTACCCTCTGTTTTAAGGTCAGCCCACTTTGCCCATTCGTAGCAATCGTACCGCTCCAGAAGTCCGAATCCCATATAATCTCCGCCGCTTTCACCCTGTGCTCTTTGCTCGATGAAGAGCACACTTGAGCCGCTGTTGTGAAGAAAATCAGCAATAACACCGAAGTCCCTTGCCCAGTTTGCACGCCAACCATGAACGGCAATAATAACTCTCTTTGCATCCTTGCAGGGATACCAATGTCCCACCAGGTTTATTCCATCGTATGATAAAAGCTCTACTGTTTCGGGGTGCTTGGATTTAAGAGCTTCTGCGCCTTCGTTGAGTTTATCGATGTAATTTAAAATATCCTTGGAACCCATAAATACGGTTTGATTTTTTTCGAGGATTTTAGGAGCCTTGCGGTCAAGGGCAAACTTCATAAAGCCTCGGGCAGTCAGCTGATGCAGGGTTACAAGTACAGTTGCACTTGCAGCAGCTATACCTGTGGCGATAAGTGCGGTTTTTGTGCTTTTCTTCATAGTATCCACTCCTTTAAAGAGTATCTTATCTACCTTTATTATAAACGAAAGCCCGATATATTTCAATCGGGCTTTTGTAAATTGAGTGTTAATTTGTAGATGCTGCAATGAATTTTTCTTGCATATAGTCGTAGATGTCGGCAGGAGTGTTTGAATACATATAGCATTTCTTGAGGTATTCTGCGTCGGGATAGATAAGCTCGTTGTTTATAATATCCTCGTCGAGAATCTTCTGCACCTCCAGATTGGGAGAAGCATAGCCGATGTATTCGCTGTTGGCCTTACCAACCTCGGGCTCAAGCATAAAGTTGATGAATGCTTCGGCAAGGTCGGGATTCTTTGCATTCTTGGGAACACACATTGCATCAATGAAGAAGTTTGTGCCTTCCTCGGGCAGACAGTAGTTAAGTGACTCGTTGTTGTCCATCATAAAGTAGATGTCACCTGCATAGTAGGGAGCAATAGCGGACTGATCGCCTTCCATAAGGTCATAAACCTGATCCATAACATACTGCTGAACAAGAGGCTGCTGTTCGCTGAGTAATGCTGCTGCCTTGTCTATATCTTCTTTTGAGGGATTGGAAGCATCAAGTCCCAATCTCTGCATTGCGATTGCCAGAGCATCGCGGCTGTTGTTGAACATAAGGATTTCGCCGTCAAGGTTTTTATCCCAAAGGGAGTCAAAGCCTTTAACCTCGCCTTCCACCATATCCTCGTTGTAGCAAAGTGCCACAACACCCCATGTGTAAGGAACAGAGTAGGTGTTGTCGGGGTCATAGGGACAATTCTTGTATTCTTCACCGATGTATTCGTAGTTGGGAATATTGTCAAAATTCAGAGGTCTGAGCATATCCTCGGCAATAAGTTTGCCGATCATATAGTCAGAGGGGATGATTACATCATAGCTTTCGTTCTGAATTTTTGTGTACATCTCTTCGTTGGACTCGTAGTTGTTGTAGTTTACCTTGCAGTTGTACTGACGCTCAAACTCTGCAATAACATCCATAGAGTCGTCTTCACCGATGGAGATGTTTTCGCCCCAGTTGAATACATTGAGCTCTACTTTGTTTGAACATCTTGTAAAGATAACTGTACCGCTCAGAAGAATGAGCATTGCAAGAACAATACAGATGAGCTTTTTGCCTGAACCTTTTGATTCGATGCCCTTCTTTTCTTTTCTTGCACCTGCAATGTTTGAAATAATGAGGGCAGAGAAAATTACAACAAAGAGAATTGCGGAGAGAGCGTTAATCTTGGGAGGTACTTTCTTCTTGAGCATAGAGTAAATTGCAATGGGAAGTGTCTGGAATTTACCGCTTGTGAAGAAAGAAATAATAAAGTCATCAAGTGAATAGGTAAAGCTGATTAAAAATCCCGAGATAATACCGGGAAGGAGTTCGTGGATAACTACCTGAAAGAAAGCCTGAAACTGAGTGCAACCCAAGTCCTGAGCGGCTTCGAAAAGGTGTTTATCCATTTGTCTGATTTTAGGAGTAACAGACAGGATAACATAAGGTGTACAGAAACCTATGTGGGAGAGAAGAAGGGTTACAAAGCCGTTTTCAAAGTTCATAATCTGACCGAGGAATACAAACAGAAGCATCAGAGAGATACCTGTAACAATCTCGGGGTTTATGATTGGAATATTGGAAACAGTCTGCAGAAACTTTCTTTTTCTGCCCTTTAAGTTGTACATACCGAGAGAAGCAATTGTGCCGAGAATTGTGGAGAATATTGCGGCAAGAATTGCAACCATCAGGGTGTTGCTGAGTGCTGTCATCAAAGCTCTGTCCTGAAAGAGTTTAACATACCAATCGAATGTAAATCCGCTCCAGACAGAAGACTTACTTGCGTTGAATGAGTAAGCGATAAGTACAAGGATAGGTGCATAGAGGAAGAGAAAAATAAGTCCGATGTAGAACTTTTTGCCTGAAAAAAGTTTTTTCATATTCCAACCGCCTCCTCATCGCCAAAGCGGTTCATAATTACCATAAATGCAAGAATAACAATCATCAGGCAAAGTGCAATTGCAGAAGCTGTGTGTCTGTCACTCTTGTAGAGCATTTCGATAATATCGCCGATCATTCTGTTTTCGGGACCGCCTAAATACTGAGAAACAAGGAATGTACTTGCAGAGGGTACGAATACCATTGTGATACCGGATATAATACCGGGAATTGAAAGAGGGAATACAACTTTTCTGATAACATTCAGTTTGCTGCATCCCAGATCCTGTGCCGCCTCAATAAGACTCTTGTCGATCTTGCCCATAACAGTGCACAGAGGAAGAATCATAAAGGGCAGGAATTCGTAAACCATACCAAGCACAACTGCTGTGGTGTTACCCATAAGCTGAGCATCAATGCCGAAAATGTTGAGCAGTGAGTCAACAGGGCCGCCTTTTTGCAGAAGGAGTACCCATGCACGAATACGAAGAAGAAAGTTCATCCACATAGGCACCATTATAAGCATTGTGTAGGTTCTTTGAGCACGAGCTGAGCTTCGGGAAATAAAGTAGCTCAGAGGGTAAGCAAGTACAAGACAAATAGATGTGGAAAGAAATGCCACCCATAAGGAATAGAAGAACTGGCTTCTGTATTCCAGAGCTTTTCTGAAAAATTCAAGTGTGAAGTTTCCGTCAGCATTTCTGAAGGCATTGCTGATAATCAGTGCAAGAGGTACAAGGGTAAACAGAAACATCCACAGAAGATAGGGGATAATCAGTTTTTTAGTCTTCATTTTCACCCTCCCCCGAAATTACTTCAACAGAAGCCTCAGAGAAGTCAAAGCAAATGGGAACATAAGTAGCC
Source organism: Ruminococcus sp. (assembly GCA_045647135.1). Lineage (GTDB taxonomy): Bacteria > Bacillota > Clostridia > Oscillospirales > Acutalibacteraceae > Ruminococcoides. Next base: position 34,922 of record JAZRMA010000008.1, on the reverse strand, counting down.
ACCTGCTCGTCCTGTTCGCTGTGCATAATCCATTTTCTCTCGTCGGATTCAAGGATAATCTGATTGTGCATACCCTTCCAGATAACCGATTCGATGTAAACCTCAGAGAGCTGACCTACACCGTCACCGTCAACATAGAGTCCCTCGGGAGGAAGTGTGATTTTAAGTTTTGTACCTTTTTCGAAGGTATAGCCGGGAAGGTCAACCTCGTTGCCTTCTATATCGATAGTAACTGTGTTTTCGCTTTCGTCACAGTATGTAACCTCTGCCTCAAACTCGTTGTAGGGAGTGGGGAAGAGTTTATTCATAATATGGATATTGTTGGGGTCAACCTTCATACCGATGTGACTGCCCACAGGGCTTGAAACAGTGGAGTGAATAAGAATTATGCAATTCTTGGAGCGTACTTCCATTTCGTAGTGAACACCCTTGAATACAACACCTGTTACATCGCCCTCAATAGTGCCTTCTGCGGGAGTAGTAATCTCGATATCTTCGGGACGGATAACAATGTCAACGGGAGTGTTCTCACCGAAGCCCTTGTCAACGCAAGGAAATTCAGAGCCGAGGATACGCACCTTGTAGTCCTTGAGCATAACGCCGTCAAGAATGTTAGCCTCACCGATAAAGGCTGCAACGAATGCGTTTGCAGGTTCGTTGTAAATATCGATAGGAGTACCGATCTGCTCAATCTTACCGTTATTCATAACTACAACGCGGTCACTCATTGTAAGAGCTTCTTCCTGGTCGTGTGTTACATAAACGAAGGTTTTCTTTGTCATCTTCTGAATTCTCTTGAGCTCAATCTGCATATCTTTACGCAGTTTGAGGTCCAAAGCACCTAAAGGCTCGTCAAGAAGAAGCACATCTGGGTCGCACACAAGTGCACGGGCAATTGCAACTCGCTGCTGCTGACCGCCCGAAAGTTTACTTACAGAGCGACGCTCGTAGCCCTTAAGGTCAACGATAGAGAGCATCTTGTTAACCTTCTGCTTAATTTCGTCTTTGGGAAGCTTTTTGAGCTTGAGACCAAAAGCAACATTGTCGAAAACATTCAGATGAGGGAAGAGTGCATACTTCTGAAAAACGGTATTGACATTTCTTTTGTTGGGAGGAGTACCGTTAATGCGGTCTCCGTCATAGAAAACATCACCCTCATCAGGCTCCAGAAAGCCGCCGATGATTCTGAGCGTAGTGGTCTTTCCACAGCCGGAAGGACCTAAAAGTGTTATGAATTCGTGGTTTCGTATATCTAAATCTATATTATTGAGTATAACTTCACCGTCAAATTTTACGTTAATATTCCTAAGTGAAACAATTGATTTCTGTTCCAAAAAACAACACCCCCGAAAGAATAATTAATGTATTTTATATAAATTTGTAAATTTATACAGTATAGAATTATAAATTCAATGTGTCAATTTGTCAATTGATTTTATCAAATTAAAACATACAAATTTTAAGCAGATTTTTATGTAATTTGCTATTATAAAGTAGGCGTGATTTTACTGGTGTTTTGATTACATTATATTTTAGGAAGGCAAAATTAACCTCAAAAATGTACTTGTTTTTATGTGCTGACAAAAAATAGATAAATATTTGACATATACTTGTAAAATTTGCACCTTGTTATTCATTGGTTGAGTTTGATATAATGTTATTTGTAAGGGATCGGCTTTACATAACTTAATCGAAAGGAATGTTATTATGAAAAGAGCAAAAGGACTCCTCAGTGTTATCCTTGCAATCATGACTTTAGTGTCTGTGTTTGCAATCGGTTTCACTACTCAGGCTGCCGAAACTCAGGTAGCTGAAACATCCGTTGTATATCCCAAAGCAGCAAACGACTTCAGCTGGGATAACGCAACAGTTTATTTCCTTCTCACAGACCGTTTCAACAACGGCAACACAACTAACGACAACAGTTACAACCGCGGACTTAACCAGAATGGCACCAAGGTTGACTATGGTACTATCAGAAACGGTAGTTCCACATTCAACGGTAATGTTGCAACATTCCAGGGCGGTGACTTCAAGGGTATCACAAAGAAACTCAACGAAGGCTATTTTACCGATCTTGGTGTAAACGCAATCTGGGTTGCAGGTTGGTTTGAGCAGATTCACGGCTACACAGTAGGTGGTGACGGTAAGCAGAGCTTTGCTCATTATGCATACCACGGCTACTATGGTGCTGACTTCTCTGAGCTTGATAAGAACTTCGGTACAGAAGCAGAGTTCAAAGAGATGATCGACACAGCTCACAGCAAGGGCATCCGTATTGTTCTTGATGTAGTTCTCAACCACCCCGGTTACAACACAATCTACGATATGAACGAGTACAACTTCGGTACTCTTAAGAACGGTTGGCAGGATAAGTACTTCAACTTCTCCAAGATCAGCCAGGACAACTACCACAGTGTAATCGACTATAACTCCGATACTGCAGCTTGGCTCAGATGGTGGGGTGCAGATTGGATTCGTGCAGGTCTTGCAGGTTACAAGGCTGACGGTACAAATGACTACACAAACTCTCAGGTTTACCTCCCCGACTTTAAGACAGAGTCTACAAAGACATTCTCCGATGTTCCCACATACCTCAAGACAAAGTGGACAAAAGAGGGTACATACAGCCAGAAGATGAACGAGCTTAACGCTACATTCCAGAAGTACAATCTCGGCAGCAGAACAGTTCGTAACCACCTTGTTGCATGGTATACTCAGTGGGTTGAGCAGTACGGTATCGACGGCTTCCGTTGCGATACAGCAAAGCATGTTGAGCCTGAGTCCTGGAAGGCACTCTCCACAGCTTGTACAAAGGCACTTGAGAACTGGAGAAAGGCTAACCCCAATGCTCCCGGTGCAAATTGGGACGAAGAATTCTGGATGACCGGTGAAAACTACGGTCAGGGCGTTGACAATAACCATTATTACCAGAACGGCTTCGATTCTATGATCAACTTCTCCTTCACAGGCTCCAGTACAGGTTCAGGCTGTGACGGTATGAAGAAGGTTGGCAACCTCAACGAAACTTATGCAAGTTACGCAGGTAAGATCAACACAAACGATAACTTCAACGTACTCACATACATTTCTTCTCACGATACAGGTCTTTGCCGTAACGATATCTACTATCAGGGTTCTGCATTCCTGCTTCTCCCCGGTGGTGTTCAGATCTTCTACGGTGACGAATCCAACAGAGGCACAGTAGAGTGTTCTATTCCTGACCACAGACCCAGAGGCTTTATGAACTGGTCTGAAATCTCCAATTCCTCCAGCGAGGCTTCCAAGGTTCTTGCTCACTGGCAGAAGGTTGGTACATTCCGTAACAACCACGTTGCAGTTGGTGCAGGTGCACATACAAACCTCAGCGCTACAAACGGTGTAGCATTTGCCCGTACATACAACAAGGGCGGCGTTACAGATAACGTAGCTTGCGTAGTTGGTGCAAACAACAACACAAACATCACAATCACACTCGGCAACACATTTGCAAACGGCGCAACAGTTAAGAATGCTTACGACGGCAAGACAGCAACTGTTCAGAACGGCAAGGTAACATTCAACTCCGGTGCACACGGCACAATCCTTGTTGAACTTGCAGCAAATGCAGAGGTTCCCACAACATCCACAACTAAGCCCATTCCCACTACTCCCACAACTGAGACAACAAAGCCCACAACAGCTCCCACAAGCAGCTCCAATACTCCTGTTGGTCCTGCAGAGTATGTAGTTCTCGGTGACGCAGACCTTTCCGGTAAGGTAAATGTTAAGGATGCAACTGCTGTTCAGAAGTTTGTTGCAAGTCTTGAGAGCTTTGGTGATAAGGCTAAGTTTGCAGCTAATGTTGACGGCAGCGAGACAGTAAATGTTAAGGATGCAACAGCTATTCAGAAATGGGTTGCAGATATCGAGACAGGCTTCGCTATCGGCGAGAATGTTCTCTACAAGGGCAGCGAGGATACACCTGTTAATCCCACAACAAAGCCCACAACAAAGCCTGCAGATGATCCTGTGATTCCTACACAGCCTTCTTCTGAGGAAACTCCCATTCAGCCTGACGGCACAGTTGACCTTACACAGCTTGATACAATGGTAATCGTACTCATCAATTCAAGCTATTCTAACCCTTATACACACACATGGACCGATGGCGGTGACGCTTACGATGCATGGCCCGGCACACAGATGCAGTCTGTTGGCGGCGGCTACTACTTTGCAATGGTTGACAAGTCCGCAAACAGAATCATCTTCAACGATAACGGCGGCGCACAGACAGACGACCTTGTAATTCCCGAGAACTTTGCTATTTATGATATGGCAAAGAACGATTGGGCAGGCACACTTGCTGATATCGTAGACGTTACAAAGTTCCCTCTCGATCCTTCTCTTCTTCCCAACAATCCCACACCCGGTCCCGGTCCTGACGATCCCAATCCTCCTGTGACAGACGGCACCTACATTTACTTCAAGGATGCTCTCGGTTGGGGCAATGTATATTGCCATGTCTGGACATCAGGCGGCGGCCCTGCAGCAGAGTGGCCCGGTCTCCAGATGGAGTCTGTTGGTAACGGCATTTACAGATGTGAGGTTGGCTCCTCTTACAATATGGTAGTATTCAATAACGGTGGTAACGGTCAGCAGACAGGTGACCTTACAATCGAATACGATAAGGCATACAACCAGCAGACAAATATGTGGGAAGCAATGTAATCCTTTCGCGATTAAGTTTCTTATATAACTAAAAAAACACCGCTTACCTTTGTGGTAGGCGGTGCTTTATTATGTAATAGATAATGATGAACAGGAAAGAAACAGGAGAAAGGGAAGCGGAAGGCGGGACTTTCTCTGAAATGTAAATTTGATTTGTGGGAGTGCTTGATATTTTTCTTCCTTATATACAATGTTTAATACTTACTGATCAAATATGAGCTCAATATATAAAAGAAAGGCATAGTTCGATATGAACTATGCCTTTTGTGTTTAGTTATTGATGCTTTTGAGCTGAGCTTCGGAGATTTCGGTTAAAGTGTCGCATATTGCGATTTTTCTTATAATGTTCTCCATAGCCATTGAAAGTTCACTTTCTTCTCTGTAGTCGGCAGGGAAGATAAAGTTTACTCGGTCTTTAAGGAGAAGTTCCTCAACCTTGTTTCTCTGACCCTCGGGATAAACCGCAATTGATGTGCCGCCATAGGCTTGCATCATCTTCATACATGGAACATCCGAAAGTCCATCACCAATGTAAATCATATTGGTAAAAGGCACTCGCTTTGAATCGTCGGGCATTGAGCGGTTAAGGTCTGTATCGTTTGATACATCAAGCACACCCTTGTTTATTCGGTAAACAAACTGGGTTTTGTTTGTGTAGTTAACCGCAGTTTTAGGCCAGACAGCGTCGCCGTTTTCATCAAAGTAGTATTCGCAAGCGAAAATTTCTTTGAATTTGTCTTTTATAGGAGTTCCTTCAATGATTTCTTTCATTCCTGAAGAAATTATATAATGCTCAACCTTAGCACCTTGTGATTCTGCGTATTTGTCGATTCTTTCAAACCAACCTTCTACACCGGGGAAAAACTCAACAGATTTGCCGTGTGCCAAGAGATTTTCCCGCCTTAAAGGTTTGTTGTGTCTTCGGGCTTCGCGGATAGCGGTGTACATATAAGCCAGTATACCGTCCATCTTTTGTTCTCTGCCAAAGTCATTTGCAGCCTGCCAGAAATCGCTTGTTTTCATTCCGAGGCTGGGAATGAGTGCAAAGTCCTGCATATCGCGAGTGCTCAAAGTTTTATCAAAGTCGTACATTATAGCGATGATTGGTTTATCGCTCATATTATCACACCTCTTTAAAAGTTGTGTGTAAATTACTTTGCTTTATAAGTTGTGATTTCGATGGATGTAATCTTGATGTCGGTTGTGGGTTTGCTTGTCTGTGAGTCAACAGCAGCCTTCTGAATCTTATCTACAACATCCCAGCCATCGATAACCTGAGCAAATACTGTGTGACCGCCGGTCTCTCTGAATGCGCCGTCAAGGTGGATGTTACCGCCGTTCTTCTTGTAGAGCTCCATAACTTCCTCGGGAATCTCGTAGCTGATGGGGTAGATACCGCCTGCGCCGCCTTCCTCCTGAGAAGCTCTCATATAATCGTCAGCATTCTTGAACATATCGTAGAACTTGTAGCCGTAAGCTTCCTTCATCATCTCGTAGGAGTCAACCATCTGACCATAAAGTGTGTCAAAGTCGAGAGAGTCAGCATCGAAGGAATCGGGGCTTGCTGTGTTGATGAAGAACTGGCTGCCGTTTGTGTTTACACCTGAGTTTGCCATAGAAACAGAACCGCGGATGTTAAAGAGCTTGTTTGTGAACTCGTCCTCAAAAGCCTCGTCCCATGTGCTCTTACCGCCTGTGCCGTCACCCTTCTCGTAGTCACCGGTCTGAATCATAAAGTCGTTGATAACTCTGTGGAAGAGAGTACCGTTGTATGTACCTGCCTCGGAGAGAGCGATGAAGTTCTCAACAGCCTTGGGAGCTGCTTCGGGGAAGAGACGGAGAGTAATGTCACCCATAGTTGTGTGGACAATAGCAATCTGCTCACCATCTTTGGGCATCTCAAGCTGGTAGCCAACCTCGTAGTCTTTAAGGTCTGTAACTGCCTGTGCCTCGGGATGATACTTCTCGGAAGTTTTCTTGCAGCCTGTCATGGCAAAGAGTGCGCCGAATACGAGGAGGATTGCAAGAGTCATGCTGATAATTTTTTTTGCGTTCATTGTGATTTTTCCTTTCTGAATTTAAAGTGAACTGAATATTTTAACAAAGTACTGAATCAGTATTTTGTAATTTCCTTATTATATCAGTAGGTTTTGATTTCTACTGTTACGATTTTAACATCGGTCTTGGGTTTGTTTGTGTCAGCGTCAACCTCCACAGCTGCAATAGCATCTACCACATCCATTCCCTCGATAACCTGAGCAAATACTGTGTGACCGCCTGAAATTCTGAGCGCACCGTCAAGGTGAATGTTACCGCCGTTTTCTTCGTAAAGCTTCCAAACCTCTTCAGGAACAGCACTCTTTAAAGGAGAGAACTGCTGAGAAAGGTAATTGGCTACGAAATCGTCTGCAGTAGGATACTGTGCCTTGAAGTCGTCACCGTAGTATGCAACATACTCGGGGTAGTATGCAAGAAGCTCGTTGTAAATCTCTGTGAAGTCGATGCCGTCCTGATAATCGTAGGTAGAACGGCTGAATGTATCTGCTTTGCCCTGATTAATGAAGAACTGGCTGCCGTTTGTGTTCTTACCTGCGTTTGCCATAGAGACGGAACCACGGATATTATACAGAGTGTCGCAGAACTCATCTTCGAATTTTTCGCCGTAGATGCTGTAACCGCCTGTGCCGTCACCATTTTCGAAGTCGCCTGTCTGAATCATAAAGTCATTGATAACTCTGTGGAAGAGTGTGCCGTCGTACTTGCCCTCTTTTGCGAGAGTTACAAAATTTTCAACTGTTCTGGGAGCGTTTTCCGGGAAAAGTCGAAGAGTGATATCGCCCATACTTGTTTTGATAACAGCAATCTGGTCACCCTTTTCAGGACTTTCAAGCTGATAACCGATGGAATTTACAGTGTCTTTTTTTACCTCAGGGTTAACTGCAGGTGTGTAGGGTTTCATATCAGAAGGATTCTCCTTGTCTTTTGTTGTAGGCTCAACTGCATCAGCAGTTGTTGTGGTTTTGGTTTCGTTGAGAGTTGTTGTCTCGGTTGTTGTAGTGTCTGTATCATCTTTTTTGCCGCAACCGGAAAGAAGAAGGGAAGAACCGAGAATTATTGTGCCTGCAAGGAGCAGACTTAAAACTTTTTTGGATTTCATTTTATTCCTCCGACTTATTTGATTTTAATTTCTTCTCTTACTTTAATGTCTTTTGACATTTTGTAGTTGTCCACATAAGCAACTTCGGCACCTTTTTCGTCCATGAATGCAATTGAGTTTGCAATTGCACCTGTGCCGCCGAAGATAACCTTGAACTTAAGAGTGACGAGTACACCCTCTTCTCTGAAATCAAAACCCGAAAGATTAATTGAATTGTAATTTACAACGCCCGGATTGCCAATGTTGATGATTGCACCATTGTGTACAATGGGAAGATTTTTTTCGATATCTTCCTCAATAAGCTGTAAGCAGTTGGGTGTGTAGATGACAGACGCCTGTACATTCTCGATCATCTTGGGGGTTTTTAAGTAGTAGGTGTAGGTTACGATGCTGTCTTTTTCAACTGTGTAGTCCTTTTCATCTACCGTAATTGTGCAGGTCATGGGTTTGCTTTCAACAGGACCTGCAGATGAATTGTTGTTTTGCTGAGGCTTTTCATCTTTTGGAGCTGCAGTTGTCTTTTCAGGTACAGTGGTGGAAACTTCTGTGGAGATAGTTATGGTAGCGGGAGCAGTGGTTATTACCTTCTCAGAAGATTCGGTAATGTTCTCGTAAGAATCATTTGCAGCTGTCTCTGTGGTGATTTTCACCTCATCAGCAGTTGTGGTTTGTGTGTTTTTGTCTTTTCCGCATGCAGCTAAAATTAAACTGCAAAGTATAAGAATACACAGACAAAAAGCCAAAACTTTTTGTGATTTCATACCTTTATACCTTCCGTTTAAAATAGATACTTATATAATACTATATTGTTGTGAACTTTTCAAGTAAAATAATTGTGAATTTTGAGTACAAAATGTGATAGGGTACGGGGAATAATATGATGCTTTTAATCATAGAAATGTTTTGAAAGAAAATATTTCGGAGGCTTATAATATGACGGACTTTTTACCTGAAGGATGTCTTATGGAAAAAGAGGAAAATACTACATATATGGAGAGTATATCCTCACTTTGCGAGGCATATCGTGACCGTAAAATCTTAGAGGCAAGGGCAACTGTGTGTGATTCTGCCCATAATCTTACGGTAGACTTGGGGTGCATAAAGGGAGTTATTCCCAGAAGCGAGGGTGCAATCGGTATTAAAGAGGGCAAAGTAAGAGATATTGCGGTGATTTCCCGCGTGGGAAGACCTGTAAGTTTTGTTATAACAGGCTTTGACAGAGACGAAAGCGGTGCAACCGTAGCTCTGCTTTCCAGAGAAGAAGCACAGAAAAGGTGTTTGCAGACCTTTGTGGAAAAGCTTTCTGTGGGAGATGTGGTGGATGCAAAAATAACCCACCTTGAAACCTTTGGGGCCTTTGCCGATATCGGTTGCGGAATTGTTGCACTGCTGCCCATTGATGCAATTTCGGTGTCGAGGATAGAGCATCCTGCAGAGCGTTTTGCTGTGGGTATGGATATTAAAGCTGTAATCAAATCCATGGAAAACGGAAGAATAACCTTAAGTCATAAAGAACTTCTTGGAACATGGCAGGAGAATGCGGAGCTTTTTACGGCAGGTGAAACAGTAGCAGGCGTTATCAGGTCAATAGAAAATTACGGAGCGTTTGTAGAACTTGCACCAAACCTTGCAGGCCTTGCAGAGAGCAAAGAAGGAATAAAAGTTGGTCAGCAGGCAAGTGTTTATATAAAGAGCATAATTCCCTCAAAAATGAAGGTTAAGCTTATCATCGTAGAGACCTTTGACTATAAATACAGCCCACAAAAACCCCGATACTTTACGAATGCTCGTCATATAGACGAGTTTCAGTATTCGCCTGAAATTTGCGAAAAGCATATTGCAACATATTTTGGGACATAAATGCATTACGCCCTGCAATTTTTGCAGGGCGTGTACTTTATTCGGGACAGTGAGGGCTCAGACGACGAAATTTAGTTGACTTTGAAATGCAGAAAATGATATGATAAATACAGAATAGAAAGGAGGCAGGAATATGCCCTCAGATGTAGTTTTATATATTTTGCTCGGCGCTGTCGGTATAGCAGTTGTTTTGCTTTTGGTAATTGCCGCGAAGGTATTTTCAAAGAAAGATAACGGACAGGAGATTGCCGTGAAAATTGCAGAAAATTCTGCTAAAGAGGCTCAGGCATTGAGGCAGGAGATTTCTCTGAATGTTCAGCAATCGGTTAAGAATCTTGGTGATATGCTAGCTCTTAATCAGCAAAATGCGGCAGCAAGTCAGAACGAGAAGATGATAAGTTTTGAAGAAAGATTCAAGACTTTTTCTCTTGAAAATGAGCAGAAACTTGATATTATCCGTACAACCGTCGAGAAACGCCTTGCTTATATGCAGGAGGACAACAACCGCAAACTTGACGAAATGCGTCAGACTGTTGACGAAAAACTTCAGAAAACCCTTGAAGAGAAGATGACTCAGTCTTTTGCTCTTGTTAACGAAAGGCTTGAGCAGGTTTACAAGGGTCTTGGCGAAATGCGTACTCTTGCGGTGGGTGTTGGGGATCTTAAGAAAGTTCTTTCCAATGTTAAGACACGCGGTATTCTGGGCGAAATTCAGCTTGGATCTATTCTTAAAGAAATCCTTGCACCCGAGCAGTATGAAGAGAATGTGGCAACAAAGCACAGAAGCACCGAGAGAGTTGAGTTTGCCGTTAAACTTCCTGCCGATGATGAGGGCTTTATTTATCTGCCCATCGACTCAAAGTTCCCCGGCGATACTTATATGGCTCTTCAGGAGGCTTACGAATCAGGCTCGAAAGAGGCTGTTGATGCGGCGGCCAAGACTTTGCTTACAACACTTAAAAAGGAAGCAAAGGATATCAGGGATAAGTACATCGATCCGCCTTCAACCACAGAATTTGCAGTTATGTTCCTGCCCACAGAGGGACTTTATGCGGAGGCTGTAAACAGAGGTATGGTGGAGATACTCCAGAGGGAGTACAAGGTGAATATTGCAGGTCCCAGTACAATGGCTGCTCTGCTTAACTCCTTGCAGATGGGCTTCAAGACTCTCGCCGTTCAGAAACGCTCTGCAGAGGTGTGGAAGATTCTGGGTTCGGTTAAAACAGAGTTCGAAAAATTTAACGATGTGCTTATGGCAACTCAGCAAAGACTTGATCAGGCAAATGCTGAACTTGACAAACTTGTGGGTGTGCGTACCCGTCAGATTTGCAGAAAATTATCTTCTGTTGAGGCTAATACAACCCCTCTTGAGTCTTTTGGTTTCGGAGCATTACCCGAAGAATCAGAAGAATAAACAAAAAATCTATAAAGAATATAAGCGGTACAGCAGAAAATCCTGTTGTACCGCTTTTGTTTTAGTTTTTTGTTTTATCAGTCTTTTTTGTTCTTTTGAATTTTTTTGTGATTTTCGGATATTTTATTCCCGACCAAAGAAGAATAATAATCTGACCCGGTACACCCAAAGTAAAGATAATCCAGAAGTTGCTATGCATAAACGCAAGGAAAGAAAGGTAAAGGCTACCGAGGATTGACCACATAATAAGGGAGATGATAAGATAGTTGATTTTTCTGTTGAACCAGATAGAGTTAAAAATAAGCCACACAACAGCAGAAATCGGAATGGAATACATAAAGGCAAGGCTGTGGAGAGCCTGAGTTTCCATTGGCATCATATCAAAAAGTGCAAAGGCTATGGTGGCGATAAGCCACACAAGGAGCACACTCATACATGTGATAACAATATGATTTCTTTTTCTTGTGGCATCGTGAAGCTTTATTCCCGAATCGTCAACCTCTTTGTGAGGATGCACAAGGTAGTCAAGAGTAACACCGAAGATTTCGGAGATTCGATAAAGCACAGTGATATCAGGAATGGATTCGCCTCTTTCCCATTTTGAGATTGCCTTGTCAGAGTAGTTGAGCATTTCGGCAAGTTCAATCTGGGTAATGCCTTTTGCAAGACGAAGAGCAGTTATGTTTTTGGAAATTGTGTATTTGATTTGTTCCATAAGATGCTCCTTATTTATAATTCATAGTGTGATTTCAGGCTCTAATAATGGTAGAAATCAGACTCTACCGTAGAAACTGTTTATAAATAATAACATATATTTTATGATAAATCAATGGCTGAAATTGTGATATTTACTGGGCATTCTACTATGGGTAGAGAGAAGATACGGCACCTCTACTGTTAGTGTTTGTATCGGTATAGCCGAAAAATGCAGGAGTAGGTTGAGAAAAGTCAGAGCAGCTTTTATAATGTGAAACATAAATTCAGAATGCAAATCAGCGGCTTTAAAATTAGCCTTTGTTTTTTATCGGAAGGAGATTTTTATGACAAGAACAAAACTTAAAGACAGACTTTTGCCCTCTTATACAAGAAAAGAAGAGATTATGAATATGGTAACTCACATAATAGGCGGAGCTTTTGGTGTTGTGGCACTTGTGCTGTGTGTTATTTTCTCAAGCCTCAGTCGAGATCCTTGGTCGGTGGTGGGAAGTGCAATTTACGGTGCTTCGCTTGTTGTACTCTATACAATGTCCAGCGTATATCACGGACTTGTAAGTGGTATGGGCAAAAAGGTAATGCAGGTGCTTGACCACTGCACAATTTATTTTCTTATAGGCGGTACCTATACTCCCATTGTGCTTACTGCTATCCGCAGGGTATCTCCTGCTTGGTGCTGGATTCTGTTCGGTATTGTCTGGGGACTTGCAGCTATGGGTGCAACCTTCTCTGCTATTGACCACAAGAAGTTTGCAAAGCTCAATATGATTACCTATATCGGAATGGGCTGGTGTGTTGTAATTGCCGCAAAGGTGACTATTAAAGCAATCGCACCTGCGGGACTTATGTGGCTTCTTTTGGGTGGTGTTGCCTATACCATTGGTGCTGTACTTTACGGTATCGGCAAAAAACGCAGATATGTTCATTCGGTTTTCCATGTTTTCTGTCTTATGGGAAGTGTTTGTCAGTTTATCTGTATTTTCTTTTATGTTATTTAAACTGTTTTGACTATTGCCACAACGCTTTAAATGTGCTATATTATCTGTGTTATTCTTTAAAAGGAGTATTAAAATGATAATTCGCACAGCAAAAAAAGACGATATAAAGTCTTTACTCGATATATATAATTACGAGGTAATAAACTCAACTGCTACTTTTGATTTGAACGAAAAAACTCTTGAGCAGTGGACACAGTGGTTTTATGCTCACAATGTAGATAATCATCCTCTTATCGTTGCCGAGATTGACGGCGAGGTTGCAGGTTATGCATCACTCTCGCCTTACAGAGAGAAAGAAGCATACAAATCCACTGTTGAACTTTCTGTTTATGTTTCTAAAATTTTTCGTGGCATAGGTGTTGCTACAGCTCTTATGCAGGAGATTATCAGAATGGCAAAAGAGGATGCTCGTACCCATACGGTAGTTTCGGTTATTACCAGCGAAAATCGTGTAAGCGAGAGACTTCATGATAAAATGGGATTTACTTTCTGCGGAACAATTCATCAGGTTGGCGAAAAATTCGGCAGATATCTGGATATAAGTAATTATGAATTACAAGTATAAATGAAAGACCCGAGTCGTTTTAAATGCGACTCGGGTTTTTTGATGTAAATGTTTTATTTTTTCTTCCATACAAAAGGATTAAGACCTAAGATAAGAGGATAAATCTCAAGTCTTCCCAAAAGCATAGCAAGGGACAATAGCGTTTTTGAAAAATCGGAATAGGCGCTGTAATTGGATGCAGGACCTACTCCTGCAAGACCGGGACCTATATTATTAAAGCAAGCAACCGTTGCAGAAAAGTTTGTTTCCATACTGAAGGGCTCTATACTTAAAAGAACAAAAATTCCAAGAATACAGAGCATATAAACTGCAAAGTAAGATGTGGTGGTTGCCAGTGCTTGTTCGTCTACTCTCTTACCATCAACTTTAACAACCTTAACGGATCTTGGATGAAGCATTTTCTTAAGTTCTCTGAAAATGGACTTACCCAAAAGCACAACTCGCGACATCTTAAGTCCGCCTGCAGTTGAGCCGCCGCAAGCGCCCGTAAACATCAGAATGAGCAGTATGGATTTGGAAAGCTGAGGCCACATATTGAAGTCTGTGGTAGCATATCCTGTTGTAGAAATGATAGAAGCAACCTGGAAAGTAGACATTCTCAGGCTTTCTTCAACCGAGCTGTACATTGTGAAAATATTGGTTGTAATAATGCATATAGAAATTCCTACAATGCCAAGATAACACCAAAGCTCTGTGTTTTTGAAAACAGGAGAGAACTTGCGGATAAGGATAAGGTAAAAAAGGTTGAAGTTTATGCCGAAGATGAGCATAAACACAGCAATTACCCACTGTAAATAAGGGTTATATCCGCCTACGCTGTCAGGCTTTATGCCAAAGCCGCCGGTGCCTGCTGTACCAAAGGAATGTACCACACTGTCAAAGAAAGACATACCGCCGCATAGCAGAAGTATAATTTCCACAGCTGTAAGAACAATATAGATAAGATATAGGATTTTTGCAGTGTCTCTTGCTTTTGGCAGGAGCTTGCCTACCTCGGGGCCGGGCATTTCTGCTCGCATAATGTGGATTGAACGGTCAGAAATATTGGGGATGATTGCCATTACAAATACAAGCACACCCATACCGCCAATCCAGTGTGTAAAGCTTCGCCAGAAGAGAAGTCCGTGGCTCATAGCCATAAGGCTTTCTCCAGAAAGTATGGAAGCACCGGTGGTGGTGAATCCGCTTACGGTTTCAAAAAAAGCGTCAAAATAAGAGGGGATTGCACCCTCAATAACAAAGGGTAAAGCTCCTATTGCCGCCATAATGAGCCAGGCATAAGAAACTATTGCAAATCCTTCTTTTGCGTAAATAACTTTTGTTCCGGGACGGGCTGTGAATCTCCATAAAATTCCAAGACCCATAGAAATACCTGCGGCAATCAGAAACGCCAATACACTGCCAAACTCTCCGTAAATAAGCGAGACCACCATTGGCAAGGTGAGTAAAGCTGCGTTTGCTACCGAGATATATCCCAGAGTATAAAGTACCATTCGTCTGTTCATATTGGTACCTCGTTTATGCAATTATGTCAGCAAGGTCATAAAGAATATGGTCTGTACTGATAACTACAACCTTGTCGCCTGCCATAATAACATCGTTACCTGTGGGAACAATGGCTTTTCTGTTTCTGAGAATACCTGCAATAAGCAGATTTTTCTTAAAAGAAATATCCTTTAATGGAATGTCTATATATTCAAAGTCTGAGTTAACATTGAACATCAGAGCTTCTGCATTGCCATCCATAATTTTGTAGAGCTTTTCAACATTGTTGCCTACAGTATTCTGCAAAGCTCTTGCGTATCTGACAATAACATCGGTGATTGTTCTTCTTGGTGATACCAGGGTATCAAGTCCCATTCTTGCTGCAACGGAAACAAATTCACTTCTGTTAACTTTTGTGATAACCTTCGGAACATTCTGGGAAGCGGCATAGTAAGAAATGAGGATATTTTCTTCGTCCATACCTGTAAGAGAGATGAAAGCATCCATATTCTTGAGTCCTTCCTCAAGAAGAATTTCCTGCTGAGCTCCGTCACCAAGAATAATGGTAGCACCCTGCAGAGCCTCGTCGAGCTCTTTGCATCTTATGGGGTCTTTATCGATTATTGTTACCGAGTTACCGGAGTTAAGAAGCATTTTTGCAAGGTAGTATGCAGTACGACTGCCGCCTAAAATCATAACATTTCTTGCTTGTTTACGGGTAATCTTGAGGCTTCTGAGAAGCTTAAGGATTTCGGTAGGAGCTGCAGTAAGAGCGATTTTGTCGCCGCTTTTGAGCACAAAGTTACCGTCGGGTATGAACACCTCTTCACCTCTCTGCACAGCACAGATAAGGAAGTTTGCCTTGTACTGTTTTCTAAGATCCATAACCTTTACATTATGTAGAGTGCTGTCTTCTTTAAGAGGAAGCTCGATAATCTCGAAGTTTCTTGTTGAGAAGGTTTCAATGTGAGCTGCACCGGGTACTTTAAGTACATTATAAATATCCTCGGCAGCAAATCTTTCGGGGTTTATAGACATAGAGAGATTGAGCTTCTGCTGAAGAAATCCGAGAGAATTCTCGTTGTATGCTCTGTCTCGGATACGAGCAACCGTGTTTTCTGCACCGAGAGTCCTGGCAATATAACAGCTGAGCATATTAAGTTCGTCTGAGCCTGTAACAGCAATGAAAATATCAGCTTTGTCAACTCCGGCTTCGGTTAAGGTAACTGAGTCTGTGCCTATACCACAAACACCGATAACATCATAGATGTTAATTGCATCTGCAACTTTTTCTTGTTTTTTATCAATTACAACAACTTCGTGTCCCTCGGCAACCAAGCTTGCAATAAGGGATTTGCCGATTTTGCCGCAACCGACAATTACAATCTTCATAAAGTTACTCCTTTTTTATAAATGCAGTTAATAGTTTGAAAAAAATAATATACCATTATATATAAACTGTGTTTATATTACTCCTTTTAAAACGAAAATACAATGATATTTTGAATTTTCTTTTGCATTTTACGAATATTTAACATCAAATTCTTCGGTTGTGCTTATAGTATAAAGTATGTTGGGAATAATAAAAACAAAATAAATTGAAAAAGGTGATATTATGGATTATAAAAACGAAAATAAATCTGCAAGATTCCCCGAAGAAATGCCTGCAGACAGCAAAAGAAACTACGAGCACGGAGTTATTGAGAGTGTTGTAAGAAACGAAATTGATATTAAACCCGCTACAAATCCTGCAAAGCCTCATAACACCGACAGTATTAATACAGAATTTGCAAAACAGGTTCAGAAAGAAATGTAATGGGATTCTGATTTTGCAGAAACATTCGGGCTCTCCTGTTTTGGAGAGCCTTCTTCTTTTAAAAAAGGCTGAGTGGCTCAAATAATTATGTTTACATCCCGAATAATATGTTTTATAATCTATATATAATGTTTTTTTCAGGAGCTGATATTATGACAAAAAAGTTGCTGTCTTTTTTACTTGTTATTCTTATGCTTTTCTCTATGTCTGTGCATTTTGCATCAGCACAGGATACCTTGGTTATAGGTATAAGTGACAGTACAAATCAGGCAAAGGAGTTTTTAGGTGAGCTTTTAAACGAAGCTGTAAGTATTTTGCAGTCTCCTGATATTAATACATACACTCCCGAGTCTTGTGAGGCTTTGGAGCAGGCAATGAATGAGGCATACAGCGTTTACTATAATCCCGGTGCTACTGCCGAAGAACTGAGTTTACAGGCAGGCAAACTTAAAGCAGCACTTGATAATATGAAGAAAAAAGGCGTGTCAGAGAATGTGGCATATTATCTTTCTTCATCAATTGTTATGGCGGAGTCTCAGGTGGGTAGTGAACTTGACTACACTCCTGATTCCTATGCTGTTTATCTTTCAGCAATGCAGGAAGCAAAACGTATGCAGACAGAGGCACAGTCTGACGAGGAGGCTATCATTGCCGCAGAAAATTTAAACAACGCCGTTAAAAATCTCGTGCCTGTTGCTTCAAATATCTCTCAGGCTCGTGATTATCTTCGCAGCGTAATTAACAAAGCCTATAAAACTCTTTCTGATGATAATAACTTTACAGAAGAGTCTCTTAGTATGTTGGAATCTGCAATCGAATCTGCAAACGAGGTTTATTACAATACCTCTGCAAC
The DNA here is from genome assembly GCA_045647135.1 of Ruminococcus sp. Classification (GTDB taxonomy): domain Bacteria; phylum Bacillota; class Clostridia; order Oscillospirales; family Acutalibacteraceae; genus Ruminococcoides. Next base: position 17,350 of record JAZRMA010000008.1, on the reverse strand, counting down.
AGCACAGATGCTATATTTTGAAGCGGACAAGCTTGAAAACACAATGAACTCAATGGAGGAAATCAGCATTTCTTCTCAGGTGCGTGAGTATCTTGCAGGAGTAATTTATACGGCAGATACAACGGTCTTGGACGAATCAGAATATACCTCGGAAAGTTGGAGAGTTTTTTTTGATGCATATCAGGAGGCAAAAAGAGTACAGAACCTTGGCAAGACTGAGGAGGAGTTTATTTTAGCTGCGAACAAATTAGGCGAAGCAATGAACTGCCTTGTAAGAGTTGATGTGCTTCTTACCGCAGCAAAGGATGCTTTGCTGAGTACTATTAATTCGGCACATCAGCTCCTTAACGGCACAGATAAATATACATCCGAGTCAGTAGAAAGACTTGAATTGGCACTGGACGGTGCAAACGCAGTATATGTTAAAGAGAATGTAACAGTACAGGAACTTGAAGCAGAAAATGCAAATGTGAAAAATGCTATGGCGCTTATGGAAAAGGTGATTGTTTCCGAAGAAGCACGTAATTTCCTTTCGGATGTAATCGCAATGGCTCAGGCTGAGGTTTCTGAGGAAGAAGACTATACTCCTGAGAGCTGGAGTGCTTACAACACAGCTTTACTCGAGGCTCTGAGAGTCCTCCAAAACGGCGAGAGTGACAATGAGTTTATTAATGCCGCCAATGCTCTTGGTGTGGCTATGGAGAGTCTTGTTTCTGCGGATGCAGAGCGTCAGGCTGCTCGAGCAGAGCTTCTTCTGCTTATGGAGCAGGGTGTACCCGAGGGTGAGTTTACTACCAAATCTTTAAAGGCTCTGGAAAGTGCAATAGCAAACGCAACCACAGTTTACGAAAATGAGGATGCAAGCCTTGAAGAAATTTTGAATGCTAAAGAAACATTGGAAGAAGCATACAAGAACTTAAGAGAAATTGTTCCTATACCCGAGGATAAAAAGAACGCACTTACTGAGGCTCTTTCCAAGTCGGAAGAAATTGTGTTTTCCGACCATTTTGATGTTGTAATCTGGAACGAGTTTTCAAGAGCGCAGACTAATGCGAGGGATGTGTTGAATACTGAAAATTCCATCGAAGAAGAGTATGTGTTCGCTGTTCTTGATCTTTATACGGCTATGGATGAACTTCATAAAAATGTCCGTGAAAAACTTTATAAGATTATCAGAGCAGGTGCACCTGTGGGAGGTAACTACACATCCGAGTCTTACGGACAACTCCTCAATGCTCTTGACAAGGCAAGACTGGTTTACGATAACACAAATGCAACCACCAACGAAATCCTTGAACAGATAGATCTGGTTCTTGCGGCTATCAGAGGTCTGACCGCTCCGCCTGTTTCCGCCGAGGCAAAGCAGACCCTTTGGAATGTGATTGAAAAATCGCAGATTGAGGTAGGAGACAGGGCAGATTACACACCTGAAAGCTGGTCAGTTTACAGCGATGCCTATTCAGATGCTATGGGAACTTACTATTATGGTCAGAGTGATTCGGAGTATTACTTAGCGGCACAGAAACTTCAGAGTGCTATGGACAGTTTAGTGCTTGTAGCTGTAACACCTCCTGTTGAGCCTACTCCCGATGAGCCTACACCCGACGAATTTTATGTGCTTCTCGGTGATGTGGACGGAGACAGCAAGGTTACAATCAAGGATGCAACATTTGTCCAGAAATGCGTTGCAGGACTTAACAGCCTAGAGGATTTCGGCAAGTTTTCTGCTGATGCAAACCGCGATGGTGTTGTTAACATCAAAGACGCAACAGAAATTCAGAAGCATCTTGCAGGGCTTAAATCCTGTGAAGATATTGGCAAAGAAATTTTGTTTCCTGCAAACTCTCGGTAATTAATTTGTTTCAATTTTTAAATGGAAGGAAGAGTAATTATGAAAAAATATTTTGCTTTGCTTTTTTGTTTACTTATGTTAGCTGCTTTTGTGGGTTGCGGTAACAAAAAAGAGGAGACTCAAAAGGAGACCACAACACAGATACAGACAGAATCTGAGATTTTAGGTACAATAGTTGCTACCGCGCCTGAGGTGACAGGAAGTACTACAGGTGATGTAGAGATCGATGTACAGCCTACAGCACAGGCGGGTGATGCTGAAACCAAGCAGACAGAGCCCGAAGTCATTATTTTAGACAGTAACAATAAAACCTGGTGCCTTCTTATTAAAAACGGAAGCATATCAACCTCTTTGCCTATGCGTGAGATAAACGGAGAGCCTGCACTTCCTCTTGTTGCAATTGCAAAGGTTTTGGGAGTAGATGTAGAGTGGCTGACCGATACAACTGTATCCTTGTGGTATGGTGACCAGGAATTATTCATAGATAAATCTGTGGAAAATTTTGGTGTTTATCTGCCTTACGGATCAGGCGATCCTATCCGCGAGATAATAGGAGAGGAAGTATATGTGGACTTGCCTTCAGCCTCCTTTGCCCTTAATCAGTGGGGCAGACCTCATATCTCGGTAGATACCGAAAGCAAACTTATAGTAGTTCAGTAATTTTTATATTAAAAGCCGATGTCCTCAGGGATGTCGGCTTTTTCTTTACATTAGAGAAATTATATTTTATAATGTAATTGTAAGAGATGCAGTAAGTGTATTCCGTCACAAAATTTATGTTTTTGTGATAGAATACATGTTTGGATTGTATCATAATTTTAAGGCAAAAATCTATTTGATAGGAGTTGATTTTATGTTTAAAAAGATATTATCAATGTTGATTGTTACTCTGATGATTTTGTCCTTGTCCGTAGCCTATGTGTCTGCAGAGGAGATTTCGGACAATGCGGGTGCAGGTGTATCTACATCTGACGAGGTGCTTTCTGATGCGTCTTTTGACGAGGCGTATGCATATCTTGTAAGTGCGATTGAAGCTACACAGGATGTGAACAAGAACTACTATACCGATGAATCCTTCGAGGCTTATGCTAAAGCCCGAGAGGATGCAGGTATGGCTCACCTCAACGCTTATGATGATATGTTCACCACAAAAGAACTAATGCAATTTGCCGATGCTCTTTTAGATTCCTACAATGCACTTGAGTATCTTATCTTTGGTGACTCTAACGGCGACAAGAAGGTGAACATCAAAGATGCCACCGAGATTCAGAAGCACCTTGTGAGTATTGTGAATCTTTCAGAGAAGAGACTCCTGTGTGCCGACATAAATTGTGATGGCGAAAATAATATTAAGGATGTAACATTACTGCAGAAATTCCTGTCGGGAGTTATTCGTCCTTACGAGGTAGAATTTATTGAGCTCGATTTTTATATTATCGATTTAAAGGTTCAATTGCTTGAACTTATGGAATACGCTGAATTATATACCACAGGTACACCCTTTGAAGCTGAAGGTTACGAAAAATACGAAATTGCTATGGGAAAAGCAGTTTCTGCTTACAGATGTAAATGGCCCTTTGAAGAAAATGCTCAGGATGTTCTTGATGCAATAAACGAACTGGACGATGCTCTTCATAATCTTATAGTGGAATTGCCTGAAGTATTTCCTACTGACGGGGAAATTGAATTTGTTAACGACTATGAGTTCAGAGTAGGATTGTATGATCATACTTGGGATAATGTAAATATAATTGTTCGCAGTCGAGAAGAATTTAAGGCGGTTCTCGATAAAGTGGATGTGGATTATTGGGACAGAAACGAGGATATATTCCCTGAAGAGTATGACGACGCTTTCTTTGAGGACAATGCTATTATTATGTCCTTCTTTGTAGTAGGAGGAAGTGGATGTAATCAGTGGATATATTCCCTTGAGGTTGACGGAACAGCCCTTATTATTCACAGATCTGTTACAAGACCAACTAACTATCCTCCCGATATGAATTATCAGCTTGCGTATCTAGAAGTTAAAAATAAGGACATAGACAGAGTTACAATGATAATTAATGATGCCGATTATATAACAATCGGCGGTAGTGATTGGTGATAAATATTTAACTTAATATTATGCAGGAATACAAAAGAGCCGATACCTTTTTACAGGTATCGGCTCTCTTTGTTTATAAAGTTATTTTATTTTAAAAATCTGTAAATCAATACTTCTTTCTCTCAACATAAGTTGTGTGGAGAAGCTCGTGTGCCTTGTGGCTGCCGGGCTCACCAAGATACTCTTCGTAGAGTTTCTTAACGATGGGAGACTCGTGAGACTTTCTCATGGGAAGACCTGCGTCCTCTGCATAGAGAACCTTTGCACGCTCTGCCTTGATGTCAACAAAGTTGCGAACAGAAGCAGGAACGATGGGCTGACCGCCGCCGTTTACACAACCGCCGGGACAGCACATAATCTCAACAAACTGATAATCTGCCTTGCCTGCACGGATATCGTCGAGGAGCTTTGCAGCATTGCTGAGGCCTGAAGTAACAGCAACCTTAACCTGCATACCTGCAACATCATAAGTAGCGTACTTGATAGCGTCTGTACCACGAACATCTGTGTAGTCGATTTCCTTAAGGTCTTCGCCTGTGAGCTTGTCAGCAACAGTACGGAGAGCAGCTTCCATAACACCGCCTGTAGTACCGAAGATAACAGCAGCACCTGTGAAGATACCAAGAGCGGGATCGTACTCTTCGTCGGGAAGATTTGTAAAGTCAAGACCTGCAACCTTGATCATATCAGCAAGTTCTCTTGTTGTGATTACGATATCAACATCTGCGATACCGTCCTTGCCCTGATTGTCTCTCTTATGCTCGAACTTCTTAGCAGTACAGGGCATTACGGAAACAGAAACGATGTTCTCGGGGTTGATGCCCTCTTTCTCTGCATAGTAGCTCTTGATGATAGCTCCTGTCATCTGCTGAGGAGACTTACAGGTAGAGAGGTTGGGAATAAGGTCGGGATAGTAGTGCTCACAGAACTTGATCCAACCGGGTGAGCAGGATGTAATCATGGGAAGAACGCCGCCGTTCTGAACTCTGTGGAGGAACTCTGTGCCTTCCTCAAGAATTGTAAGGTCAGCACCGAAGTTGGTGTCGAATACCTTGTCAAAACCAAGACGACGGAGAGAAGCAACCATCTTGCCCTCTGCGTTTGTGCCGATAGGCATACCGAACTCTTCGCCGATAGCAGCTCTTACTGCGGGAGCAGTCTGAACGATAACTACCTTCTCGGGATCAGCAATTGCCTCGAATACCTTCTGAGTCTCATCCTTAACAACGAGAGCACCTGTGGGACATACAACAGTACACTGACCGCAGGATACACAAGCAACAGCGCCAAGCTCCTGATCGAATGCACAGCCGATAGTAGAATCGAAACCTCTGTGGTTAGGACCGATAACGCCAACGTGCTGCTCTTTACAAGCTGCTACGCAACGACGGCAGAGGATACATTTGTTGTTGTTACGAACAAGGTGTGCTGTGGATGTGTCGATGGGCTGAACAGGATTTGCACCCTGGAATTTAGACTCGTCAACACCATACTCCTTACAAAGCTGCTGAAGCTCACAGTTGTTGCTTCTGGGGCAGGAGAGGCACTTCTTGTCGTGGTTGGAGAGGATAAGCTCCAGAGTTGTTCTTCTTGCTTCCTGAACTTTGGGAGTGTTTGTGAAGATCTCTGTGCCCTCTCTGTCGATGGGATATACGCAAGCAGCAACAAGGCTTCTTGCACCCTTAACCTCTACTACGCACATACGGCAAGCGCCGATTTCGTTCATATCACGAAGGAAGCAGAGTGTGGGAATTTTAATGCCGAACTGACGGCAAGCATCAAGAATGGTTGTGTTCTTCTCAACAGAGAAAGGCATACCATTGATTTTAATGTTTATCATTTCCATAAGTATTTCTCCTCTCTCTTATTCTTTAACAATTGCGCCGAACTTACATTTTTCCATACAAGCGCCGCACTTGATACACTTGGTTGTGTCGATTACATGTGCTTCCTTAACCTTACCGGAAATAGCGCCAACAGGACAAACTCTTGCACAAGCGGTACAACCCTTACACTTGTCTGCAACAACAGAGAAGTTTGTGAGGGACTTACATACGCCTGCAGGACACTTCTTGTCAACAACGTGAGCGATGTACTCGTCGCGGAAGAAGTTAAGAGTAGAAAGAACGGGGTTGGGAGCTGTCTGACCAAGACCGCAGAGTGCGTTGTCTTTGATGTAGTAGCAGAGCTTCTCCATCTCGTCGATAAGCTCTAAAGTACCGTTACCTGCAACGATCTGATCGAGCATCTCAAGAAGTCTCTTTGTACCGATACGGCAGGGAGTACACTTACCGCAGGACTCATCAACTGTGAACTCGAGGAAGAACTTAGCCATATCTACCATACAAGTGTCTTCGTCCATAACGATAAGACCACCTGAACCCATCATACAGCCGATAGCTGTAAGGTTGTCGTAGTCAACGGGAGTGTCGATAAGACGAGCAGGGATACAACCGCCGGAAGGACCACCGGTCTGAGCTGCCTTGAACTTCTTGCCGCCGGGAATACCGCCGCCGATTTCGTAAACGATATCACGAACAGTAGTACCCATAGGAATTTCAACAAGACCTGTGTGCTCAATCTTACCACCGAGTGCGAATACCTTAGTACCCTTACTCTTTTCTGTACCCATGGATGCAAACCAATCTGCACCCTTGAGGATGATCTGGGGAATATTTGCAAATGTCTCTACGTTGTTCTCAACTGTGGGAGAATTGTAAAGACCCTTAACTGCAGGATAGGGAGGACGAGGACGGGGCTCACCACGGTTACCCTCGATAGATGTCATAAGAGCAGTTTCCTCACCGCAAACGAAAGCACCTGCACCAAGACGGATCTCAAGGTCAAAGTCAAAGCCTGAGCCGAAGATGTCTTTGCCGAGAAGACCGAGCTCCTTAGCCTGATCAATAGCAAGCTGGAGACGTCTTACAGCGATGGGGTACTCTGCACGAACATATACATAACCCTTTGTAGCGCCGATAGCGTAGCCTGCAATAGCCATAGCTTCGATGATACAGTGGGGATCGCCTTCAAGAACGGAACGGTCCATAAATGCACCGGGGTCACCTTCGTCAGCGTTACAAACAACATACTTCTGAGGAGCCTTGTTGGGAGCTGTCAGAGCCCACTTTCTGCCTGTGGGGAAGCCGCCGCCGCCACGACCGCGGAGACCTGAATCTGTAACAACCTGAATAACCTCGTCGGGAGTCATCTCTGTGAGAACCTTACCGAGAGCAGCATAACCGTCCATAGCAATGTACTCGTTGATGTCCTCGGGATCGATAACACCGCAGTTACGAAGAACTACACGCTGCTGAGTCTTGTAGAATGCTGTATCGTTAAGAGAAACGTTTGCAATCTCAACAGACTCTTCACCTGTGTCAGCGTAAACAAGACGCTCAACAACTCTACCCTTGAGAAGATGCTCAGTAACGATTTCTTCTACATCTGTGGGTTCAACACGGCTATAGAATGTGCCTTCGGGATGAATAATAACAACAGGACCGAGTGCACAAAGACCGAAGCAACCGGTCTGTACAATTTTTACTTCTTCGGTGAGACCGTTAGCTTCAAGGCATCTTACAAATTCATCCTGAATTTTAAGGGAGCCTGAAGATGTACAACCGGTACCACCGCAGATCAGAACATGTGAACGAATCATAAATCCTTACCTCCGATTATGCGTTTTCGCTTGCAAGTGTGTATTCTGCTACAATCTTGCCGCCTTTAATATGCTCCTCGATAACTCTCTTAGCTTTTTCGGGAGTCATTTTTACATAAGTAACCTTCTCTTTGTCTGCCTCGTAAACCTCAACAACGGGCTCGAACTGACAGATGCCGATGCAACCTGTCTGAGAAACAGTAACCTTTGCGGTAAGGTCAGCTTTTGCAACCTCTTCAACAAAGGTAGAGAGAACGGGACGAGCACCTGCTGCGATACCGCAGGTAGCCATACCAACTACAACTCTCATTTCGCCTGAACCTTCACGCAGAGCAACTTTGTTCTGCATTTTTGCTTTGATTGCCTGGAGTTCTGCTAATGACTTCATATTTATTTTCCTTTCTGAATATAAAATATAAATTAATTATTTATTAATTCCATATTAAACTGCTGTGAGCCTGTAACCCATAGCATCGTATTGCTCTTTAAGGTATTCTCCGATCCATACGATGATTTCGTAGGCGGATAGAGGAATGTCCTCGCCAAGCTCCTGTCGTATTTCTCTTGTATCAAGTGTAACTTCGCCTTGAGGAGTTTTGTGGAGATAAAGAAAATCTTTATCAGGGTCACCTTGAATAAGAGTTGTAACAGAGAAGGTGACATCACCCAAAGGGGTGTAGTCGATGTGGGTTTTGTTAAAAACCGCTGTGACCTTTGTGCCGTGGTCTTCGGGATACTCAGACTCGGCTTTTGAAACAATTTCAAAGCTTCCGTCAGTTTGTTCTGCAGAGAGCTTTAAAAGAGGAATGCCCATACCGACCTTTCTGGTAGTGCGGGAGGTAAAGAAGGGGTCACATACATTCTTTACCTGCTCCTCGGTCATGCCGCAGCCGTTATCCTCAATGATGAGTGTGAGTTTGTCCTCGGTTTCATCAATCAGAATCTTTGTAAGTGCGGCACCTGCTTTTGTTGAGTTTTTTGCTATGTCCAAAATATTAAGCGAAATTTCCTTCATAGCATCACCTCAGCTTTTCAAAAATACGCTTCCTTACAAGGTCAGAACTGTAAGGTTCGTCGTCGATTAAAAAATATTTATTTTCATCCCTCATATCCCACAAAAAGTGGGCGTCGCTTGAGACAATGATGTGTCTTGAGCCGATGGGGTGATTTTTAAGATACTCGTCTATCTTTTCTGCGTCGTGGAATTCACAGCATTTAAAGCCTTTTATATCGGGGAATACACCCAGAGTGGCAATGATGCCGTTTGCTTGTCTGTCTACATGGGCAGGGTAGCAAATTCCATTGAACCTTTCTGCAAGTGCAGGACACTCGTCAACAGAAATGGTAGTGGCGTTGGAGAGAAGGTACGGGTCTGTGTCCAGAACCTCGTCGTTTCCGTCCATTACATATTGCTCACCGTAAACATCAACGCGATTCTCAAAGAGGATTCGTCTTGTGTTGACTTCCTCGGAGAATTTCATTGCATCCTGAAGTTCCTCGAAAAGAAAGATGATGTGAATATCTTCCGATGTGGTAAGCTCCATTCCTGCAATTGGTATGATACCCTGTTTCTTTGCTGCCTCGAAAAATCCGGGACAATTGCGGCAGGTGTTGTGGTCCGTAAGGGCTACAACATTAAGTCCGCAGAGAGTAGCCATACCTGCAATGTTGTTTGGAGTGTTGTCGTCGTCGGCGCAGGGTGAAAGACAAGAGTGGATATGAAAATCGTAGTAATACTTATTCATATTTATAATGCCTTATTAAGTATAAGTGCTGTATCATAAGCGGAATATGCTGATGTTATAACATTTATGCCTTTGGCTTGTGCGGAAGCTTTTACGCTTTCGTCAAGTGCAACATTTTCTGCAAGGATTACGCAAGCTACATCAGTAAGAGCAGCTACTGCCAGAATATTAATGTTGGACATAATGGTAATCCAGGCGTTGTCACACCGAGCCTTGCCCATAACCCAGCTTAAGAGGTCGCCGATATAAACATCGTTTATCTCTCTGTCACCCTCGGGGAGAGTTATGGGAGAAAAACCTTCTGTATTACATAAATCATTTACTGTCATCAGCGTCACCTTTATTATCCAGATACTTTAAAAGCTCGTCACGATACAGAATTGTACAATCCCTTAAACTTGCATTTCCCTTTACAACATCCTCGGCAAAAGCTCTGCAGGTGGGAGCACCGCAGGCACCACAGTCGATACCGGGAAGATTCTTTCTCAGTTCCTGAATCTCTCCCATCATTCTCATAGACTCGCTCATACTTGAACTGAGTCGGGAGATGGGGTAGTAAGTGGGCATATCAGAGAAGAAGAATTCTTCGGGGATAGTGTGTGATTTTTCTTTTGAAATGAAGTTCTGAGATACGGGCAAGTAGCGTCTGAGAGTCTGAAGTTTTGCCTTTGCAATGAAAGGATTCTGCATTGTAAGTACTCCGCCTACGCAACCGCCTGTACAAGCATTGAGTTCGATAAACTCAAGAGGAGGGATAGTATCGTTTTCTATCTGATCAAGAATGTGGTTAACATTCTCGATTCCGTCAGCGGCAAGGTAGGAGTCGTTGAGCAGAGCGGTAGCTTCACCGCCTGAAGAAGCCCAACCGATACCGATTTTGCCTGACTGTGAAATAGGTCTTATATTTTCTGTATGTTCCATAGCATTTACTAATTGAAAGTAGATATCGCTTATGGAAACAACCGTATCAACCTTGCTTTTGTAACTGCCAAAACCGTTTTTTACATAACTTGCCTTTGCAGGACAAGGGGTAATAAAGCAAACGCCTATCTCTTCGTCTTTAAGCTCGGGATGTTCTTCTTTTGCTTTGTTTCTTGCCATCATAGCCGCAATTTCCATAGGCGGAAGCATTGGCATAATGTTGTCGGCAAGAGAAGGAAATCTCAGAGCGATGAGTCGCATTACAACAGGACAAGCAGAAGAGATAACAGGCTTTGTAACAGAAGGGTCTTTAAGGTAAAGCCTTGTGTAAGCAGAAACGATTTCTGCTGCCGTGGCAACCTCAAACACATCATCAAAGCCAAGTTTAAGCAGACCTTCTATAATGAAGTCTGCGTTCTCCATGTTCTCAAACTGACCGTAAAGGGTAGGGGCAGGTAAAGCAATTTTCCACTTAAAGCCGTCAAGGTCAGAGAGTTTGTTGCAAACTGCCTTCTTGGCTTTTTTGGGACAGGTTTTGATACATTCTCCGCAATCGATGCATCGTCCCTGATTAATAACGGCGTGTCCGTCTTTGATACGGATTGCCTGAGTGGGACAATGTCGCAGACAGGTTGTGCAGCCTATGCATTTTTTTACATCAAGATAAACTGAATGTTCGTAATTATCCAAGGCTAAACACCTGCCTTTCTTAAAATAGTCGGAGAAATTACTGAAGATTGACTCTCATTGTAATGGTAGTACCAACATTAACAGTTGAGTCAATGTGCATATAGTCTGTGTAGCGTTTCATATTGGGAAGACCCATACCTGCACCGAATCCGAGAGTACGGATATTGTCGGGTGCGGTGGAGAATCCCTCCTGCATTGCCTGTTCGATATCTTTGATACCGGGACCTTCGTCCTTGAGGATAATCTCGATGTATTCCTCGCAAACAGAAACAGTAGCAACACCGCCTCTTGCGTGGATAACCATATTGATTTCACCCTCGTACATAGCAATGGAAACACGACGGATTTTGTCGGGGTCTATGCCAAGCTGTCTTAAATTTCTCTTCACCTGCATGGAAGCGTGTCCTGCAGAAGTGAAGTCATCCCCGTCTACATCAAATGTAAAAACTACCTGTTCGCTCATGCCTTGAGTTTGTTGCCAACAAGACCATTGGTATAAAGAATACCGCAGGCGTCATACATTCTTTTTTTAGTGGTGAGGATAGCGATACCGCTTTCCTTTGCAAGTTCTATCATTTCGGGTGTGGGCAGCTTGGAACGCACCAGAACGATACAGATCATATCCATCATTTCTGCTGTACGGATGACCTGAGAGTTAACAAGACCTGTGAGCAGTACTGCCTGATCTTTTACAAAAGCAAGTACATCGCTCATCATATCACTGCCGCAGGCTGAGTATACGTGGCTCTCAAGGAGCTCCTCGCAACATACAATGTCAGCCTCAAGCAGTTCTTTCATTTTGCTGATTTTCATAGGTATCACTTCCTTATGTGATATGAAAATTAAAAGCTCTTAAAATCAGAGATACTTTGCAAGGATGTCGTCAACATCGTCAACTGTAAGTCTGCCGTAAACTTCCTCGTTAATTGTAAGAACAGGAGCAAGACCGCAAGCACCGATGCAACGGCAAGCTGTAAGAGAGAACTTACCGTCCTCTGTGCATTCTTCGGAGCCGATGCCGAGACGCTCGGAGAGCTTGTTGAAGATATCGCCTGAGCCCTTAACATAGCAAGCTGTACCAAGGCAAACAGAGATTGTGTACTCACCCTTGGGAGTGAGAGAGAACTGAGAGTAGAAGGTGGAAACACCATATACCTCTTCCATAGGAACATTAAGTCCTTCTGCGATCATAGCCTGAACCTCTAAGGGCAGATAGCCGTAGATGTCCTGTGCTTTCTGGAGAACGGGCATAACTGCACCGGGATCGTCCAGATGAGCTTTGATAACTTCTTTGAGTTGTGCTTCCTGCTCAGGTGTACCCTTGAAAGGAAGTGTGCTGAGTTTCTTTTGCATTATAATATCCTCCCTGTATGGAATAAGATTATATAAGTAGATGCGATGAATACATAATTCACCACTTTACATACAATGTTATGATAACATAAATTTATATGAATGTCTACAAAAAACACAAAATAAATATAGAAAAATACTGTCGTTTTATGAAAAATTAGTGAAGAAATATTCCTTATTAGAACAAAAGCGTAAAAAGAAAGAAAAACGGATATAAGCTCACGCTCATATCCGCAATTTTTATGTAAAAATGTTAAAATTTTCAAAGTTTTTTTATGTCGGTAACTGTGAGCAGATTTGCTGAAACCGAGAATTTAATCTCGTATCCTGCGTACTCAAAGCCGTAAATACGCTGCGGGTCATCTATGTATGCAGGTCGTGGGTCCTGAGAGAGAATCTGAAGAAGGGTTTTTTGCTTATCTTCAGGAATAATTTCAAGAAGCTTTTCGTTACACAAAACCTCAAGAGCGTAGTCCTTCTTTTTGTCAGAAAAACTGCCGCTTGCCTGCGGTTTACAATCGACATAGGGAATGTAGGGTTTTATATCATAGATGGGAGTTCCGTCCATAAGGTCAGCTCCCTTTACCATAAGTACGGAGCCTTCTTTTGTTTTCTCAACACCCATAAGCTCAACGCAGGAAAGACCAATGGGATTTGGTCTGAAGGGTGAGCGGGTGGCAAAGACTCCCACACGCTTGTTTCCGCCAAGTCTGGGAGGTCGCACGGTAGGTGACCACTTTTTGTCTTTTACCTCGGAAAATTCCCACAAAAGCCACAGGTGGCTGTACTCCTCGATGCCTCTTAAAGCCTCGTCAACTCTGTATTCATCCTCAAAAACAATGGTAGCTTCGCTGTCGGTAAGTCCGCTTTGCCTTGGTATTCCGAATTTTGTGGGGAAGTCGGTTTTGATTCTTGCAATAATATTCATAGTATCCCTCTGTAAAATTTCTATGCTGATTATAGCAAATATGCAGAATTTTTCAATAGGAAATAATCTTGCAGGGAGGGGGTGTAGCGTAGGGAAATATCAAAATCAGGAAAACTTAAAGAGGAGGCTTGTTTCTGCCTATAAGTCCGAAAAAAGAGTTGTATGTGGGAAAATTACCCCCAAAATAGAAATAACCCTTGACTTTTGTTTTTACACTCAAGCCAAGGGTTAGATCTGTTCACTCTTGTTATCTAACATCGTTGTCTACCTCTCTGTTCTACAGATTTTCTTTTTCGTCAACATTGTATATCTTACTGAACTTTTATCTCTTACCACTTTACTTTTCTATTTTCTCCTAAGCGAGATTTACTTTTGTGTAGGATAATTTTTATAAGATTTACAATGTTTTAGGGTTCTTACAAAGCATTTCGTTTAATCTTTTAATTTGGGATTTTTTGTTAAACTTTTTTATTTGCTTTGCTTTGAACTCTAAGGTTGCTTACCTCTTCATTGGTATCATCCTTTCTGTCTATAATATAGCATAGGGTAGGGGTGATTTCAAGATGTAATATTGTACAAAGTTAATATATTAATTTAATACAAAGCGTAGAAACTGTTGTATATGCAGTATAATTGTTAACATCACCATTGACATTTTGCAGTAAAATATGTTATATTATTTGTGTTGGGGCTTTGAAGTTCTGCTCAGGAGGTGCTGTATGGCACCTCTTTTTTGTTTATAGATGATATCTTTGATGTCGGTGCAGGTGATATACGCTTCACTCAGATATCAGCTGCTGTGAAAAAAGTCAGTCAGATTTCTCTGCAGAGGGTGTCTGATGCATAGCTACATCCTTGCTGACTACCCCTTAGCTCAATGCTAAGGATTTTTTAATGTTCGCTTTTTCCCATTCGTTAAGACTCACGTATGTTCTGAAAAACTCAGATAACATCTGTTTTTCTTATTGGTTACTTGTGGGATTTTTCTCCTGCTTTTGTCGACAAATTACCGACGAATTGCCGACCTAATTAAACTTAACTAAACTTAATATAAGTAAACTAAAGTAAAGATAACTCAAATCAAATGAACTGAACTGAATTTAAGTCTCCGCTTTGCTTTGCCTCAGCAGGAGACATTTTGGGATTTCATTTCATTGGATTTTTCAAAATCTTTTTAAAAATTGTATTATTTAGTGGAACCTGAGGGTACTTTTGTACCACTGCTGAAGGGTGTTGTATTCGGAATGTGTCAGAAGGGCTTACTGTGTTATCATAAAGAAAACATATAAAATACTGTATTTTGCCAGAAAAATTTATTTTCAGTTTATTTTAAGGGTATATATTGGTATTTGTAAAAAATTGTCGACTATGGAGGCAGACTGTGAAATACTATGTTTTATACAATCCTCTTGCAGGTGATGGCAAGGCAGAGGAAAAAATTTCTGCACTTTCAGGTGTGCTTGATGCAGAACTTGTAAACAAGGATGTTACAAAGATTTCTGACTATAAAGAATTTTTTGCAGGAGTTTCTTCTGAGGATGCAATAATTCTCTGCGGCGGTGACGGTACAATCAACCGCTTTGTAAATTCTACAGCAGATATGGATGTACCCTGTGATGTGCTTTATTACGCAATCGGTACAGGTAACGATTTTCTTCGTGATGTAGAGAAGGTTGGTACAAAAGAGCCCTTCTCCATAAAGAAATACATACAGAATCTCCCTGTTGTAACAGTTAAGGGTAAGGATTACCACTTCCTGAATAATGTAGGTTTTGGCATTGACGGCTATTGCTGTGAGGTTGGCGACGAGATGAAAAAGGCATCTTCCAAGCCTGTGAACTATACTGCAATTGCTATCAAAGGTTTGTTGTTTCATTATAAGCCCACAAATGCTACGGTTGTTGTTGACGGTAAGGAGTATAAATACAACAAGGTATGGCTTGCTCCTACAATGAAAGGTCGCTTCTACGGTGGCGGAATGATGCCCACTCCTGAGCAGAACAGATTGGTTGAGGACGGAAAGCTTTCTGTAATGTTCTTCCACGGAGGAGGAAAACTGCGTACTTTAATTGCTTTTCCCTCTATGTTCAAAGGTGAGCATATAAAGTATAAGAAAATGATAAAGATTCATTCAGGCTACGATATAACAGTTAAGTTTGACCGCCCTTCACCCTTACAGATTGATGGTGAAACAATCGTTGGCGTTACCGAGTATCGTGCTGTTGCAAAAGCAAAGGTTAAGGCTTAACAGAGCAACAGATTGTTTTAATATATCGGTATAATCAGCTCCCCTTTTTTTGAGGGGAGCTTTTTTTAGCAAGAAATCTGAGCGGTAAAACATGATGATTATTACCTGTTCAAAAAATGTTGCTTCTAGTATGTAAATGTTTTTGTAAAAGAAAAGTCCCTGCAATTTTCAGCAGGGACCTTTATTTTATGTATTTTTCTGTGTTTGATTATGCGTTTTTCTGAGCATAAAGTTGAGGATTAAGAGTGTATTCTTTGTACTCTTTCTTAACAATGCTGATAAATACGATCATAGCAATGTGCAGAGCAAGAATAACAGCGGTTGCCCAGATGGGACAGAGGATAAGACCATAGAAGAGTGAAATAACCATACCTGCAATTACCAGACCTTTAATCTTGCAGAAAGCACCGGGTGCAGTAAAGCAAAGTGCAAAGAGCATAAAGCCGATGATAACAGCGGTAGCAATATCAAGAATTGTGTTAACATCGTCAAGGTCATTTGAAAGAGATTTGTAGGAATAATCTGCCTTTTGCATCAGGCTGTAGTTACCTGTGATTTTTTCTGCAATCTTTGCAGCTTTCTCAATGTTGTTGATTGAGAATTTCTCGGTGCATTTATCGGCAACAGCAAGAAACTCGGAAAGAAGAGCGTATTCATCGTCAGTAAGCTCATATCTTTCTCTTTCAAGCTGAGCTCTTGCCTCTATAATCTCATATTCGAGTTCTCGTTTTTCTACTTCAAAATCCTCGATTTCACCCTCTGCTTCGGCGATTTCAAGAACCAGAGAGATGAGAGGAATTTTCTCGAGAGAGGTACTTCTTACAATAAGTACACTACCGATCATTGCAAGTGTGAGTACAGCTGCAAGAATAAGGCAGATAAGGGAGTTAACCTTGTATTTCTTTGATGCAACCTGCTTTTTGAAATCTTTTCTGTTAAGAACAGGCGTTGTAGGGCTGACGGGAGCAACAACGGGCTGAGCAAAGTTGGGAACAGGAGGCTGAGGAACGGGGATCTGAACAGCCTGAGGGGCAGACTCCTCGTGAGTTTCTACAGGGGGATTAAGGGGTGTACCGCATTCCTTACAGAAAGCACCTGCAGGGTTGTCGGTACCGCAATTGGGACAGAACATAAAAATGCTCCTTTCTTATATTTAGTATGCTACATTATATTTTAAGTATAGTGTATAACTTTTAAATAATAAAGTCAAGAAAAATAACAACAATTCAAATAATTGATAGTTATGATGTATTTCTAAAGATTCAGATGCCTTGATGTGAAATCTGTCCGGAAAATAAAATACAAATTTTCCTTGATTTTTTTTCTGTTACAATATATAATGTTTGAGTAAATTAACAAACGCGGGTGTGGCGGAATTGGCAGACGCGCCAGATTTAGGTTCTGGTGGCAACACCGTGCAGGTTCAAGTCCTGTCACCCGCACCATTGTAAAAGGGAGTATCCTCAACGGATGCTCCCTTTTACATTTATCCGAACTGTGTTGGGTGAGAGGACTTGAAGGCGACTGTACCGAGGCGCAGGTGGAACACCGAAGCCGAAGGTGAAAATGCTCCTGTGGAGCATTTTTAAGGAGAGCGTTGATGCAGCTTTGGCTTTACACACACCGCAATATGCGAAGTAGATGTTTTCAATTATAAAAAACCACTGTCACCCGCACCATTGTAAAAGGGAGTATCCTCAACGGATACTCCCTTTTACATTTATCCGAACTGTGTTGGGTGACAGGACTTGAACAGGCTGTGCCAAGATTTAAGCGTTAGCGAAAATCGCAGGTAAAAACATTTCGGGGAAATGTTTTTAAGCCGCCGCGTTGATGCATCTTTAGTTT
>JAZRMA010000007.1:0-58366 GCA_045647135.1 Ruminococcus sp. | reverse complement strand
ACCCACGGGACCCATTTATGGGTAGTAAGTAATAGTTGCATGGCTGGCAGGCCAATAAAAAGCGCACTTGTGCGCAGCCAGTAATATTAGGGCTATGCCCGAAAATGAAATACCCCCCGTTTTACGGGGGGATATTTATTTATTCTGCAACCACATAATTACGGATGTCTTTGAGCTTCTTTTCGCCAATACCGTGTACATTTGCAAGGTCATCAACAGACTCAAAATCTCCGTTTTCCTCTCTATAACTGACGATTCTTTTTGCAAGAACATCCGATATACCATCAAGTTGTTTGAGCTCTTCCTCGCTTGCTGTGTTGATATTAAAAACAATCGAATCTTTACCTTCGGGCAAAGAGTTTTCTGCAGGAACAACGCGAGTATCCAACACTCCCACAAGGAGTGCAACAATCACTACAACTCCTACCACAAAAAGTGCCAAAGCACCAAGTACGCGTTCAGGATAATCTTTAAATATTCTGAGTTTCATGGAAATACCCTCTTTATGTCAGGCTCTTTGTCTTCCATTTTCCGCTACGCATACGCAAAAGCATAAGCACTCCTCTGACACACTCATCAGCCGCAATGGCAATCCACAATCCGTATATACCCAGACCGAAAACCACCGCAAATAGATAAGACCCCAGTGTACTTATTATAATGTTAGAGAATATAGCGCAAACTGTGGGGTAAAAAACATCACCGCTACCTCTGAGACAGGCAATAAGCACAAGATTTGAAGTTCTGCCAAACTCAAGCACAAGATTAATAAGCAGTACATTAGCGCCCAAAGCAATAACCTGAGGATTATCTGTGAAAATATCAAGCAAACTATTTCTGAACAGCACACCCACAGCACTTACTGTCATTACAATCATAAGTGCCAGTCGATAAGATTTATATGCTTGTTTCTGAGCTTTGTCAAACTCCTTTGCACCTACAAGATGACCCATAAGAATCTGAGATGCCTGACCTATGGACACAGCAAAAATATAGAAAAACATGGTTATGTTGTGTATGTAGGTCTTGGCAATAAGCTCTTCTTTAGTAAGACAGTTAAGAACAATAGACGTAATAATAAGCTGAGAAACATTGTAAAGAAAAGTTTCCATAGCTGCAGGCACACCAATTTTTACAATGCTTTTTATATCCTCTATTGGCAAAGGCTTCAAAAGTTTAAACATAGATGGCTTTTCTACCTTTTTAAAGAGGACCACACCCAGCACAATAACACCAAAGAATCGGCTGATAGTAGTTGCAATGGCAACACCTCTGACACCCATAGGCTCCAGACCAAAAAGACCAAGGACAAAAATAACGTCCAGAGTGGTATTTATTACATTCATCCCCACAGTAACAAACATTGATATCTTTGTCATACCGTGGTTGCGGATTATTACTGACATACTGCTCATAAGAGCTTGCAAGAATATAAAACCGCCAACTATTGACAAATACTCACCGGCAAATCTCAGCACCGCTCCCTCGGCACCAATAAATTTGAGTATTGGCGTACCGAAAAAAAGGAAGACCATACTGATAACAACACCGAAAACAAGATGAAACGCTATCGACAGAGCCGCCACGCGAGATGCCTTCTCTTCTTTTTTTGCTCCGAGATATTGAGAAATCATAACTGCACTTGCAGTGGAGATAACCGTAAATACAATGGTTGTAATTGAAACCGCCTGATTTGCCGCATTTACCGACGATGCCGCCAAATCATCATATCTGCTGAGCACAAAAACATCCACTGTTCCCAAAAGCATAAAGAGAGCAGTCTCGATAAATATAGGCCAGGCAAGACTAAATAGTTTAAGTTTTTTCATAAACAAACCCCTTACCGAATATATCTACATTATACATATTATTTCGACAATTACAATGGTATAAAAAAGGATGTTGATTTTTTCGCAAATAATAACTATAATAAAGCCGAAATACATCTTTTGGAGTTCAGTATGAAGATAACAGTACTTGCAGAAAACACCTCAAAAAATCCAAATCTGGAAGCAGAGCACGGACTTTCTCTTTTTATCGAAACAGAAAACCACCGCATTCTTTTTGATATGGGACAAACCGACCTTTTTATACGGAACGCAGAAAAGCTCGGAATAAATCTCTGTGATACTGATATTGCCGTTATCTCTCACGGGCATTATGACCACGGCGGCGGACTCGCACATTTCCTCGACATCAACAAATCTGCTCCTGTATATTTAAACCGACTCGCCTTTGAACCTCACTTTAACGGCAAAGAAAAATATATCGGTCTTGATACCACACTGAAAAACAACCCGCGATTGATTTTTGCAGACGATATTTTTGAAATTGACGAAACCCTCTGTCTTTTTACCTGCAACGAAAGAATCAAAGAGTTTGACCTTGGCAGTTTTGGACTTAATATGATAAAGGACAAAGAGCTTGTTCCCGATGATTTTCGCCACGAACACTACCTGCTTATAAAAGAAAAAAGCAAGGAAATTTTAATAAGCGGGTGCTCTCATAAAGGCATAATGGACATAACAAACTGGTTCAGGCCACACATCCTTATCGGTGGATTCCATTTTTCCAAGCTCCCTTTGAACAATACACTCGCAGAATATTCAAAAAGACTCCAAAACCTCGGCACCCGTTTTTATACCTGCCACTGCACAGGCTGTGAGCAATTTGATTTTATGAAAAATTATATAGATAATCTTCACTACATCTCTGTAGGAGATGTAGTTGAAATATAAAATCACCCTATGAGCAATCTGTGTGCTGCTCATAGGGTTTTGTTTTAGTTCTGTGTTATAATATGCTCTTTTGTTTCAAAGGGGAACTTAATAAGTTTTTCGGAGTCTGTATTTTCGCTCTTCATAGAAACCTTTCGGATGCTGTGGCTCTCGTAAGATTTATAGTAATACGCCTGCTCAGCTGCACTCATACAAGAAGAATAAAGAGTTTTATCAAAATCTCCGTTTTCTACGGCACAACAGCCTTCGGGCACCGACACACTCGAAAGAATATGAAAAAACTGATTCACACTCTCTGCTTCCGAGTCACCGCTGTGAGAATGTTTTCTTACAAAAGCCGCTCTTATAAATCTGCTTTGGGAGGTATAGTCACCGGGCAATCCAACAGCACCTGTACCTCGGGAATAATGACTTTCTGCGCCATCTTCTTGTAATAAACCCGTATGCAAAGGCGAGAGATCTTTATATTTTTCAAGATTTTTCAGATGCCACTCAAAAGTTGGGTTGTTTGTAAGCACTCCCACAGGATTATCGTAAACCTTAAGTCCTTCTTTTACCGCCTCTATTGTTATGGCGCTAACTTCATCTGCAATTATCCAATGAAGTTTGGAAGGCGGCATTTCTTCTTCAAAAGCAGTATCTGTAATATTAATATCCCTGAGCAAATCTTTTGCTTCTTCAACACTTTTACATTTTCCAAGTATATAAGGAATAAACTCAAAGGAAGCTATGTTTACCTTACCTTCTTTTGCCTTCGAATACACTGCATTACCCACAAAGTTAAGCCCGGCCATACACAGCCCTTCTTCATTAAAAGCGTCAAAATAAAGAGGATACCCCACCTTTTCGTAAGCCATTCCGAGAATTGCATAATGGGTCGTGTCTTTTTCTGCAAGTCTGAAAACCAAAGGAAAACGCCTCGGAGTAAGTACCACCTCGCAAGGATACAAAAACTCAAAATCCAGAGTTCTGCCAAAATAAAAACTTTTTGTTTTATATGTTACCGCGGTACACACACTTGCTCACCTCAACCAACAAATTTTCTTAAAGCAATGTAAACTTATTCTTTGTGTTATCTATAATTCCCTCTTTTTTCAGTTTACTGATTTCTGCCGAAAGACCGCTTCTGTCAACCTCCAGATAATCTGCAAGTTCTTGTCTGTCAAAGGGAATCTCAAAAGAATTATTCCCTTCATTCTTTGCACAATGCATAAGATACGTCATAAGTTTATCTCTTGTGGTGCGTTTTGAGGTAATATCTATCTTTCTGTGATAGCCTATATTCTTCACCGCAAGATTTTTCATAAGATTAAATATAAGCTTTTTGTGAAACTCACATCCGTTAGCACAGGTGTAAAGAATATGACTGCAATCGACAAACATTATTTCGCTGGGTTCGTTGGCAATAACCGTAATGGGCATAGACTCCACCTGAGCACAAGCAAAAGACTCGGCAAAAATATCGCCTGCATACACATTATCCAGAATGCTTCTGTTCCCATAGTAATCCATCCGGGCAATCTGTATCGACCCTGAAAGGACTATGCCGATATACTTTGCGGGATTCCCTTCAGCAAAAACAGTATATTTCTTATCAAAAGCCGCAACTTTGGCACCTAAGCACTTAAGCATTTTATCCAGCTTGTCTTCCTCTATCTCGTAAAACAAAGGACATTTTTTTAAAATTTCCATATATTTTTTCATAAAATCACCTTTTGTTGAAAATTCAACATACTTTATAATCTCATTGTATTATAATACAGTCATAAAAGCAAGGAGGTTTTTCTATGCTGCGAAAAATAATCAAAATAGACGAAAACAAATGTAATGGTTGCGGAGCTTGTGCAAGTGCTTGTCATGAGGGTGCCATAGAGATGAAGAACGGCAAGGCTGTTCTCACCCGCGAAGATTACTGCGACGGTCTGGGAGATTGTTTGCCGGTATGTCCTGTGGATGCAATATCCTTTGAAGAACGAGAGGCAAAACCTTACGATGAAACCGCTGTTAATATTGCAAAGGCTCAGAAATCGTCACATACCTGCAGTTGTCCTTCTGCTCACGCAAAAATTATAAATCAAACAGAATATCCTGCCGGATCCGTAAAAGTTCCGAGCAGACTCTGCCAGTGGCCCTGCCAGATAAAGCTTGTTCCCGAAAACGCACCATATTTTGAGGGTGCTGACCTGCTTATCGCCGCTGACTGCACAGCCTTTGCTTACGGAAACTTTCACGAAGATTTTATAAAAAACCATATCACACTAATCGGATGTCCAAAACTTGACAGTATAGACTACTCCGAAAAGCTTACAAGAATAATCTCAAGCAACAACATAAAAAGTGTAAAAATTGTAAGAATGGAAGTGCCCTGCTGCTCAGGCCTTGAAAACGCCGTAAAATCGGCATTACAAGCAAGTGGCAAGTTTATTCCCCTGCAGATTGCAATTATCTCAACAGACGGAAAGAAAATCACATAAAGAGGGTAGATTTTTTCGTGCTTTTGAATTAATATATTGATAAAGACAATACTAAAAAAGAGGTGCTTAATTTGTTTATTACAAAGGACATAAAATATATTGGTGTCAACGACCATAAGGTAGACCTTTTTGAAGGACAGTACATCGTTCCTAACGGAATGGCATACAACTCTTATGTTATCCTTGACGAAAAGATTGCTGTTATGGATACTGTTGACGCAAGCTTTACACACGAATGGTTGGATAACCTTCAGAATGCACTCGAAGGCAGAAAACCCGACTATCTTATTGTTCAGCACATGGAGCCCGACCATTCTGCAAACATTATGCAGTTTGTAAAAACATATCCTGATGCAAAAATCGTATCCTCCAAAAAAGCTTTCCAGATGATGAAAAACTTTTTCGGTACAGATTTTGCGGACAAGCAGATAATTGTGGGCGAAGGCGACACTTTAAATCTCGGTGGTCGTGACCTTGCTTTTGTAGGTGCTCCCATGGTGCACTGGCCCGAGGTTATTGTTACCTATGACCCAAAGAGCAAGGTACTCTTCTCTGCTGACGGTTTTGGTAAATTCGGTGCTCTTGATGTAGAGGAAGACTGGGCTTGTGAGGCCAGACGCTACTACATCGGTATTGTGGGCAAATATGGTGTGCAGGTGCAGAACCTTCTCAAAAAAGTCGCAACACTTGATATTCAGATCATCTGCCCCTTACATGGTCCTATACTTACTGAAAACCTCGGTTACTATATTAATCTATACGATATATGGTCCTCTTATCAGATAGAGGAAGAAGGCATTGTGATTGCTTATACCTCTGTTTACGGCAACACAAAGAAAGCAGTAAACTTACTTGCAGAAAAACTCAGGGCAAACGGCTGTCCAAAAGTTGTAATCAACGACCTTGCCCGTTGTGATATGGCAGAAGCCGTTGAAGATGCTTTCAGATACAGCAAATTGGTTCTCGCAACCACAACCTACAACTCCGAGATTTTTCCCTTTATGCGTGAGTTCATCAATCATCTGACAGAGCGTAACTTCCAGAATCGTACGGTCGCTTTCATCGAAAACGGAAGCTGGGCACCTACTGCAGCAAAGGTTATGAAGGGTATGTTCGAAAAGAGTAAGAACCTCACCTTTGCAGAAACTGATGTGACCATTATTTCTGCTCTTTCTGACGAAAGCAAAGATGCTATTGATACTCTTGCAGGTGAGCTGTGTAAGGACTATCTTGCACAGCACAGCGACACCGCTAACAAAAATGACCTTTCTGCCCTCTTTAACATTGGTTACGGACTTTATGTTGTAACCTCAAACGATGGCAAAAAAGACAATGGTCTGATTGTAAACACAGTAAGCCAGGTTACAAACACCCCTAACCGCATTGCTGTTACAATCAATAAAGAAACCTACTCTCACCACATCATAAAACAGACAGGCAAGATGAATGTAAACTGCCTTTCCACCGATGCCCCCTTCTCTCTTTTTGAGAAATTCGGCTTTGATAGCGGCAGAAACACCGATAAATTTGCAAACGAAGAGCCCCTCCGTTCTGATAACGGTCTTGCTTTTCTGCAGAGATACATCAACTCCTTTATGTCTTTAAAGGTTGTACAGTATGTTGACCTTGACACCCACGGAATGTTCATCTGTGAAATCTCAGAAGCAAGAGTGCTCTCAGACAAAGAGACTATGACCTACACCTATTATCAGGAAAATGTTAAACCCAAACCTCAGACAGACGGTAAAAAAGGATATGTGTGCAAAATCTGCGGATATATCTACGAGGGGGACACACTACCTGAAGACTATATTTGTCCTCTTTGCAAACACGGTGCAATTGATTTTGAAGAAATAAAATAAGATTTTAAATATACACTATATTTTGGAGGTAATGTTATGAAATTTTTTATCTGCGAACATTGCAAAAACATCGTAGAAGTTATTCAGTCTTCCGGTGTACCTATGAAGTGCTGCGGTCAGAATATGACCGAGCTTATTCCCGGCACAGTAGATGCCGCTGTAGAAAAGCATGTTCCCGTTGTATCAATAGAGGGTAATCTTGTTACAGTTAAGGTTGGCGAGGTTACACATCCTATGTTGGATGAGCACTACATTCAGTGGATATATCTTGAGACAGACAAGGGTGTCCAGAGAAAGAACCTGACTCCCGGTGAAGCTCCCGAAGTTGTATTTGCTCTTGCTGAAGACGAAAAACCTTTGGCTGCTTACGAATACTGCAACCTTCACGGTCTCTGGAAAGCAGACATCTAAAACATCACACAAAAAGCGGACACGCCATAAGAAGTGTCCGCTTTTTCTTTTATCCTCTGTTTTTTACTCTTTTATTAAAATCTTTGTTTAAATCTGAGTTCCAGTCACAATCCGCAAGGTCTTTTTGCTCCCGAACACAACATACCGCTTTCGCCATCGCCTCGTACACTGCTTTTGTGCCCTTTTTGTCTGCGTGATAGTTTACTGCTCTGACCCTTTCTATTCCCATATTTTCTGCTGTTTCCTCTGCATCAATATTGGCACCAATAAAGATAAACTCCCACCCGTTCTTTTCTCTTTTTTCTTCTATCATTTCCTTTACTCTCTTAAGGGTATATTCCTTACTTGCGTTCTCACAACCATCTGTGGTAATAACAAACATTGTGTACTCGGGAACATCTTCAACCCTTGCATATTTATGAATGTTTCCGATATGACTTATTGCACCGCCTACCGCGTCAAGAAGAGCAGTACAACCTCCTACAACATAGTCTTCATCTGTCATTTTTCGTACATCTGCTAATTTTTCTCTGTCATGGATAACCTGCACCTCGGTATCAAAAAGCAGTGTTGACACAAAGCACTCCCCTTCCTGCTTCTTCTGTTTTCCTATCATTGAATTGAAACCTCCGATAGTGTCCCTTTCAAGCCCACCCATTGAGCCGCTCTTATCCAGAATAAACACCAGTTCAGTTAAGTTGTTTTTCATAATATTACCTCCGAAAATAAAAATGTGGTCGCAAGGTATTCTTAACCTTACAACCACAGTATAGTCACTTTTACTGATTTTCGGGTCGCCTCTGATGCGACATTTTATTTTAGCTAACGCACCCCAGAAGGCTTTGATCAAAAGCAAGCAGAGCTTCGTTTATTCTAAAAACATCGTAATTACCACGGGTAATAAAATACTCTATAATAACATCAAATTTACTGCTGTGAGAAAGAGCATATCCCGCTTTCTTAAGAAACTCCTCTGTTTCCTCAAGAGTAAGACAAAGAGCAATCGCAAAAGCCACCGCAGTAGCCTTGGAAGGTTTGTAGTTTACATTGTTACGGATTTTTGAAAAATGCTTTCTGTCCACATTTGCTCTTTTGTAACATTCGGAATCCTTGAGCCCTTTTTCGTCAATTTTTCGCAAAAGCATCTGCGAAAAACTTTCGTCAAGGCTATTTACCAAATCTTCGAGAGCAGTTTCTTCTATAGAAGCGCAGGGCATACTACGCTCAACGCATTCCTCTTCCACAAGGTTTTTTGATTTACAGACAGCTGCTTTTACCGAATACCATCTTCGTGCGGATCCTTCTTCTGTGCTTTCCGTAAAGTTTTCGTCAATATACCGCTTTATTTCTGCAAAAAGCTTTTCATTTATCATAAAGACTCCACCTCTTATTGAGTATTATATCATTCAGAGCAATCATTTTCAACCAACTAAAAAACGGACACCTTCTTGGGTGTCCGTTTTGTTACTCAAACTACATATTCTGTACAATACCTGCAAGGTATTTCTGTATCTTTGTAGCATCAGAAACACTGAGTTTTTTGTCGCCTGTAACCTCGGATGCAGCCTTCTGCATATCCGAAAGATCATTCATACCCGCCAGATGCTTCTGAATAAGAGTTGCATCTGCCACGCTGAGCCTGCCGTCTGAATTTGCATCGCCAAGGGCGTAAACATTAATCTCAAAGCTTGTAATAATTCCCTGCCAAGTGATATATACTGTCTTTTTACCCGGAGAACTACTGTCAAATTCGCCTACGGTAAAGCCTTCGGTTACTGTTTTCTGAGATCCGTCGGCATAGGTAATATCAAGCTGCATAAGAGTGGAATCAATAGAACTTCCCACGGGACAATAAACCACGCTGAAGGGTGTAACAAGTCCGATTGAGACAGGAACTTTGGTAACTTCCTGTGTATTCTTTTCGTAGAGCTTGTCTACCCTTATAACCTCGGAATTATAATAGTTGTTAGTTGCCGAAAGGTCACAAACCAGATATCCGTCATTATATTCAAAACCGTAAATCTCAAGACCCGCTTTTACTTCTTCGGGCTCAAACACCTGAGTTGAAATCAAAGTATCTTTATCAAATTCAAATATGCCTGTGTTTGTGTTATAAAAAAGAGTTTCACCATCGGTAGAAATTCTGCAATAAAGATTCCAGTATTTATTCCAACGGGTTCTGCATTTATAAAGCTCCTCATTGCCATCGGGAGTATATTTGTTAATGGTGCATCTGGTACTGTCTACATAGTAGAGCTCTCCGTCAAGAAGCTGGAATGCAGAATAGGAGTGTTTCCAGAAATAATTGTCGTATGTTGTATCTGAGGGGATTGTATTATAATCGTCGGCTACATGACCATTTTCGAAAATATCAGAGCCGCCTTCGTACAGAGCCTGTGAGGAAACAAGGAAGTTATCGTGGTAAACCTCACCTGCAAGGCTTATGATATCATCCCAGGTAACATCTACATGATAAGGCACTCCGTCAATATAAACTATATTCCAGGAATGCTTAAGTTTCTCTGAACTGCAGATTTCACTTTTAATTCCAACTTTATCAAGGAGGTACATATACGCTTTTGTGTATCCCTCGCAAACTGCGTAACCTTCGATAAGAGCTCCGTAAATATCAAATTTGTTTTGGTGGGTAAGTTCCTTGTCATATCTGCATCCCAGTGCAAGTCTGTCATGAATAAGCAGGGCTTTTTCTACGTCTGTCAGATGAGGTGCCGCCTTGATATCAGCAAGCATTTCGTCAGCGACTGCCTCACACTCCGAAACCATTTGGAAGTACTCTTCTTTGGTATAAAGATACTCCACATTCATATTCATAAGAGTATTCTTCTGTACTGTATAACCTACAGAACCAACATGGAAAACACCGGGAATATCCTTGCAGAGAAAGTAGGCTATAGCAGTATATACTTCCTCTTCCATAGGAATATTGTAATCGCCGATATAGATTGTTTCGTTGAACTCCATTGCTTCCTTTGTAATGTATTCTTCGAAAGCTTCAACATCCTCTACATATCGTGCGATAATATCAATATTTGTACCTGTTTCGGCAGGGATCCCTCCTCCTACCGATGCAAGTTCAAAGTCTTTTTTCACTTCGATTGCTGTTGCAGAAAGAGGATATGCCACAAAAACAAGAAGCACTATTAAAAGCGCTAAAAACTTTTTAAAATTCATGGTATCTCCACTCTTTTTTGTACTGAATGTGTGTAAAGTACGCATACCCACACATCATTATTCTATCATATAAAGCATTCATTTTCATTCCCATTAATTACCGAAAAAAAGATGTATCAATTGTGCAAATTAAACAAATTGTTTTTAACATCATTCCAAATTGTTTCAAAAATAACCAACCACAATACAAAACACCTCCCATAAGGGAGGTGTTTTGTAAGTTTTATTAAAGTTTTGTACCAAAAATCGTATCGGAGTATGCTACGCAGAGCTGACCGTCTGCATCAAGGTACTGTACCCAGGCTCTTACCACCCAGGTATCACCTGCATTAACTTTATTCTTGATTACGGAATAAGAATTTTTAGAAATCTGATACTGGTCTTTAGGTGAATACTGAGTTACATTTTGGTTGCTTGTACCAACCTCGAAACTCTCTGCATTATAACTTGCTTCTGCTGTAAGAAGGATGCCCGCCTTAACAAATGTAAAGCCTGTCTCATCCTCGGGCACACACCAAGAGAAGATAACATTATTTGATGTGTCTGAGTGTGCTGTATCCATTATTGCGTCAACAAGCACCTTGTAGTCGATCTTTGTATTCTCGGATACATAAACTGCTGTGAGTTCTGTATCTTCAGCGATGTAGAATTTATAAACACTATCGTAGCTTCTTACCTTCTGATTCTTATCCATCCAGAAAGCAAACTTCATACCCTCTTCAGCCTCAGCAGCGGTTATTGTTACTGAGCGATATGCAAGATACTCGCCATCGTTGTTCATCTCAACATACTCGGTTACTTCACCGCCGATTACAGACAGAGCAAAGTAAACAGGCTTAACCTTCCACTTTGCAAGAACAGTTACATCCTCACCCTTTGCAAGTTTTGTCCCGATCTCTTCTGCTGTGTGATCCCATCCGTCAAAGTCAAATCCTGTGGTCTGGGGATCTTTTGGAAAACTGATCTCGTCACCTGCGGCATAATACTGCATATCAAGAATTCTGTTCTGCTTATCGTTCTTGAATATCACAATATTTACATCGGCAATATCTGTTTTAAACATTGCCTTCACAGCATCTTTACCTGTTGTAAAGAAGGTGTAAGAAAGCTCTTCGCTGAGGATACCGCCGTTATCTGCTCTTACCCAACCGATAAATTCCTTATCGGCTGTAGATTTTGCCGTTACGGTTACAGACACACCTAAAGGCATATTTGAATTTACATAGAAGTTGCCCTGAGGTCTTGCACTTCCACCATTAACAGCAATTGTAAATCCTGAACCGCCGCTTACGTCTACTTTAAGCTCACCATGAGTCTGACGATATTTTGCGGTTACCTTCATATCTTCGGTAATTTTTGTAAAATCTTTATCCCAACCTGTGAAGGCAAATCCCTTTCTTTCCGGCACAGCGGGTGCTGTTGCAGCTTCTCCGAAAAGGACTTTTACCATTTCGATAACCGCACCCTTGTAGTCAACAAAGGTTACAAAATACTCAAGAGATTTTGTTTCGGTAGAAATATTGTTTCCGTAAAGGTCGAGCACAAAAGTAACCTCGGTTTTTCTGTCAAGAGTAATGCTCTGGTTAAACTGAGGCCACTCCATTGTAAAGTCTTCGTTTGCTGCCTTAAACTCGTAAGTTCCTGCTTCAAGAGTAAGAGTTGCCGTGTAGAAACCATCTTCGGTTTCTTCCATTACATTTTCAGTACCCCAATCATTAAAAGAACCTCTGATGTAAACTGTATCAGGAACATATTTTACTGTGAGGCGGTTGGTCATCTTATTGTAAAGGAAGGTGTATTCGCCGCCTGCGGCATTAAGAACTCCATTGAATCCCTCGGAATACATAAGGATTCCATCAGGATTTTCTCTTTCGGTTGTGTTGTTAATTTCACCGTTATAGCCGTACCAGGAGTTACCGCCTAAAATTTTGAACTCATATCTGCCCTTAGAAAGCGTGAGAGTTGTGGAAACCACATTTTCCTCTATAACAGTCATATTGGGCGTTGCGTTCCAGTTGTTGAACTCACCAACAAGAGTAACTGTGGACATTGAGCCAATCTGCACTGCACTGCCGCCTGTAAGCATTGTACCCAAAACTTCAATTTCATTCATAAGTACAAGCTTACCCTGAGATGCACCCACCGCAAGTTTTATGTATCTTGCATAAACAGGAGCAGAGCTCTTATCTACACTTGCCCAGTAGGCAGTTGTCTTTGTATTATCGGGAGAAATGTAACCGAAATAGTCGTAAGATATGCCATCGGTTGAATAATAAACATTAATATAATCAAAAGCACCTGCACCTGCGGAGTTTTCGCCTGCAAAGTGATTTATCCTGATGGTGCTGATCTCTGCCATACCACCTAAATCAAGGGTTGCAATACCGCGGTTGGAGTTATTGGGATTAACATTACCTGTATTCTGGTCACCGGTATTCTTGAAGCCAAACCAAGAGGAATCGTTTAATCCACTCTGGAAAACGCTTGTAACTTTTCCGTCTGTAAGGGAAGCGATATAAGGAGAAGAAGGATAAACAGGAGAAACATACTCTTTACCCAGAGCAATATTCTCTAAAGAGCTTGTATGCTCGTTACCCATTATTTTAACTTCGTTAAGGAGTGTAAGACCCTCTGAGCAGGTAACCTCCAGCTTTATGTATCTTGCTGTCGCATGTATATTGTCCATTGTTGCCCAGCAAGTACCGATTGCACATTCGCCTAAATCAAGTTCACCAATCGAATAGTACTTACTGCCGTCGACGGAAACTAAAGCGGCTACCTTAAGAGGAGCACCTACTGTATATCCCTCAAGACTCTCTGTAAAATCACCGATATAGAAATGAGTCATAAGGCTGCTTATATCGTATCTCTTCTGAAGATCAATTATAACTGTACCGACTGAATTTTCTGTGTTGCAGTTCAGGTCATCTGTATCAGATACAAAACCAAACCACTCACCATCGAGAGTAGTGTCAGCAACAGAGTCAGTAAGAGAAGCATTAAGTGAAAGTGTACCTGCTGTTTCCTTCTCGATTATGGCAGAAGAACCAACATTCTCGGGTGCAACCTCGGGGATTTCCTCTTTTGGTAAATCCTCAAAGGAAATATTTGCAGAAATAGAAATGCCTGTTGAATAAGATTGGGGGCTGATTCCCGAGAAATTAATCTTCTGTCCTATCTTTGCAGCTTCAAGTGCATACCAATTGCTGATACTTGCGGTGTTTTCAGGATCGTAATGAACCGAGAAAAGCACCTCGTCACTTGCAATCTCAACATTTGAGCTTGAATCTTCTTTTAAGTTGCCGTTAAACTTATCGGTAACAACCCAAGCATTGTTATCATTATCCCACTTACCCTTAACATTGAGAGTAAGATGAACATTTGAGTTAGCAGCAGTAAGGAGACCTCCGTTGTGAGCAGATGTAAAGAGTGCACTGCTACCCTTTTTAACCGATTCGTTACGCTGGTAAAGGGTAACGCTGTCTTTGGGCATAAACTTTGCAAATGCAGCGATTTCTACATCTGTGCCGGCATTAAGTGCTGTTGCACCTGAAAGTTTTACTTTGTCACCTATCTTGAGATTTGCAAGAATTCTTACATTCTCTGCACTGCCCGCTACCGCACCGGAAGTCACACCCGACTCCCAGTCGTGACCTGCAATAAGGAATTCATCTGCTTCAAGCTTTATGGGTTCTGTATTTACACCTGTTCCTTCGGAAACAGACTTAACTACATTCACCTTCTGATAATCGTCCCATTTGAAAACAACATTTGTTGTAAAAGCAATGTTTGCGTTGCTTACTGTAATAACACCATCATTCCAGATGGGAGAATAAAGCACCACATCACCCGATGTAACCTTTCGGTTTCTGCCCTTGATCTCGATACCTGCGTTATTGTAGGCAATTGTGTTGGAGCCTGTCTGTGCAAGAAGATTTGCGAGTGTGGTTTCTGCTGCTTTCAGTTCCTCTGCTGTCGAGGAATCGGAAGCAATAAGAGAAAGTGCCTTTTTGTGAGCCTCGCGGATACTGAAGATAGTTGCTTCTGCGTAATTTCTGTGAGAAATCGCAAGAGCCGAGTCTGCTACTTTCTGAAGGCTCTCTTTTGCAGCTGCTGTACCCTCAGGCTCATAGCCGTTAAAACCATATTCCTTTACGATAGAGGGGTAATCCTTGTAACAGATATCTGCGTCGTAAGGACCATACTTTACACCGTTATATGTAAAATAGTGTTTATCTGTGTACTGATACATACCATACTGTGAGCTGTATGTATCGCCATATTTGCTGTAACCTGCATCGTAGGTGCCGTCACCTGCGTAGTGAGCAATCCAGCCCTCGTATTTTGAAGGAAGGTCAGAGTTTACAATCCATGACTGAGTAAGCCAAGCCTTCATACTGTAAAGACCCATAAGGTAGCCTTCTTCAACGAAAGCATCCATAAAAGTATTTATAATACCTAGCGCTGTTGCTGTGGGCAGGTCAGCCTGAGTTTTGTCTTCGTAGTCAAAATAGAAGGGATACTCAAGCTTATAGCCTTTGAGCCACTCCTTACACTTTGCAATATCCTCCTCAACTGCAGCCTGAGTTGTTGCATAGGAATAGAAATATGCACCAACATCAAGACCTGCGGCCTTTGCCTCTTTATAGAAGGTATCAAAGCACTTGTCACGCTCGGTCATTTTTGATGTACCAAGACGGAAGATTACATAGTCATAACCCATTGCGGCAACAGCCTGAAAATTTACTGCGTTCTCCTGCCACGAAGAGAGGTCAAGACCCTCGCAATAAATTTTTCCGTCACCCTTAAAACCGCCATCATAACCTCTGTCATAGCCGTTGAGAGCAGTCGTAGAGGCTACTTCGGTTGCGGATGTACTTAAAAACATCACATTTATAGAAGCCATAAAAATGAGTACGGCAAGAAAAACAGATACCGTTCTCAAAGAAAATTTCTTCACAATATTCATCTCCTTTTTTATGGTTTATCTCTTAAAGTTTTGTGCCGAAAACTGTGTCGGAATATGCTACACAAAGCTGACCTTCGGCATCAAGGTACTGTACCCATGCTCTTACTACCCAGGTGTCACCTGCGTTTACTCCGTTCTTGATTACAGAGTAGGAGTTTGTTGCAATCTGATACTGAGTTTTGGGTGAGTACTGAGTTACGTTAAGGTCATCTGTACCAACCTCGAAAGTAAGCTCGTTGTAGTTTGACTGAGATGTAAGAAGGATACCTGCCTTAACAAAGGTGAACTCACTTTCTGCCTCGGGAACACACCATGAGAATATGATGTTATTGGAGGTTTCTGTGTGTGCTGTATCCATTATTGCATCAACAAGCACCTTGTAGTCTATCTCTGTATCTTCTGACACATAAACCGCTGTAAGTTCTGTATCCTCTGCAATATAGAATTTATAAATGCAGTCGTAGCTTCTTACCTTGTCGTTTTTATCAATCCAGAAGGCAAACTTCATACCTTCTTCCGCCTCGGCAGCAGTTACAGTTATCGCACGATATGCAAGGTAGTTGCCTTCTTCGTTCTTGTCAACGAAATCGGTTATTTCGCCGCCGTTTACAGAAAGTGCAAAGTATACGGGTTTAACCTTCCATTTTGCAAGTACTGTAACATCCTCGCCCTTTGTAAGTTTTGCCTGTATCTCTTCTTCTGTATGATCCCAGCCGTCAAAGTCAAATCCTGTGGTCTGAGGATCTCTGGGGAATACAATCTCTTCCCCTGCTGCATAATACTGGATATCAAGAATTCTGTTCTGCTTATCGTTTTTGAAAATTACCACGTTTACATCTTCAACAGGAATATTAAAGACTGCTTTAAGGTTATCCTTACCTGAAGTTACAAAGGTATAGGTAAGTTCTTCGCAAACAATACTTCCGTTGTCTGCATTAACCCAACCCATAAACTCTTCGCCTGAGGTAGTTATTGCAGTAAGAGTAATCTGTGCACCCATTAGGATTCTTGAGTTATGGTATGCTGTACCCTGAGGTTTTGCGGCACCATTGCCGATAGCAATTGTAAAGCCTGAGCCGCCTGCCATATCGACCTTAAGCTCACCGTGAGTCTGGATATATGTTGCTCTTATGGTAGTGTCTTCTGTAATATTTTCAAAGCTCTTGTTCCAGCCTGTAAATCTGTAATCTTTTCTTACAGGGTCTTCGGGTGCTGTTGCGCTACCGCCTTTTCTTACAACCTGAGTACTTAAAACTGTGCCGTTGAAATCAACGAAATTAACGATAAAGTCGTTAATCTCCTCTGTTACCTTAAGCTCGTTGGTAAAGATATTAAGAGTAAAGGTTACATCTGTTTTTCTTAGAAGTGTAAGAGTCTGGTTAAACTCAGGCCACTGCTTTGAATAGTCCTCGTTTGCGGCCTTGAACTCGTAAGTTCCTGCATCGAGAGTCAAGGTCTTTGAGTATGTACCGTCTTCGTTTTCTGCAAGCACATCCCAAGTGCCCCAATCGTTAAATGTACCTCTTAAGTAGAAAGTATCTGCTGTGTGAAGAACCTTGAGCATCTTTGTCTGAGTGTCATAGAGGAAGGTGTAAACACCGCCTGTTGCACTGAGCACACAGTTTTGTGTATCCTCTGTCATTTCCCAACCAATTTCTGAGGTTTTGTTTGTTGTATTTTCGATAACACCATTGTTACCAAACCAAGCACTTCCGTCAAGAATCTTGAATTCATATCTGCCTGCGGAAAGCTCAACGGCATAGGAAACGGTAGTACCCTCTGTTCTTGACATATTGGGAGTTGATGTCCAGCTGTTAAAATCACCCGATAGTGCTACGGAGGACATAGAGCCGGGCTCGTCAGCCTCAACACTTGAAAGCATTGTTCCTGTTACCTTGATTTCGTTAAGAAGTGCAAGTTCTCCATTGTCAATACCGCCAAAAGCATACTTTATGTAGCGGGCATAAACGGGATTTTCAAGAGTGAGCTGAAGCCAATAGGAACTCAGAGCGCTTTGGTCTGTGTTTACATAACCCACATAATCAAAAATTTCTCCGTCGTCAGAAATATATACGTTCATATAGGCGGGCTGTGTTGCGTTTGCGTCGTTCTCACCTGCAAAAAGATGTACCTGTGTGCCTGTGATTTCTGCCTGACCGCCTAAGTCTATAGTAACAAGGCCTCTGTCGCCTGTTGTGTTACCTGTGGAAACATCCCCTGTATTTTTGAAGCCAAACCAAGAAGCATTATTTACACCATATTGGAAGATCGAGGATGCTGTGCCGTCTGTCAGATTCGCAGTATATTCAGAGCCCGAAAAAGCAGGAGCTGCATATGTCTTTTCCAGTGCAATATTATTATCTTCTGTGTAAATATGAGCCACACCATAAACCTGAACTTCGTTTAAAAGCGTCCATTTACCCTGTGTTTCTACCTGAAGTTTTACAAAACGACCTACTGCGTCTGCCTCTGTAATCTCTGCCCAGAAGGGTGTGCCGTTATCTGTAAATGACATCTGACCTGCTTTAGCGTAGGTTTCACCGTCAATAGAAACATACACTGTAACAGAAGCAGGAGCTGTTATCCCCTCTGTATTCTCGCCTGAGAAGAAATGAGCTTTTACTGCATTTATGCTGTATCTTGTACCAAGGTCAATTACAGCAGTGCCCACGCCATCTGTTGTGTTTAAATTCTCGCTCTCATCATCACAGAGGAAACCGAACCACTTGCCCTCACCTAATGCCTCGTCTGCAATGCCGTCTGTAAGGCTTGTGTTGTAAGCATCATCAGCGGGAATTACTGTCTGCTGTGCACCGAGAGCAATGTTGGGCTCTCTCTTGAGTTCTTGTCCGTAAACCTCAATCTCGTTGAGCATATTCCAAGTGTGATTATTTGTGTTATTGTAAACACAGAAGCGGACATACTGTCCCTCTTTTGCGGCTTCAAGAGTAAGATTCGCCCAGTAAGACTGAGATGCAGTTGCGTTTATATTCAGATTGCCGATGTATGTAAAGTCTGTGCCATTGTTTGATGTTTCCACCTCTACATAAGCGGGCTGTGCAACACTTGCGTCAAAATCATCATGAGAAAGATGCATTCTGAAAGAGCTGAGAGAATATACATCTTCGAGGTTTACCGTAATATAACCCACGCCACCTGAGGAATTGGAATACTTATTAAAACCAAACCACTGATTTTTCTTTGTATAATCAAGAGCAGTTGCATATGCACCATCGGTCAGATTTGCATCATAGCCGTTGGTGTTCGCAATAACCTCATAAGGTTTTGAAAGAGCAATATTTTCGGGCTCTTTCTCTACCTCTTCATCTTCGTCTGCATCACCTGTATATGTAACAAAGTCGATATTTGCTGATATAGAAACATTGTTTACGCCATAAGAAGGAGTGATGCCCGAGAAAACGACCTGATCGCCGACTTTAACATCATCCAATCTTGCAAGATTCTGAGCAGAGCCTGTTACTTCTGTATCTGCCATACCCGAGATTACAACCTTACCATCTGTAATCTCAATCTTTGAAGAGTCGTCCTCTTTGCCATTGCCCATAAACTTATCAGCAACAATCCAAGCACCCTTAGGATCGTCCCACTGTGCAATTACATTGAGGGTTTTGTGAATGTTTGCATTTTCATAGGTAAGTACACCGTTATTAAAATCGGGTGCAAAGAGTACAAAGTCGCCTTTTTCTGCCTTTGTGTTCTTACTTGTCATAATTACGGAGTCTTTAGGTGCAAACTTTATATATGCGGCAGGCTCTATATCTGTACCTGCGTTAAGAGCGGTTGCACCCGACACATATACTCTTGAACCAACCTCAAGATTCTTAAGAATTTCGTAGTTTGTGGAGCTGTATTCTACAGGGTTATCAGCGGCAGAAACGCCTGTCTCCCAATCGTGAGCTGCAATAAGCCACTCGGACTCCAGAAGCTGAATCGAAGGAGTGCTTGAGCCTGTGCCCTCTGTAACAGACTTAACCACATTACAGCCAAGGGCTTCGTCCCACTCTACCACTACATTTACTGTGTATCTGATGTTTGCATTGTCAATTGTAATAAGACCGCCATTCCATTTGTCAGAATAGATAAAGCAGTCACCTGATCTGATATACGAATTCCGTCCGCTTACATACACGCCCTTGTTATTAAAGGCTGTGGTGTTTGAGCCTGTCTGCTTCAAGAGTGCAGACAGTGTAGTGTTTGCAGAATTCATAGCATCTGCTGTTGCATTTGTATTGTTAAGGAGAGATACTGCTGTGTTATAAGCATTACGGATTTCAAGAATTTTTGACTCTGTGTAGTTATAGTGGCGGATAGTCTTTGCCTGTGCCACAGTTTTTTGAAGATTTTCTTTTGCCAATTCCTCCTGAGAAACAGAAGGTGCAGAAGAAGAAAGCTGAATAATTCTGTCAGAATTGTTGCTTATCCAACCTGTAACAGTTGCACCTGAGGAGGTTTTGAACGTACCGTAAAGACGAGTACCGTTTGTACCGATTTTTGTAATCTCAAACATAGAGAATCGGGGAATTGTATAGCTGTAAGATGTTGCGGTCTCCGAGCTGTAGATATACTTCGAAGCATTTGCAACATAAAGACCGGGAGTGGGGTTTGCACCGCTGTAGTCAATCTTTGCAACAGAGGAATTGCTCTTATAAGGAAGCACACCATAACCGTTAATATAAGAAGTAGACAGAGCGTAGTTTTTGAAATACACACCGCCGCCGTTTGCCTCAAGCCCCGAAGAGTCAGAGGTGTTGCCCTCTACTGTGTAAATTCTGCCCCCTGAAGTATAAAGGCAGATACCGATATGTGCTACACCCTTTGAATTCTGGAAGAATACAAGGTCGCCGTATTTGGGAGTGTAGGAACCGCCCTCGTAAGCAGAGTACTTATAGTAGCCTGCGCCCTTGAGCTGTCTTACCCACTGGCTACAGCTGATTTCTTTCCAGATGTATTTGTAGTCGCCGATATGGTTACGACCCAGATCTTTGTGGGTTGCCTGATCAGTTGAGTGAGACTGATATAGACACCAGGATACAAAACTCGCGCACCAAGGGTAATCTGAGCCGCCATAGCCCAGACCTAAGTCACCCATATTGTAGCTGAACTCAACATAGTTCTGTCCGCCGGAAACCTCACCTGAGAAAGCACCGTTGGACGCACCCTCCTGATAACCCAGCTGCGAAAGAGCAATAGCCAGAACATCGGTTCTGTTATCGCCTGTAATAGGAACCCTCTTATAATTTTCAAAATATCTGCCATTCTTATAAGAAGCAGACGGACCTGACTGAGCACCGTTTCTGTATGTTGCTGCCGATACCGAAAGCGCTGATCCTACAAAGAGGCAGGAAAGCACCATCATAAGAGTCAGCATCGCAGAAACAACTCGTGTAAAGCCTTTTCTTTTCACAAATATCATCCCCTGTAAATCTTAAATAAGCCGAAATTTCAGCATTATATCATACTCAATTTAATTATATCATACACATCGACATAGGTAAACAGAATAACTCCTGTTTCTCTTACTTTCAGCCAAAATCAGCAATTGTGCCAAGTACCGCTTATTATCTTTGGTAATACCGCTTCAAACCTGACAAATTCATTTTATCGCAATAAAAAAGAAGGTGCCGTTAAGACACCTTCTGAAAAACTTTTATTAAATTATTTATCAGAGCAGAGGGATTGCGTGCTTCTTGCAATCGCGGATTGTTTCCCAATCCCACAAGGATGACTGTACCTCGCCGATGTGAGCACAACCAAGAAGAAGCATACAAAGTCTTGACTGACCGATACCACCGCCGATGGTAAGGGGAAGTTCGCCATTTAAAAGCATCTGGTGGTAAGGCTGATTTTTTCTGTCTTCACAACCTGCTTTTTTAAGCTGTCTCTCCATAGCATCTTTATCCACACGAATACCCATAGAAGAAAGCTCAAATGCACATTCGAGAACATCGTTCCAAACCAGAATGTCACCATTAAGAGTCCAATCGTCATAGTCGGGAGCACGATTGCCGTGAGAAATGCCTGATTTGAGTGTATCGCCTATCTGCATAATAAATACAGTTTTGTGTTCTTTTGTGAATACGTTTTCTCTCTCAACGGGAGAAAGTTCGGGATACAAATCCTCAAGTTCCTGAGATGTTACAAATGTAACCTCTTCTTTAATATCAGTTGAGAGAACGGGGAATTTTTCTCTAAGTTTACGATTAACACTGCAAACCGCACTTACAATAAGCTTTACAACGCCCTTGAGGTAGTCCTGATTTCTGTCCTCAGCACTGATTATTTTTTCCCAGTCCCACTGGTCAACATAAATTGAGTGGATATTATCAAGATCTTCATCGCGTCTTATAGCATTCATATCTGTAATGATGCCCTCAGCCTGTGAAAAGCCGTACTGTTTAAGAGCAACTCTTTTCCACTTTGCAAGAGAATGTACAATCTCTGCCTCGATTCCTATTGCGGGAATATCAAAGTTAACGGGACGCTCTTTGCCGCTTAAGTTATCGTTAATACCCGAAAGACTGCTTACAAACAAAGGTGCAGAAACACGGCGCAGATTCAGAGCATCTGAAAACTCCTTCTGAAAAGCCTGTTTTGCCTGATCGATTGCAAGCTGCAGATCATGACTGTTAAGTTTTGGCACATAATCTTTTGGAACAAAAAGACTATTCATGGCACTCATCCTTTAAAAACTCAATTTACTCCCACATAATGAGGGATGATTTAATATAATACCACTTTTTGAAAGCAAAAGCAAGTGATGAAACAGTTTTATTTTTCGGAGTCTTACGGTATTCATAAAAGAGAAAACTCCCCGCTTTTAAAACGAGGAGTTTAAGTTTATTTATATCTCTTTAATCTTTGTTATTTTCTTTTGCGAGAAGTAAAGATTACTCCAAACCCACTCACAACAATCAACACAAGGAACAAAATCCAAAGCAGATTATCCATAATCTTTGCAAAGCCTGTCTGAGGAATATCGGGTTTTTCCGAATTATCAGACTCGCCAACCGAAGACTCGGGATCTTTTTCCGCATCAGGAACAGCGGGGAAGTTCGGCTCTGTAGGAATTTCGGGCTCGGAATCGGGAGAAATATCTGCGGGAGGTTTGCTCTGTGTCTTTGTATAATTCAGAAATTCAACCTCCACCTCGTCTGCAATTACGGACTCTGCACCCTCTTTATCTTCGGTAACAGTAAGCACTGTATTAACGCCGCCTTGAGTATCATCCTGCACCTCTACCGCAATGTTATAAACC
This sequence comes from Ruminococcus sp., assembly GCA_045647135.1. Classification (GTDB taxonomy): domain Bacteria; phylum Bacillota; class Clostridia; order Oscillospirales; family Acutalibacteraceae; genus Ruminococcoides. Next base: position 35,444 of record JAZRMA010000007.1, on the reverse strand, counting down.
TGATTGGTGTAATTAATGTTTTCATCGGGATTTTCGAGGGAAACAGGTTTTAACTGATAGTGGATATGTTTGCCCATATCCAGCGTACCATAGGCAAGAGTGACCATGGTTTCTCCATCTTCGGATGTAGCGGGTAATATTGTAATCAGTCTATCTCCCTGATAAAGACCGAATTCGAAACCTGCTTTGGAGAAGGTGTTGTCCTCCTCCATGGTCTCGGAATTCACCACCTTGTTTTTAACAACAACAGTTACTGCATCACTGCCTGTAACCGCATAGGTATTTGTGAAAGTTGTGTTTATATTCCAAACATCTGCCTCTTCGTCAAAGTCAGCAGTTGTTCCCATATAAGGTACAAATTTGTCAATTTCAAAAGATCCATCCATATCCTTGTCCTCGACAAAAACATCAAACCAACGGACGCTCTTATCATAGGTTATGCCTTTGTAGGAGTTTTCATCAAAGACCTCTGTAATTCGGTAGGAATAGACCCCTGCTTTTTTGTAAACCTCTGCTTGTAAAACAGAGCTGAAATCAAAACCTTTGTTATCCTTTGTAACAGTGGCTTCTGCAAGTTCAGACCACACCCCGTCTGTCTGTTTCTGAAGCTTAAAAGTAAACTCGTCACCCTCAAGCCACAAACCATTTTCTCTGCCATAGAAATTCTTTACACCCTTTACGGTAGCTTTGGGGCTGACAGCTTCGGGGCTGTAAGTATTCACAAACTCCGCTACATAATTAAGTTCATCCCCGACAATAATGGTTGTGGTGTCTGTTTCTTTTTGCGAAACAAAACCTTTTGCTCTTTGCTCGGTTATCTCAACTGTTGTGCCAAGAGGAATCCCGCTTATTCTATTTGTCTCGAAAGGTTGCAGAGTTACAGACTCTGTATGCACATTACCCTCTGCATCAGTAGTTTTAATCTCGTAGATAAATTTTACTGTATCGGGAATTTTATACTCTTCTCCAAAAGGATGTGTAATTCTGTTATAAATAATAATATTTGCAGAATTTTTCGGATATTCCAGTGTGTTTACAAAACGAACCTCTGCTATTTCATTATCCTTTACCGAAAGAGTTACTTCTTCCTGTTCCTCAGAATTTACCGACTTAACCTGATAATCGGTATCTCCCATAAGTTCTTTTATTTTTATGGGGGAAGATGACGGAATATCTAAAACATACGCACTTTCACCAGAGGCAAGATGAATTTCCAGTTTGCCGTCTGTAAACTGAACAGAAGATTCTGTAAGCTCACCTTGAGCGGTCACTTTTGCAAGACGAAGGGTCTCTGAAACACTAAGATTTTCATCAATAAGTTCAAAACTGAAAACATCATCTCTGCCCAAGAGTGTGATATCTGTCTCCACAGAAAGCTTTATTCCCTGTGCTTGTTTTAAGCTTAGCTTGCCGTTGTTTCCATGAACAACATCTGCATAATATGTAGCTTCTCCGCTTTCGGTCTTTGTAAGCTCTACCCCAAGATAATGAGAATACATTACGGTTCCCGTAAGATTAGAGTTCACCTGTGTCTGTGTTTCGTCGGTGAATCCTCCTTTACCTACGTGATGACCCCGATACATTCTGTATACTGTGCCTTTAGGAACATACCAGGTTGCATCAGCACCAATCTCTGCAACAGACAAAGCATCTTCTGACATTTCTTCATAATGCAGGTGCAGTCTTGCATTACCCTTCTCATTATTGTTCATCTTCTCAAAAACCGCATACTCCCGATAAAAGACTTCGTTTGCATCGGCAGGACTTACCTCGCCCATGTAGGCAACATACTCATCTCCTGTTTTTCTGTATACGGTAGCATTTTCTGCATAGTAGTATCTTCCATTATCAGAGGAAGGTGTAAAGAAAGAAACTGTGTTTTCTGCCACAGAAGGATTCTCGTGGTCTATATCATCAGGATTCCAACGGCTTACATAGAAATCGTAATTGCCATCTTTTTGGTATTTGTAGTCTTCTCCTGTAATTTCGGAAACATTCAGTTCATTTATCTCGTCTTTGAGGCCAACCTCAAAAACCAGACGCATGGGAGCTACCTGCACAACCTCATCAAAGTCACCGTCATTATCTGTATCCTTTTTGATGATATCGTTCATTGTAAGGGTGATGTCTCCGGGATCTTTGAGGCTCTCGCCCGTAAGTGTTACGTTATAGCTCAGAACAGGCAACAAAGAAGCAGGAATGCGGAAAATAACAGCCGATGTGCCTGTTGCAATACGAGTGTGAACCTGAACAGAAACATACATCATATCGCTGTTTTTGTGTCCGTCAGTTACTTCTCCCAAAAAGCCGTAAGACTCATTGTAGAACACTGCATTATCGGGACAGTTTTCAAGCTCTCTTGTGCCATGTCCCAAAAATTTGCCATCGGCGTCTGCATACCAACCTATATAATTACTCCACTCGCCTGTTGAAGCATCGGAGTAAAGCTGTTTTGAAATATACGCCGCTCTTACAAGTTCCTGAGCCTTTTTCGTTTCTGCAATGCCCAGTCTTGCCTTAACAGAACGAATCAGTTCATCGCCAAGACTACTGGGTTTGTCGATAGTGCCCAGTTTACCGCCACCCGCTATAAAGTTACTTGCAACATTCTCGCCTGTAAAAAGCACATCTCCCAAAAGGATTCCATGCACCTTTTTAACCTGCATAAACTGACCGATATCGTCGATAAATTCTACATATCCGTCGTGGTGGATGTTTCCGCTTGTAACCTGAGTGGGATAATACAGGGATTCACTTATAATCCGATCAATTATGTCACCGAAAGTTCCCACCAAATCATCGTCTGTATAAAAATATCTGTCTACATAATTCTTATTTAAATCGTAATCACTCTTCCGAATGGTCGTGTACTCTTCGTCCCAATGGCCTTCTCCCCACCAACCGCTTGCAATCCATGTGCTTTTTATCGCAAGTTGCATAACGCCGCCTTTTTCGGTAATGTTATAAGTCTGCCAATGAAGGTCGGTTGTTGTGTTTTCAGGGTCAAGAACAGGTGTGCTTTTAACATTGTATCCCAATGTGTAAAACAGAGGCTCTCTGCCATAATGCTCCTTCATTTTTTCTTTTGCATAAGAGCAGGTAAGCTGTGTAGCAAACGGAATAGCAGTACCAAGCTCATCCTCGGGGGTTAAGCCATTACCCATATCAGACGTTCCGATAGTACCGTTTTCACCCATATAATTTGTTGCAGCAGAAGTAGCCACACCATCAGCCATAAGCACCATTACAGGCAAACGCTTTGTACCTGACTGAAAATCTCCGCCGATAATTTCTGTATCTTCTACATTAAGAAATTCACCAAGAGCCGCATATACACCGCCCTGAATGAATGTACCGCCAAAGATTTCTCTTTCTTTTTCCTCAACAGTTACACCTTCAGAGGTAACCGAAGCGTTTACCTTTATACTTTCTGCTGTACGCAGAGTCTCTCCAACCCTAAAGATATGATTATCTTTTTCGAGGAAGATATTATTCTCCTGCTCGTATCTGCCAAGAGGAAGAAGCACCAAAGCATTGGATGCATCTGCATAAACATCGGAGGAATATGTACCCGAATAGAGAACAATGCCTACTCGGTTGTTTTTATTGGCTGCAAGAAGCTTTGCCATAGCATTGTTTGTTGCTGCAACAAGTTCAGCCACCGCATTGTTATTTCTGTCACCATCCTGAACATTTTCACCCATAGAGCGAGAAACATCCAGCACAAACACTGTGTCAGTAGGAATCTGTGAATAGCCTGTAACAGACTGGTCAGAAGCAATAGCCGACAGAGCCACAAGGAAATTTTCCTTGTCATTTTCCATCTTGACCAGACCTCCGAAATCATCATCCGATACAAAAACAGATTTATCCGTCCAAATTCCGCCTGCGTATTCCGTTGTAAGATTCTCAGAGGAGAAAACCGTTTTCCAACCATCCATGGTAGACGGATCTGCTATTCTTGCATAGCTTTGCGGTGTTGCACAGGCTACATTTGCAACTGCAAAAGGAAAAACACCTACACACAAAGCACAGCTAATTACAAGACTTAACAGTTTCTTTATAAAATCTTTCTTACTGCTCATAAAAAGACCTCCTCTAAAAAAGGCTTTTTTAAATTTTTCTCATAAATTATGTAGATTTTTAATAAATATTATACTTATACCATTTTATTTTATTATATATTATACAATAAAATAATACAAGGCATATTTTTAAAAATTATCTTTTGCCATTAATTGTAATTCGGTATTGTATATGTTATAATATTAACAATCTTGCAAAAACATAAAGAATCGAGGAAATATAATGAAGGTATTAATGATTAACGGTAGTCCCAGAGTTAAGGGAAACACCTACATTGCACTTAAAGAAATGGAAAAAACATTTCTCGAAGAAGGTATTGAGGTAGAAATTCTTCAGATAGGCGCCCTTGAAATCCGCGGCTGTATTGCCTGCGGTGCTTGTCACGAGCTGGGCAAATGTGTATATAACGACATCGTAAATGACACTATCAAAAAGTTCGAAGAATGTGACGGTCTTGTTGTTGGCAGCCCTGTTTACTACGCTTCTGCAAATGCAACACTTATGGCGTTCCTCACAAGACTTTTTTACAGCACAAACTTCGACAAAACCATGAAGGTAGGCGCATCTGTAGTATCTGCTCGTCGCGGCGGTCTTTCCTCCACATTTGACGAGCTCAACAAATTCTTTACAATAAGCGGTATGCCTATCGCATCGGGCCAGTACTGGAACAGCGTTCACGGTGCAAAGCCGGGTGAAGCAGAGCAGGACGAAGAAGGCCTTCAGTCCATGAGAACCCTTGCAAAGAATATGGCTTTTCTTATGAAGAGCATCGCTCTCGGCAAAGAAAAATTCGGCATCCCCGAAAGAGAACCCGTTGTACGCACAAACTTTATACATTAATTTTGCAAACAAAAACACCCGAAGTATTCCTTCGGGTGTTTTCTTATATCTGTCTTTTCTATTAATATACAGTGTCAAGGAATGCGGAACCGATGATACCTGCATCGTTGCCGAGAGTTGCCTTGCAGATCTGTGTCTGCTTGGGATTGTGCTTGGTATAACGCTCTGCTTCAATAATAGAACGAAGAGGAGCAAGGAGAGTCTCTCCCTCGTTGGAAACACCGCCACCGATGCAAAGTACATCAGGCTGGAAAATATTGATAGCATTGATAAGACCACAAGCAAGATAACCAAGATACTCTTCAACAACAGCCTTACCGGAAGCATCGCCTGCACGCATAGCATCAAAAGCAGTTCTGCCGTTTGCATTGTCGATATTGCCCTCGCAAAGAGAAAGCATATAAGAGAAATCGGGCTTCTCTTTGAGGATAGCTTCTTTGGTCAGGTTAATAAGACCTGTTGCGGATGCATAAGCCTCCCAGCAACCCTTTCTGCCGCAAGCACACTCTTTGCCGTCCTTGATGATAACCATATGACCCATCTCTGCACCTGCATAGTTGGAGCCTGAGTAGATTTTGCCGTCAATAATTATACCTGCACCAACACCTGTGCCGATTGTGATTGCAATTGCGTTTCTTGCACCCTTTGCAGAACCTGCCAGGAACTCGCCGTATGCAGCAGCGTTAGCATCATTTTCGATGATAACTCTGGTGCCGAGGCGCTCTTCCATCATCTCAACAACGTTCCAATTGTGGAAGAAAAGGTTAGCGGAATACTCTATGATGCCTGTTTCGGGATTAACCGCACCGGGAACACCGATACCTACGCTCTGAATATCAGCCATTGTAAGACCTGCTTTTTCTACAGCTGCTTTTGCAACCTCTGCCATAGAGTCACAAACCTCAGCCTCAGGACGAGGAACATTAGTTTTACAATCTGCTTTTGCAACGATGTTGTAGTTTTCGTCAACAACACCAGCTACAATATTTGTACCGCCCAGGTCAATACCCAGTCTATACATAATAAATCATCCTTTCAATTTAAATTGTTCGCTTAAATGTCGGATTTTCACCGACCATATATAATAGTATATCATATTGTTTTCTCATATTAAAGAGGATTTTTCAAAAAATCTCAGAAGTTTTCGGGGTTTTTGCTCACTTTTAAAGATTATTTTTTTAATATTTTCAAAAATGACAAAAGAGAAAAACAGAGCATTTTAAAGGAAACAGAAGCATTTTAAAGATTGTTATGAGATAGATTAAAATGTTTCTTAAAAACCATTGACTTTAAATTTAGGCTGTGATATTATACTTGAGCAGAAAAAAAGTATTTAAATTAGGAGGCAACGCTTATGTCAACTTTTATGGCTAAAAAAGGCGAGGTTGAGCGCAAGTGGTATGTGATTGATGCTGCAGGCAAGCCCCTTGGTAAAGTTGCAGTTGAGGCTGCTACTCTTCTCAGAGGTAAGCACAAGGTTACTTTCACTCCCCATGTAGATTGCGGCGACCACGTTGTTATCATCAACTGCAAAGACGCTGTTCTTACAGGTAACAAGCTCACTCAGAAGAAGTGGCAGAGACACACAGGTTATGTTGGTCACCTCAAGGAGACTGACTACAAAACACTTATGGCTACAAAGCCCGAAAAGGCTATGGAGCTTGCTGTTAAGGGTATGATCCCCTCTAACACACTGGGCAGAGCACAGATGCTCCGTCTGCGTTTATTCGCAGGTGCAGAGCACAAGCATCAGGCACAGCAGCCTGAGGCTTGGGAAATGTAAGAAGGAGGCAATTTAGAATGTACGATAAGGCACCTTATTTCTACGGTACCGGTAGAAGAAAGAGCTCTGTAGCAAGAGTTCGTCTTTACCAGGGTACAGGTAAAATCACAATCAACGATCGTGACATCGACGATTACTTCGGTCTTGAGACACTGAAGCTCATCGTTCGTCAGCCCCTCGAGCTTACAGAGACAGGCGCAAAGTTCGACGTAGTTTGCAGAGTTGCAGGCGGCGGCGTAACAGGCCAGGCTGGTGCAATCCGTCACGGTATCTCCAGAGCACTCCTTCAGTACGACAGCGAGGCTCTCAGAGCTACACTTAAGAAGGCTGGTTTCCTCACTCGTGATCCCAGAATGAAAGAGCGTAAGAAGTACGGTCTTAAGGGCGCACGTAGAGCTCCCCAGTTCTCCAAGAGATAATTTTATTATCTTACAAAACACGCAAACAAAGGCAGAAGCAAATTGCTTCTGCCTTTTTCTTTTTGTTTTGTTGCATTTTGTACTTTTGTGTGATAAACTTGTTGTGTAAAACAATACTATTCAGATTGTGAGGTTTTATTTATGGCAAAATTCTGCGGAAAATGCGGAACACAGCTTCGCGACACAGCAACATTCTGTGACAGCTGCGGAGCAAAATGTGCTGTTATCAATGCTCCTGCTCCTCAAACAGACACAACCTTAATAAGCACACAGGTCGCTCCAACCCCACAAAACACTCCCACAGTGCAGGAATCCGACAACAACACACCTGCACCCCCTTCTAAAAAGAAATCCAAAAAGGGTCTTATTGTCGCAATCATTGCCGCCGTGCTTGTGGTGGCTATCACCCTTACAACAATTTTTGTTGTACTGCCCATGTTTAAGAAGGGCATAAGCGGAGATGACCCGGGCTACACTGTGGCAGGTAAGGATTTTATCACCTTCAAAAGCCCCGATACCCGATATTATATAAGCGGACTTGACTACCTTGACATTAACAGGACAGATATTTCAATGTCTTTAAAAGCATTAGGTGCAGATATTGGGATACGCAATTTGTCTCGTTTTGTAAGCCTTGGCGATTGTGCATATACTATTGCAGAAAACAACAACGAGAATAAATCTAACTATGCTGTTTACAAAGTCACTTATGCAGATCCTTCCGAGCTTGATTATTATGATTACGCAGAAGATCTCGGTCTTGACAGTGTTCCCATAATTGAAAAATGGCTCACAACCAATAACATCGGCAATATGGATGAACTTCACGCAAGTGCAATTATGTTCTGCTCTTACGAATGGCAATATTCTGACGGATATATCTATTTTTACATTTATCCGTCTAAGGAAGTTTTCGAAAAATATTCTGCCACCGCATACAAATTCGGAAGAATCAACACAGAAACCAAAGGCGTTGAATATATTGCCGAAGACATTGCGGTTTCTGACTATGTTGTATATGACGGCTGGGTTTATTACTGCGACAACGGCAGAGACCAGCAAAAGCCCGATAAACGCGAATACATCGCAGACCGAGCAGGTCTTTATAAAATGAGAACTGATGGCTCTGAAAGAACAAAACTCCTTAGTTTTAAATGCGAGAACGAACTTGATTACAGACATGAGGGCTACAGCGTTTACTCCGAGCTGAGTGTTTATAACGGTAAGCTCTACTACATCGACAACACCGATCCCTTTAACAGCATTCTTCACAGAATGAATCTTGATGGTAGTAACATCGAAAAGATTTCTCAAAATGTCACTTACGAATACACATTTGATAAAAACACAAACAAGCTCTATTATATAACAGGATCTCTTTCCAGAACCGCAACGGAAACTAAGGATATTTACGAAGTGGATTTAGAAAACATAAGTGAACACAATTTCGCTAATTACAGCAGGAGTGGCGATCGTATAAGAATATCCTGCATAAACAGCGTATTGTATTTCAGTTCACCCGATTCCCACTTCGGTTCTCACGACATAGGTACAGAGGATAACCATGCTTTTATAGGAATCTATTACAATCTTAACTCGAACAAAGCAACCGCTGCTTACAAATACGGCATCACAGAAACAACATATAGAGAATTCATGGGACAGAGAATAGAAAACACCATAATAAAAGATTTTGTATTCTACTGGGCAGACTATGATCCCTCTGACGGACTCTTTACATTCTACAAATAATCTTTTATTCCACATAAAAACAGGCAGAGAAATCTCTGCCTGTTTTTTCGTCATTATTGTGATGAATTCGCCATAAAACAAAAAACGCACCGCTTATGCGATGCTCAAACCTCAAAACCATTATGGTGCCGGTAACCGGACTTGAACCGGTACGGTATTGCTACCGAGGGATTTTAAGTCCCTTGTGTCTGCCATTCCACCACACCGGCAGATGTGCCTATAAAAAGAAAAATGGTGACCCGGACGAGAATCGAACTCGTGTTACCGCCGTGAAAGGGCGGTGTCTTAACCTCTTGACCACCGGGCCACACATGGTAGCGGAAATAGGACTTGAACCTACGACACTTCGGGTATGAACCGAATGCTCTAGCCAACTGAGCTATTCCGCCATATATGTGCTGAAAATTCAGCAAGAACTATTATATTCGATAACTGACCATTTGTCAATAGTTTTCTTGATATTTATTTAAAAGATTTTTAATTTCTGATGATTTCTTGCTTTTTGTTCTGTATATTCTTCAAAAACATTGACCTTTCATAGCCATTTATATATAATTTATTATGTATGAGCATTAAACTAATATGATATCCACTTAATTGAAAGGATGATTTCTTTGTCTACAAACACTGCTCCCGCAAAAGAAAGCAAAACCTCTTTTGCAAAAAAATTAGAAATCACTAAGAAAAAAGCTCTGTCTTCCCTTATGGTGTGTTCAGCCGTTCTTGTAATGCTGATTGCCTCTGCTTATGCTTCTTTCTTCCATATTTCTGACAGAATGTCCTTTGGCTTCTGGGATTTTGCACCTCTTTACACAGGCATTTGTCTTTTGGTTTTTGCCGTTTTCTATGTTTCAATGCTTCTGACCAAAGGAGTTGCTCACAGAATCCTCTTTGCCCTTTACTCCGCTCTTGCACTCATCGGCGGAATCCAGAATATGATTACGACCTTTACCTTCAAGGGTATGCCCGGTGACGGCACCGTAAGTGAGCCTTCTGTTATGACTCAGATTATGAATCTCGGTATGTGGATTGGAGTTGCCGCCATTATTTTCTGGTTCATTGTTATGAGCAAACAAAAAGATTTTGCACGCACGGTTGTCTCTTTGGGACTTCTCTTTGTAATGGTAACACAGGCAGGCACAGCTGTTATTGAAGGCGTTAACGCTTATCAAAAAAAGCAGGAGAGTGCCGCTGCAAATCAGACTGTAAAAGGAGAAGCTCATCTCACAACCCTCAATATGTTTGAGGTTTCAGAAAAAGACAATATAATTGTTTTTGTACTTGACCGTTTTGATGTTGAGTATTTCGAAAGATTCCTCAATTCAGGCTCCGAATATATTGACTCTCTTGACGGATTTACCTATTATAACGACAACATTGCAAAATACCCCAGAACATTCCCTGCGGTAACATCTTTGCTCACAGGGGCAGAGTATGATTATACATCCAGCCGCGAAGCATATATGGCTGACGCATACAGGAACTCTCCTCTTCTGGCAGATTTAAAAGCCAACAACTACAAAATCAATCTGTATATTCCTATGACAGACGGCTACAAAAACGCCGCTGTATTCGACGGCTTCGCAGCCAACACAACCTCTACCGAGGGTTACACATTCTCTAAATCTGAACTTGCAAGTAACATCTTTTCTCTTGCTTCTTACTTCTGGGCTCCCGAAGTAGTTAAAGCAAATGTAGAGGTAAGCGAATCCCGCCTTAACAACCTTGTTACCCTTTTAGGTGACGCACCCAAATATAACCTCACCGAAACTTCTGACGCTGAGTACTACAAAGTTTTCAGCAATGAGGGCCTTGATACCCAGTCTGAACAAGGCACCTTTACATATCTTCACCTGAGAGGTTGTCACGCACCCTATACTCTTGACGAAAACTGCGAGGTTTTACCCGAGGACGGCAGCAAAACCGCAACAAATCTTCAGCAGACCACAGGTATGTTCAAGTTTATTTCCGAATACATTCAGAACCTCAAAGCTTTAGGCCTTTATGATGATGCTACTATTATCATCACAGGTGACCACGCAGCACTTGAAACCGACACCAGACCCTATGAAGAAGACAAGGGTAAAGAAAAGCTCACCGCCCTCCTCGTAAAAGAAAAAGGTCAGTCAGGCACACCTCTCAAAACAAGCACCGCTCAGGTTTCTCAGGATAACTTTATAGCAACAATCGTTAAGTCAGCAGGTCTTGAAACCGATCGTTACTATGGCAAAGCTTACTCCGATATAAAAGAGGGCGAAAACACTGTAAGAACTCACTACTTCAGCACCCTTGCACAAAATCCCAACAAAGTTTATAAATATACAATCAACGGACCCGGCAGAGATTTCTCCAACTGGACCAGAGAGCAGATTCAGTAAAATTTGTCAGCCAGACCTCAAGCCACGCGAATATCGCGTGGCTTTCTTTTTGCAAAAATTAACCCCCGACTGAAACTACGCCGGGGGTTTTCTTGCAGCCGAAGCCGCTTGATTATTAAAGATTTCTCAAAGAGATTTCAAAGTGCGTAATCTGCTGATTACTGCTCTGCTCTCTTCTTGAGCTCCTCGTAACGCTCCATAGCGTTAACCTTTGCATCCTCAAAGAGTGCTTCTGCTCTCTCGGGGAAGGAACGTGTCAGTGAGCTGTAACGAGCCTCGGAGAGAATGAACTCCTTGTAATCTGCAACGGGAGCCTTGCTGTCAAGAACGAAGGGATTCTTGCCCTCTGCCTTGAGTCTGGGATCATAACGGAAGTTGTTCCAGTAACCACACTCAACTGCACGAGCCATTTCCTTCTGACAGTTGATCATACCGCCCTTGATGGAGTGCATCTCACAGGGAGCATAACCAATGATGAGAGAAGGACCATTGTAGGACTCTGCTTCCTTGATAGCCTTGAGTGTCTGGTTCATATCAGCACCCATAGCGATCTGTGCAACATAGATGTAGCCGTAGCTCATAGCGATATCAGCGAGGCTCTTCTTCTTGATAGCCTTACCTGCTGCTGCAAACTGAGCAACCTGACCGATCTGAGAAGCCTTGGAAGCCTGACCGCCTGTGTTGGAGTAAACCTCTGTATCGAATACGAAGATGTTTACATTCTCGCCTGTTGCAAGAACATGGTCAACACCGCCGAAGCCGATGTCGTATGCCCAACCGTCGCCACCGAAGATCCATACGGACTTCTTGGAGAGGTATTCTTTGTTTGTAAGGATGTCAGCGATGTCTGTGCAATCGCAAGCACCGAGCTTCTCGAGCTCTGCAACGAGAGCCTTTGTAGCTGCTGTGTTCTTCTCGCCATCCTCAAGAGTTGCAAGATACTCGTCAGCTGCTGCCTTGAGTTCTGCGGAAGCCTTATCGCAAGCTGCTACTGCGCGAACCTTCTCGATAAGTCTCTCACGGATTGCCTTCTGGCCAAGGTACATACCGAGACCGTGCTCTGCGTTATCTTCGAAGAGGGAGTTTGCCCATGCGGGACCGTGACCCTCTGCATTTGTTGTGTAGGGAGATGTTGCTGCAGGACCGCCCCAGATAGAAGAACAACCTGTAGCATTGGAGATGTACATTCTGTCACCGAAGAGCTGTGTAACGAGACGAGCGTAAGATGTCTCTGCACAACCTGCACAAGAACCGGAGAACTCGAGGAGAGGCTTCTTGTACTGTGAACCGATGAGGTTAAGGTTAGCAGTTGTTTCTGCCTTCTCTGTAACATTAGCTACACAGTAATCGAATACTGCCTGCTGATCGTCCTGAGACTCTCTTGCTACCATTGTGAGAGAGTTTGTGGGACATACGCCGATACAAACGCCACAACCCATACAATCAAGGGGAGATACTGCAAGTGTGTACTTGTAGTCTGTCTTAACAATAGGCTTGGGAGCGATCTTTGTGTTAGCAGGAGCTGCTGCAACCTCTTCGTCAGAGAGAGCGAAGGGACGGATTGTTGCGTGAGGACATACGAATGCGCACTTGTTACACTTTGCACAAGACTCTGCATTCCACTCGGGAACCATAACAGCAACGCCGCGCTTCTCATAAGCGGAAGCACCCTGCTCGAATGTACCGTCAACATGATCCATAAATGCGGAAACGGGGAGGGAGTCACCGTCCATCTTGGAAACGGGCACCATGATACCGTCAACCATCTTAACGAGCTTCTCAGGACCAACGGAAGCCTTAGCCTCTGTGTTGTCAACTGCATTAGCCCAGTCAGCGGGAACGTCAATCTTAACATAAGCGGAAGCACCCATGTCGATTGCCTTCTCGTTCATCTCAACGATTTCTTTACCCTTCTTCATGAACTTCTGTGCTTTTTCCTTCATGTAGCCGATTGCTTCCTCGGGAGGAAGAACCTTTGCAAGAGAGAAGAATGCAGACTGAAGAACTGTATTTGTACGCTTGCCGAGACCGATCTCAGCTGCGATATCGATAGCATTAACTGTGTAAAGCTGGATGTTGTTCTCTGCAATGTAACGCTTGGAAGCAGCGTCGAGCTTATCAGAAAGCTCCTCTGCAGACCACTGGCAGTTAATAAGATATACACCGCCGGGCTTAACATCCTGAACCATCTTGAAGCCCTTCTCTACATAAGAGGGGTTGTGGCAAGCAACGAAGTCAGCCTTATTGATGTAGTAGGGAGACTTGATAGCCTTGTCGCCGAAACGCAGGTGGGAGATGGTGATACCACCTGTCTTCTTGGAGTCATACTGGAAGTAAGCCTGAACGAACTTCTCTGTATGGTCACCGATAATCTTGATAGAGTCTTTGTTAGCACCAACAGTACCGTCGCCGCCAAGACCCCAGAACTTGCACTCGATTGTACCCTCTGCTGCTGTGTTGGGAGCAGGCTTCTCTTCGAGAGAGAGGTTTGTAACGTCATCGTTGATACCGAGTGTAAAGTTGTGTCTGGGAGCATCCTTAGAAAGCTCCTCATATACTGCGAAGATGCTTGAAGGAGGTGTGTCCTTGCTGCCGAGACCGTATCTGCCGCCTACAACCTTTGCAGTTGTACCAGCGGAAGCAAGAGCTGCAACAACATCGAGGTAGAGAGGCTCACCAAGAGCACCGGGCTCCTTAGTTCTGTCGAGAACAGCAATCTTCTTTGCTGTTGCGGGAATAGCTGCGATAAGCTTGTCAGCTGCGAAGGGTCTGTAAAGACGAACCTTAACAAGACCAACCTTCTCGCCATTAGCATTCATAAAGTCGATAACTTCTTCTGCAACGTCACAGATAGAACCCATAGCGATGATAACACGCTCTGCATCCTCTGCACCGTAGTAGTTGAAGAGCTGGTAGTCTGTACCGAGCTTTGCATTAACCTTCTGCATGTACTCCTCAACGATGCCGGGAACAGCCTCGTAGTGCTTGTTACATGCTTCTCTGTGCTGGAAGAAGATATCGCCGTTTTCGTGGGAACCACGCATTACGGGACGCTCAGGGTTGAGAGCACGCTTACGGAACTTCTCAACAGCCTCCATATCGCACATTTCTTTAAGGTCATCAAAGTCCCAAACCTCGATCTTCTGAATCTCGTGAGAGGTTCTGAAGCCGTCGAAGAAGTTGATGAAGGGAACGGAGCTCTTGATGGAAGCAAGGTGTGCTACTGCACCAAGGTCCATAACTTCCTGAGTGTTAGTCTCAGCAAGCATTGCGAAACCTGTCTGACGACATGCATAAACGTCAGAGTGGTCGCCGAAGATGTTAAGTGCATGGGAAGCAACTGTTCTTGCAGAAACATGGAATACGCAAGGGAGAAGCTCACCTGCGATCTTGTACATGTTGGGAATCATGAGCAGAAGTCCCTGTGATGCTGTGTAAGTAGTTGTGAGAGCACCTGCATTCAGAGAACCGTGAACGGTACCTGCTGCACCTGCCTCAGACTGCATCTCCTCAACCTTAACGGTTGTGCCGAAGATGTTCTTGAGTCCCTGTGCGGACCACATGTCAACATAGTCTGCCATGGGGGAAGAGGGAGTGATAGGATAAATACCAGCTACCTCAGTAAACGCATAGGAAACGTGAGCCGCAGCGTTGTTACCGTCCATGGTCTTTCTTTTTCTTGCCATTGGAATTACCTCCTTGAATAATCAATGCGAAAGCATCGCATAATATACATTTTCGGTACGGTCTGTACCATCGTATATGATAACACTTTTATAAAGTTTTGTAAAGTAAATTAAATCAAAATATAATATATTTTATTGGTTTTTGCGGAAAATTCAGGACTTCGCAGGGGTAGGGGTAATATAATCGCCGAAAATCCGCCCCAACAACAAAATTTTAACGCAAAAACACCGCTGTTTCAATTCAAAATTTCTGTCAAAAAAACTGCATCTTATTGCAAAAAAAGAATTATGTGATAAAATTTTAATGTAAGCTGTGAGGTTTCTTTAAACCCACTCGTCTATATAGATGAACAACGAAAAGGAGTGTTTATTTATGAAACGCATCGGTTATTTTTTCTTTTCCATCTTTGCCATTTCTTTGCTAGTAGGAACCATATTGTTTGAGTTCTGCTATTCTCTTTATTTCGACTCGTATAAATTCAGAGGCTGTTGGATATACATTTTCCCTATGATTGCCTTTGCACTGGTTAATTTAGGTCTCTGGTTTTTTGCTATCAAAAAAACCAGACTATCACGCCTGCAAATAAATTTCTTGCTTGTTATCTATACAATCATCCGACTCGCTTTTATTGGTGCCATAGTCTCTGTATTTGAATCTGCTCCGCCCCTTAAACACAGCATTCTGTATTCTACTATGACAATTGTGTGCTTGAGCGGTCCGATTGTCGCAAAAATAATTACAAAACACAAAAAACTTTAAGGCCATTACAACGGAGTGTTGCTTTATGAAAGATAAGCTCACAAAAGATTTGGATATAAAAGCTTTTCTGGTCGTTTATTCCATTATCTCAATCGTCGCTTATGTAGCACTTTACAACCTCTTCATCGGAACATACGATGTACTTACCGACCCTTTCGATTACTATAAATTTCCTGTTATCTCCGCTGTTGGTGTTGGTATTTTTATATGCATAAAAATATTCCTTACATTCATTTTTATTAACGACAAAAGCGAAAACGCTAACAAGAATTTAACTGCTGTTATTGAAACTGAATTTTCATTTTTACTGATTTTTCCGCTGTTTCTTATTCCCACTTTTACTAGCAGGCTATCTCTGCTCTTATCCTATTTCGAATCCGCTACAAAGGAGTGTTGATTTATGAAAGGTAAGCTCACTAAAAACCTATGCAACAAAGCATTCCTTGTGATTTATTATCTAATCTCAATTATCGCTTATGTTGCACTCTATTGCCTTTTTATCGATACATACCACAAGCTGACTGACCCTTTTGATTACTACAAATTCCCTTTAGTTTCAGCTATCATTACAGCTCTGTTTGTTTTACTCAAAATTTTTCTGACCCTTGTTATTATCAAACGCAAAGACAAAAGTTCAACTCAAAACCTCACTGGAATTATCGAATGGGATTTTTCCGTTCTTCCAGTTTTCCTCTTGATTCTTTGCGTTGGTTTTTCTGTTCCTCTTAAGTTTATGCTGGAAGACCGGGAATACGGGGCAGAGCTGTACACTCTTATCGGCGTTTTCATAGGAACTATTCTTTTACTCTGCGTGTACAATATCCTTGCTATCTGTGCAGTTAAATGTCGCCGAGAGATATTCAAGCAAAACAGGGTGCTTCATTTTTTCATCACTCCTGTTTATTTCGTTCTGACATTGATTGCTCTTCTCTGTGAGTTCCATTATACAATCAACCTTAACAGCATTAAATTTCCTGTCAAATGGTGGGATATTGTTATCCCTTTAGCTTTCTACGCTTTGTCTTTTCTCTTTATTTTTATCCTTGCAAAAAGGTCGAAAATAACAAAACCTCTCGAAGAACGAATCTTATTATTAACCGTTGTCATGCGAATTCTGTATAGTTTGCTTTTAGGTTTAAATTTTCTGTTGGATCCAGGACATACAGCAAGACTTTTAATCACGCTTTTTATGACTATTCCTTGCCTTGCAGGTGCATTCACTGCAAAAAAGATAACAAACAAAAAACAATAATCTCACTCAAACTTAAAGCACCCCTTCCGAAACAAATCGGAAAGGGTGCTGTTTTTTGTAATTTTTCCGTTTTAAACTGCCTGAAAACAAAATCTTTTTAGTCAACGGGTTTTAACTTCCAAATGTCTCTTGCGTAGTCGTTTATGGAGCGGTCGGCAGAGAAAATTCCTGCTTTTGCAATATTACCCAGGGACATTCTGTTCCACTTTTCGCGGTTGTTGTAAATTTCTGATGTACGCTGCTGTGCTCTGCGATAAGACTCAAAATCACCCAGCACCATATATGGATCTGCATACATCAGATTTTCGGCAATGGGGGAGAATCTGCCCATTCGCAGTTCATCGATTGCACCTCTTATTACATCCGATGAATTGTAGAAATCCATAGGTTTGTAGCCGCGAAGCTTCAGATCATTCACAGCAGGGGTGGTCATACCGAAAAGCACGATATTATCGTTGCCAACAGCATCAAAAATCTCAACATTTGCGCCGTCAAGGGTACCTAAAGTCACCGCACCGTTTATCATAAACTTCATATTACTTGTGCCCGATGCCTCGGTGCCTGCAAGGGAAATCTGTTCGCTGATTTCTGCCGAGGGAATCAGCTTTTCCGCCAGCGTTACCCTGTAATTTTCAAGGTAAACCACCTTGAGTTTTCCATTTACCCGTCTGTCGTTATTGATAGTATTTGCAAGGTCTACAATAAACTGAATTATCTGCTTTGCAAAGTAGTAGCCCGGAGCCGCCTTTGCACCAAAAATGTAGGTTCTGGGTGTAAAGTCCATACTGGGATTATCGCGTAGCATCTGATATGTTGCCAGAATATTCAGTGCATTCATAAGTTGACGCTTGTATTCGTGGAGTCTCTTAACCTGAACATCAAAGATTGAGTCAGGGTCAACAAGAACTCCGCTCATCTTACGGATTTCCTCTGCCATAATAACTTTATTATGTCGCTTAATCTCAGAAAGTTTATCGAGCACTACTCTGTCAGAAGAAAATTTCTGTAACTTCTCAAGTTCTGCAGCATTGGTAACAAATCCGTCGCCAATAAGTTCTTTAATAAATCCCGAAAGTTTTGGATTTGACTGACAAAGCCAACGTCTGTGGGCAATGCCGTTTGTAACATTTGTAAATTTTTCGGGAGTACATCGGTAGAAATCCGAGAATACGGTTTCTTTTAAAATTTCGCTGTGAAGAGCAGAAACGCCATTTACCTTGTGGCTTGCAACAACCGCAAGATTTGCCATTCTTATATATCCGTCACGAATAATGGACATAGAAGCAATTTCCGCTTCCGATTTACCCGACGCTACAAGCTGGTCACAAAAACGTTTGTTAATCTCGCAGACGATCTGATAAATTCTTGGCAGTTTAGTCCTGAACATCTCCTCGCTCCAACACTCGAGAGCTTCTTTCATAACCGTATGGTTTGTGTAGGCAATAGTACCTTTTACAATATTCCATGCCATATCCCAACCATAACCACATTCGTCCATAATAATTCGCATAAGCTCGGGGACAGCCAAAACAGGATGAGTATCGTTCAGATGGATTGCTACCTTTTCGGGCAGGTTTTCCACTGTTTTATAAACTCTGAGATGTCGGGTAACAATATCTTTAACGGTGGCACACACAAGGAAATACTGCTGATTAAGTCTAAGGCTCTTGCCTTCTGCGTGATTATCGCCGGGGTAGAGCACCTTTGTAATGCTTTCCGCCATAGCTTTCTGCTCAACAGCACGGATATAGTTACCCGAGTTAAACAGATCCATATCAAACTCTTTGGAGTCAGCCGCCCAAAGACGCAAACGGCTAACGCCCTTACCGTCTGCACCTGATACAATCATATCATAAGGCACTGCGTGAACCTTTGTTGCGTTATCAATATGAACAACATGGTGTCCGTCAATCCATTCTTCCCGAAGGGTTCCGTTAAAAGAAACTTCCACCGACTTTTCGGGATGTGCATGAAGCCACACACTACCACCCGGAAGCCAGAAGTCAGGCAATTCAGTCTGCCATCCGTCTACAAGTTTCTGATTAAATATTCCGTATTCGTATCTGAGAGAATAGCCCATAGAGGGATAGCCCTGAGAAGCAAGGCCGTCTAAAAAACACGCCGCAAGCCTGCCAAGTCCACCATTACCAAGTCCTGCATCGGGTTCCTGCTCGTATATTACATCTATGTTTGCACCCAATTTTCTGAGTGCAGAAGCAACCGTATCCTCAAGCCCCAAATTGCATAGATTATTCTTAAGAGAACGACCCATAAGAAACTCCATACAAAGATAATAAACTGTTTTTTTCTCTTGCTTTTCCGCCTGACTCTTAAAGGTTTTATAATCCTTGCTCATAAGTTCTCTGCACCACAAAGCAGTTGCTTTGTAAAAATGCTCATCCGAAGCTTCTTCGGGGGTTACGTGATAAAATCTTTCCAATTTTTCTTCAATTGCCTTCACAATATCAGACACTTTGAATTTTCGGCTCATATAAAGCACTCCTTATATAATTTTTGTTTTCTTTTGCATTATAGGGGATAACTTTGTAAAATTTGGTCATAGTGAACAATTTGTTCACACTCTCACCTTATGCTATAGTACAATTATACTATGTTAACACAATCTTTTCAAGCGCAATTTATTGTATTTTGCGGTAACAGAATAGTTACTTTTTAAAAAGTGAATTACAATTTTTACATATTACTTTACCTTATACAAATTTATGTATTATAATTAGGATGGAATAAAATGAAAAAGTAAGGACGGTCACACAATGGAAAAGAAAAATGTAGCGATTTATGTAGCAGGACAACGCTTTTCGATTACAACCGGCGACACCGAAGAATATGTAAACGGTATCGGTCAGAAAGTTGATGTTATGATCAAAGGGATCGCAAAAGACAACCCTCGTCTTAACCGCGATTCCTGTGCTATTCTTACTGCACTTAATTTCTGCGACGACGAAACAAAGCTCCGTCAGATGATGGAGGTACTTCGTGAGCAGGTTAAAGATTATATAAACTCCAACGAAGCCCTTCGTGCAGAAAACACCCTGCTCAAAGAGGAGATTGCAGCTCTTCGCAGCGAGATGACAGAGCAAAAAACCAATGAATCTTCTGAAGAAGACGCTCCTGCCGAAAACCTTTCGGTTTCTGTTCCCACAAAATCCGAAGCCACTATAAACACAGAAACACAGACCCGTCACACAGCCTTCGTTGGCAAAAATTTCGGCGGTAAGAACAAAAAGAACAAACATAAGCATCATAATACATATCAGGCTCCTGCACCTGCTCCTGCAACAGCACCTGCACCCGCAGACCCTGACGAAGCTGAGGCAGAAGCATCTCCTTATCATCAGTTCAGCATTTTTGATGACCTGATCTGATAAACCCACTTTGTTGTAAATCACAAAAGGAGTGAGAGATTTGAAAAACAAAATAGAAATCCTTGCTCCTGCAGGTTCGTTCGAGAGCCTTGAGGCCGCAGTAAGAAGCGGTGCTGACGCAGTATATCTTGGTGCAAAGGATTTTTCCGCAAGAGCTTCGGCTCAGAATTTTTCCCTTGATGAACTTAAAGAGGCTATCGGGTATTGCCATATCCGAGGTGTCAAGGCATATCTTACCGTCAATACCCTTATGTTTGATGATGAGCTGGAGAAAGCTCTTAATCTTATTAACAACGCATACTCCTTTGGCATTGATGCAGTTATTGTGCAGGACATCGGCCTTGCTTCGCTTATAAAAAAACACATTCCAAAATTAAGGCTCCACGGCTCAACCCAGATGAGTATTCACACTCCCTGCGGTGCAAAGGCACTCTACGAAATGGGCTTTTCCCGAGTTGTACTCAGCCGAGAGCTTTCCCTTAAAGAAATCAAGGAAATCGCTGACTCTTGTCCCATAGAGCTGGAGGTCTTTGTTCACGGCGCACTTTGTATGTGTGTATCGGGTCAATGCTATTTTTCCGCAATGCTTGGAGGAAGATCAGGCAACCGAGGAATGTGTGCTCAACCCTGTCGACTTCCCTTTAATTTAAAAGGAGGCAGCGACCACGCATTAAGCCTTAAAGACAACAGCATAATCGAATATATAAAAGAACTCGAAGACATTGGAGTACACAGCGCAAAAATCGAAGGCAGAATGAAACGCCCCGAATATGTATCCTCTGCCACAAGAGCCTGCAAAGAAATGCGAGATATGAGCTTTGTATCACAAGAAACAAAGAATCAACTTGAAAGCGTTTTCTCACGCACAGGCTTTACCGACGGATATCTTAAAGGACACCGCACAGGCGATATGTTCGGCTACCGCAGAAAAGAAGATGTAGTAGCAAGTGACGAAAAGCTCCTCTCTCAAATCAGAACAACTTATAAAGATGAACTTCAGAGAATCCCTCTGCACTTTACATTCACAGCAAAAGCAGGGGAGTATCCCACACTTTCTGTTTTTGATGGCAAAAACACAGTCTTAGTAACAGGAGATATTTTTCCCGAAGCTGCTCTTAATGTGGCGCTGAACGACGAAAAAGTCAGAACCTTACTACTCAAATGCGGCGGCACTCCTTATTTTGCCAAAGATATCACCTGCCATATTGACCCTGATTTATCAATCCCTGCGGGCAAAATCAACGAGCTTCGCAGAAATGCCCTTTTTCAATTATCTCAAATTAGAGCCGCGATTAATGTAGAGAAAACAGTAATCCCTACTTTAAATTTTGAAACACACACATCCGATGGCAAACCCCTCTTAAGAGCCAGATTTACCGACACAGACATACCCGCCGAGTTTAAATCCTTCAACCTGGTGTTTATTCCTTTTTCTTCCTCTTTGGAGGAGTTTTTAAGACTTACAAATGTAGGGTTCACAGTTGGCATCGAAATCCCCAGAGGTGCTTTTGGAAAAGAAACTCAAATAAAAGAAAAGCTTAACAAATTCAAAAGTGCAGGACTTTTGCATATTCTAGCAAACAATATAGGTGCTGTGTACCTTGCAAAAGAATTGGGCTTTGTTGTTCATGGCGGATTCGGACTTAATATTTGTAACTCAGCATCACTTTTATGGGCAGAAAATTACGGCATAAAAGACACCGAGTTAAGCTTTGAACTTACCCACAAGCAGATAAGCAAACTGGGAGGCAAAATTCCCCGAGGAATTATCTCTTACGGCTATCTTCCTCTGATGCTATGCCGAGCTTGTCCCGGATATACAAAAAAGGAAAGTTGCAAAGCTTGTCTGCAGAACTCATTTTTGCAGGATAGGATGAACAAAAACTTCATTTTAAAATGTGACGGTATTTGCACCGAAATCCTTAACTGCGTACCCCTTTTAATCTCTTTAGAGAATAATGACTTTTGTAACATAGATTTCCACATATTACGCTTCTCTGTGGAAAACTCTGTGGAAAAAGTGGAAAACTACCTTAGTTTTTCAAGCGTACATCTAAATTCCAACAATTTTACCCGCGGATTATATTACAGGGGTGTTAAATAAATAACAAATTGTTAATTACTCTTTAGAATTATTTTTAAGAAATAAGTTTAATTCCCCTGCGAAAAATTAAAAAAATTTTGTTTCTTTGAAGGAATTTCCAAGAGGAAAATAAAATCAATTTTGCAAGTTAGATTTAAAATTTGCAGGAAACGAGGTTAGTATATGGAACTTAAAATAAAGAAGCTCAGAGAAAACGCAAAAGTCCCCGCAAGAGCCACCGCAGGCTCTGCAGGTATGGATTTATACGCTTGTATTGACGAGCCTAAAACTCTTGCACCCGGCAAACTTCTGCTTATTCCCACAGGAATAGCTATCGAGCTCCCATCACCCGAATATGTAGCATACATTTTTGCTCGTTCGGGTCTGGGCATCAAGCACGGAATCTGCCTTGCAAACGGTGTCGGTGTAGTTGACAGCGACTATCGAGGTGAAGTTTGTGTCGGTCTTTGCAATGTATCCGACCGGGAATACACCGTTAATCCCTTTGAGCGTGTTGCACAGATGGTAATTTCTCCTGTTTCTCTTATGCCTACAGTAGAGGTAACAACGCTTTCCGACACCGAAAGAGGCGAGGGCGGCTTCGGCTCAACGGGTAAAAACTAAAATTCCCCATTAAATCCCCCGAAAAACCTCTTTATAAAACTTGAAATCCATACATATATAATGTATAATTAATTAGTTTTGTTGTATTTATAATAAATAATTAAAAATCATGCTTTGCAGCAAGGCTGCAAGGAAGGAGCAAATATATGTTTTCATTCACAAAAGATATCGGTATCGACTTAGGCACAGCTAACACTCTTGTTTTTATGAAGAACAAGGGTATTGTTCTCAGAGAGCCCTCTGTTGTTGCAGTAGACATCCGCACAGATACAGTTCTGGCCGTTGGCTCTCAGGCTAAAGAAATGATCGGCCGTACTCCCGGCTCCATCGTTGCTGTTCGTCCTCTTAAAGATGGCGTTATCGCTGACTTCCAGATTACAGCTTCTATGCTCAAGCATTTCATAAGAAAAACCGTTCGTTCCAACTTCTTCTCCCGTCCTCGTATTGTCATCTGTATTCCCTCAGGTGTTACAGAGGTAGAGAAAAATGCAGTTGAGGATGCTGCAAGAGAGGCAGGCGGTAAAGAAATCGAGCTTATCGAAGAGCCTATGGCAGCTGCTATCGGCGCAGGTCTTCCTGTTGCAGAGCCTACAGGCTCAATGGTTGTTGATATCGGCGGCGGCACATCCGAGGTTGCTATTATCTCTCTCGGCGATATCGTTACATCCTGCTCCGTTCGAGTTGCAGGTGATAAGTTCGACGAAGCAATTATGTCTTACATCAAGAAAAAGTATAATCTTCTTATCGGAGAACGCACTGCAGAAGACCTTAAAATCGGCATTGGCTCTGCATATCCTTACGAGGACGAAGGCGAAATGTGCATCAAGGGCAGAAATCTTATGGATGGTCTTCCCAAGAACATCACCATCACAGCAGCAGAAATCAGAGATGCACTCGCAGACTCCCTTTCCACAATCATCGATGCAATTGTAAACACTCTGGAGAAGACTCCCCCCGAGCTTTCTGCTGATATTATTGACCATGGCATTATGCTCACAGGTGGCGGCGCACTTCTCCGCGGTCTTGACCTTCTTATTATGCAGCAGACAGGTATGCCTGTTCATGTAGCGGAAAGACCCTTGGATTGTGTTGTTGACGGCACAGGCAAACGCCTTGAACTCACTATGCCCAGAGAGTACTATAAATCCAGAAGAAAGTAATTTCTTAAATTAATTTTGTTTATTATCTCGGGGAACGGATTTACCGTTCCCCGAATTTCACCGGAGGCACGATATGAGAGATCTTGTTATGTCTAAAAGCTTCAAAAAACTTATATGTGTACTGCTCTGCCTTATAACCGCAATGACAGTTTCTGCTCTTTCGGGGAAATCTGTGGTTTCCAATTTTCTGAGCCGTATAACCTTAGGTATGCAAGCTGTTTCTGCAGAAGCATCGGATAACATTTCTTCAAAAAAAACCTACGATGAACTTCTGGAAGAAAACAAAAAGCTCTCTTCCGAGAACGCTTCCCTGCGTACACAGCTTGTGGACTATTACGATGTAAAAAAAGAAAACGCACGTCTGTGGAAATACTATGATTTAAAAAGAGATTATCCCGAATATGAGCTTCTGCCCGCATCTGTTGTCCGCAGAGACCCCGGTGCAGACTTCTACGGCTTTACAATCAACAAGGGTTACTCCGACGGCATAACCCCCGGGGATCCCGTTGTTACAGAAAACGGCCTTATCGGTTGGATTTCGGGTGTTGACTCTGCCACCGCAAGAGTAAAAACCATTCTTTCTCCCGATGCTAAGGTCAGTGTACTTGACAGCGTTTCCCGAGACACAGGTGTAGTAACAGGTAGTGTTAAACTCTGCGACCAGAACCTTACAACGATGACAAAAATCTCTGCTCAGAACACTATGCAAGCAGGAGATATCATTGTTACAACGGGTGTAAGCGGTATTTATCCTCCCAATGTTATTGTAGGCGAGGTCGTGGAAATTAAATTCGACGAATACGACACCTCAAAATACGCTATCATCAAACCCTTCGTGGATATAACTTCCGTTTCTGATGTTGTTGTAATTACCGACTTTGACGGAAAAGGTGAACTGTCCAAAGACAGCATCGAGGAGGTTGCTCCCACAATCTCTATCACCACAACACCTATCGAGAGCACCGCTCCCGATACAGAATCTGCAGGTGAATAACTATGAAAAGCAGATTAAGAATATTTCGTTATATTGCTTATACAACAGAAATTCTTCTGTTGTACATCGTTTCGGGTATTCCGAAATTCCTGCCCGAAATCTTCGGAGTAAGGCCTATGCTTTTGCTTCCTGTTGCAATAACAATCGCTGTATTTGAAAACGAGATAACATCTATGGTTTTCGGACTAATCAGCGGTGCTTTGTGCGATGTGGGCAGCTATGATAAAATAGGATTTTACGCAATTGCTCTCACCATACTTTGTTTTGCATTCGGCTACTGTGCAAGGAACTTCTTCGTTACTAACTTTGCAAACGCAATGGCAATCGGTGTACCTACTATTGCTATACTGCTTTGTCTTTATTTTCTGTTCTTTGCAGCGGGTGTAGATTATGCAGGAATCCATTTTCTTAAGCATTATCTTGTAAAAATCGTTTATACCCTTTTGTTTTTGCCACCTCTCTTTTGGCTCAACAAACTACTGCACACAACCGTAGATTAAATTTCATTTCAAAAAAAACCACAAAAGGAGTGATCAACGTGATAATTAAATTCATAAAAGAAAACCGACGGGCGTTGATCTGTCTTTTGCTTGTAATCATTATTTTTACATCCTTTGTTGTCCGTCTTTTTGATTGGCAGGTAGTACAGGGCGAATATTATCGGGAAGAGGTCGCAACAACCGCCAATTACCGACTTACCTCCGATGCAACAAGAGGCGAAATCGTTGATTGTAACGGAGTTGCTCTTACAACAAACCTCACAGTTTATTCTGTTGTCATTGACAAACTGTATATAAACAAGGATATGACAATAAACGATGTTATCCTCCGCCTCTTTGAGATTTTCGATGCTATGGAAACGAAGTGGATAGACACCCTGCCCATTATCGTCGACGATAAAAACAACTATCAGTTCTCAAGCGATGAAAACGCAGAAGCCTCACTTGAAAAACTGGCTTCCTCCGAAATGCTGGATTTAAGCGTTTATGCCCCTGCCGATGATTATATGGACGCTCTTACCGATCGTTACGATCTGGAAGCATGGGCAGAGGATAAAACCCTTTGTCGTGACCTGGCATCTGTTCGCTACAATATGGAAATGTGTCAGTTTTCTTATTCCACACCATACACCTTTGCTGAGGATATTTCTCAGGAGCTAACTGCAGTTATTTCCGAACTTTCTCAGTCTATGCCTTGTATTGACATCACTACTGTTTACAAGCGTGTTTGTCTGGACGGCACACTTATGCCTCATATTCTCGGTGTTACAGGTCCTCTTACCGCAGAAGATTACGAAGAAAAAAAGGATAAAGGATATTCTTACAACGACATAATCGGTAAATTTGGTATTGAAAGTGCTATGGAGGAATACCTGAAGGGTAAGGGAGGCACCAAAACAGTCTCCAAAAACTCTGACGGTACCGTCATCAGCGTTGTTGGTGTAGACCCTGCTCAACCCGGTAACACTGTTCATCTGACTATCAACAGCAGATTGCAAAATGTTGCTAACAAATCTCTTGCAGAAAATGTAGCAGCCGCTCAGGCTGCAGGTGTTACTGCAAGTGCCGAGGCAGGCGGAGAAAAAGGCTACGGAGAAGATTGCACCGCAGGTGCTGTTGTTATGCTGGATGTTAAAGATTTCTCTGTCCTTGCCGCATCCTCTTTTCCCACCTATGACCTGAGCAAATATAACGACGGAGACTACTATATGTCTCTGCTGGAAGACAAAAAACTCCCTCTTTACGACCGAGCCTTCTCGGGCTCTTTTGCTCCCGGCTCCGTTGTAAAACCCGCAGTTGCTCTTGCCGCTTTGGAGGAAGGGGTTATTGGCGAATACACTCCCATTTTCTGCTCCAAAACCTACGATTACTATCCTTCAAATGTTGTTAACTGCATGGGCTACCATGGCGATCAGGATGTTTACGGAGCAATTGCCCGTTCCTGTAACTACTTCTTTGCAGAGTTAGGCAGACAGCTCGGCATCAATGATATGGCTCTTTATATGGAAAAATTCGGTCTTGGCGAAAAAACCGGACTTGAAATTTATGAGACAAGCGGTTTCCTTGCAGGTCGCGATAGTGTAAGCTGGCTTCCGGGTAACACAGTACAGGCCGCTATCGGTCAGTCCGATAACACCTTTACTCCTGTACAGCTTGCAACCTATGCAGCTACAATTGCCAACAACGGTGTAAGACTCCGCACTCATATTATAGATAAAGTTACAACCTACGATCAAAGCAAGGTCATTTTTGAAAACGATCCTGATAACCCTCAGGTTGTTGCTGACCTTCACTTGACTCCCTATAATCTTTCTGTCGTTCAGACCGCTATGCGCAATGTTGTGGCAGACGAAGCCGGTACTGCTTATTGGTCATTCCTCGGATTTGATATTCCGGTAGCGGGTAAAACAGGTACTGCAGAAAACACAGGCTCAGACCACACAGCCTTTATCTGTTATGCCCCTTACGACAACCCTCAGGTTGCAATTGCTGTTGTTCTTGAACACGGTGCAAAGGGTGTTTACTCCATGAATGTTGCAAAAGATTTGCTTACAGCTTACTTTTACCCCGAAGCAGAAACCACCACTTCTGCACAGTCAGAGCCCGAAACCCCATAATTCCACACACAAAAAGGAGAGGTCTCTCTCCTTTTTCTTATATATATCTTGCATAAAACATAGATATTTACTATACATTTCGCACTAATCAAACCTCTGAATTTTTACCTCTTGTAAAAACTAAACAAAATTCCCGCAAATATTTTTACATCGCAAAACTCAAAAATATTTGTCTAATATCCTTTTTTATGATAAAATAACTATGAGGTACTGTTTTATGAGCAAAGTTATTGTGCTTGCCTCCGGCAAAGGAGGTACCGGCAAGTCCACGGTTTCTGTAGGTCTTGCGGTAGCGCTGGTAAAACTGAATAAAAAAGTTCTTCTTGTTGATTGCGACAGCGGTATGCGCGGAGTTGACCTTATGCTCGGCGTTGAAAAAGAACTTGTCTACGATGTTTCCGATGCTGTTGGTGGCGGCTGTGATAAATCTGCCGCTATCTATGTTACTCAGAACATTTACGGACTTTATATGATGCCTGCTGCGCTTTCTGCAGACGACGAGGTTAGCCCCTCTGTTCTTAAAGAGCTTATT
Organism: Ruminococcus sp.; assembly: GCA_045647135.1. Classification (GTDB taxonomy): domain Bacteria; phylum Bacillota; class Clostridia; order Oscillospirales; family Acutalibacteraceae; genus Ruminococcoides. Next base: position 7,092 of record JAZRMA010000007.1, on the reverse strand, counting down.
AACGAGATCAAGGGTGACTACGACTACATTCTTATCGACTCTCCTGCAGGTACGGGCTCAGGCTTTGAGGCTGCAGCAGCTGCTGCAGATATGGCTCTGATTGTTATTAATCCCGAGCCTACCAGTGTACGCGGTTGTCTTAACATAAGAAGAAAACTTTGCGAAATGGGCATTGATAACGCAAGGCTTGTTATCAATCGCTTTTCTCCTGAAAGATTCAAGGCTATGAATATTTACACAGACCTTGATGCCCTCATCGACATTACACAAACTCAGCTTATCTCTATTGTTCCCGAGGATTTTATGATTGCTGCTATTGCTCAGCGTGGCGAAAGCGGTGCAAAAAATGTTCCTTCTATGGAAGCATTTAAAAATCTTGCCGCAAGAATCGAGGGCTACAACCCTCCTCTTGCAAAAAAGATTCTCGGTCTTTAATATATATACCCCACATACATTTGTATGTGTTTATTTGTTTTAGGTTTTCGATTTTAAATAGCGAAACGGAGGTAGATTTATGAATATCGCTATTATTGCACACGACGAAAAGAAAGAATTGATGGTGCAGTTCTGCATTGCTTATTGCGGAATTCTCTGTCACCATACCATCCTTGCAACAGGTACAACAGGTAAAATGGTTACCGAAGCAACAGGTCTGGATATAAAGACCTTTCTCGGCGGCACTCAGGGTGGTGGCCAGCAGATTGCTGCTCGTATTGCTTGTAACGAAATTGATATGCTTCTTTTCTTCAGAGACCCCATAAACTCCAAACCCTCTGAGACAAACGATATGAATCTTCTTCGCCTTTGCGATATGCATAATGTTCCCGTTGCAACAAACATCGCCACTGCAGAGGTACTTATACACGGCCTTAATCGCGGTGACCTTGACTGGAGAAATATTTTAAAATAACTTTTATCCAAATGCATAGGGAGAACTATGCCCAATCCAATAAATCTGCCATTTGAGTTTTTGCTCGGATGGCTTTTATTTTCTATAATATAAGGAGATAATTATGAAAAACACCTTGTCCATTATTTTTGCATTACTGCTTATCATTTCTGTCTTATGCGGTTGTGCAAAAGATTCTTTTGATAGCGAAAAAACCACAACTACTACCACTCTCACAGAAGCACCCACCCCCACAACAGAAGTTAAAGTACAGACCGATGGAAGCCTGACAGCAGAAGCCGCTGTTCAGATTTATATGGACAATATTGATGTATGGAAATACGAATCCGAAACACCCCAGTGGTACGGCTACCTTTTTCTTGATCTTAACTCCGACGGCGTTATGGAGCTTGTGAAAACCGAAGTCTCCGGTTATGAGCAGAAAAGCAACAATAACTATTATCGTATAGACACAGATACAAATACAGTTGTAGAAATTCCTTTCCCCGATAAAGACGAGGAAAATCAGTGCGACTTCAACGGCCTTGACTATCCCGACCTCTACAAAAACAACTCAACAGGCAAGCTTCGTTTTATGACATACGATCATCATCGCCTCGAGGGTGTAGACAGCATCACCACTATCGGTGAGCTTTATATGGACGAAACTTTTACCATTAAAGCAAGAAACCTTTGGTCTGTTTCCTTTGATATTGACGAAGAGACCTACGCTGTTGACTCTGTTGTTTACGAAGTTTTTGATGCAGAGGGTAATAAAGAAACTGTTTCCGAAGAAACTTACCTTGGCACTCTTGATACTTACGAAAAAGAAAACACAAACCTTAACCTTCAGTTTAAAACCGTAGAAGGTCACGGAGACGGCACTATCGACTCCAAAGCCTTTGCAGAGCTTGATGAAGCTTCTCAGTATAATCGCCTTCTTGAATCCTACAACGCCTATAAATACTAAATATACTTTTAGAAAACCGCCTGAATATTCAGGCGGTTTTCTTTTTATCCTCATTATTTATGCAAATCTACCATTTTTCCCTTTAAAAACCTCTGCGGATTAAGTCGCATAAACATTGATTAAATGTACTTTTTGTAGTAAAATTATATATTGGAATTTAATTTATCAAAGAGGTGTTTTTATGAATTGCTGCTGCAACAATCAGCATAGTGACCTTTCGCTTCTCGAGAGCGTTCTTTCTCAGTACAAAGATGTAAAAGGCTCACTCATCACAATACTTCAGAAAGCACAGGATATCTATGGATATCTTCCCACAGATGTTATATATCACGTGGCAAAAGAAACAGGCAATACTCCTGCAAAGGTTATGGGTGTCGCTACTTTCTACACACAGTTCAGACTAAAGCCTGTAGGTAAATATCTTATTATGCTTTGTCAGGGTACCGCTTGTCATGTTAACGGCTCCGAAAGAATCGAAGCTGCTATCTGCGAAGAGCTCCATATCAAAGACGGCGAAACCACCGAAGACGGCCTTTTTACACTTAAATGTGTTGCATGTCTTGGCTGTTGCTCACTTTCTCCCGTTATGATGATTAACGAAGAAACCTACGGCTCTCTCACTCCTGAAAAAACTATCGCAATACTTAACGAACTCAGACAGAAAGCGGGGGAAGAGTAATGAAAATTATAGTAGGCTCAGGCTCTTGCGGTATTGCTGCAGGCGCTCAGAAGGTTTATGACGCTATTGAAACCCTTCTTTCAGACAGTACGGCAACTCTTGGTGTTACAGGCTGCATTGGTATGTGCTACCTTGAACCCATTGTTGACCTTTATGAAGACGAAAATCTCTTTGCCCGTCTTGTAAGAGTTTCCGCAAAAGATGCACAGAACATCGTAAAGTCAGCAGAAAGCGGCGACCTTTCTTTTGTAAAGGATCTTATTATCACAAAGGATGACGAAAGTTTCCTCTCTCAGCAAACAAGAATCGCTCTGCGTCATTGCGGTATTATTGATCCCACTCAGATTGATGCATATATGAATGCTGACGGCTACAAGGCTATTGAGAAAGTTCTCACCACTATGACCCCCGAAGATGTTATTGAAGTTATAAAAACATCAGGTCTTGCAGGTCGAGGTGGTGCAGGATTCCCCACATGGTTCAAGTGGAACGCCGCTCGTCAGTCACAAGGTGAGGAAAAGTACCTTATCTGTAACGCAGACGAAGGTGACCCCGGTGCGTTCATGGACAGAGCTGTTATTGAAAGCGATCCACACAATCTCATCGAAGGTATGCTCATCGGTGCTTATGCTATTGGCGCAAAAGAAGCCGTTGTTTATGTCCGTGCTGAGTATCCTCTTGCAATCAAGCGTCTTGAGAATGCTATTGAACAAGCAAAAGCAAAGGGTCTTTTAGGAAAAAATATTTTAGGAACAGATTTCTCCTGCGAAATGCGTATCAAAGCAGGTGCAGGCGCCTTTGTTTGCGGCGAAGAAACCGCACTTATCGAATCCCTTGAGGGAAGCCGAGGTATGCCCAGACTCAAACCTCCTTTCCCTGCACAGTGCGGTTACTGGCAGAAGCCCTCTAACATAAACAATGTAGAAACTTTTGCAAATGTTCCTTGGATTTTACTTAACGGCGGCGAAGCCTTCTCGGCTATGGGCACAGAAAACAGCAAGGGCACCAAGGTTTTTGCTCTTACGGGTAAAATCAAAAAAGGCGGTCTCGTAGAAATCCCTATGGGTATGACACTCAGAGAGGTTATCTACAACATCGGCGGAGGAATTAAAGATAACAAAGAGTTCAAGGCAGTGCAGATGGGCGGTCCTTCAGGCGGATGTATTCCTAAAGAACTCCTTGATACCGTTATCGACTATAAGGCGCTCGGTGCAACAGGTGCTATCATGGGCTCAGGCGGTATGGTTGTTATGGACGAAAGCACCTGTATGGTTGCTATGGCAAAGTTCTTCCTCGACTTTACCGCAAAAGAAAGCTGTGGTAAGTGTGTACCCTGCCGAATCGGTACAAAGAGAATGCTTGAAATCCTTACCCGCATCACAAAAGGTGAAGGTAAAGAAGGCGATGTAGAGCTTCTCACAGAGCTTTGCGAAGCTATCAAGGACGGCGCACTCTGCGGTCTCGGCCAGACAGCACCCAACCCTGTACTAACTACTATCCGTTATTTCCGCAACGAATACGATGCTCATATTAACGACAAAAAATGTCCCGCACACGAGTGTGTTGACCTTATTTCTTACGAAATCGACAAAGAGTCCTGTCGTGGCTGTACTCTTTGTGCAAAGAAATGTCCTGTATCTGCTATTACAGGCACTCTTAAAAATCCCCACGAAATTGATGCTGAAAAATGTATCAAATGCGGTCAGTGTAAGACTGTCTGTAAGTTCTCTGCAGTTAAAACTATTTAAGGAGGTGTCACCATGAACGAAATTAAACTTATAATCAACGGTATTGAAGTTACCGCACAGAAGGGTGACACAATCCTTACCGCAGCAAAAAATGCAGGCATTGAAATCCCCACACTCTGTCATCACGAAAGCGTAAAGGTTTTCGGTGCTTGTGGTCTTTGTGTTGTAGAAGCAGAAGGTATCCCCAAGCTACTTCGTGCTTGCAGTGCTACTGTTTCTGAGGGTATGGTGGTAAACACCGAGTCAGAAAGAGTAGTAAAAGCAAGAAGAGTTGCCCTGGAGCTTCTTATGAGCGACCACAAAGGCGATTGTCTTGGTCCTTGTGTGCTTAACTGTCCTGCAGGTACAAACTGTCAGGGTTATGTAAAGAAGATTGCCGAGGGTGATGATAGAGAGGCAGTTAAAATTATCAAAGAAAAACTTCCTCTTCCCGCATCTATCGGCAGAGTTTGTCCTCATCCTTGTGAAACAGCCTGTCGCAGAGCTTTGGTTGAAGAGCCTCTTTCCATCGCTTTTCTTAAGTATTTTGCTGCAGATAATGACCTTGCAAGTGAAAATCCCTATATGCCCGATGTAGCAGAATTCACAGGCAAGACCGTTGCTGTAATCGGCGGTGGCCCTGCAGGTCTTACTGCCGCTAACTTTTTGGCTATCAAAGGTCACAAAGTAACAATCTTCGATGCCATGCCCAAGATGGGCGGTATGCTCCGCTATGGAATCCCCGAATATCGTCTGCCCAAGGCAGTCCTTGACAAAGAGATTGCTCTTATCGAGGCACTTGGTGTTGAGATGAAAAACAATGTAAAAATCGGCAAAGATATTACATTCGAAGAAATAAACTCTTCCTTCGATGCAACCTTGGTTGCTATCGGTGCCTGGAGCTCTATGGGCACTCGTACAAAAGGAGAGGAACTTCAGGGTGTTATCGGAGGTATTGATTTTCTCCGCAAAGTATCTCTCGGCGAAGATATAAACATCGGCAAGAATGTTGCTGTTGTCGGCGGTGGTAATACTGCTATGGACGCTTGTCGTACAGCCGTAAGACTTGGCGCTGAAAATGTTTATGTTATCTACCGCAGAACTCGTGCAGAAATGCCCGCGGAGGATATAGAAATTACCGAGGCTATGGAAGAAGGAGTAGAATTCCTTTTCCTCACAAATCCCGACGAATATCTTGGAGTTGATGGTAAGATTAATCAGGTTAAGCTTCAGGTTATGGAGCTTGGTGAGCCTGACGAAAGCGGTCGTCGTTCACCTGTTGCAAAAGAAGGCGAGTTTAAATACCTTGATGTCGATACAGTTATTGCTGCAATCGGTCAGAAGGTAAATGTACAAGGCTTTGAAGCTCTCGAATTAAACTCCCGCGGTATCATCAGCGCCGATGAATACACCTTCCGCACAAATCTCCCTGATGTTTTTGCAGTAGGTGATGCCACTAACCGCGGAGCATCAATTGCAATTGCCGCTATCGGCGAAGCACAGAAAGCATCGGAAGTTATCGATAGTTTCCTCAAAGGTGACTGCATTCCTTACACAGCACCCTTTGTATCAAAGAAAACTGTTACTGCAGAAGATTTTGCAGACAAAGAAAAACTTCCACGTGCAAAGATGCCCCACAGAAGTGCCGAAGAAAGAAAGCATGACTTCAAAGAAATTAACTTCGGTTTCTCTGAGGATACAGCAAGAGCCGAGGCAAAACGTTGTCTTGAGTGCGGTTGCCACGATTACGAGGATTGTTCTCTTATCCGTCACGCTAATCGCTACACAATCAACCCTTCTCGCTTTATGGGTGAGCTCCACAAGGGCTTTTTGGAGCAGGAGCTTGTCTCAATCGAGAGAAATCAGGACAAATGTATTCTCTGTGGTCTGTGTGTACGCGTTTGTGACGAGGTAGCACAGAAGGGAATCTTAGGCTTTGTTGGCAGAGGCTTTGATACTGTTATCAAACCCGAATTCAACAATGCAGACACCATTTCCTGCTGTATGACTTGCCGCAAATGCGCAGAAGCTTGTCCCACAGGCGCACTCAAAATTCTTAAATAATCATATACATAAAATCCCCTGTTTAAAAACAGGGGATTTTTGATTATAATAATATTATCTTCTATAAGTCCAAGACTTAATAAATCTTTTTTATGTATCATTTTAACGAGTCTATATAACAAAACAATCGGATAAAACAAAAGTTTAACAACAAGAGCTATTTTTCTCAAAATCTCAAAAAATAATGGTCTTCTGTATCTTACTACAACATGTTTCAACTGCCCACAGCACTCGCAAACCTCACAATCCCTCGTTAGTACAAATTTCTTTGTAGGTTCATTTGTACCACTTAATGCATTCAAGCAATCAATACAATATTCTGCCATATAAATCACCAATAATATTATACCAATTATGCATTGCATTTGCAATGCATAATTTATCTTGTTTTTGTATTAAACTAAAAGCAATACAAATGTATTGCGAGGTAACCTATGGCAAAATTTCAAATACCGTCTATTCCGCCTACAACTAACAAAACCATTAGATTTCCTAATGATATTATAGAACAGGTCGAAAGAACTATCAAAGGTAAGGACTGCACTTTTTCTGCTTTTGTGATAGCCGCCGTCCGATCTGCTCTTGAAAATTTAGACGATGATAAATAAATTCGCCCTGCAAATTTTGTACTGCCCCAAATTGTGCGGACAGTACAAAAACGCCCCTAGTGGTAGAAAAAATTAAAATTTAAGCAACATACTGACATCGCTTTTCAAGTGGTGTCAGTTTTGTTTTTAGTTGAATTCTTTGGTTGTTGTAAAAG
>JAZRMA010000006.1:0-45088 GCA_045647135.1 Ruminococcus sp. | reverse complement strand
CTTGTGTCACGCCTCGTTCACCTACGCTGTTCCTCAAAAGTCCGCGTACTCCCCAAATTTGCCTGATTGCGAATGTATAGGATAATTCACAATCTGTTCGGCAAATTGCGGTGTCGTACTCGACTTTTTCGGGCTACGGTGGTCGGCGCTTCTTTGATAATTTTGGCAACCGTTATTCCCACCAGAAGTGCCACGGCGGAGGTTATCCACACAGAAGGAAGAATGGAAAAAGGCTCCGAACTTCCGTACTTTGAGCGGTAGGCACAGAGGGTTGTAGGAAAAAGCTGGATTGAGGCGGTATTGACTACCACAAAGAGAAGCTGACTGTTTGAGGCGGTGTCTTTGCTTGTGTTGAGCTTTTGCAGCTCTTTCATGGCGTTTATACCGAAAGGAGTGGCGGCATTGCCGAGCCCTAACATATTGGCACTTATGTTAAGGCTTATGTAGTGCATTGCAGGGGAGTTTTTGGGCACATCCGGGAAGAGTTTTGTAAGCAAGGGAGAGAAGAATTTTGCAAGGGCATCGGTTATTTTTGCCCGCTTGGCAATCTCCATCATTCCCGACCAGAAGCACATAATTCCCATTATGGAAAACATAAGGTCGCAGGCGTTTTCGGCACCCTCGAGCACAGCGTTTGAGAGGGCTTCGGTGTTGCCTGTTGCCACCGAAAAGGCAAAGCTTACAAATATAAGCCCTGCCCAGATGTAGTTCATCATAAGAACCTCCGTAGAATTTGAAGTGATAAATTTTTTTGAAAAGTTTTGCGTGGAGGAAAGGTTTACGGGCGATTGATAATCGCCCGTACGCGAGAGAGTTGGATTGATACGGGCGGATGGTATCCGCCCCTACGCGATGGTATGATTTTGAGGTAAAGTCCCGTAGGGGAAAATATCATTTCTCTGAAAAAGTTTTTGGGCAGAGGAAAGGTTTCGATTATTGACAAATATGGCACGATTTGGTAGAATAATGTCGTGATAAATATATCGCGAAAGGGAGTTGGAATTTATGAAAGCTGCAGGCTATCTTGTAAGAGTTGATAACTTGGGTCGTATAGTTATTCCTGTTCGTATCCGTCGCAGTATGGAGCTGGAGCCTGACACTTGTCTTGAGCTTTTTACTGAGGATAATCAGATTGTTATGCGTAAATACGGTGCGTCCTGCGTGTTTTGTCAGAATGAAGAAAATCTTACTCAGTATAAGGACAAGTTCGTTTGCGAGGATTGCCTTAAAAAACTTGGTGCCAAGGGGTAACGGGGGCTTGAATAAAGCCAAAAAAATACACTTGACATCCACTAACAAATATATCATTATTAAAGTGTAAATATTACTTTTATTTCAGGGAGGTTTTACCATGGTTCGTATTGACAAGGAAAATTATTATCTTGATATTGCAGAGACCGTTCTGGAGCGTGGCACCTGTCTTCGCCGTAACTTTGGTGCTATCATTGTGAATAATGATCAGATTGTTTCCACAGGCTATGTGGGTGCTCCCAGAGGCAGAAAAAATTGCATTGATTTAGGCCACTGTGTAAGAGAAAAATTTAATGTTCCCCGTGGCGAGAGATACGAGCTTTGCAGAAGTGTTCATGCTGAGCAGAATGCTATTATCCACGCTTCCCGCGACAGAATGATCGGGGCTACTCTTTACCTTGTTGGCAAGGATGCAAACACCGGCGCTTATGTTGAGAATGCCTCCGCTTGTGCTCTTTGCAAAAGAATGATTATTAACGCAGGCATCACAAGAGTTGTTATCCGCAATACAAAGGATAAATTCACAGCTCTTTATGTTGAGGAGTGGATTGAAAACGACGATTCACTTGATGCAACAATGGGCTATTGAGTCTTTAAAAATCTGAATAAAATCAGACCGCTATACGCAAGTTTTGTGTGTAGCGGTCTTTTTTGTTTTTTTACAAAAAGTTTTCGGGTGTGCTCTGATTAACTAAGTCTTTACTTACATTAATACCCACGCATAAGAGGAAACTTTCTGCAAAAATATTTTGTTTTTTAAGGCTTGATTACTTGAGGCCTCTTTCGTAGGACTCGATCATCTTCTTGACCATCTGGCCGCCGACAGAACCTGCCTGACGGGATGTGAGGTCGCCGTTGTAGCCCTGCTTGAGATTAACGCCTACTTCGGCTGCTGCTTCCATCTTGAAGCGGTCGAGTGCGTCCTTTGCCTCGGGAACTACGATGCTGTTCTTAGACATTTTTACTTACTCCTTTTTTGTGGATTTTTTTATTTTACATTTATATTTGGCGGCTACTTTTTTCGCCGCAAGATTATTATGTGTGGGAGTAAATTTTATATTATAAGAAAATTTTGCAAATTTTTATAATAAGCGCCGAGCACCGCAGCCCTGAAAACTCGAACACGACGCAGTAAATCACCGAACAGGCTGTGAATGATAATTTACATTCGCAGACAGGTGGTTTTTGGGAGTGTGACGATGTTTTCAGGAACAGCGAAGGTGAACGAGGCGTGACACAAGAAGCGCTGAGCACCGTAGTCCGAAAAAGTAGGGGCGGATACCATCCGCCCCTACGCGTGAGGGAGGCTTGGTTGCGGTTTGGGGATTTGTGTTGCGCCTTTGCGCGTTGTTATTTATTAATTGTTTTTTGGGGAAGGCGGAGGACTTTTTGCTTGAAGGCTTTGGCGTTGAAGGGGATAAGAGGATAGAGGTAGCTTTTGCCCGAAAGTGTACGGTTTGTAAGGAGCATTACGAAGATAAGCACAAGACCTGCAATAAATCCCCACAGGTTCAGAAGTGATGTGAGGGTCAGTAGCATTACGCGCAGGAACTTCATACAATAGCCCAGCTCGTAGTTGGGCTGACTGAAGCCTGCCAGAGTTACGAATGCCATATAGAGAATTGCTTCGGTTGAAAACCAGCCTACATCAATTGTGAATTCGGAGAGGGCTATTGCGCCGATTATGCCCATTGTTCCCGAAAGACTTGTGGGAGTATTAAGAGCGGCGAGTCGCAAGCCGTCTATGGCGATTTCCAGGATTATAAGCTGCCAGAAAATCGGCACATTGTAATCGTTGTTTGCCACTATAAACTGTAGAGAGTCGGGGACAAAGGTGGGGTTTTGCTTAAAAAGAAGCCAAAGGGGTGTGACAAAAACGGCGGTGAGGACTATGAGGTACCTTGCAAGTTTAAGATATGAACCTGTGAGGGGTGGAAAATAATAATCGTCGGCTTCCTCGGTTATATCGAAGATTGATGTGGGCAGCACCAGTGCGGACGGGGAGTTATCCACAAGGATAATGATGTTGCCTTTTATGGCGTTGGCGGCGGCAGAGTCGGGTCGCTCGGTGTATTTAATCTTCGGGAAGGGGTTGTACCATTTTTTTGGATAAATGGCTTCCACAAGGCTTTGCTGATTCATGGCAAGGGAGTCTACCTTTATGCTTTCTATCCGCTTTGTGATGGATGCAAGAAGCTTTTTATCTACCTTGTTTTCCATATAGCAGAGGACCACGTCTGCCTTTGAGGTGCGGCTTACATTGAAGGGTTTTACCGTAAAATTTGCGTCGCGGATTCGACGGCGGATAAGGGCTATGTTGCTTATGATTGTTTCTACAAAGCCGTCCTTACTGCCTCGCATTACCTTGTCGTTGTCGGGCTCGGAGGTCTCTCTTTGAGGATAAGAACGGGTATCGGTGATGATTGCTTTTTTGAATCCGTCTACGAGAATTACGGACATTCCCGAGAGAATATTGAGGGTTACTGCCGAGGGGTCGGCTTCTGTGGATACCTCGATGTAGGGTACGCAGTTCTGCGCAAAGGTTTCGGCGTCTTTAAAAAAGTTTTCGTCCTTGAGCCCATAGAAGAATATCATCATCTTGCCCATAACCGTGTCTTTGACAAGACCATCGATGGAGTAGATCCGGGCTTTGCGGTTGCAGATTACGATGTCGCGACGGAGGATGTCGAAGCTTTCGTCGGCTCGCAGGAGGGAGTCCAGAAGCTTTAAGTTCTGAGAATAGTCGTTAGTAAATTTTTGATTGCTTTCCATAATTTCACCCGCCTTTAGTATGTGCGGAGAATTTGGAAATATTTATTTTTAATAGAAATGGGGAGTAACATAGCCATAAAATGAGGTAAAGTTGCGTAGGGGAAAATGTTGTTTTCCGAAAGGTTTTGTGAGATGTAAGGTCACGGGCGTATGATATCCGCCTGTACGTGAGTGTTGTGATTTAATGTGGGCGATTGATAATCGCTCCTACGCGAGAAGGAGCCTTGGGTGCGGTTTGTAAATTTATATTGCGTCCATACGCAGTAAGATATAGCAAAATGAATCCCGTAGAGAACGAAAGAAAATAAAAATTTTTAAGATTTTTTTGGAAATTGCACTTTTGTGTGCAATTTTTTTGTTTTTATGGGGTATTAGTGAGAGCGGTTTTTTGAGGAGGTATATAGTGAAGGATAAAAAACTAAGTTCTAAAGAAAGAGCTTTCTGCCTTTTGTATCTTAAAACAGGAGATGCGGTGAAGGCGGTGAAAGGTGCAGGGTACAAGTCTTCCTTAGAAAGAAGGGCACAGGAGATGCTGACCCGCGAGGACATAAGAACGGAAATACTGAGGCTTTGCGAATTTAAAAGGACGGTTGCCCGTGAGTCTGCAAGATGGGGCTTTGAGCGACTTGCCTTTGGGGGAGTGTCGGATGCGATATCTCTTTTGTACCTTGAAAAGCCTACGGCTCAGGAACTGGAGGAAATGGACCTTTTCTGTGTTTCGGAGATTAAAAGACCAAAGGACGGAAGTATGGAGATTAAGTTTTTTGACAGGCTCAAAGCTTTGCAGAGTCTTTATGAAAAGGACGAGGATGAAAAGGTGGCTTCTGTTTCGCCATTATTTGAGGCTATTGCCGCAGGGGCGGCGGCTATGGACAAGGGTTGTGAGCAATATGGAGATTAAGCCTTTTTCAAAAAAACAGATGAAGGTCCTTTGCTGGTGGCATAAAGGCTCTCCTTACAGAGAGTACGAGGGTATTATCTGTGACGGTGCGGTGCGAAGCGGCAAGACCTTCTGTATGGCACTTTCTTTTATGCTATGGGCTTTTTCGAACTTTGAGAAGGAAGCCTTCGGCTTGTGTGCAAAGACTATCCGCTCACTCAGGCGAAATGTGATTTCGCCCATACTGCCTGTGCTGAAGGATATGGGCTTTGAGGTGAAGGACAAGATTTCGTCGAACTTTCTTGAGATAAGCTATGGTGAGCGGGTTAATACCTTTTACCTTTTTGGCGGTAAGGACGAGTCTTCGGCTTCGCTTATTCAGGGTGTTACATTGTGCGGTGTGCTTCTTGACGAGGTGGCGCTGATGCCCCGTTCCTTTGTGGAGCAGGCTCTTGCACGATGCTCAAAAGACGGCTCTAAATTCTGGTTTAACTGTAACCCCGAATTCCCTGCCCACTGGTTTTATCGGGAGTGGATTAAAAAGGCAAAGGAGAAGGGAGTTTTGTACCTCAGGTTTTTAATGGAGGACAACCCCTCTTTGCAGGAAAATATCCGCAAACGATACGAAAATCTGTATTCGGGAAGCTTTTATCGAAGGTTTGTAAAGGGTGAGTGGTGTGCTGTGTGCGGCGCGGTGTATCCCTTTATGGACAAAGAGGGGGCTTTTTGCAATGTGGGCAAAGGTGAGGAGTTTGAGGAGTTTGCGGTTTCTTGCGACTACGGAACCGTAAACCCTGCTTCTTTCGGGCTTTGGGGCAGAAGGCTGGATGTGTGGTATAGGATTGACGAGTATTATTACGACTCTAAGCGTGAAGGAATGCAGAGGACGGATGAGGAGCATTATTCGGCTCTTTTGAGTCTTGTTGGCAACAGGTGTGTAAGCTTTGTTGTGGTTGACCCTTCGGCTGCAAGTTTTATTGAGGTGATAAAGAGACACGGAGTTTTTGAGGTTTTGCCTGCAAAGAACTCGGTGACCGATGGCATACGGCGGGTATCCTCGGCACTAAAAGAGGGAAAAATCAGAATCTCGAAAAACTGCAAGGACTCGGTAAGGGAGTTTTCGCTTTATCGCTGGGATGAACGGGAGGGTACGGAAGTACCCGTCAAAGAGAATGACCACGCTATGGACGATATACGATATTTCGTCACAACAATAGAAGAAAGAGGCGGTGAGGACTTTGCGGTCTTTACTGCAAACAGGAGGAAAAACTGTGAAGTTATTTTCTAAAAACAAAAAAGCTGAGGTTGCTGTGCAGACAGCGGTGAAGCCTATGAACTCCGGGCTTTCTCTTGGCACACTTTCGGGTGGCAGCGAGGCGGAGGACAGTCTTTATAAATCTCTGAGGGAATCTGTGCCTGTGATTGATGCGGCACTGTGCAAGATTGTAAGGCTTCTGGGAAGCTTTGAGGTAAGAGTGGAGGATAAAAGGTTTCAGCAGGAACTTACGAGGTTTTGCAAAGAGGTGCGGGTAAGCGGCGGCTCAGCGGGTATTGAGAGTTTTGTCAGTGCATATCTTCTTGACCTTCTGACCTATGGCAGAGCGGTGGGAGAAATGCTTGTTTCTTCCTTTGCAAAAGGCGTTGAGGGTCTTTACAATGCATCTGTTTCTGATGTGAGCATAAAGCTTTCTGCTGACCCTACGAAGCTTCTTGTTTGCTCAAAGGGGTTTGAGGAAGAGGTTTTTAAAAATCAGGAGAGTATACTGTGCACACTTCTTTCGCCTACACCCGGTACTGCACAGGGCAACTCCATATTAAAAGGTTTGCCCTTTGTGAGCTCGGTGCTTATGAAGATTTTTTCGGCTATCTCTCAGAATTGGGACAGAGCAGGTAACATACGATATGCAGTTACCTGTAAGCCTCAGCAGAACAGCGGGGTGAATGCTTCTCAGAGAGCAAAGGAGATTGCAGAAGAATGGAGCAGAGCCATGAGGGACGAAGGAGGAGTTTGCGACTTTGTTTCGGTGGGTGATGTGTCTGTTAAGGTTATTGGTGCCGACAGTCAGGTTCTTGACTGCGACATACCCGTAAAGCACCTTTTGGAGCAGATTGTTTCAAAGCTCTGCATACCACCTTTTTTATTGGGGCTTTCCTTTCAAAGCACAGAAAGAATGAGCTCGGTACAGGCAGATATCCTTACGAGTGAGCTGGAGTATTACCGCTCGTTGCTCACTCCTGTTATCCTGAAAATCTGCAGGACTCATCTGATGCTTCTCGGATGCAGAGAAGTGCCCGAAATTATCTGGAGTAACATCTCTCTTCAGGATGAAGAGAAACTCTCGAGAGCAAGGCTTCTGAATGCTCAGGCACAGGCTATTGAAAAGGAGTTGGAGGTGAAGGTTTGAAAAATGCACAAGTATTAAAAAGTATGGGAAGTGTACCGAGTGCACAGGAGCTTCTTAAAATAAACGAGTACACAAGAAGGGAGTTTGAGGCTTCTGAGCTTTATGTTTTTTCGGTGGTGCTTTGTGACAATGATGTGGACAGAGATTTTGAGAGGTTTACTGTTGAGGCTCTTTTTGAGATGGAAAAGCTCTTTGTGGGCAAGACGGGAATCTGTGACCATACACCGAAGGCAGAAAATCAGAGAGCGAGAATTTTTGAGTGCTGTGTGGAGGCACCTGCAGGCAGAAAAACCGTAACCGGTGACGATTATTTTCGCTTGGTTGCAAAGGCTTATATGCCCAGAACTGCTGACAACGAAGGACTTATTATGAGCATTGAAAGCGGTATCACCAAAGAGGTGAGCGTGGGGCTTTCTGCTAATAAATCCACCTGCTCTGTGTGTGCAGAGGAAAGAGGCAGATGTTCTCACCGAGGTGGTGAAACCTATGGCAGTACTCTTTGCTTTTACGAGCTGTCGCAGGTGAGCGATGCTTACGAATGGAGCTTTGTGGCGGTGCCTGCTCAAAGAGAAGCAGGGGTTATTAAATCCTATATTTTAAGTAACGGGAAGGATAAAGAAAATATGAAAAATATCATTAAAACTCTTTCTCTCGGCGAGGGTATTACCCTTAAGAGCGAGGAGTGCAAGGCTCTTGCGAATTACATTGAAAGACTCGAAAAAAGAGCTATGGCGGCAGAGGATTACAGAGAGGAACTTTGTGGTGAATTTAAACGACTTTCTGCAGTTTCTATGCCGGAGATTTCGGAGAAAACCATAGATAAAATGGCAGATTCCCTTGAGATTTCTCAGCTTAAGGAGTTCTGCAAGGTCTTTACAAAGAAGGCACAGGAGACTTTTGGCACAGGTGTTGTGCAGACAAAGAAAAAACCTGCGGATACTCAGCAGGATTTAAAAAATTACAGTATTTAAACGGAGGAATTTTTATATGAATATTGCTTATAACGGCTACAACGAAAACTTACTTACCATGCCTTGTGACTCTGCACTTGAGCAGGGTATGGCAGTAACTGTTAAGGAAGACGGCAAGGCGTATCCTTGCATGGAGGGTGATGTGTTCTGCGGTTTTGCGGCGAGTGTAAGAGGTAATTACGCAGGCGTGCAGTTTAGTGGTTTTGTGAGAATGAAGGCAGATGGCGAAATCCCTGCCGGTATGAAGAAACTTACTGTGGGTGCAGAAGGCAGGATTACAGAAGGTGCAGAGGGCAGAGAATGTATTGTCCTCGAAAATTACGAAGACCAGACGGTCGGCTTTATTTTTTAAGGAAAGAGGTAGGATATTATGACAGATAACTATAAAAAGATTTCTCTTGAAAAAGGAATGTATTCTTACAGCGGTAAGACTATGACGGATATTCTGGAGGAGCTTGACCCCTCTGCAAATTACAAGGGCACTGCTCTTGAGGGACTTGACGCTTTTTCCCGTCAGCTTAAAAGATTTGACATTAAGGTAAAGGGTGCAAATTCTGATAATGTTGAGAAGTTCTTTATGACTACCGACAGTGCGGCGCTCTTCCCTGAATATATAAGCAGAGCTGTGTATCAGGGTATGCAGGAGGCAGATGTGCTTTCTGACATTGTTGCCGTAAAGACTCAGATTACAGGTATGGATTACAGAAGCATCAGCTCTGCTCCTTGTGACGAGGACAAGACACTTGTGAGGGTTGCGGAAGGTGCGTACATTCCTCAGACAAAGGTTACTACTCAGGAGAACCTTGTGAAGCTTCACAAAAGAGGCAGAATGCTTGTTTCTTCTTATGAGGCGTTGAGATTTCAGCGACTTGATCTTTTTACCGTAACACTCAAGCAGATTGGTGCTTATATTGCAAGAACTCAGCTTGCTGATGCTCTTGAGGTGCTCGCAGCAGGTGACGGCAACGATAATGCGGCGAAAATTATTGAGGCTTCTGAGAGCGGTAAGCTTTCTTACAAGGATATGATTTCTCTTTGGGCTGAGCTTTCTCCTTACAATATGACTACTGTGATTGCTCCTACCGATGCGGTGAGCAAGATGCTTGAACTTTCTGAGTTCAAGGACAGTTTTGCGGGTCAGAATTTCCACCAGAGCGGTAATATGGTAACCCCTCTTGGTGCTAAGCTTGTTCACACAAACGCGCTGGAGAAGGGTACTGTTCTTGCTCTTGACAAAGCTTGTGCTCTTGAGATGGTGGAGGCAGGTCAGGTGCAGACCGACTACGATAAACTTATTGACAGACAGCTTGAAAGAGCAACAATCAGTTGCATTACGGGTTTTGCAAAAATCTTCCCTGATGCAACAATAAAACTTACTTACTGATAAGGAGGCAAAAGGCTTGAGACTTAACTTTATTATTGACAGATTTTCGCTTATATCGGGTCTTAAGCCCCAGGAGGTTTCTAAATGGACACCCCTTTGCGTTGATGCAAAAATGCAGATTGAAAGAAGGGTAAGGTCCGGTGTGAAGCTGGATGAAGAAAAGGAAATCAGGCTTTCGAACTGTGCGGCGGCTCTGGCTTTTTATAAGTACAGCCTGTGTGCTCCCGAAAATTCTGTGGAGAGTTTTTCGGTAGGTACTATGAGTGTGAAAATTTCTGCCGAGGAAAAAGAAAGAGCAAAGAATCTTTGGCTTATGGAGGAAAGAGAAGCCGAAGATCTGCTTGAATCGGAGCAGGATTTTGCGTTTGTGGGGGTTGCAATATGAGTATGGCACAGATTGCACAGAGTATGCTGGAGCGCTTTGGCGATAAGATTGAAATTCACGAAGGTGACAAGGTGACTCACATTTTCGGGGTGGTTCAGCCTCTTCTTTACAAAAACAAAATGTACCTTTCGGGTACTATTAAGGATGCAGGTTATTTTGACGGCGGTCATTTTTTAATGATCGCCCCTGCAACCGCAAAGATAAGGGATTACCGCAATACGATTATACGCCATTTCGGCAGAACCTTTAAGATTAAAAAGGTAGAGATTATAAGCTCTTTTGGTGAGGATTTGTATGTGTGGATAGTGCTGATTCCAAGCTCACAGGAGGTGGCGGACGACTATGACGAACTTAACTGATTTGCTGGATTTTTATGTTAAGGCGCTTAAAGGAACGAGCAAGTTTGAGGGGGTTAAATTTGTGTTTTCGGGCAAGGTGCGTCCTGCGGAATTTCCCCTTGAACACTTTATTGTTGCCACATCTGTTGCAAGGAAAAGCGTGGAAAATCCCAACTCTGTAAAAAGCGTTACCAGGGCTACTTTTCACCTTGATGTTTATGGTCACAAAGAGGCTTCCAAGAGGGATGTGGGGATTCTTTGCGATGCTTTGACCCGGGAACTTTCGGAATTTGTTTCGCCGGTGAGTGCAGAGATTATCGAGGTTTCGGAGGCGGTGTATGAGTCTGACCTTTGTGTGTGGCGACAACAAATAAGACTTAAGCTGAGCCTTGCACGGAGTAGTGCACAGACGCAGGATGTAAGGATATTCCTTGACGCAAAACCCCTTGATCTTGCGGATTTTCGGGAGGTCAAGGAGTTTGATTATTATCCTCTTAAGGAGGTTTTTTCAGGTGTGACTGCTTATGTGGATACAGAGGATGTAAAGAGACGGCTTCTTGTAAGCGTGAGGGGTGAGGAGAACCCCTTTAAGAAAACAGAGTTCGACCTTTTTGACTCGGTGCAGAAGGTGACCTTTAGGGGCTGCAGGATTATGGGCGGTGAGCTTGTGAAGACGGACTCTGAGAAAATATTCAGATACACCCTGACTTACAAAGAGAAAATTTATGCTTTGGAGGAATGAGTAATGAGTGAATTTGATTTGTTGCGAGAGGATGCAAGGACTCTTGCGGAGGTTCTGAGCCTTGAGCTTGAGAGGGATGCAAGGCGTGTTGACAGGGATTTGTCGGAGGAGGAAGATTTATGACTCTTTGCAGTTTAAGATTCGACGGTTTTGCGTTTGAGGTGAATCCCGAAAAGCTTGAGGTTGAACATAATCGAGTGGTTTCAAGCTATGTTTCGGGCTTAGGCGTAGAAATTGTGGAGAGAGTTTCTGAGGGAATCGGTACTGTAAAGGGTGAGGGAGAGTTTGCGGGAGTGAACTGTATCCATCAGTTCGAGGAGTTGGAAAGGCTTTATAAAGACAGAAAAAAGGGACTCCTTACGCTACCGGGTATGAAGCCTTTTTACGCTTGTTTTTCCTCGCTTTCTATGTTTGCGGATTCTACTCCCGAGGTGCTTCGGTATAAGTTTGAATTTTTGAGAGAAGAGGGTAAGAGTCCTGTGAAGAAGGTGCATATTGCAAAAGAAGGTGAGAGTCTTTTTGAGATTTCGCATCTTTATAGTATTGACCTCTTAAGACTTGCGGAGCTTAATCCGCATCTGCGTCGTGCTGACGAAATAAATAGGGGCGAGAAGGTGAATTTGTGCTGAGGCTTGAGGTTATATATACGGACACAAGCAGAGAAGAATTCTTTGATATTTTAAAGGTGACCTTGCGAAAAAGCACGGATACTCCTGCTCATTCTCTCAGCATTGAGTTGCCCTTCGGAGTGGAGAAAGAGGTTTGCGAGTTAAGGCTTTCGGACGAAACGGGACTTGTGTTTGAGGGCATTGCCGATGAGCAGATAACGAAGTTTTCTGAAGGGGTGAAAACAGAGTTTTCTGCAAGAAGTATGGAGGCTTTGCTCCTTGATAACGAGGCGCTTCCCGAGATTTATAAAAACCCCTCTTCCTCCCTTATCTTCAGCCGATACGGAGAGTGCTGTTCTTTGCAGAAATTCGAGGCGGAGAGCAGGTCTTTGAAGGGTTTGCTCAAGGTTTACAAGGGGATGTCCTGCTATCAGGTTCTGAAGGGATTCTGTGAGGCGGTTTACGGCAAAACTCCCTGCGTTTTTGGCAGAACACTTTGCCTTGAGGGTGATAAAACACAGGAGGAAATCCTGTTTTGTGACGAGGGTGAGGGGGTTGTTTGCTCCAGCATTGAGAGTGCTT
Source organism: Ruminococcus sp. (assembly GCA_045647135.1). Taxonomy (GTDB): domain Bacteria; phylum Bacillota; class Clostridia; order Oscillospirales; family Acutalibacteraceae; genus Ruminococcoides. Next base: position 32,770 of record JAZRMA010000006.1, on the reverse strand, counting down.
ACAGCCGTTATCATCTTATCTCGAAAGTTGTGGCAAAAACCGCTGCTGACGGAGCTTACAGCCTTGAGGTTTGTGACGAGGAGAGTCGGGAGCTTAAGATTTACAGACAGCGTTTTGCAGATGTTTCGGGGGCTGATGTGGTGTCGCTCTCCAGAATTCACAAAACTCTTAAAGACGGAAGGGATAAGTCTTTGAGCCTGACGGTTTCGGTAAATGGCAGAATGCCTCATATTCTGGGTGCATCTGCAAGGGTGATTGCAGGAGGCAAGGAGTATAAAGGGCTTCAGGTTAAGGAGATTATCTATACCCTTAAGGGAAGAAAAGAACAAACGAAAATTACACTGATAAAAAAGGAGAAGTGATATGTGGCTAACGTCATTTGTTAATAAAAATAATAAGCTTAAATCGGGGGCTGTAGCAGGCTGTGTAACAGATGCAAAGGGTGCATCGGTGGAGCTTTTTGAAAGCTCTAAGCACAGGGATGTGCCTTTGGTGGCACCCTTTGGAGTGGTGTCGGTGCCTCCTGTCGGAAGCGAGGCTGTGGCGGTCAGGACTTCTTCCGGTGTTATGTGTGTTGGGGTTAAGTGCGAACCTTCGGCAGAGCTTGAGGCAGGGGAACTTATGCTGTGTTCCATGGGTGCTTCCATAGTGCTCAAGAATGATGGCAGAGTGCTTATAAACGGCAAGGAGCTGGGAGGTTTTTAAGATGGATGTAAAGATTAAAAACGGAGATATGGTGCTGGATGCCACGGGGAGTCCGGTGTATATAGATGGCAGCGAAGCGGTGTTTCAGAGGGCTCTTTTCTGCCTTAATACCAAAAAGGGCAGATTCAGATATAATCCCGATTTGGGCTGCTGTGCGGTTACATCTTATCTTACGGAAAAAGACAGAGAAAACCTTTGTGCAGCCTTTATGGAAGCTGTGGCTCATATAGAAGGTCTTGGGGTTTATGTGAATACCGCACAGGAGCTTATTGACGGTGTTAAACAAGCGGATGTTTCGCTGTTTTACGAGGGAGAGGAATACAGAACGGAGGTGATCTGGGATGGAAAGTTATGATGAGATTCTTCTTAGAATGAAAGAAAAATACAAGACGCTGACGGGTATAGAAGTGAGCGGGGAGTCGGATATAGGTGTGAGGCTTTCGGTGCTTGCCGGTGAGATTCTGAGCACTAAAATGAACATAGAGTGGCTGAAAACTCAGACATCTCTTAAAACTGCTACGGGTGAGTTCCTTGACTCTCACGGAGCATTACGCGGACTCGGAAGATACAAGGCGGCTAAGGCTCAGGGAAATGTGATTTTTACACTGGCACAAGTGCTTGATAGGGATGTGTTTATTCCTAAGGGTGTTGTGGTTTCTGCAAATGTTTACGACGAGGTGCTTTGCTTTGAAACTGTGGAGGATGCAACTGTTTTCAGTGGGGATACATCGGTTCATGTGATGGTAAGGGCTGTGTGTGAGGGCAGAAAATACAATGTTAAAGCGGGAGCTGTGAATGCATTTGTAACTGCGCCTTCTTTGGTGGCTTCTGTTACAAACCCCGATGCCTTCGAGGGTGGAGCTGATACGGAAAGCGACGAGAGCTTCCGAAAGAGAATTGAAGAAAGTCTTAAAACTCCTCCTTGCAGTACAAATTCAGCTTACTATAAAAATGCGGCACTCACGGTTTCGGGGGTGGCATCGGCAGGAGTTGTGCCAAAGGGCAGAGGCGCAGGTACTGTGGATGTTTACATAGCGGCTCAGGGTGCAGAGGTTTCTGACGAAACGCTGAAAGAGGTGCAGGAGCTTCTTCAGCGTGAGCGAGAGGTTAATGTGGATGTGCTGGTTAAAAAGGCTGTTCCCGTTGGGGTGAATTTTTATCTGCAGATTGACGTGAAAGAGGGATTTGACTACTTTGTGGTAAGCAGAAAATGCCGAGAAGCTCTGCTGAGTTTTATTGCGGAGAGCTCTGTGGGTGCAAGGCTCACCCTTACGAAAGCAGGAGAAAAAATTATGCATATCGAGGGTGTGGAGGACTATTCTTTTATGAATTTTACAAACAAAAATATAGTTCTTGAGCCCTATGAATTTGCAGTGGCGGGTACTGTTACTGTTGTGGAGGGTGTGTAAGTTTTGGATGTTTTGAACAGACTAGTTGCCCTGCACAAGCCTTTGGGTGTTTACAGCATAAAAGAGGACACAAATATATATAGGGAGCTTTCGGCTTATGCTCAGGCTTTTGAGGAGCTTTTGGGAGCACTTGCAGAAACTGAGCAGGAAGGCTTTCTGTTGACAGCAAAGGAGTACGGACTTGAGAATTTTGAGAGTATTTACGGACCTGTGATGGACGAGCTTTCTGAAGACAAAAGAAGAAAGATGATTTTTGCCCGATGTTCACTCAGCATTAGTGATTTTACATCTGCAAGTCTTGTGAAAATCTTAAAGGCTTTGGGTGTGGAGGGTACTTTCAGAGAGTATCCTGCTGTGTTTAGACTTACGGTGCATATAAATGGGGAGTACCCTCTTGCGAGACGCCGCTTCATTGCGGCTCAGCTTAAGGCTTTGCTTCCTGCTCATCTGGAGACAGACCCTGTGTTTGAGGGCTTTTCCTTTAAAGATGTTGACGAGAGGGGAATTACCTTCGGTGAGATGGAACAAAAGGGTATGTGCTGGGCGGATATTGATATTTACTGCAAAGATTAAAGGAGGAGATTTTATGGCGTCAAAAAATAAAAGCGAAAAACTGGGGCTTAACCTTTGGGACGAGAGTGACAGACCTCAGCGAGCAGACTTTAACTCGGATAATATGATTCTTGACGAAGCTCTGGGCGGTCATATTGAAAACGATGAACTGCACCTGACAGAAACAGAGAAGGCAAGAGTGGTTTCTCCGCTTGTTACTGCTGTGTATGCAGGTGACGGTACAGGGCAGAGAGGGATTAGTTTGCCCTGCAGAGCAGAGGCACTTGTGGTTTTTTGCACAGGTATGCCCGGTGCTGTTTATGATGCAGAGGAAAAGTGCACAAAGATTTACTCGGCCTTTTACGCAAACGGTGCAGGTACTCAGGCAGGAGTAAGTGTGTCGGGTAATACGCTTACGGTTACACAGCAATCAAGTGCAGAGGGTGGATATGCCGTGTGCCTTAATGAAGCGGGAAAACAGTACCGAGTGGTTATATTGAGATAAGATATTATAGAGATGCGGGTGTCCTTGCGGACATCCGTTTCTTTTTTGCGTTGAGTTGGTTTTGAGGGAAGATTGTGCAGGACTTGACTTTGAAGGAGGGATAGCGCAGGGGAGGATACTATCGTCCCGAAAAGGTTGTGGGTAGAGGGAAGTGACGGGTGGAAGGGATTTCCTCATCGTCTGCGACGGAGGTTACGGGCGGATGGTATCCATCCCTACGCGAGAGGGTTGGATTGATACGGGCGGATGATATCCGTCCATACGTGATGCTCGACGCTTTGATTTGCGGGAGAGGGAGCGGCAAAACGCGAATAGCAAAAAACAGGAATTTGATCGGTTAAAAATAGGAGAAATTACTGTTTTTTGCACAGAATTTGGCAGTCAATTGACGAGTTTAACAAAAGATTGAACTTAATTTTGTTAGGTTTTATATTGGTAAAAATATTGTAAATTTTACAGAAGATGGTATAATTGATAATAGTAAAATAGCACAATTGCATAACTATCCTTATGCGGTTTGCCATATTACATATATTTTCCTCTTGTTCTCCCTTTGTTTTGGGAGTGAGTTTTTTACTGATATACAGAATATTGCGGGTGGATAATATCCGCCCCTGTGCGAAAAACTTTAACATTGAGTTAAAGTTGCGTAGGGGACGATAGTGTTGTACCGAATCCCACAATTATTCTCTATACTATTTATATATATAATTCAGGTAGATAATGCCAAGGCTTTATCTGGCAGCCTAAATGTTGCACGAAGCGGGGTGGATTTTCTGTTTCGTGTGAAGCGAAGCGGTTTAGCTTCGTGTAATGTTTAGGTTGTCCGAAACCTCCGGGGTGGTCAGACGGTAGGCAAAGACTAAAGGCATTTCACAAATAATTAAAATTAATTCAATTCTTTTAAGGAGGAAAAATCGATGAAATCATCTAAAATCACTGCAAGACTTCTTTCTGTTGTTCTCGCAGTTATGATGCTTTTCTCTCTGGTTACAGTTGGCTTCACAGCTAATGCTGCTACTGCAGACGTTGCTGATGTAGCTGCTGACGTAGAGGTTGCACAGACAGGTGCTACAATTCCTGCAGGCTCTTATCTCTACCTCAAGCCCAACTCTAACTGGACACAGTCTAGCGCATGGTTTGCTATGTACATTTGGGGTACTTCTGCAGCAACATGGGTTAAGATGGAAAAAGTTGCTGATTCTTCTGCAACAGTTTACAGAGCACAGGTTCCCGCAGGCACACGTGATAAGGTTATCTTCTGCCGTATGAACCCCAGTGCTACAGCTCTTGACTGGGCTTCAAAGTGGGACCAGTCCGTTGACCTTACATACGACGGCAAAAACAACTGCTGGGCACCCGCTGATGGCCAGTGGAACAATGCTACAGGTACTTGGAGCACATACGCTGATGCTACTCTCGTAACAGTTCCTGCAGATCCCGCAGCTCCCACAGTTGCAGTTCAGGGCGCACTCGGCGGCGCAGGTACAGAGGCTGAGCCTTACCTCGTAGCTCCCGAGACAGACGTAACAATGGTTATTACCGGCGCACTCGGCTCCGCTAATGGCCTTGCTTACGCAGTTAACAGCACAACTAAGACAGATCTCGCAGCAGGTGGTAACTCCACAGTAGCTACAGTTAAGGCTCCCGCTCTTGACGAGGCTACATCTGTTGCAGTTAACCTTTGGGCATACAACAAGGCAGGTACAACTGTTATGTATTCTGCTAACTATGCAACAACAACAGTTTACATCAAGGGCTACGAGGCAGCTGATACTCCCGACGTTCCCGTTGTAGACAACACATTCTCTCTCGGCTACCAGAAGGCTGACGGTCTCTATGCATACGCTGCAACAGTTGAGACTAAGGAAGAGCTCGGTGCAAACGGCTGGCAGAGATGGCACGAGAACTCCGACGGCAGAAACTTCTACCTCGCAGGTTCCGTTGCTGACGACAAGGTTGTTATTCTTAACACATACGCTTCCAACGTTCTCATCAACGGCGTTATCATTCCCGCAGGTGAGTTCGCAGTAGTTCCCTACACAGCAGGCGAGACTTACGTTTGCTCCGGCGCTACAAACCAGAGCGTTACAATCTACAAGACTGACGCTGAGGGTACAATCTTCATGAACTCTCAGGAAGGTACCACAACAAAGAACGATGCAGGCACAAAGGCAACTGTTGACGCAACATTTGACCTCTATGCATTCATGACAGGTGGTTCCAAGAACCAGGAGTCCGGTAACGTAGCAGGTGCTGTTGCATCCGCAGCTGACGGTCTCCAGGAAGACACAACAGTTAAGAAGCTTAAGGGCCGTGGTAACTCCACATGGAACCTTGCTAAGAAGCCCTTCAACATCACATACAACGACAATATCCAGATCGACGGCATGAAGGGCAAGAAGTGGTCTCTCCTTGCTAACGCACAGGATGCTTCTCTCCTCAGAAACCGTCTCGTTTACGACCTCGCAAACGAAGTTAACATGAAGTATGCATGTGACTCCAGATTTGTTGATATGTTCGTTAACGGTTACTACAAGGGTTCCTACCAGCTCACTCAGAAGATTGAGATGGGTAAGAACACTGTTATGCCTGACCTCGAAGAGCCTATCGTAGAGGTTGAGGAAGAGGGCGATGTAGTTCCCACAGAGAACTTCGACTTCATCCTCGAGCTTGACACAGCTATCAACGCTGCAAACGCAGGCGACCAGACATTCACAACTGACAGAGGTCAGACAATGACTCACAAAGTTCCTGATGAGCCCACAGACGAGCAGGTTGCTTTCATGGACGCTAAGTATCAGGCACTTGAGGACGCACTCTATGGTGACGATCTCGCAACTCTCGCAACTCTCGTTGACATCAACGACTTTGCAAGAGCTTACCTCGTAAACGAGGTTGCTAAGAACCTCGACTCCGGTGTTACAAGCTGCTACTTCGTATATGATTCCGACGCAGGCATCTTCTACATGTCTCCTGTTTGGGACTACGACAACGCTCTCGGTAACTCCGTAAGCATTGCTGACAGACACGATAAGAACGGTGCTACACTGGATCTTACAAGACCTGACGGCTGGTACGCAAGAGAGCTCATGCACTATGACACCAACTTCAAGGGTGGCAGAAGCGTATTCTCTCAGGCATGCTACATGACAACTAAGACAGCTGATGGCAAGTCCTTCCTCGATATCGTTAAGGAAGTATGGGCAGCAGACTTTGCTGACACAGCAGCTATCATCGCAGGTAATGCAGATGCAGCTAACGGCAGACTCGATTCTGCTGAGGGCTACCTCTCCAACCTTGCACAGTCCGCTAACTGGAACTATGCAGCAGGCTGGACATTCTCCTCTAACAACGGCTGGATCTCCAACCACAGCACACTTACAATGTATTCCTTCGATGCAGAGACAAACGCTCTCACAACAACAAGCAAGTCTTACGACCAGTCTAAGTTTGAGGGTCAGGCTAACTACGCTGCAGACTGGATGATCTCCAGAATCAACTGGATCTCCGCACAGTTCGCAGACGCAGAGCTCACAGCTCCCGAAGGCTACATCACAGTTTACTTCACAAACAACTGGGCATTTGAGACTCAGAACGTTTACTGGTTCGACAGTGCAACAACTGCTACACCCGCATGGCCTGGTGTTCCCATGACATTTGTTGAGACAAATGGCAGCGGCGAGGACATCTTCTGCGGTTTCGTTCCTGCAGACGCTAAGGGTATCATCTTCTCCGGTATCAATGATCAGGATCACACATCTCTCCGTCAGACAGTTGACATCACAACATTTGCTGATGGCGACGGCTTCTACTGTAAGGAAGAGAAGGACGGTAAGATCGAAGTAGGCACATACAAGTATGAGCCCACAGTTCCCGTTGATCCTTCTGCAACAACAACTAAGGGTGAGGATACACCCGTTGTTACAACAACTAAGGCTCCCGTTGAGCCCGTTGCTGATGTAACAGTTTACTTCACAAACAACTGGAACTTCGTTGACCAGTATGTTTACTTCTGGGGCGGCACAACAAAGGCTCCCGAGTGGCCTGGTATCGCAATGACATTCGTTGAGGAGAACTCCAACGGTGAGAAGATCTACACCGCTACAATTCCCGGCGATGTAACAGGCTTCCTCTTCAATGGTATCAATGACCAGAATCCCGATGACAGAAGACAGACAGTTGACCTTACATTCCCCGAGAATGGTGATAATGGCTTCTACTGCTCCGCTGTTAACGAGGAGAACGGCAAGATCGAAGTAGGCACATACACATATGTTCCTTATGTTCCTGAGGATCCCTCCACATCTGACGAAGTAGTTACAACAACAACTACTACTAAGACAGAGGTTGTAGAGCCCACAACAACAACTAATAAGGCTGAGGTTGAGGCAGAGTACATCACAGTTTACTTCTCCAATGCTTGGATGTGGACAGACATTACTGTTTACTTCTGGGGTAGCGCATTTGAGGCAACTCCCGCATGGCCCGGTAATGCTATGACATTTGTAGAGACAAATGACATGGGTCAGGATATCTTCAAGGCTACAATTCCTGCAGATGTAACAGGTATGCTCTTCGCAGGTAAGGACAACGGCAACGATACTCAGTCTCCTGACATCACAGACATCAAGGATGGCTACGGCTATTACATGAACTGGACTGAGGAGCTTGGCAACCACGTTGGTTCCTACGAGTACGCTCCCGTAGTTAAGCCCGAAACTTCCACAACAACAGCTACTGTTATTACTACAACAACTAAGACAGAGGTTGTAGAGCCCACAGCAACTACTAAGGGCGAAGACGGTCCTGTTATGCCCACAGTTGTAACAGTATATGCTATTAACTCTGCTAAGTGGGCAGATGTTTGCGCATACAGCTGGGATGCAGATGGCAAAGACAACACATGGCCCGGCGTAGCTATGGAGAAGACAGAAGATACAGTAAATGGCTTCGACATTTATGCTATCTCCTTCGATTCTTCCTTCGTAAACATTATCTTCAACAACAATAACAACGGTGCTCAGACTGACAACCTCAAGGTTCAGGATGGTCAGTACTATGATATCAAGGGCAAGACTTGGTATGCATCTCTTGACGATGTTCCCGCAGTTGATCCTGCAGCTACAGATGTATATCTCGTAGGTGCATTCAACGGTTGGAGCACAACAGCTAACGAGTTCAAGCTTACAGAAGACGGCAAGACCGCTACTGTAACTATGGACCTTGCAGCAGCTACAACTTATGAGTTCAAGATCGTTCGTAACAGCGAATGGACATCTAACACAACACCTATCACTGCAACAGTTGCAGGTCTTACATTCAGCAAGTCCGTAAGCGACAACGCTAAGATCACAACAACTGAGGCAGGCACATACACATTCACATGGACTGTTGCAGCTTCTCAGCTTGCAGTTACATATCCCGGCGATGAGACTCCCGACATTCCCACACAGGATGAGCCCAAGCCCGACACAACAGTTAAGCTTGCAGGTTCCTTCACAGAGTGGGCTACAGGCGCTCTCGAGATGACAGCTGACGAGACAGGCAAGATCTTCACAGTTACTGATGTAAGACTTGAGGCTGGCAAGTACGAGTTCAAGATCGTTGAGTTCGGCGCATGGCTCGGTAACGCAGGTACAATCGAGAACGTAGCAGAAGGCTGGACCTTCAAGGCTAAGGATGCAGAGGGCAACGATGTTGGCAACTGTACTCTTGATACAAAGGGTGGCGTTTACACCTTCGTATTCGATACAGAGACTGACAAGCTCACTGTAACAGCAGTTCTTGACAAGTATGTATTCGACGTAACATGGAACGAGGGTAACTTCACAGTTAACGCTCCCGCTTCCATCGACGAGGCAACAGACCTCACATTCACAATCGACGCAGCTGAGGGCTATATCGTATCTGCAGTTATCGCTGATATGAAGCTTATCGATGCAGTTGATGGCGTTTACACAATCGCTAACGTTCAGGGTAACGTAAACCTCCTTATCATCACAGCTCCTGTTGTAACAGAGCCTGAGGTTATGGAGTTCACAGTAACATTCGTTGACAAGGACGGCAACGTTCTCGCAACTCAGACAGTTGAGTACGGTCAGGCAGCTACAGCTCCTGAGGCTCCCGTAGTTGACGGCTTCAACTTCACAGGTTGGGATACAAAGTTCGACTTCGTAACAATGGATCTCACTGTTAAGGCAACTTACAAGAAGATTTCTGCTCCTGTAGAGCCTGCAACAACAGGTAAGCTCAGAGTAGAAGTTGCTGGCGGCGTAGGCTTCACAATCGCTGTAAACGGCGGTGCAGCTCGTCCTCAGGGTACATCTTACACAAATACTAAGATGGCAATCGGTGCTGAGGTTACACTCGTAGCTAACGGCATTGAGGGTCTTGAGTTCCTCGGTTGGGTTAACGAGGCAGGCGTTGTTCAGTCCACAGAAGTGACTTACACATTTGCAACAACAGGTAACGACTATGTTAAGGCTATGTACAAGACAATCGTTCCCGGTGTTAACTCCGTAATCTTCAAGAACGACAAGGCAGCAGGTGGTAAGGGTCACAACATCGACATGCAGTACTATGCAGCAGGCGATGAGATCGTATTCCCCGATGCACCTTCTCAGGCAGGTTACGACTTTGCAGGTTGGAACATGACAGCTGAGCAGATCCAGGCAAAACTCGCAGCAGGTGAGGATGTAACAGTTCTCGCAACTTGGGAGGTTGCTAAGGTTTATGTTGAGATTACTGCAACAAACGGTAAGATCACAACAGATGCAGAGCCCAACGGCAAGTACCTTGCATTCAACGCTATTACAGCAGTAGCAGATGCTGCTCCCGCAGGCATGAAGTTCGCTTACTGGGCAGATGCAAACGGCACAGTTCTCAGCTACAAGACAACATACAAGTTCTATCCCGCAACAAGCATTGAGATTACTGCAGTATATGTAGCAGAGGATGAGGCAGTTACTCTTACACCTATCGTAACAGTAGCAGCTGATCCCACTGTAGCAGGCGAGAAGATCACTTACATCCTTGCTTGGGACGTAGATAAGGCTGCAGTTGGTACAGTAACAGCTCTCGGTATCATTATCGTTGATAAGGCTGATTACAACGAGGAGACATTCTATCACGGCACAACAGATTCTAAGGTATTTGACAGAGCATTCGCTAACAAGGTTGCTCAGAGCGGTGAGTATGCTCCCGGTAAGACAGGCAGCTACTATGATCATACATTCGTAGCAGCAATGTGGCTCACATACACAGATGCAGCAACAGGTCAGTCTATCACAGTTTACTCCGATGCAATCGAAGTTTACAAGCAGGCTCCCTGATTTGTGTTGATCACAACTTAATATGTTAAGGATTTTATAATCGCTTAATATAAAGAAAGCCCCGACAGGTAACTGTCGGGGCTGACTTTTTGTAAAAAATAAATATATATCTTTTTGAAAAATAAATATATATTTTGTTTTGTGTTCTTTGTCCGAGATTGGCAAAAAAGATTTTATATTTATTTTTGGCCGAATTTATAACTTATTTTTAGCTAGGTTTTTATTGAGTAGTTTTCGCATAATGAGTAGTTTTTGATATAAAAAAGAGAAGCGCCTCACGGGCGCTTCTCTTTTTGTTCTGAATAAGGAAAGATTACATCTCTTCGCCATCAATGATGTCGTATGTTCTCTCTGTCTCAACAGCAGAAGCAACGATAACCTCCTCAGCCTCGAACTTAACAATGTTCATCTCGGGAGCTGTGTATTTCATTCTAGATTCACCTCCTTATAAATTCTAGATAAATTTTACCACTAATTATTTTGTTTGTCAATAAAAAAATGTGTTATGCTGAAATAAATTTGTAATATATTCAGTTCAGTAAGAGTGGCAGATTGTGGCACTGATGCAGCCAAAGTGGCATTTAAGATGCGATAAATTTATATTAGTGGCACAATGGTGCAATTTGTGGCAGAAAGTTGGTAAAGGTGGAAGAATTAAAGGTGTCAGACGGTGGCACTTGGGTAGAAAATATGAGATTTAATGTATTATAATCAGGCAAAAAGGGTGTGATTTGAGAGTTTTGTTCAAACTGTGGCACCTATACAGCCTTAGTTACGTTTTGGGTGCAAAACTTTGGTGTTATTTAAAACAACAATAGGTGTCAATTAGTGGCATTGATACAAATAAAGTGGCATTTAAAATGCGATAAATTTATATTAGTGGCACAATGGTGCAATTTGTGGCAGAAAGTTGGTAAAGGTGGAAGAATTAAAGGTGTCAGACGGTGGCACTTGGGTAGAAAATATGAGATTTAATGTGCAGTAATCAGGCAAATAGGGTGCAATCTGAGTGTTTTGTGTCAAATCGTGTCACAAATACAGCCTTAGTTACGCTTTGGGTGCAAAACTTTGGTGTTATTTAAAACAACGATAGGTGTCAATTAGTGGCACTGATGCAGCCAAAGTGGCATTTAAGATGCGATAAATTTATATTAGTGGTACAATGGTGCAATTTGTGGCAGAAGGTTGGTAAAGGTGGAAGAATTAAAGGTGTCAATTAGTGACACATTCAGACATAATGTGTGTTGAAGCTTTTATATATAATCAGATTTACAAGCAGAGTATATGGTGGCATTTTGTGGCACTAAGCTTTTAATAAGGGGAGTGTACAGATACACATAAGCGATGCAGGTTTAACGGGAGTGTCAGCAGGTGGCAATCGGGGAAAAGATAAAAATAAGTCCACAGTGCAGATGTGTGCTGCTTGTAAAAAAGAGCACTCCCTTTAAGGAGTGCTCTTTAAGTGATAATCATTGATCAGAGTTCGTCGCTGCCGATAACATCGTCAAACTTTGTTGTAGTTGTTTCGGATGCAACAATGACTTTCGCATCGTCAAACATAACGATTGTCATTTCGGGGGTTGTGTATTTCATAATCGATTACCTCCTATTATTTGTGGTTTTATCTTAACATATTGTGTTCTTTGTGTCAATAAAATTGTTTTGTGTTCCTTAATATTTGTTATGTTTTTTGTTGAAAATTGTATCATATTGTTGTATGATATTATTAGATTTTTTAACAGGGGTGTTTTATATGAAAATTAAAAAATTTGCTGTATTATTTCTTTGTGCTCTTATGATGCTTTCTTTTGCCGCTTGCGGAAAAAAGGGTGGCGACTCTGCAGAAAACAATACTGCAACTACTCTTGCTGTGAATACAGAAACTCAAAGCGCATCGGAAGATGCACAGGGTGAGGTAGATGTTACCGAAACTAAAGACCCTCAGACCGAGGCGGTGTCACCTTCTTACTTTGACGATGCTGCTTTTGTAGGCGACTCTGTAAGCCTTAAGCTCAGTTACTATGCTGCTTCTACAGGCGAACTGGGTAATGCTCAGTTCTTTACATCAGGCTCTCTTGGTGCAAACAATGCACTCTGGGACCTTGACCATCCCGATTCTGTTCATCCCTCTTACAGAGGCGAGAAGATGCTGATTGAGGACTGTATCGCAAACTCAGGTGCAAGTAAGGTTTACCTGATGCTTGGTATGAACGACCTTGCTCTTTACGGTATTGATGCTACCATTGAGAGCTACCAGACTCTTATCGGTAATATTCTTGAGAAATCTCCTGAGGCAAAGATTATAATTCAGTCTATGACTCCTATGACAGACACAAGCTACCTTTGGGGCGATTATCTGAACAACGATGTTATTCGAGAATATAACATTGCTCTTGAGTCTCTTTGTGCTGAGAAGGGCTGGGGATTTGTTGACGTTGCTTCTGTAATGTACGATGACGGCGGCAACCTTATCCGCGAATACTGCAGTGACCCCGACGATATGGGTGTGCATTTTGAAGAAGCAGGTTGTGACGCTTGGATTAAGTACCTCTCTACTCACATCTGATTATAAAAGGAGAATTTTACGATGAAAAGAATAATTTCAGTTTTGCTTATTCTTATGTGTTTTATGTGTCTTTTTGCTTGTGGAGATAAGGGTGAAGAGAACACTCAGACCACAGAATTTGTAGAGATTGCAAGTGTGAATCTTGCTGATATCAAGGACTCCATTATCGAAGAATGCGAAATGGACAGTGCAATGGACATTGATGTAAATATGCTTTTAAACCTTTACGGCATCGAAGCACAGGATGTTTCGGAGAGTGCTTGTTTTACCACTATGGACGGCGTTTTCCCCGACGAAATAATTATGATTAAGGCAAGCAGTTCTGATGCACTTGGCCGTATTTCCGAAAAGCTTAATGCTCGTCTTGAGTCTGTACTTGCACAGTCTAAGAACTACGATGCAGAAAACTATGCTATTGCACAGAAGTGCAAGGTGATTACAAAGGGTGATGTGATCGCTCTCTTTGTGTCTGCAAAGCATGAGCAGATGCAGGAAATCTTCTTTTCTGCATTCTGATTTTTAAAATAAAAAAGAGACCCTGTACATTCTGCTTTTGCATTGTGTACAGGGTGTTTTTTTCTTATTCGTCAAAGGGGTCGTAGTCGTCAATTGTGAACTCGTAGCGGTTCTCTTCGGGGATGTCGTCCGCAAACGAGAGGTCGGGTTCTATAATAATGTTTGTTACCCTTGTGGATTCGGTAGCAGCAGGGAGGGCGTTGGTGTCAGCAGGTGTGTTTTTTTGTGAGTTGGTGCTGATTTCTGCCGAGGCTGTTGTGCTGATTTCTGTTGTGGGTTTATTTGTTTCGGGGGCTTCTTTGTTGCATCCGCAGAGCATAAGTGTAAGGCTGAGGATTGCAAAGAGTAAAATAAAAGATTTTTTCATATATATCACCTTCTGAGTTTATTGTAAGGTTATTATAACATTTTTTAGCCTTTTATACAATAAAAATACACTTGAAAATAATGTGTTGTTGTGGTATAATTTAGTAAAATAAAACTTTAAGGAGAGATTTGTTATGAAAAAACTTTTGGCTATTCTTTGCGTTATGTTTATGGTGCTGTCTTTTGGTGCTTGTAGCAAAAATAAGGCGAGCGGTTCACCTGAACTTGAAGAGTATTTGAGAAATAACAGAGATTACCTCGAGGAAATGATCCGCGATGAAATGGATTTGGATGAGGAAGACGCTCAGATTAACATTTATGCTGAAGGTAACGGTTATGTGTTTGATATAATGTCTTCTCAGCTCGACGAGATTCCCCAAGAATATTTGTCAGAGTTTCAGGCAGAAATCTCTGAAGACGGAGCTGAAGCCTGTGAAGAAATGGTTGAGGATATGAGAGACGATTCTCCTTCACTCGAGAATATTCAGTATGCAACAATCGTTCTCAGAAATTCCAAGGGTGCAGTAATTGTATCTGTAAGCAACAAATAATTTATAATACAAGCCGAGGTTTTTTACCTCGGCTTTTCTTTTTGTGTTCTTGTAATGAGTTGAGCAGTGTGATATAATAGTATAAAAATTTAAGGAGTAATGCATTATGAAAAAAATATTTGCTGTTTTATGCCTTGTTCTGATGCTGTTTTCTTTTGCAGCTTGTAAGAGTAATATTAATGTTCCCGATAATTCCTTCAACTCTGAATCCCTCGAGGCCTTTGTAAGTGCAAACGAAGAAAAACTTTCCGATATGATTATTAACGAGTTCGGTTATGAGGGGGAAATCGAGATTAAAGTTCAGGGCAAGGGTATTGTCTTTGATATTAAAACTCCTATATTTGATAATGCAAACGAAGATATTAAGCTTCAGCTTCAGGCACAGGCTTCTGAGGCTGCAGAGACTTACGATGAGGTTATTGAAGAAATGAAGGCTAAAGAAGAAGGCCTCAGCGAGCTTGAGTACATTACAGTTACACTCAGAGCATCTGACGGTACATTCATTGCTACAGCCTCCAACAGATAATGGGTTTAAGGAGCAGTATTATGAAAAGAATTCTTGCAATTATGTTTGCAATACTTTTAGTATTATCTTTTTGCGGCTGTCAGCGCAGAACAGACTTGGAAAAATTCCTTCAAAAAAACGACGATACAATGATTGGTGAGCTTTCTGCACTTTTTGGTGAGAGTGCAGAGATTTCTTCAAGGGTGGAAAACAACGCCTTTGTGTTTGAGGTTAAAGCTCCTGAGTTTGACTATCTTATTGATTCTCAGAAGAGTATTGTGGAGGAGCGTCTTAAGGCGGTTATCCCCACAGAAGAGGTTATTAACGAGAGCCGCAAGAATAACAAGAAGCTCCAAGACCTTGAAAACTACACTATTATCGTAAAAGACTCCAAGGGTGAGGTTATTTTAACGGTCAGCAGCATAGAAAAAACTTACACAACAGAAACCGTCACAACTGTGCCTGCTACTGTTGTACCGACCACTACGAAATAAAAACAAAACCGACGGTTTGAAGCCGTCGGTTTTTTTATGAAAATTTGATTATCTTAGTTTTGTGCCGCAGCCTCCGCAGAAATTTGCTTCGGTGTGAATGGGAGCACCGCAGTTTGTGCAGAATTTGTTGGCTGTGGGAGCGGGAGATTCTTGCACAGGAGCGGTGGCAATAGGTGCAGGAGCGGTGGCGATAGGTGCAGGGGTAGGAATCTGACCCTGCTGCACAGGAGGAGCGGTGGAGATGTATCTCTGGTAATTACGCTCCATACACTCGTAAACATTGCACACAACCTGCTTGTTTTTGCCCCAGTCAATTACCTGTGTGGGCATACCGCACTCGGACTTGATGTGCACGTTTGTGGCGGTGGGAGATGCAGGGGTCAGGGTGATTGTGATTTTTTCACCCCAGGATGTAAAGGTTACGCCATGATGAAAACGATACCATACGCCGTTTGGCATAGGGTTTTCGGATTTCATTTCAATATTCAGTTCGTTTGCAAAAGCGCGGTCCCTGATTACAGGCACAAGCTGTGCAATTGTTGCGTTAAATATATAATTGTTGCTGTAATTTGCAGCCATAATAACACCTCCGGAGTTTATATATTCAGTATAGCATCTTAAAGCAGAATATTCAACAAATTTATTGTATAATCCAAGTGTAAAAAAATCCCGCTGATTGTAATTTTCAGCGGGGATTTTTTAAGTAAGTAATGTGTTAAGGTGATCCTGTATTCTTTTTTCGGATCCTTTGAAATAGTACCATACCAAGTGGTCGAATTGAGAATATGTAATTTTGATATTATCTTTTGTTTCTACGCCTTTGATGATGTTATCAATAATACCTCGGTATGTTTTGTATCCTTCACCTGAGTTGCGGTTGTCTTTTGACCTGAGGTCACTCACGGTGCTCTCTATTCTTCGGTCGGGTCTGTTCTTGTGTATAATCTTATAATAGGGTTTTTCGGTATCTTTTGCATATTGATGAATATACAGAGGGAGTACCGACTGTACCACATTGTCGTAGATGCAGTATTTGTCATATAAGCCGAGAGCGATCTCGCAGACATAGGCGCAGAATTTTGTAGCAAAAGAAAAGTTGTATCTATCGCTTACAGCAGAGGCGATATCGTGCACAATCTCACTGTCGCCTTGTTTCATCCTTTCTTTAAGGTTTTCTATATTGCTTATTTTTTCGACTGTAAGCTGAATACCATTGTGAGTACTGAGGTGGGTGGAGTTGATTTTGTCAATGGATTTTACAACCTTTTCTAAGTTTTCTGTTTTGCTGAAATCGAAAAAACTTTCTTTTAAACTATCAAGAATACCTGCGTAGGATTCTTTGTATTCGGGGTGATTTTTGTCGGTTGTAACGCTGTAATCGGAATTGTATTCAATAAGTGCGTTTACTAAGAGGAGATTTTTTTCTGTAAAGCAGGGGATGTTGCTTTTTAAGTCAAAGGTATAATAGTTGCTCAGGTTGGTTTGTGACATTGTAATCGACTCCTGTTCGGGAATTTTCTTTATGTAATTTTATCACCGAATTTTACAAAATACAAGATAGCATAAACTTGTTTTGTATCAAAGATTCGGGTTGTGCAGGTTACGCCTTTTGCTTCATAAGGCCGTGTTTGTTGCAGTAGGTGTAGATGTAGCCTCTGCCTCTAAGGTTTAGTCTTGTTTCGGCATTGCCCTCGGGGTAGAACTTTACAAACTGCACTCTGTCGGCGGTGATAAAGGCAACAAAAGAGATATAGTGCTCTTTGGTCATAGGGTGGTTAAGGGTTATAAAATGCTCGTCCTCGACTTTTTCTATATTAATATGGTGGTGCTCGTCGGTGGTGTCTGCCTCAAGGGGTGGTAGGGCTATACCGCAACAGCTTACAACCGCATCACCCGTTGTTCGTATGATGTTGTTGCAAAGGGGACAAACATAGAATTTTGAGCGAAGAAGATTGGAACTTACATTTTTATTTACTACCATATTGCCCGACATAAGCTCTGAAAGAGAAACGCCGAGAGCCTTTGAAAGAGGCTCCAAAAGGGTAATGTCGGGCAGACCCTTTGCGCATTCCCACTTGGAAACTGCTTTGCTGCTTACACCGAGAATCTTGGCAAGTTCTGTTTGCGTAAGACCCTTTTTCTCTCGCAGTTTTTTTATGGTTGCACCTGTTATAAAGTTATCCATATGCTTCACTCCTTATAAACCTATTATAGCTTCTGCAAGGTAATTGGGCAATCTACTTTTCGTGGAAATGGCGGTGAGTGAGCGTTGACACAAAACATATCGGGTGGTATAATTATAATATAATAGTTTAAAACAAGTTTCCATGAAAGGAGAATATATTATGGCAGCTAAGATAAGAATTAAATGTCCTATATGTGGCAAGGCGGAAAATATTACGCATAATGGCGCTATATGTCCCTCTTGCAAAAATCCCGTCAGTTTTCCTCCGCAGGGCTGTATATATATCTATCGTCAGGGTTCTCCTTACGGAATTGCAGGTGGCTTTGGGTTGTTCCTTAACACTGTGCCTTACGGTTACATTGGCAATAAGGAACTTCTTTGCATTCCTCTTCCTTTCGGAACTTACAACATTCATTCCGCTGTGGGAATGAGCCGAAAGTGTCAGGATTTGCAGGTAACAATCACTCCTCAGAATCCCGTTGTGTACACAAAGGTTTATATTAAACCGGGCTTTTGGGGTAACTCCTTTGTTGTTGAGTATGTTGATCCCAAGCTTCTTGACCTTTAATTTTTGGTGTAACGAAAACCGCTGACTGTTTATAGTCGGCGGTTTTTTTTCTTTGATAAGGAGCTGCAAAAATTTTTCAAAAAACATAAAAATAATTCTTGCAGTATTGGGAATGTGGTGTTATACTTAACTCCCAAAAAGGAAAAATATGGTTAAAAACTTGCGAAAGGGTGTGTTTTTGTGGAGGATTTTGAGAAAATTCTGGATTTGCCTTGTGATAAGATTACAAAAGAAATGCTTGTGAATGTGGTTACATCCAACGATGATTACAGAGCTTACGAGATGCTTTTTGAGATGTACGGCGACACAATGACAAGAGATGAATATATAGACTACCGCATTCAGTACGACGAACTCTTCGACATTGACATACAGTTTTTGCCCGATTGCTGTTGTGAATTGGACGAAAAGTGGGAGTACTGAGCAGATAAGGTGAACTTATGATTTAATTTACAAGTGATACCCACTTTGGACACAGGAGCATCATCGAGATGTGTAACCGTCCCTTTGAGTCGGTGGAGGAAATGGACAGGGAGTTAATTGCCCGTTGGAATGCAAGGGTAAAGGGTAACGACACTGTTTATATAATGGGCGATATGTTTTTCAGGTGCGAGGATGCTGAGGAAATTCTTAAAATTCTTAAGGGCAAAAAGCATCTGCTTCGGGGCAATCACGATGGCTCGTGGCTTACAAAGTTTGACGCTTCCGGGTATTTTGAAAGTATTATGGATATGTACTCGGGCTCTGTGGGGCAGAGGGGTATGACATTGTGCCATTATCCGCTTTTAACATACAAGCGTCAGGCAAAACAGTATATGATTCACGGTCATATTCACGAGGATACTACCGCAGATTATTGGCCATTGCTTTGCAAAAGAGAACGGGTTCTTAACGCAGGGGTGGATATTAACGGATATCAGCCTGTGAGTTTTGAGGAACTTGTGGAGAACAACAGGGCTTACAAGCTTAAAAATTGGTGTGAATAAAGAAAGGAAGGATTTTATGGAGCTTTTTACTGTCAAAGGACCTGACAGAGTAAGATTGAGACCTCAGGTGGTTTTTGGACACATTGACGGAAGAGGTGTGCTGGAGGCGGTGAAGATGCTTTTGAGCACTTTCATTAAAGAGGCAGAGCTTGGCTACTGCAAAAACATAAAAATTGATGTGATGTCGGATAACTCCATAAGCATCAGATGTGACGGCAGAGCAATGCTTCTTGACGATACTATTGTTGATGGTAATCCTGCGTGGTATTACACCTTCTGCGATTTTGAGTTAGGCCCTCTCATCAAAGATAAGGAATACCTTGAGAGCCTCGGCAGAGCACATCATAAGCTCTTTGCTGCTGATGCAGATGCTTTTCCTGCTTATGAGACCGATCAGAATCCCAGCTTTGAGTTTTGCTGTGTTCAGTATGCGTCAAGATTTATGCATGTGGAGTCTGTGAAGGACGGCATCAAGAAAACTCTCGATTTTGAGAAGGGTTACAGCGTTTCTATGCTTAAGACAGAAGAAACAACGGAAGAAGAAGGTACATATATTCATTTTCTTCCCGATGATGAGGTTTTCTCAGAAATCAAGCTGCCCGTAATCAGATCTATGGAAATCCTCGAGAGTGCTGCCCGTACAATCCCCGGACTCAAATGCGTTTACCGCAATCGGACGGATGATCTTGACAGAATCGAATTCTATTATCCCGAAGGTATGCTGAGTGCAATAAAAACAGAGAGCGATTTCTCGGCTCCCATATATTATAAAGAACTTAAGGCAACGGGCAAGGACAGATATAACCAAAAAGAGTATACCGCAAAGTTAAAGGTGTGGTTTACTTTTGTAAAAGATCGCGGTCAAAGTTACCATTACCATAACCACTGCACAATCGAACCCTATTGCAGTTCTTGTTTGGATATCCTGAAGGATAAACTTGCGTTTAATATAGCAGTTGAATTTTCTGATGTGCTTTGTTCTGCAGATTGTACTTATGAAGAGTTAAAAAGCTGGGATTACAAGTGCTTTTCAGATAACATTCTGCTTTATGTGGAGACTGTTTGCTCTGATTATATAGACAGTACATGTGTGAACCATTGCAAAATGCTTTCGGATATGGCAGAGGATATTCTGTACTGTACTGAAACAAAGAGTTATTTCTTTGTTAACAAGGATGAACTCTTACCTTTAATCAAGGAGATTAAAGAAAGAAAAGATCAGAAAGACTAAAAGGGGTTGTGACCTTTTCTTTTAAGGGCTAGAGCTTGGCTTAATGATGCAGAAATAATAAACAAAATACAGGGAGGTAACATAAGCATGTATTTAGATGAAGTGAGAAAAGAAGAGCGTTACAGTGTGTATGATGTTTTCGGCAGAAATAAAATATGCTACGAAAACAGTATGGCAAGAATCTGGGGTTGGGAGACTCCTGTAAGCATTATTTACAGAGAGGAAGAGATGATTAAGCTCAGATTCAAAAAGACTCTGGAGCCTTATGCAGAGGGCTTTGAGGCGGTGCCTTTTGAGGAATGCCCTGAAAAAGAACTTTGCATCAGCGCTGAGCACGATGATAAAAAGCAAACAGAAAAACGATTTTTATTCGCCCTTGAAAATTACAAAAAATCAAGAGAGGGTTTTGAGTGCAAGCCCCTTACTCCGAAGGCCCTTGAGCATTTTCTTAAGTCAGGCTTCGAGCTTTACGAGGAGGAATATCTGCTCAGTGACGATGGCAGTTCTCCTCTCTACGATGCCTATTGCTACTGGTTTGCGGTGGATGTGGATTGCATTCTCTGCAGTTTTCACACCGGCTTATCCATAGACCGTCAGAGAGCGGTCTTGTCTTTCTGGAACGACAATTGCTGCTTTGGAGATGTAGGCTACGACGGTAAGTTTTATAAAATTGAGTTTTTCTTTGAAGAAGGAAGAAAGCATCAGATTTACGATGTAAAGGATGGTCTCAAGGAGGTTTCACTCCCTGAATGGCTTCAGAATTACAAAGCTTCCTTCGGCTGTAGATTCCTTCGGGGTTATATTGTTACAGCTGCCAATGATTGCTATGATTACGAGGGGAATTATCTGGAAAATGCGTCTTTGCATCACAAGAATGTGAGATTTCTCAACGATATGATAAAGTTCCTTCGCAAAAAAGAAGTAGAGACTCTTGATTTTAAAGTGCCTCATCTTGAGATGACACTTCCCGCAGAACTTCTGCGTATTGATGTTGAGGATATTGAGCATCTGCTGGTACCTCATCTTGAGAGCAAGAACGCCCTCTCAAGAGGTGCTCTGAATCGTTTTCTTCAGGTTAAAGCTATTATTAAGAAGGCGGGAGTACAGGAGGATTTTATTCAGGTTGTAAGAAATATTCTGTGTCTTAATTGTGTTGCAGATTGCGGAGGCAGCAGTCGCGGATTATGTTCGGATAAGCTCCTTGCGAATCTTAATAAGCTTCTTAAGTCAGCAGGTGCCCACAAGACCAAGGCACTGCTTCTTGACTACGAAGCCCTTAAAGCCGAGGTTATCCGCATAAACAATAAATCAAAGAAATAAAAAACAGGAGGATAGAATTATGAGTAAAGCATCATTCAAACCTGTTTTTTCCAAACTTATTACCAGAAAAAAGGAGCATAGATGCGGCCCTGACAAAAATAAAAAGCCGAATCTTACCTTTGTAAAAAAAGATACCTATGTGTATGTGCGTAACCGTCACTATAACGGCAGACGTAAACTCTTTAAGGTTCACGGCTGTGTGCTCAAGAAGAACAGATATTACCTTGCAAAGTTTACTCTTTACAAGTGCGAGGATTGCGGTCAGTTTGTAAGCATACGCACCTGCTACAAGCGAATCTCAAGGGAAGAAGCCATCAACTCAGGCTATAAGATAAGAAACCTTTTCGTGTTCTCAAAAGACGATCTGGAATAAAGAAAACTTGTGTATAAATGTAAAACCGCTGACTTTTAGTGTCAGCGGTTTTTTGTCAGTCTTCTTTTGTGTATTCAAGGATGTCGCCTGCTTCGCACTTGAGTGCGTCACAGATTGCGGCAAGGGTAGAGAAGCGGATAGCGTTTACCTTGTTGTTTTTGATTTTGGACAGGTTTACGTTGGAGATGCCGACTTTTTCTGCGAGTTCGTTTAAGGACATCTTTCGCTCTACCATCATTCTGTCGAGTCTGAGAATAATTTTACCCATATTTCCTCCTTACAGTAAGCCGTCAACGTCTTCTTCAAGCTTTGCTCCGTGAATGAAGAACTGTGTAAGGCTCAGAACAATGATGCCCATAAATACACCGCTTGTGTCAACACTGATTTCTGCAGCATCTACTCCTGTTACAAGACGGATGATAACGCTCATAATAAATCCGATTACGGGAACAGCGATAGAGAAGATACCGATTTCTCTCATCATACGAACATTGTCTTTGCAGAAGGGGGATGCTTCTTCGGATTTTTTGAAGATGAGGTGCAGGTTGCGGAATACCATAGCCATAACCGCCATGATGATTGAACTGCCGATACCGAAGAGCAGGAAGGTTGTAGTATCTATCTCGCCGTTTACAAGGGGAGTGATAACTTCAAAGCCGTAAACCTCAAGATTTGCAACCATATTGCCTGTAGTTTTGGGTTCTACGAAGTATTCCGTCATATTGGGCATTGCAACACAGCAGATGGTTGCGGCTATAAGCATTGCCACAGCGACCCAATGGAATACCTCTAAAATTTTTGTGATTACCTTACCGAGTTTGTTGATTTTTGTCATTTTTGTTTACCTCCTGATTGATTTGTTGACACGAGTATAACACAGGTTTTTATGTTTGTCAATACCTTTTTATCGAAAAACATTAAAAAATATTCAAAAAACATAAAACATCATACGAAATACGATAAAACATTAATAAAAAACATAAAAATCCCCACCCGAATAATCGAGTGGGGAGGGATGTTGATTAACTGTGTGCGGCTTTTTCTAACAAGGGGTATACCTCGTCAATGCAAACGGCGAGCATATTTGCTGCTGAGAGAATCTGTCGGTAAGGAGATTCCTCTTCGACGCTCTCTGCGTTGAAGATAAAGTCCGCAGAGATTTCAACTTGGTTTGTTGTGTCAATATTGAATTTAAAGATTTCATCGTTGTTGAGCTGGTTGCAGATTTTGTAGCCGGCAGCCAAATTGTGGGAGAAATCGAAAATCTCTGTACCGGCAATGTTGACCATTACAATATCATCTAAGGAATTAAAAGAGATGAAAATCCCGATTTCGTCCATATAATCTCCATCGGTGAAAAGAAGATAGAGTACATCGTTTATTTCGGAAATTTCATCGAAAAGTTCGTTCTCGTCCTCGAATATTTTGATGGTTTTCTCTTTCATTGTTTGTTCCAACATAATATAATCTCCTTTCATAATCAAATGAGTTTTAGTATGTGTTTTTTTCTTAAATTCTTTAATTAAAGTTTAATACAGTTGATATGAAAAAGCAACACACTTTTTGCATTTTAGAAGAATTTTGTCGGATAAAAAATAAAGTCTGCTGTATATTAAGAAGTCTCTGTGCAGGTACATAGTAAAATCAGGAGAGAAGGTGCTGCGGGTATAAAATCCCGATTCTCTGTCATGGATTATAGATCTGAAGATACCAGGGGTCAGTTTCCGACTCTTTCTCGTACAGAACATAGTTCTGAAGCTTCGAGAACATATGCTCAAGACGGCTTTTAAGCTCAATACCCGTTACGATTACAACGGAGTTTTCTGCAAGGCGGGATAAAACAGAAGCAAAACTATGCTGGGTGTGAGGACGCCCCTGAAACCAGTCAAGATCCTCAATACCAATATAGCGGTAAGCTGCCAACACATCTATAAATGCGGGGTTACCTTGTTCCTGAATATACTGAAGAACGGCTTCGTAGAAAAAATCGCACATCATCACGGTAGCCTTCTCTTTTCCCTCTTTGAAATGTCGGAGAATTTCTGTTTTGCCGCTTTTTGTGGGAGCGGACAAAAACACAAGCCCTCTATCCATATTTGTTATGTGTTCAATCAGCTGTTTCATAAATTTCGCTCCTTTGTTTGAACTATAGTTTTTTCTGCAAGATTCGTCACAAAATCCCCACCCGAATACTCGAGTGGGGAGGGGTTTGTTTATTTGTAGAGGAAGATAGTAGCTTCCTGCGGACGAATAATATTTGCCCCTACGCAATTGTATATTTGACTGACCTTACGAATCAGCCTTTGGAAGCTTCTGTGGTGCAGTATGCAAAAGAGGGAATACTAATTAATCGTTTCTTATTTTTCTATCTCGTGATATTTTTTATAATCTTGTAGTTTTTTGCACAAAGCATCATCTGAGAGGTCGTTCTGAACCAATTTATAATATTCAATATATTTTTGCAATATCTCTTTTAGTGACATCAGTTTTGTGAGTTTGCCGTCAAATAACTTAGCGTTATATTTAATTATAATTTTTTGCTCTTTTTTGAACAGACACTTTCTCAACTTAATATCATACCATTTGCAATAATCAGAAATACTGCCCCAAAACTTATTATTCACGGTTTGAGGAGTTATTCTTATTTCAATAACGCCTGAACCTTCTTCATAAACTTTAAAAAGTTGATTCTTATTGATTATTTCGCCGCCAACAAGAAGGTCGGGACCTTTTATGTATTGCATTAAATCCTTTGTTTCAAGAGTCGGCTCTTTAATTAGTGCAATAGTAGCATCTATTATTTCGGCGAGATTATGAGAAGGAATTTTAGTGTTGCTATTTTTACAACCCATCGTGCCATTTGATAATACATAGGGGAAAGGCATATGAAGAGGTGTGTTGAAATCGGTGGTTTTATCTTTGTGAAACACCTCTTTGCAAAAATCAGAAATTCGCATTTCGGTATATTCCATATCTGCAGGAGGAAATCCCATGTTTCCGTGACCATCAACAAGTGGGAATTCGCTGCGAGGCCATGTGGCATTCAGTAAAGTTTCATACACTTCTTGAGAATCAACTTGGAGTTCACTTGCGATATTATTAACAATTCTACCGGATTTGCAAAATTTCCCGTTGTTTTCATCATTCGTAATCTGCATTTGTGCTAATGTATATCTTAAAGATGAAAACAACCCGTCCCTAACATCCGTCGTTTGCACAAAGGATTTTCTTGATTTTGATTGTTTCGTTTTTCTCACCTCTTGAAGATATTATATCATATCTTGTGTCCGATAAGAAGGACGTTGGATAAAAAATCCCCTCGGATAAATCCAAAGGGAAAATTATTTGTTAAACTATATTATTGTATAGATGCTTATATTTTCGGTTTAGCTCTTGGAAACTGCCTGAACTGAAACACGCAAAAGCGGGGGATTATTTAATTGTATGTTTTTGCAAAGTTACAATTGGATTGAACCAAAAGCCATAATCAAAGTCTTCGGTTTCGGGAATAACTAACACCCATTCGCACCAATTCTCACCAATACAACAATCCCATCCGTAATTTTCTTTGCTATCAGAGTTACATTCAAAAAGGGTATCTTCGGTGTATTCGAATTCATCTTCGCTATCAGCCAAAGACTCTGCTACTTCTAATACCTTGCTTTTGAAAGCGTCTTTTGCTTTTTCAAAGTCATCATAAACGCCTAAAATTGAAATGTCGTCACAACCACAACCCCATTCAGAGTTTCCCAGATATTCTCTTGCGCTTAATATATAAACATCAGCCATTTGTTTATCTCCTTTTAAATGGATTGTTATACATCTCATTTGCACCGATTCCGGTATAAATTGATATCTGATTTGATTATAATGAGTATTTTGGAAAAAATCAACTAATTTTGCAAAGAAAAAACCGCCCGAAATTCTTCAGGCGGATGATTTGTTTATGTTGTGTCAAGCTGTAATAACCTTACGGATCAGCCCTTGGAAGCTTATGCGGTGCGGTGTGCAAAAGAGGGGGATGCTCCTGCTATTGTACACCTACAAAAGTCTTTCGGACTAATTTACAATACTCTTTGTAAACCTGATGGTTCTTCAGTTCGGTAAGGCAGTCGGCAATACTTTGATAATACCAATGGTGTTCATTCTTGTCCTTCTGGTTAAATCTGTCCCATAGTTCATCGCCAACAGAGATATAATCACGGTGGATGGCACGCATATTAGATAGTTTATCACCAAGAGTAATCATCTTTACATCAACGGATGCGGTTTTAAGGTGGTTAAGGGTTTCCTGTTTGCGAATTTTCCAAGTGGACTGTGCCGATAGATTTTCTCGCTTATCTTCACTTTCAGAAGCAACCAATTCTGCCACTCGGTCACCAAACAATTCCCGAATCTGCTCGACCGTAGTATCTGTATCTTCAACAACATCGTGGAGTACTGCACCTGCAATAATTTCATCGTCGGTTGTCATAGTACCGACAATTGCGGCTGCTTCCAACGGATGTAATATGTACGGAATTTCAGTTCCTTTTCGAAGTTGTCCTTCGTGCACTTTTGTGGCGAATGTAATTGCTTTGTCTAAAACCTTTCCCATAATAACGTCTCCTTTTTTTACATAATACCACATCGCCTATCCAATTAAAAGGACATTGCAAAGAAAAATCCGCCCGAATTTCTTCAGGCGGATGATTTTGTTTATATTATATCAAGCTGTAATAACCTTACGGATTAGCCCTTGGAAGCTTCTGTGGTGCTATTAGCAAAAGAGGGGAATTAATTGTTAATTAACCACGCTATCAAATGTTTACGGTGTAGGCTCGGTTTCCATTCCTTGCATATGTAATATGTTTTATTTTTGTATACTAATGGTTCGGAATAATAACGAATATATCCTGCTGCATCTGTTCTCAAAAGCGAAATCACGGGATAATTTAAATTGAATACTTTTTTGCAATAATTCACATCTAAAAGGTTTGCAAAAAGGGTCGTTTTGTTTCGTGCATTTATAATTTTTGTACGTAACTTATCCTGTGCAAAAGCGCCAAATCCTTTTAGTGCAATTTCTGTATCATACGCGAGAGCTATACACTCCGCTTCGTATGCCTTCATTCTATTATTTATGTCATCGCGCATATCATAAACTTTTTGCACGCGTTTTGCGACAGCAGGGTCACTTCTATATAAATTTACAGCATTGCGGCTAGAATTCTTATCAAGTTCACCTATCAATTCTTGTAAAGCTTTCTTTCTAATGGCATAGTCGCTCGTTAATGATTGGATGCGAGCAATTGTGTCGGGTTCATTATACCACACATCAAATAGTTTGTTCCCTTTAGAAGAGTTACACGAGGAGCAACATGGAATGAGGTTATAAATTTCTGTTATATTACCAGATGCTTTGCAGTTGTCGACCAAAGGGTATATATGGTCTGCGGACGTTGCTTTTGCTCCGCAATATGCGCAACGATGGTCTTTTTTTGTTGCTCCTAAAATCTTGATTCCGTATTTACTTTCAATATCGGTATATATTTTTTTAATAGCTGCTTCTTCTTCAGCGGTCAATTCAATAAGCCAAGGTGTTATTGTGTGTACGAAAGCACTGGTAATCGTAGAACTGCGTGCAGTTAACGTTGTTTGTGTAGGCCAATTAATAATTTCACTTTTTATGCGGATTTTGCTTTTAGCCATTAAACTGTTCCCCCTTCTGTTTTATACATTATATCAAATAATAATTTTACTTTCAACAGATACAAAAAATCCCCACCCGATTACTCGAGTGGGGATGATTATTTAATGAGCTATACTATTGTATAAAGCTTTCCTTACGGATTAGCCCTTGATAGCTGCCTGTGGTGCAAAGAGTAAAAGAGGGAAATTATAGTTCAAATGATATTGGGGTTAATCCCGTTGTTAATGCATTTTTTCGTGGATTGATTGTTACTTTTTTGCTAGATAAATGAATTTTGCCAATGATATTTAAGTCAGCGGTTTCAGGTAAATCCTGACTTAGAAGTTCCTGTCCATTTAAATTTGTTACGCATAGCAACGGTAAATATTTTCCGCTGTCCAGCAATCTCAAATAAATTGTTGCTGTCACTTTTGCTGATTTCTTTTCTTTGAAAAGCATTCGCATTTCGGGACCTTTTTGAGCTTCCGTAATTGCATTTTGGATAACATCTTCTGCGATATTAAATAGGTCAACTAAAACGGAACTGATTTTTTCATATATCAGTTGAATAGTTAAGTTATCATATTCACTTTGTGTTACACCGATGTTGCAGTATCTATACCAAGGGTGATAAGGTTCTATCTTATCTACAAATTCAAAAGTTCCCTTGGGTTTACAAGTAGTGAAATTCAAATACAAGTGGTCAAATTCACCCAAAGATATTTTTTGCTCTCTCAATTTCATAACCACACGACAAACGGAAATGTTTAGTTCTTTGTTTGATATGTCGGAATATTTATTTAATTCATAACCTTTATATAACCTAATATCGCTGATTATCTTCATTAAATTTTCACCATGCTTTTTCCTTGGTTTTATTATAACAGTTATTATAATATAAACAGTTGTAAAAAATCCTCCCAAATTTCTTCGGGAGGATTTTTTGCTTTATATTATATCAAGCTGTAATACCCTTACGGATTAGCCCTTGATAGCTGCCTGAGCTGCTGCGAGGCGAGCGATGGGAACGCGGAAGGGAGAGCAAGATACGTAGTCGAGGCCGATCTTGTGGCAGAACTCAACGGATACGGGGTCGCCGCCGTGCTCACCGCAGATACCGCAGTGAATCTCGGGACGAGTTGCCTTACCCTTAGCGATAGCCATCTCCATGAGCTGACCAACACCTGTCTGGTCGAGCTTTGCGAAGGGATCGTTCTCGTAGATCTTTCTGTCATAGTAAGCGTCGAGGAACTTACCAGCGTCGTCACGGCTGAAGCCGAATGTCATCTGAGTAAGGTCGTTTGTACCGAAGCAGAAGAACTCAGCCTCTGTAGCAACCTGATCAGCTGTAAGACAAGCTCTGGGAATTTCCATCATTGTACCTACTTCGTACTTGAGCTCTACGCCTGCTGCTGCGATCTCAGCGTCAGCTGTTGCAACAACAACGTCCTTAACGAACTTCATTTCCTTAACCTCACCTGTGAGGGGGATCATGATTTCGGGAACGATGTTCCAGTCAGCGTGAGCCTTCTTAACATTGATAGCTGCACGGATAACAGCCTTTGTCTGCATCTTTGCGATCTCGGGGTATGTTACTGCGAGACGGCAACCACGGTGACCCATCATGGGGTTGAACTCGTGGAGAGAAGCGATAAGAGCCTTGATGTCTGCAACTGTCTTGCCCTGTGCCTCTGCGAGAGCTGCGATGTCAGCTTCCTCTGTGGGAACGAACTCGTGGAGGGGAGGATCAAGGAAACGGATGCAAACGGGGTTGCCCTCGAGTGCCTCGTAGAGAGCCTCGAAGTCGCCCTGCTGATAGGGGAGGATCTTCTCAAGAGCTGTCTCTCTCTCTTCGAGAGTGTCAGCACAGATCATCTCACGGAATGCAGCGATTCTGTCTGCCTCGAAGAACATGTGCTCTGTACGGCAGAGACCGATACCCTCTGCGCCGAGCTCACGAGCCTTCTTAGCATCTGCGGGTGTATCAGCATTTGTACGAACCTTGAGAGTTC
Source organism: Ruminococcus sp. (assembly GCA_045647135.1). Taxonomy (GTDB): domain Bacteria; phylum Bacillota; class Clostridia; order Oscillospirales; family Acutalibacteraceae; genus Ruminococcoides. The sequence goes on along the minus strand of JAZRMA010000006.1, from coordinate 2,921 downwards.
TGAACTCATCAGCCCACTCCATGATTCTGCCGAACTCGCCAGCGATTTCAGCGTCAACTGTGGGGATGATACCGTCGTAAATGTTACCTGTAGAACCATCGATGGAGATGAAGTCGCCCTCAACATAGGTCTTGCCTGCGAGCTCGAACTTCTTGTTCTCTGCGTGCATCTTGATGTCGCCGCAACCGGATACACAGCATGTACCCATACCACGAGCAACAACAGCTGCGTGGGATGTCATACCGCCACGAACTGTGAGGATACCCTGAGAAGCCTTCATACCTGTGATGTCCTCGGGAGATGTCTCGAGACGAACGAGGATAACCTTCTCGCCTCTGTTGTTCCAAGCCTCTGCGTCCTCAGCTGTGAATACAACCTTACCGCATGCAGCACCGGGAGATGCGCCAAGACCCTTGCCTGCAGGTGTAGCAGCCTTGAGAGCCTTTGTGTCGAACTGGGGATGGAGAAGTGTGTCGAGGTTTCTGGGATCGATCATAGCAACAGCCTGCTTCTTGTCGATCATACCCTCGTCAACGAGGTCACAAGCGATCTTGAGAGCTGCCTTAGCTGTTCTCTTACCGTTTCTTGTCTGGAGCATGTAGAGCTTGCCGCCCTCGATTGTGAACTCCATGTCCTGCATATCTCTATAGTGATCCTCGAGTCTGTCGCATACTGCAAGGAACTCTGCGTATGCCTCGGGGAACTTGTCTGCCATCTGAGCGATAGGCATGGGAGTACGAACGCCAGCAACAACGTCCTCACCCTGTGCGTTTACAAGGAACTCACCCATGAGACCCTTGTCGCCTGTTGCGGGGTCACGTGTGAAAGCAACACCTGTACCGCAATCGTCACCCATGTTACCGAATGCCATCATCTGAACGTTAACAGCGGTACCCCAGCTGTAAGGAATATCGTTGTCACGACGGTAAACGTTTGCACGGGGGTTGTCCCAAGAACGGAATACTGCCTCAACTGCGCCCATGAGCTGCTCCTTGGGATCAGAGGGGAAGTCCTTGCCGATCTTAGCTTTGTACTCAGCCTTGAACTGGCCTGCGAGAGTCTGGAGATCCTCAGCTGTAAGGTCTACGTCCTGAGTAACACCCTTCTCTTCCTTCATCTTGTCGATGAGCTCCTCGAAGTACTTCTTACCAACTTCCATAACAACGTCGGAGTACATCTGGATGAATCTTCTGTAGCAGTCCCAAGCCCAACGTGCATTGCCGGACTTAGTAGCCATAACGTTTACAACTTCCTCGTTAAGACCGAGGTTAAGGATTGTATCCATCATACCGGGCATGGATGCTCTTGCACCGGAGCGAACGGAAACAAGGAGAGGATTCTCGAGGTCGCCGAACTTTTTGCCGGTGATCTCTTCCATCTTCTCGATGTACTCCATGATCTCTGCCTGGATGTCATCGTTGATCTTACGACCGTCTTCATAATACTGTGTGCAAGCCTCTGTGGTTACTGTGAAACCCTGGGGAACGGGGAGACCGAGAGAAGTCATTTCTGCAAGGTTAGCGCCCTTACCGCCGAGAAGCTCACGCATTGTTGCGTTACCCTCTTTGAAGAGGTAAACAAACTTGTGGCCCATTGGAAAAACCTCCTAAAATGTGAAATATGCTAAAGTGCATCGGGAAATACACTTTGCTTTTGTTGCTCAGACTCCTGCCATGGAGTCGTGCTTAAATGTATTATATCAAAAAACAATTTGAATTGCCATATTTTTTCAAAATTTTTTCTCATTAATTTTTACCAATATTTAAAAAATGAGCCGAACAATTTGTTTAATGGTTACAAAGATGATATATTTTAGCAGAATGACTTGCAAATTTATCAAATTATGCGATAATAAGTATAACTGTTATTATGCAGTTGCGGTACAATTCGACCAAGCAACGAAAGGCGGTATATTATGAACAGATGTGCCATTATCCTTGCAGGCGGCGAAGGCAAACGTATGGGCAGTGATCGCCCTAAGACCCTTTGTGAAGTTCTCGGAAAACCTATGCTCCGCTGGGTTATTGATGCAATCAAGGAAGCCGGTATTGATGATATCTGCATTGTTAAGGGCTATCGCGCAGAATATATTGACGAGTATGTAAAGACTCTGCCTTTCTCTGTTGAGACCGCTCTTCAGAGTGAGCGTCTCGGTACAGGCCATGCTGTTATGATGGCAAGAAAGTATCTTGAGGAAAAAGGCGGCTCCGTTGTTATTCTCGGCGGTGATGCTCCTTTTGTTGACGCAGGTACAATTGCTTCTTCTTATGCTCAGCACAAAGAAACAGATTCTTGTGCAACGGTTATAAGCGCAGAGGTTCCTGATGCAACAGGCTACGGCAGAATTGTAAGAGATGAGGACGGCAGTCTTAAGGCTATTATTGAGCACAAGGACGCAACGGACGAGATAAGACAGATTAAGGAAATCAACTCCGGTGCTTATTGGTTCGAGACAGAAGCTTTGCTTTCTGTTCTTGACAGAATCACATCCGACAACAAGGCTTGTGAATATTATCTGCCCGATGCACTCAAACTCATTATTACAGATGGTAAAAAAGCCGGTGCTTTTGTATCGGGAAATTCTGATGTTGTGCTTGGTGCAAATGACCCTGCACAACTTGAAGAACTGAATCAGATTGCAAAGGCAAAGGGTTATAAATAAATCTTAAATAAGGTTTTATTTTTCGGGCTGCGGTGGTCGGCGATTCTATGTCACGCCTCGTTCACCTACGCTGATCCTCAAAAGTCCGCGTACTCCTCAAATTTGCCCGATTGCGAATGTATAGGATAATTCACAATCTGTTCGGCAAATTGCGGTGTCGTACTCGACTTTTTCGGGCTGCGGTGCTCGGCGATTCTATGTCACGCCTCGTTCACCTACGCTGATCCTCAAAAGTCCGCGTACTCCTCAAATTTGCCTG
>JAZRMA010000005.1:0-278477 GCA_045647135.1 Ruminococcus sp. | reverse complement strand
GTCTAACAAAACATAAGCAGTTTTCTTTCTTATTTGTACAGCAACAACGGGTTGCTTGTTTGTTAGTTGCTCTTGCGATATACTGTTATCGAGGTGATCATTGTATGGAAACGAAAGATATTATACTTGAACTCAGAACGAAAAATGGTTTCTCTCAAGACGAACTGGCCGAAAAAGTGTTTGTCACCCGTCAGGCAGTCAGTCGCTGGGAGAATGGCGAAACGATTCCAAATATCGAAACGCTCAAGCTACTTTCAAAGCTGTTTGACGTGTCGATCAACACACTGCTCGGCTCACCGAGAGAACTAGTGTGTGAGTGTTGCGGCATGCCGCTGAAAGACACCGATATTAGTCGCGAAAAAGACGGCGCATTCAACGAGAACTATTGCGGATGGTGTTATGCTGACGGTGATTTTACTATGGACTTCTGGAAACAGTATGCCGCCATCGGTGGCAAGGAAAAGTTCGAGGAATTTAAGGTGCAGATCATCCACGAATTCAACACCTTGCTTCATATTGAGGGGTTACCTAAGGTGGAAAATCTGAACGTGCTGTCTGGTAGTTTTATTAACCTTGAATACAGATTACCCAACGGACAAACCGTGAAATTTCTTGACGATAACGCCACCTATCTCGGTAGCCAACTGGAGTGTGAATTCGGAGGCGACCGTTGCTTCGGCATTGCTGCTAATATGGATTTTCTGCTTGTGTGTTCTTATGAAGAAAACGGTGAAAATCCCGAACTTGTTGTTTATAAAAAGAGATGACATTACGCACCTAATCGCTTTCCTTACCTACATTTGTGCACCGTTATATTGCTCTTTCGCAATAAAGAACGAACTTTTGTCTAGCAGATAAAAGTTCGTTTTCTTTATACAATGAAATACCCCCCGTTTTACGGGGGGATATTTATTCATGTTTTTGGGCATTTTTGAGCCAAAATGGTGATAAATCAAGGAAATTCGAATAGAAACCAGAGCCGGAGCGGCTAAAAATAATGCTTCGGACATGTTTTTATGCCTCAAAACACCAAAAATGCTAGTGTACTTTTGTTCGTTCTTTGCTCAAATTAAGAACAGCAAAAGCATTGCGTCATGAGGGATTTGAATCTTTTGAAGCAGCGAAACCGCTCAAAAACATTGAAATTCCGCATACAGGGTTAAATTTTAGCTATCCGTGTGATAAAATATATTAAATCTGGATAGTAAAAAAGAGGGATACAAGTATGATTAAGATAATAGTAAAGAAACCTGGAGTAATTCCTGAAATAGTAGAAATAGAAGGTATGAGTGAGATCAACAAAATTATAGGAAATGTTGATGAACAAGGTAATGGATGGAATTATGCAAGCAGCGATACAAGGATGCAAATAGGTCCTGATATTGATGAATATTGCAAAGCTGATGCAATTTATAATTTTAATTTTGAAGAAAATCTATGGAATCATTTTGATAGTGCAGTCTTGTTTGGAAACATTATTTTCGCGGGCTGGGATTCTTCTAAGCTTGAAGTTTGTTCATTAACTGATGATCAAATTAAATACTGTTTTGATTATATAGCTTCAAAGGAAACTAAAAGTTAAGGAAGATGACTTTTAATAAACTGATTTGATAGAAATATAAGTTGCAAATTGTAATCAAATGGTGTACTTTTAGTCGTTCTTACCTCACTTTACGCACCTTTTAGTAGCTCTTTCGCACGAAAGAACCCTCTTTTTTCTACCAAGACAAGAGAGGGTTTTTATTTCACTGAAAACAACTTGCACAATTCGATTACTTTCGATATACTTAATATAAGCTATACACTATTTGATATGCACCATTTTTGGTGCATAAAACATGATATTATGTCTTTGCTGAGTAAATAGGAGGTAGAACAAATTATGAAATACGCATTAGTGACTGAGATCAAAACTGAAGCAAGTGAAGTTGAATGGTGGATGGATCAAACCGATAATACGGAAACTTTGCAAATCTTTGATTCCTTTGAAGATGCAAAATCCGAAATGCGTAAAGCTGTAAAACGGCTTGTTAAAAAAGTGATTTTTTCTCTTTCGAAGGTGGCAAATATGAGCCCATTGAGAAATACCTGGGATATGGTGACGATGAGGATATTAAAAAGTTAGGTAAAATAGTCAATAACACTATCAAGAAAGATGACTATTTCTGCCAAGATGCAAATCTTGATGTTCATTACACGGACGACGGCGATAGGTATTTTGCGTTTGTTGGCAATAAAGACCTCCTTCTCGTTGATTACTATGGAAAAACGTTGAAGATGAATATCCACTATATGACGGATGCTGAAGTGACTTATTTCTTTACCTATTCTGAATACGAAGCTGACGGACCACTCATTAACTCAATTTCTGTGCGACTTTACAACACAGCAAAGAAAAGAAAGAACAAAGGTGCGAAAGAAGTTGTAAAAAACTATGAGACCGTAACATTCGGCCAATATATTCAGAATAAAGAAGGAGCAGCCTTTTCTCCATTGTCCTGGCGTATTCTGGAAAAGAAGGATGATATGGTGTTATTAGTCACCGAAAAAATAATCGATCATATTCAATTCTCGGCAAAAGAGAATAATAACTGGGAAAATAGTGATATAATTCAATGGCTCAATAAAGATTTTGCAGATCGTGCTTTCAATGAACATGAAAAAGCTCTTATTGAGAATAGCGTTTCAGGGGAAAAGGTTTTTCTGTTAAGTCTTGAAGAATACAAACATTACTTTGCTGATCCTCGAGACGCCAGGGCAGGCTACACGGATTATTCCCGAAAAAAGACCAGCGAGCACTATAGTTCCAACATTCGTGAACCGTACGGGTTTTGGTGGCTACGCACAGCAAACGAACGTGGTGGCTGGGGCGAAGACGGTTCCGTTTATGTCTGTCACATATGCAATAATGGAACGGTTAATCCTTTTGAAAGAGCTGAATACCTTGATGGCGTTCGTCCGGCAATTTGGGTTAAGGAAGAAGCTGTTCAAAAATAATTTTGCTCTATGTCGGCAGATACGGATTGTTGGTGAACCTCGGTGTACTTTTGCTTACTTTTACCTCAGTTCTGCTCCGTTTATTTACTCTTTTGCATATCAGCACGATGGTTTTGATACGAAACCATCGTGTTTTTTTATGTCTTAATGTCCTTGTATTGTAAGATTTTTATGTTTATATAATGAAATGCAATATTTATACATTTAATGTACTGTTTATGGTACACCTTATCTGTTAGAATGTACTTAAGCTAATTAAGCGAAAATCGAGGACCTAGGAAAACCGAGCTTGAAAGTTAAAATGATTTCTTGTGGTTGTGTAAGTCCTAACAGGTGTCCTTAATTATTTAAAGTATTTTCGAGGTGATTTGTAATGTATAAAAATTATGACTGTTCTATGGATTCTTTGATACATTTGCTTTCGACAGAATCAGGAGTGTTTGGCTTGTTTTCTAATCCGGGTTTTGGTACAACAACTTTCTCCATACAGATTTCAGAAAAGGTAACTAATTCAATAAATAAAACGGTTGCTGTGTTTTCTTTGGAACTCTCAGAAGAACAATGGCTCAGGCGAATGGAGTCTATGGGGTTGTCGACAGACAGAGTGTGTATTTATGATTGCCCTTTGCCAACAGTCGAGTATATAAAAGAGTCTATTAACAATACAAAAAATATTGGTCTTGTTGTTATAGACTATTTAGAACTGCTTGATGCTTCAGTTGCAAGAGAAATTCCGAATTTATCAAAAACATACTCTTTGCCGATATTTCTGTGCGGGAAATTATCTCGTGATTCAGGGGATTTTGACCCGTTCCATAGACCCGAGATATATTCTGTTCATTCAATTCGCGAGTCTCATCTTAAATTGAATTTATATGATTATGATTACTTTGCTTTATTGCATAGAGGGCATGATTGCGACAGAGGTATCGGTACTGCGATGCGCTATAATGTGAGCGATAAAGCAGAAGTTATTGTAAAAGTAAACGCATTTGGTAAAGTGGGCAGTTTTTTAGTCGAATGGGACACTAAGAAAAAATGCTTTGATATATAGTTATTTGTTTGACTTTTAATGTCGGATTTTATATAATATTTGTATATTAAGAAAGGGTGTGTATTTGTGAAAAAGTTTCTTTCTTTTATACTCGTTATTCTTTGTGTTTGTTCTCTATGTCTTCTTTCTGCATGTGGGGATGATTCCGAGACCAATACAAAAACCACCGCATCACAAGATGCAGAAATACCTGCAGCTGATGTTGTGCTCTCTGATGTACTTGCAAAGATAAATCAGAAGTTTTCTATAACAAAGGAGCTTGTAATTGCTATTGAAAGCACCGACGATTTAGAGCTCTTCTATAATATTAATCCTTCCGATGTAAAACAGTTTGCGGCTCAGACAGCGGTGAATACTGCAACTGATATAGACGAGATTATTCTTGTTGAGGCTGTGGATTCTGATGCGGCACAAAGAGTGTACGATGCACTCGTTAACCGATACAATTCTCAGAAAGACCTGTGTGCAAGTTACTCTGCGGAGCTTCTCGCGATTATAGAAAAATGCTCGGTTGAAAGAAACGGCAATTTTGTAACTCTCATTATGAGCAGCGACGCAAAGGCAATCACAGAATATTATATTTCATTAGTATAAGAATGTTAGTTCCGTATTGATGTTCAATGCGGAACTTTTCTTTTTAAATAATTTTTATTTTTCCTTTTGGTAATTCTAACTTAAATGTAATGTGTTAGAATAAAATAAGTTTTTTGAAGGGAATTTTTATTTATGGATATACAGGCAATTAAAAATCAGTACAGTAGAATGAACGATATGCAGCAGCAGGCTGTTTTTCACACAGAAGGCCCTCTGCTGATTCTTGCAGGTGCAGGCTCAGGTAAGACAACTGTGCTTGTTAACAGAATTTCTTATATTCTTCAGTGTAATCTTGCTTACCCTTGGCAGATTCTTGCAATCACTTTTACAAATAAAGCTGCAAAAGAACTTAAAGAGCGTATCTGCTTGAGTGTACCCGATGGTGGTGCAGATATATGGGCGGCTACATTTCATTCTGTTTGTGCTCGTATCCTCCGCAGATTTGCAGACAGAATAGGATATACACCTCATTTTACTATCTATGATACCGATGATCAGCGTAAAGTTATCAAAGAAATCTTAAAGTCAATGAATGTTGATGAGAAGATTTTAGGTCACAGACAGGTGCTTTCTGCAATTTCTCACGCAAAGGATGAGATGAAAACTCCTGCCGATATGGAAAAAGAAGCATCAGATAAATTTGATACAAGAAAAGTAACGATTGCAAGAGCTTTCGATAAGTATCAGACAAGACTTAAATCTTCAAATGCTATGGATTTTGACGATATGCTTCTTAACACTGTTAAGCTTTTTGAGACCTGCCCCGATGTACTTGAACTTTATCAGAATCAGTTTAAGTACATAATGGTTGACGAGTATCAGGATACAAACCGTGTTCAGTATAAATTTGTAAGTATGCTTGCAGAAAAAAGTCGAAACCTCTGCGTAGTGGGTGACGACGACCAAAGTATTTACCGTTTCAGAGGTGCCACAATCGAAAACATCCTCTCGTTTGAACATACCTTTGCTAACGCAAGAGTAATAAGACTTGAGCAGAATTATCGTAGCACAAAGACTATACTTGCTGCTGCTAATGATGTTATTGTTAATAACAAACAGCGTAAAGGAAAAACTCTCTGGACAGAAAACGATAAGGGTGAAAAAATTACAATCCATACAACCTACGATGAAAGAGAAGAGGGAATGTTTATTGCAAGAACAATTCTCGACTATGTTTCAAAGGGTGGTAATTTCGGCGATGTAGCAGTTCTGTACAGAATGAATGCACAGTCAAATGCTGTTGAGTCTGCACTTACTCGTTCGGGTATTCCACATCGTATTATTGGTGGACATCGCTTCCTTGATAGAGAAGAAATCAAGGATATGCTTGCATATCTGCAGGTTATCAATAATCCTGCAGACAATGTGCGTCTTTCCCGTATCATCAATAAACCCCGTCGTGCGATTGGCGATACCACTATTCAGAAAATTGAATCAATAGCATCTTCGCTTGGAGAATCTATGTACGATATTATTAAGAAAGCTGCGGACTTCCCTGACCTTTCCAGAGCTGCCGGTAAGCTTAAAGCGTTTTTTGATATGATGAATGGTCTTGTAGAGGCTGCAGAGTCGGGTGATTATACAGTTGCAGAACTTTATGATCTGGTTCTCGAGCATACGGATTATAAGAATTTCCTTAAGGCAGAGAAAGAGAATGCGGACGAAAGAATCGAAAATGTAGACGAACTTATGTCTAATATCGTTAATTTTCAGGAGGATTACGCCGAAGAAGCAACACTTTCTGCGTTTCTTGAAGAAATCTCTCTGCAGACGGATCTTGATAATATGGACTCAGGTGCAGACTCTGTTACTATGATGACAATGCACAGCTCAAAGGGCCTTGAGTTTCCTGTGGTGTTTATTGCAGGTATGGAGGAGGGAATATTCCCATCGTTCCAATCCTCTTTTGATCCCGACGAGCTTAACGAAGAGCATAGACTTGCTTATGTTGGTATTACCAGAGCAAAGAAAAAACTTTATCTTACACATGCTCAGGCAAGAATGCTTTTTGGTTCAACTCAGCATAATAAGGTTTCACGTTTCTGTGAAGAGATTTCTGATGAACATATTGAAAAAACAGGAGTAAAAAGACAATCTCCTCAGTCAAACACTGTGGCAGTATCAAGTTCTGTCAAGAATAAGTTTGATCCCTTTACAACCAAAGCTAATTCTTCTTCGTCCTCGTCAGGTGGTTCTCAGTATGCTGTAGGTGACAAAGTAATGCACAAAGTATTTGGTGTCGGTATGATTATTAAAGCCGAGAGGATGGGAAATGATACAATGATGGAGGTTTCTTTCGATAAGGTAGGAACAAAAACTCTTATGGCAAACTTCTGCAAAATGGAAAAAATCTGATTATATTATAAAAGGGTGCCCCAATTCGCACCCTTTTATTTTTTCACCAATTCAACATATTTTCATAATATAAATTAAGTCGTTGTGCGAATGAATTATAGTAGACAGCGGTAAAAGTATTTTGGAGGTTGTTATATGGCAGATTACAATAGTTATTCCGAACAGGAAACTATGTCAACAAGCAATGATAATTGCGACTCTCGTTCGGTTTGCATAGATGCACTGAGAGTCTATGACAGTTGCTCGGATAAAGATTGTCTCAGAGATATAAAGGTGTATTTTACAGAGCAAAATCAGAATATTATTGATTGTGCTGTCAGCGTAAGAATTAAGGAAGCAGATGTAATATCCGTTCTTACCGACTTAGAACCTGTGCCTTTCCACAAAGGCTTTTATTCGGTAGATATGACATATTTCTTTAGCGTGAGTCTTGATGTTTTTACAGCACCCGGCTCTAATCCTACAGCGGTTGATGGTCTTGCGATTTTTAATAAGAAAGTTATTCTTTACGGCAGCGAAGGCAGCGTGAAGATTTTTACAAGTGAATTCAGCGTTGATAATCTTGATATACAGACCGCAGTAGGTAGAAATTTGCCTAAAGCTACTGTGCAAGTTGCAAAGCCCATTGCTCTTTCTGCAAAAATATGTGATTGTGTAAGTGCTTGTAATCCTCCTTGCAGAATTCCCGATAAGATGTGTCAGTGTTTCGGCGGTGAGTTTACAACATCTGCATCAAGATGTGTTTATGTTACATTAGGCGTTTTCTCGATTGTACAGATTGAAAGAAATGTACAGATTATGGTACCTTCTTATGATTTCTGCATACCCGAAAAAGAATGCAGAACATCGTCAGATAATCCTTGCGAAGTTTTCTCTCATCTGGATTTTCCCACCAATGAATTTTTTCCTCCCAATGTAAACGAGTTGGGAACAGATACAAACTTTGGATGCTGCAGAAATTCTTGCTGCTAAAGTAAATTAAAAAGGGTAGGGCAGGCGAAAGCTTGCCCTTATATTTTATTTGTAAATTTTTTCTTAATTTGATTGTATTCGATATTCCAAGGTGATATAATAACCTTGCAAAAATAGGAATTTATTATTAATCTCATTTTGGAGGGAGTACATGCTTCAGATTAAAAAGATCAGAAAGCAATATGTTACCGGCAGCCTTAAACAGACAGCACTTAATGATGTGTCCCTTAACCTAAGAGACAACGAGTTTGTTGCTATTCTGGGACCCTCAGGCTCAGGTAAAACCACATTGCTTAATATTATCGGCGGTCTCGACAGATACGATAGCGGTGACCTTGTTATTAATGGTATTTCTACAAAGAAATACAAAGACAGAGACTGGGATTCATATCGTAACCATACAATCGGTTTTGTGTTCCAGAGCTACAATCTTATTGAGCATCAGTCTATACTTTCTAATGTTGAGATTGCTCTTACTATTTCAGGTATAAAACGCTCGGAAAGAAGGAAGAAAGCCCGTCAGGCTCTTGAGAAGGTAGGTCTTGGTGAACATATTCATAAGAAACCTAATCAGTTGTCAGGCGGACAGATGCAGAGAGTTGCCATTGCCCGTGCACTTGTAAATGATCCTGATATTCTTCTTGCGGACGAGCCTACAGGTGCTCTTGATACCGATACAAGCATTCAGGTTATGGAGCTTCTTAAGGAAGTTGCATCGGACAGACTTGTTGTAATGGTAACTCATAATCCTGAACTTGCCGAAAAATATGCAACAAGAATTGTAAATATCTGTGACGGTAAGATTGTAGGAGATACAAATCCTTACGAAATAGACGAGAACGAGTTAGCGCCTGCAAAGCATAAAAATATGGGTAAGGCATCTATGTCTATGCTTACAGCACTTACTCTCAGTTTTAATAATCTTCTTACTAAAAAAGCCCGAACAATTCTTACGTCTTTTGCAGGGTCTATCGGTATTATCGGTATTGCTTTGATACTTTCACTTTCAACGGGTGTTAATATCTATATTAACGATGTACAGAAAAGCACAATGTCTTCTTATCCCATTACAATAGAAGCCAATACTATGGACCTTACAAGTCTTATGAACACTATGAATGATAGTGCGGTTGAGGTTCAGCACAAAATGGATGCTGTATATCCTGACAGTAGTGCTATGGAGCTTGAATCTTCACTTAATACCAGTATTGTCACAAACAATCTTACAGCATTTAAAGAATACCTTGATGATCCTGATAGTGAAATTCATAACTATATCGGTGAAAACGGTATTGTGTATTCATACAGCCCTAAATTCAGCGTATTTGCTTATGATACCAATGGTAAGTTAGTAAACACCGATGGTAGCGGTTTTTCTAAAACGAATGGCGAAAAAATGATGGAATCATATACTCAGAATATGTCTGAGAGTATGGGTGTTGATATAAATCAGACTTGTTTTGGCGAACTTTTGCCCGATAGAAACGGTGCAAATCTCGGAAATATTGTATATGAAAACTCCACTCTCGTTAAGGGTGAATGGCCTGATGAGTATAACGAGGTAGTACTTGTTCTTGATAAAAACAACGAGATTCCTACAAAGGTTCTTTTCCAACTTGGTTTTTATCCTGCTGAAAACTACAACGATGTTGTAACTAAGATCAACAGTGGTGAAAAGATTGACACCTCAGCATTCAATACCATTTCTTACGAAGATATTCTTAGTAAATCATTTTATCTTATCCCCAAATGCGACTTTTATATTCAAAATGAATATGGGGTTTTCGCTGATGTGAGTGAAGATATTATGGCTGTAGAGAATCTTATGAATTCAGCAGTTGAACTTAAAATTTCCGGTATTATTAAGCCTTCTGAAGATGCAGAAATATTAGTGTCCACAGGTAATGTTGCATATACCCGTCTTCTTACAGAGTACCTTATGGATTATACAAGCGAGAGTGCAGTAGTTAAGGCACAGGCTGAAAATCCTGAAATCAATGTGCTTAATCAGATGAAATTTGCTTCAACTAATGAAGAAAAGATTAGCGACACAAAGATTTTCCTGGCTAATATGGGTATTAGTGATAAAGCTCAGATGTTTAAGAATATGTCTTCTTTAATGACTCAGAACAGTGGACAGCAGTCTACATCTGATGAGGCTATTTCTTCTCATCAAATGGCTACTATGCCCTCAGGTATGGAGCAAATGCCCACAGGAGAGTTTGCTGATATGCAGGAGATGCCTACCGACGAGGTTGCACTTGCTCAGATGTTTGACCAGTATATTGCTACCGCAGAAGACGAGGTTATTTTAGGTTTTTATGATAATTATATCTCCAAACTTATCGGTACTTACGACAGCAATATGAATCTGTTTGGTCTTATAAGTAAAGATGCACCTTCTATGATTTCCCTTTACTGCGACAGCTTTGAGGCAAAAGACGGTATTGCAGATTGTATCGAGAAATACAACAATAAGGTTAACGAGGCAGATAAGATAACCTACACCGATTATATCGGACTCCTTCTTTCTTCTGTAACAACCATTATCAATGTTATTTCTTATGTGCTTATTGCTTTTGTCAGCGTTTCCCTTGTTGTGTCCTCTATAATGATTGGTATTATCACATATATTTCCGTTCTGGAGCGTACAAAGGAGATCGGTATCCTTCGTGCAATGGGTGCATCAAAGCGTAATATTTCTCAGGTGTTCCTTTCCGAAAGCTTTATTATAGGACTTTGTGCAGGTCTTATCGGTGTGGGCTTAACACTACTTATGCTTATTCCTGTAAATGCAATCATTCACGCAGTAGCAGGTACTGCTGTTGTCAGTGCTGCACTTCCCATTAAGGGTGCAATTGTGCTTGTGCTTCTCAGTGTTATTCTTACAACTATTGCAGGTCTCTTCCCCTCAAAGAAAGCGGCTCGCAAAGACCCCGTAACAGCACTCAGAACAGAGTAAACAAAAAAACAGCGCAGGAAAAATCCTGCGCTGTAATTTTTATATTATAGGATTACTTAAAAACCCAAGTGCTGATTTTATTACCTTTAACCATAAATGCTTTTTCTGAAATTTCTGCTAAAGGAGTATCGCTGTAACTGTCAGAGTAAAATTCGTGGATTGTTGAATCGCCAAAAAGCTCTCTGTATCTTCTTACTTTTTCTTTGCCGTGGCAGTTTTCACCATAGTAAGCACCTGTTTTTACATCAACATTTGAGCACATAAGGTGCTTGATCCCGAGTTTTTTGCAGATAGGCTCAAGAATAAAGCTCGGAGAGGCAGATATTATAACATCAGTATCCTGTTGCTGCTTTATATAGAATTCTTTTATTTTATGCTCATTCTTCTGCCAAAAAGCCTTTATGTCTTTTTCGTAATCTATGCACATAACGAACTGAAAAACCTTTGACTTAAACTGAGTTTTGGTGCCCTTTTTCAGAATATAGAATTTAAACCAGGCAGAAAAAATAGAGGGGAGATATTTAAGAATTTTTGGATGTTTTCTCAATGAATATATAAAGAAATCAGCAGTACTGTCGGATTTGTATATTGTTTTATCAAAATCATAAACATTCATTTGTAGTTACCTCTGTTGTTTTTTAACATTATACTTTTAATTTTGATTCATTTCAACATAAAGTTTTATAAAATTTACAACTTGTTAATATAGTATTATGAGATTTGATGTATTATAATTATATATGTTTATAATAGGGAGGTGTTGTTTGTGTTCGGATATGTCACCATTGATAAAGGTGAGCTCAAAGTAAAGGAATTTGAAAATTACAGAGCTGTTTATTGTAGTCTTTGTAAACAGCTCGGAAAAGACTATTCTGTATTTGCTCGTTTTCTGCTTAATTATGATTGTACTTTCTTTGCACTTTTTATAATGGCAAATCAGAATGAGTGCCCGTCTTTCAAAAAAGGCAGATGCCGATTTAACCCTTGCAAAACCTGCAATTATTGTAATGGCGATAACACTGCGTTATCCCGTGCTGCAGCATTGCTGGTGCTTATGTCTTATTATAAACTTATGGACAATATCCGTGACGGCAGTTTTTTTAGAAAAACAGGATTTACGCTTTTAAGACCTTTCTTCGCAAGTTGGAAGAATAAAGCAAAGAAAAAATACCCCGAATATTTTACAGAGTGTCAAAAAATGTATATGGATCAATTGAAGGCAGAAGAAAGTAATGCAGGTATAGACGAATCTGCAGAGCCTACCGCAAAACTTCTTGAATTCATATTTTCCGATATTGCATATAACGATAAAATCCGTCCTGCTTTTTCGCAGTTTGGTTATCATCTTGGTAAATGGGTATATCTTATGGATGCAGCCTTTGACATTGATGATGATATTAAACATAAATCTTTCAACCCGATATATAATAAATTAGGTGTGTCAAAAGCCGAAAGTGCAGAATACGCGGATGCTCTTCTTTCGCATTCCGTTTATCTTTTAACATCAGCATACAGACTTATTGACAAAAAAAGATTTGCAGATATACTTGATAATATAGTTCTTTTGGGACTTACAAAAAGACAGAAAGAACTTTTTAAAAAATGAAAGGAAATTCCCAATGAATAAAAATCCTTACACCATACTTGGCGTCAGTGAAAATGCAACTGATGAACAAATTAAATCCGCATACAGAGAACTTGCAAAAAAATATCATCCCGACAGCTATCAGGACAGTCCCTTAAAAGATCTTGCAAACGAAAAAATGCAGGAAAACAACGAGGCTTACGATGAGATTCAGCGACTTCGCAAAGAGGGTAAGACTTATAACGCAAATTCAAACACCTACAATTATTCAGGTCAGGGTGGTAATACCTACACAAACTACCCGGATGTAAGAAATTATATCCGTAGCGGTCGTTTTGATGATGCTCAAACAATTCTTAATGGGGTTCCTGCAACAAAACGAGACGGCGAATGGTACTTTTTGCAAGGTATGATACATTATCGCAGAGGCTGGACAGACCAAGCCTACGGCTATTTTAAAACTGCCTGCGATATGTGTCCCGATAATGTGGAGTTCAGACAAGTGCTTAATCAGATGAACAGTCAGCGTTCTTATACAAGTCCCGAATATACCCGTACAAACAATCCTCAGGCTATGGGATGTAACAGCTGTGATATGTGTACAGCTCTTTGTTGTGCCGATACCTGTTGCGAGTGTATGGGCGGCGACCTTTGTATGTGTTGTTAAGTTATGAGGAAAAAAATTAACAGAACATATACACTTGCCTTCTCTGCGGTTATTGCTGCTCTTTCTCTGGTGTTTATGTTTATAACAACCTTTATTCCCGTTGGAACTTATGCTTTGCCTTGTATTGCGGGAGCGATGCTAGCGGCGGTGGTTATTGAGTCGGGTTACATAAGTGCAGCTTTGGTTTATATCGTTGTATCTTTACTTTCTTTCTTACTTGTAGGGGATAAGGAAGCGGTGCTTTATTATACAGCTTTCCTTGGATTTTATCCAATACTCAAAGGTCTTTTTGAAAGAATCAAAATAAAAGTTTTGCAATATACTCTAAAATTCCTGACATTTAATATTTGTATTGCGACTGCATTTTTTATCGGACTGTTTGTACTTTCAATACCAAAAGAGAGTTTTGAACTGTTTGGCATTTATCTGCCTTGGGTCTTTCTGCTTTTAGGAAATATCGTTTTTATCGTCTATGATTTGTGCCTTACAAGAGTTATAACTCAATATGTTACAATCTGGCGAAAAAAGATAAAATTCAAATAAATTTTACAAAAATTTTTAAAAATAAATTGAACACGCCGAGCATATATGGTACAATATATATGTATAGGCGTGTTTATTTATATGTTTATTTAGTATTTTTGTATTGAGGTGATGTGTGTGTGCAAATTCTCAAAAAGGATTATATCTTTGTTTCTGGGATTAGTAATCTTTTGCAGTTGTTTTTTTATGACAACATATATAAATGCTGCAAATAATACTGTTGTAACAACAGATGCAGTTCGTTTGCGTTCTTCAGCTCAGATTACATCAAACAACACAATCGCAACTCTTAATATTAAAGAAACTCTTACTTTGCTTAAAGACAGTACAGATGGTTGGGCTTATGTGTCCCGTAAAGATGGTACCAAAGGATTCTGCTCTGTTGATTATCTTAATGTACCTGCGGATTCCGATGTTAGTTTTAAAGGTATTACAACTGATGATGTGTATTTCAGAAAAGGACCCTCAACAAGCTACGACTCAATTAAGCTTCTTTCTAAAGGCACAGAGTTTTCGGTAACAGATAATTCCAATGAACTTTGGGTTAAGGCTAAAATTAGTTCTGACGAAGGCTATATTTACAGAGAATATACCGACATTACTCTTAAAATTTCTAAAGATGAACAAACAACTCCCGTAACACCTGTTGATCCTGATACTCCCGATTGGTACAATTCTTCTGTACTTGACTCGATTGCAGGAACAACTGCTGAAAAAACTCCTGCTCCTTTGGAGGTCTATATCGCAGATGATAATGTTACGATAGAAGAGAGAACAAGCTATACTTTGACAGTATTTACATCAGACCCCTCAATACTTTCTTCTGTTTCTTTTAAATCTTCAAATGAATCTGTTGTTACTGTATCACAGAATGGTGTTGTTAAGGGTGTTGCACCGGGTACAGTTACAATCACTGCATATATGGAATCCACAGGTGAATTTTCAACCTGTAAAGTAACAGTCATAAAATCTACAGCTCCTCCCGTTGAGCATACACTTACTATCTCCAAAAAGGAAATTACAATTAATTCAGGCAATCACTATCAGCTTACAACGAATCTTTCCAATGTGAAATGGAAAACATCAGACAGTTCCGTTGTTACAGTTTCGGGCGGTATCCTTACTGCAAAGAGCAAGGGTGTGGCTACAATCACAGCCTACACATCTACCCAGAGTGTAACC
Organism: Ruminococcus sp.; assembly: GCA_045647135.1. Taxonomy (GTDB): domain Bacteria; phylum Bacillota; class Clostridia; order Oscillospirales; family Acutalibacteraceae; genus Ruminococcoides. Next base: position 263,566 of record JAZRMA010000005.1, on the reverse strand, counting down.
TGCAAAGTAATAGTTTCAGCTGCTACCGACGGAGTATCTATATATAAATCAACAGCAAGTATTACTGCAGGTAAATCATATTATAACGGAGCAACATCTTCACTGGCTGTAACATGGTCCAGCTCCGATTCAAGTGTTGCAAAAGTTCAGAACGGATTTATTACCGCAGTTGCACCGGGTAAGGCTGTTATTACAGCGCACAACTCCAAAGGTACAAAAACCTGTCTTGTAACCGTTCTTGAGGCAGAACCGATAAGATTTACATATAGTTCTCCCAATACTGCTGCTGTCAACGAAAAGGTTACCCTTTCTGCTGTTACCGACACTACAAGGTCTGCGGTTAAGTTTGAAGTAACTGTAAACGGCAAGGTTAATACTGTTGAAGCTACCTCCAAGTCTAAAGAAGGAAATGTTTATGTATGGCATGGTACTACAACTTTATCTGCAGCAGGAACCTATAATGTGGTAGCTTATGCAAAAACAGCTGACGGCAGCTTTAAAACTTGTTCAAGCGGTTGTTCCGATGCAAATACAACAGTTTTTGTTAGAAAAACCGCGGACATAAAAAAAGAAACTAAAGAAAAACGCAGACCCACCGACGAGGCTATTGAGCTTATCGCAGGATTTGAAGGCTACAGCTCCAGCGTTTATTTTGATACTGTAGCTAATAACATTCCCACAATCGGATACGGAAAGGTTATATATATAGGTGACAGCTTTTATAATGATATGACTAAAAAGGAAGCATATGCTTATCTTGTTCAGACTGTAAACGAAGGTGGATTTACATCAGCTGTCAATAATTATCTTAGTAATCTTGGTGTTTATTACAATCAGCATCATTTCGATTCACTCGTATCCTTCTGCTACAATTTAGGTTCAAATATTCTTTCTTCCGATAGTGATTTTAAAAAGATATTCACAGCACCTAAGGTAGAAGAGAGCGGAACGGGTAAAGAGGGCTTTATTAATGCTACCAATGTTAATGTGCGTAGTGGTGCAGGTACTTCTTTCTCGATTATTGATGTTCTGAATACAGGGGACAAAGTAACTCTTGTTGAGGTAAATCCTGAGAATAATTGGTATCATATTATAACGCCTCAGGGTGAAGAAGGTTATGTTTATGCTGATTATATAACAAAAGGTGTTTACTCCACATCTTCTGTGCATTATCTCAGCAAGATTAACAAAAAGGATTTCTCAGAGCTTATGCTTCAGTATCATCATGCAGGGCCTACTTGTGTATGGGGTTTGCTTTACAGAAGAGTAGATGAACTTGATGTTTTCTTCTATGGTGAATACACCCGTAACGGTGCAAAGAATATAAATGGATTTGATTTCAAGTGTTCTATAAATTCTTCTACTACTTTGTAATTATTTAAGCTCTTTTGGAGGTATATTATGAAAATCGGTTTTATCGGCGCAGGCAATATGGCAACTGCTATTATCGGCGGTCTTATCGGTGCAGGCACATCCGCTTCCGATATCTGCGTTTTTGATATGGATAAAGAAAAGCTTTCCTCTTTTTCTCAGCAGGGTCTCACAATTTCAAACAATAGCTGTGAACTTACGGCAGAATGCGACATTGTTGTTCTTGCTATTAAACCTCAGAATTATTCCGAGGTTCTAAATGAAATTAAAGAATTTGCTACTGCTGAGAAGACATTTGTGTCAATTGCAGCAGGTATTACAATTGATTTTGTAAGAACTGGTCTGGATGTTCATTGCCCTGTGGCAAGAATTATGCCCAACACTCCTTTGCTTGTAGGCAAGGGTGCAACTGCTCTTTGTTTCTCAGAGAATGTAACAGCGGAGGCTCGTGTGGTTGTAAGCTCTATGTTTTCGTGCAGTGGGGTGGTTGCGGAGTTTACAGAAGATAAGATGGATGCCATAATTTCAGTTAACGGTTCTTCTCCTGCATATTTTTATCTCTTTGCAAAAGCAATGGCAGATTATGCCGAGAGCGTAGGAATTGAGCGTGACAGAGCTATGGAACTTATCTGTGCCGCAATGGAGGGCAGTGCCCATATGCTTAAAAAATCAGGAGATGATCCTGAAACTCTAATTAAGAAGGTAAGCTCAAAAGGTGGCACAACTATCGAAGCACTTAATGTTTTTTACAATAATAATTTAGAGAATACAATCAAAGAGGCTATGGCAGCTTGCACAAAAAGAGCTGCAGAACTTGCAAAGGAAGCATAAATCAGGTATAATTTTTTAATCCACTTCATAAATTTATCTTGAAAGGACAACCAATCAGGAGGAATTTATGAAAGGATTTGTATTTAGCCTTAAGCCTGTGCGAAGAAGATCACTACCTGACTTACGACAAAGAATTTCACGTTTCCGTTATATTTTCCGTAGATACGGAGCGGTTATTTTCTTTACGTTTGTTTTCGGGTTAGGAACTCTTGCAGGGTCAATCTCTGCCAGTAGAGCAGATAGCACATTTTTGTTGAATCTCGATTTTTTGTTTTCAACAAATCTTTCCGGAAAACTTAATCAGTCTTTTTTTGCTACGTTTTCTGCAAGTTTTGCATCAAACTTTCTATTTTTGATTTTCGTATTTCTTTGCGGATTGGCACCATGGGGATTTTTAATTCTTTTCCTTGCACCTGCTTTTAAAGGCTTTGGTACCGGACTCTGTGCAGGATATCTTTTTATTACATACGGATTCAAAGGAGTAGGCTTTTATCTGCTTGTAATGCTTGGCGGAACATTTTTGTTTTGTTTTTCACTTATTATTGAATGCATTCAATCACAAAGTTTATCCTGCAAAATTGCAAGGTTATTACTAAGGGATAAAGAAACAGATACATCTGTAACTCTTTTTGTAAGAAAATATCTAATACGCAGTTTGTATGCTCTTGTGGTATCTGCAATTGCATCAATTGTCGATATGCTTTTATGGACTGCTTTTTCAGGAGTTTTCTTCTGAAAATAAAGGAAGTGTAATATGTACCAACATCAGGAACGAAAAAAGATGGGATTTGAGTTACTTATTTCAAATCTCAAAGATAATTTTAGTAAATTAGTTTTTGTTAATTTGATATTTGCTATACCGTTTTTAGGAGCAATCGCTGTCTCTTGGTGTATATACAGATTTGTTATACCCGGATTCATTCTGGCGCTGCCTTTTGCTTTGGTGCTCGCCAGTCCTTTTTATGCAGGGGTTGTGTTCCACGCCCGAGAAATTTCTCAAAACAAAAAGCCTCAGAATATTTTTAAAAATTATCTGAGGGCTGTTAAAGAAAACGGTTTGCGATTTTTACTTTTTGGTGCACTCTTATATATAGCGATACTCGGCTGTTATTTCGGTGTGCAGGTCTATCTTTCTTTGGCTGCCAGTGTTGGCGGAGTTTTCTATGTATCTCTGTTCTTCTTGCTACTGATATCACTTTTCTTTTTGTTTTTCTTTTATGCAGTACCCTTGATGTCAGTTTCTTTTGACCTTAAGCTAAAGGATGTTTTAAAGAACAGTGCACTTATGACATTTGGTGAAATCAAGAATAATTTCTTTGCAACATTTGGAATTATCTTTTATCTCGCAATTGCATTGTTTCCGTTTTTGGTTATACCTTATCTTGTGTCGGTAGTGCCTGTAAGTATTGTGAAGCTTTGTCTGGTTATTTACATTGTCATTTCTTTGGGAATACTTATTCCTGCACCTTGTACAATGATTATCAGTCATTATCTTTATCCCAATATGAAAGCAGTAATTTCCGGCGATGGAGTACCCAACCATAAATCAACTTCGCAAAATTCAGTAAAAAAGCCAAGTCAGGAAGAAATAACACCTACTCCTGTGGATATCGAAGAGTTATCTAAAGGTGACGGTGATGATTATATTTTTTATCAGGGCAAGATGATCAGAAGAAAAGTTTTGCTCGAGATGTTAAAAGAAAAGGAGAATAACAATGAATAAGATGATCAAAAAAACACTCGCTCTCGTAATGGCTATCCTTATGGTAGTAACCTGCTTTGCACTTGTTGGTTGCACTAATGATGAGGACGAGGCAACAACCACAAATGCAGCAACAGAAAATGCAACAACACAGGCTACAGCTGATGAGGTTCCTGCAACAACTGCTCCCGTAGTAAAGAAATCTGTTCTCGGCAAAACTTACAAGCCCACAGAAGCTTTTAAAAACGGTGAGAGCGTAGGTCTTGATTCTGTTTACGGTTCAGCTTTTGCAGAGCATGGCGGTGAGCTCGTATTCAACGAGGATGGCACTTTCACAGCATATATCGGTGTTACAGCAGGTCCTGATGCTTCAACAGGTACTTACGAAATCAAGAGTGGCTCTGAGATTGTTCTTACATATAAGAATGATAAGACAGAAACTGCAACTGCAGTTACATTTAATGTTGACGAGACAATTCAGCAGCTCAGAATTGCAAAAGACGATGTATTCGTAATCTTCACAAGAGTTGAGTAATTGATTAAAGCCTATTTACAGTCGACAAACCAGCGATTATTTTCAAGAAAAATATATCTTTGTTGACCTAAGATGTGGCAAGTATATCTGACTCCCGCGCCGCCCGCTTTTTGCGAGGCGGCGTATCTTATGTCTGTAATTTTGTTTATTTCAAAGGTTCTTCCGTCTTTCCAGTGCACAAGAGTAGGGAGCAAGTTACCATCACAGTCAAATTTAGCAGTTACAGATACATATTCCTTCATAATATACCTCCGTTTAAGGATGCTGTGACAGCATCCTTTTTTTGTTTGCAATAGAACATCTGTTCTGTTACAATGCTATTATAGAACAACCGTTCGATGAAGTCAATAGAAAAAACTCCGAAAGTCAAAAGACCGTCGGAGTTAAGAGTGATTTAATATTTAATTATACACCAAGAAGAGATCTTGCTGCATCTTCGAGTTCATCCATAATATCAAGAGCATTAGCTTTACTCTTACCAACAGAGGTGAGATAGAGCTTAATCTTGGGCTCTGTGCCGCTGGGACGAACAATAACAGCATTTGAACCTGCAAGGGTATAGGAGAGTACATTGGATTTTGGGAGATTTATGGTGTTTTCTTCGCCTGTAGTGAGATCTTTTTCTGTGCTCTCAAGGTAATCGCTGATACCCTCAACACTGTAGCCTGCAAGCTCTTTTGGTGAATTTGTACGCAGACTATTCATAAGATCTGCCATTTTCTGCATACCCTCTGCACCCTCAAAGTAGAAATTGAGAGTTTTGTTATAATAGTAACCATACTCATGGTAAAGTTCGTCGATAACCTGAGAGAGAGATTTGCCTTGCTTTTTGTAGTATGCTGCCATTTCGCAAATGAGCATAGAAGCAACAACAGCATCCTTATCTCTTACATAGGAGCCTGCAAGGTAGCCGTAGCTTTCTTCAAAACCGAATACATAACGGTCAGTTTCATTGTTTTGCTCAAGACCGAGGATGATCTCGCCGATGTACTTGAAACCGGTAAGAACATCTGCCATCTGTGCACCATACTTTTTGCAGATTCTCTTGATAAGAGGAGTAGAAACAATAGTCTTAACAACTACGGGATTCTCGGGAAGAGTACCGTTTTCTTTTCTGCACTTGAGTATATAGTCGGTAAGCATAATACCTGTTTCGTTACCGGTGATAAGTCTGTAGCTTCCATCAAAGTCGGGAACAGCAATACCAACGCGGTCTGCATCAGGATCGGTTGCAAGGAGCAAGTCAGGTTTAACAAGATTACACATTGTAAGACCAAGATCAAGTGCTTCTTCAATCTCAGGATTGGGGAAGGGGCAAGTTGTGAAGTTGCCGTCAGGAAGCTCCTGCTCCTTAACAATAGAAACATTTTCAATTCCTATTTCCTTAAGTACACGTCGAACAAGCTTGTTGCCGGTGCCGTTTAAGGGGGTATAAACAACAGAAATATCAGAACCTTCACAAATACCGGGGTTGATCTGCTGTTTTTTAACCTCTGCAAGATATTCTGTGTAAACGCTCTCGTCTACATATTCAATAAGACCGTTCTTAACAGCTTCATCAAAATCGCAGAGCTTAGAACCTGCAAACATATCAAGACTGCAGATTTCATCATAAACAATACCTGCAGACACATCTGTCATCTGGCAGCCATCCTCACCATAAGCCTTGTAACCATTATAAGCAGCGGGGTTGTGGCTGGCTGTAACCATAATACCTGCCTGACATCCATAGTGACGAACAAGGTAGCTGAGTACGGGTGTGGGCTGAAGTTCGCTGGTAATGTATGCTTTAATGCCATTTGCAGCAAGAACCTTTGCAGCCTCAATCATAAATACATCAGCATTGATTCGGCTATCGTGGGAGATAGCAACAGCACCGCCACCGAATTTTTTATTAACATAATTTGCAAGACCCTGAGTTGCCTGACGAACAACATAGATGTTCATTCTGTTGGTACCTGCACCCAGAGTACCACGAAGACCCGCAGTACCGAATTTGAGCTGCTGATAAAAACGCTCATAGATTTCTTTGTTGTTTCCTTTAATAGCATTAAGTTCTTTTGTAATAGATTCGTCCTCTGTGGCTTTTTCGAGCCATTCGTTATAAAGATCAAGATAATTCATAACCGATTCCTCTTTTATATAAAATGTAATAATAACCAAAATGAGCATAGTACTCTATGCTAAATCAATAATTACTTATACTTTACTATATTATGCCAAAAAAATCAATAAAAAATAGGAAACTGAATAAAAAAGGTAAATTCATTCAATAAATTGTTCAAATTACATTCATATAAATATATTGATTTCTTAAATAAAACATAGTAATATATATAGAGTTATGAACATACGGAGGAAAAGTATGGATATTAATAATGAAAAAGATATACTCAAAGAGTCTGCAGAATCCTTTGAGGATGTAGCAGAAGATACAATAATTGAAAGTGAGCTTTCAGAAGAGGAACTCAAGGAAACAGAAGAATTATATGACTCTTTTGAAGATCTGACAGAAGATGACTTCTACTGCGAACCTATCAAAAAGAAATCTTGCCTTGTGCAGAAGCCTATTATCATTTCGATTGTTGCTTTTCTGCTTACAGCAGTAATTGTTCTTTCTTCTGTGCTTATTTACGATCTGGTAATTGGCGAGGAGGAAAAGTTCTCTGTGGAAGGTATATGGACTGTTGCAGAGAAACCTGATAGCGGCGTTTATTATATTTTCGAAGATGACGGAGCTTTTAAAGTAAACATTGGTGGACAGGTTCTTACAGGATCTTATCTTTTGGAAGAGGTTGAGGATACAAGCGACGAGTCAGAAGAAAAAACTGTTTATCATGTTATGACTCTTACCCCCAATGTATTCAGTAATTATGAATCACAGACTCTCGTTACTTTTGACGAGGAGAATAACACTATGTCACTGAGTTTCATGTATATCCCTGAAGTCAAGCTGATAAAGACAGACCTTCCCGAGTTTAATGTTAACGGCTCAAAGGTTACTCATGCATCTGCTGATGAGTTCGGAATAGATACTTTCGTTGGCGATGAGGATATTGTTGGTTCATGGCTGTTTGAGGATTACACAGGTGATGTTATTTATACATTCAATGCCGATGGTACAGGTAGTTTGATTCAGGATTATAAAGACGGCGGTTATTCTATTACTGTTTTCTTCAAGTATATAGCTGTTGACGGAAAAATCCTTATTACAATCGAGCTCTTTGATGGTTCTTCATCAGACGGGGAAATAAATTATTATATGGATAAAGGCAAGATTATTATTAACGGAATTGCTTTTGAAAAAACAAAATAAACATAAACAGGCGACAAAGCGTAAAACTTTGTCGCCTGTTTTTTTAGTATAGCTTTGATAAAGCTAATAAATCTTTGGTATCGATTAGATCGTCTTTATAAATATTTGCAGCAGAGAGAAAAGGTTCGCTAAGTAATGTTTCATCGCTCAGATGTCTGAGCAGTGCTTTAAGGTCGCGGGAGTTAATGTTGCCTTCACCGGTTAAATCTCCCACAATGATTATAGTAAAGCTTTTATCAGAAAATTCTGCAACCATACCTGTCCCTAGTCTTCCTGATGTTACAGCCTTTCCATCCGATTTGTATACTGTAAGTTCGGATTTATCCGTTCCGAGATATTTATATAGTTTTGCAAAAGTAGTACCTGCTGTTAAGAAGATTCTACTGCCATCTATTATGTACGAAGATGTTGCAGAAGGTTCGTCTGTGTGATTAACCATTGTTGTGTTTTCAATCAATTCAGTAAAAGTTGTGCCGTTTAGAAGGTATCTTTTATTAAGTGAATCAGTAATTATATTGTCGCCATTATAAAAACAGGGTGTTCCGGGAAGCAAAGAGGAAATAAGTGTGATTTTGTTTCCGCAAATCAGATAAGTGCCATCTCCGCAGAATACGAGAAGACGGTTATTACCAGCATAAAGAAGCTGATATACAGGAGCCGAAACTGAAAAAATGTCCGAGTGATTTGTTGAAACAATATGAATCCTTCTGTTGTCAAGATTATCTGGAATGTAATAAGTTCCGTTGTTGTCGGTATAAAAATCCTGTTCCTTGGATGTAGCGGTAATAGTTGTTGCAATTGCAGATAAATCTTTGGTTGTGGTATTAAAAATTCTTATTGTATAAAAGAATGTGTTTGCAGCAGATTCCGTTACACATAAGAGCGATAAGATGTTGTTGTGGCACAAAACATTTACAACTTCATCATAAAGATTTAATTCCGCAGAGTAGTTTTCTCCGCTGATATGCAGTGTGTTATCTCTTTGTGTTACTTGATATTGTTTGTTATCAGAAGAATCAGCGACAATGAAATCAGCGGTTGCTCCGTCCGATGCAATGATTGCAGAAATAACCAATAAACCCGAAAGTATAGCGGATATAAAACTTTTGTAAATTTTCCTTACATTCACTTTTTCACCACCCAACCTTGCGATAATCTAATTATACATAGTGGGGAAGTGAATGGTTAAAAGTGGGAATTAACTTCACAACATAATAAAAAAACAAGACGCCGGTAAATGACGTCTTGTATAGGTATTGTTATTTTGTTATAAGAATTAATCCATTTCCCAGTTGTGCCATACGTTCTGGATATCATCGTTATCCTCAAACATATCAAGCATTTTCTGAAGTTTCTCCTGGATTTCTTTATCTTCAACTTTTGTGTAGGTGTTGGGTACCATAGCAACCTCGGCTGTTACAAAAACATAGCCTTTTGCTGCAAGATCATCGCGGATAGCACCCATATCGGAAGGCTCTGTGTAAACGGTGAAAACATCATCGTCAGCTTCAAAATCAGAAGCACCTGCCTCAAGAGCATGCTCCATAACTGTATCTTCGTCTGCCTCTAAATCTTCGCGGTCGATTACAATAACACCTTTTTGCTCAAACATAAAGCTAACGCAACCGGGTGTACCCATATTTCCGCCGTACTTATCGAAGTAGTGACGAACATCACCTGCTGTACGGTTACGGTTATCAGTAAGAGCTTCAACGATAACAGCAACACCTGATGCGCCATAGCCTTCGTATGTAACAGATTCGTAGTTTGTGGAATCACCTTCGCCTGCAGCTTTTTTGATGATTCTGTCAATATTGTCGTTAGGTACATTGTTTGCTTTTGCTTTTGCAATGCAGTCGCGAAGCTTAGAGTTTACGGAAGGGTCTGCGCTTCCGCCTTCTTTAACTGCAACAATAAGCTCACGGCCGATCTTTGTAAAGATCTTTGCACGTGCAGCGTCATTCTTACCTTTTTTCTGTTTAATGGTACTCCATTTATTATGTCCGGACATTAAAATCATTCCTTCTTAAAAATTATCACAGAGATTATAGCACATACTGTTGGAATTTGCAACCTATCTTAAAGGTTACAATTTGGTTACAAATCTATTGTATTAATAATTTTATAATGATATAATTAATCAAGTGTTTATCAAAGGTTTGTTTACAAAAGATAAACGCTGCCAATCTATAATCTTTGCTTTAGAAAGGATGAGTGTTATGATAAGATCAATGACAGGCTACGGTCGTGCCGAGGCAACGCTTTGCGGCAAGGAGATTACGGTTGAGCTCAAAAGTGTAAATCACAAGTACTTTGAGTTTTCTTGCCGTACATCAAGAGGATATGCTTTCCTTGAAGAGAAACTTAAGTCTTATGTGGGCTCAAGAGTCTCAAGGGGTAAGGTGGATATGTATGTATCTGTAATATCTACCGGTGAGAGTGAGGATTGTACAGTTTCCGTTAATCACAACTTAGCTGCAGGCTATGTTAAAGCTCTCAGTGAGATTTCTGAAACATACAATGTTTCAAACGATGCAACTGCAACTTTGATTGCTCGTTTTCCTGATGTGCTTACTGTACATAAAGCTCCGGATGACGAAGAACAGATTCTTGAGTCAGTTCTTACTGTTGCTGCGGAGGCTGTTGATAAATTTATTGCTATGAGAGAGGTCGAAGGTGAGCGTCTTTACACAGATGTAATGTCAAGAGCCAAGACCATTCTCGATATAGTTTCTATTATCGAGGAGCGTTCACCTGTTCTTGTAGAAGAATATGAAAAACGCCTCGAAGCAAGAATAGCAGAGCTTGTGGGTAACGATACCTTTGACAGACAGAGGGTACTCACAGAGGTTGCTATCTTTGCGGATAAAGTAGCTGTGGCTGAAGAAACAGTTCGTCTGCGCAGTCATTTTGACCAGCTTGAGTCTATTATGTCAGCAACCGGTGCTATCGGCAGAAAGCTTGATTTCTTAGTGCAGGAAATGAACCGAGAGGCAAACACAATCGGCTCAAAGGTTCAGGATGCAAAACTTGCACATCAGGTTGTTAATATCAAATCCGAGATTGAAAAAATTCGCGAACAGATTCAGAATATCGAGTAAGGGGATTTTTTTATGAAACTTATTAACATCGGATTCGGTAATGTTGTGGCAGCAGGCAGACTTGTTACTGTTGTCAGTCCCGATTCCGCACCAATCAAACGTATTATTCAGGATGCAAAGCATAAGGGTAATCTTGTAGACGCTACTTATGGCAGACGCTGTAAAGCAGTGCTGTTTACAGACAGTGATCACATTATTCTTTCCGCGATTTCTCCTGAAACCATAGCAAACAGAATTGAAGAGGGGGATGAAAAATGAGTGAAAATACAGTAAAAAGAGGTACACTCTTTGTTTACTCCGGTTGCTCAGGTGTAGGTAAGGGCACTATTATGAAGGAACTTATGGAAGCAGATAAGAGCATTAAACTTTCTGTTTCCGCTACTACAAGAGAGGCAAGAGAAGGCGAAGTAAACGGCGTTCATTATTTCTTTGTTTCAAGAGACGAATTTCAGAAAATGATTGACGATGATGGCTTCCTCGAGCATGAGGAATATTGCGACAACTTTTACGGCACACCCCGTAAGCCCGTTGAAGAAATGCTTTCTCAGGGCTACAATGTTTTTCTCGAGATTGAGGTTAAGGGTGCAGTAAGCGTAATTAATCGCTTTCCTGAATGTGTAAGCATTTTTATTTTGCCTCCAAGCCTTGACGAGCTTGAGCGCAGACTTCGCTCAAGAGGCACCGAGGAAGAAGAAACTATCCGCAAGCGCCTTGAAACAGCAATTGACGAACTCAAACTTGCTGCTTTCTACAAATATCAGGTTGTTAATAACGACCTCAGTAAAGCTGTAAGTGAAATCCTTGAGATTGTAAAGTCTACAACAACATAATTCAGTTTAAGTTAAGTTTTATGCTTAAAATACATTAAATTAATAATTTTTATAGGAGTGAACATAAAATGATTAGAGCATCTATCGATGATATGTTAAATGGTAAGGAGAGCCGTTATGCTCTCGTAATTGGTGTTGCAAAGAGAGCAAGAGAGATTGCACAGAATTTTGAGGATGAGGGAATTGTTACAACAGATAAGCCCGTTCTTCTTGCAATCGACGAGTTCAAGAGCCACAAATTTAATATTTTAGAGCCTCAGGATGAGGATTGATAATTCCTTTGTTGCTTCGGTTGCGGTTGAAGGAACAGTATATCATTTTGACAAACTTTTTGACTATGTCGTAAATGAAAATATGGCAGAGCATCTTCTTCCCGGATGCAGAGTAAGTGTACCTTTTGCAAGGGGGAATCAGAGCCGTCAGGGGATGGTTATGGAGGTTAAGAGAGGGGACAGCACAGGACTTAAATATGTTCTTTCTGTTCTTGATGAAGAACCTGTACTTACACCTGATATGATCTTACTTGCAGATTATATGCACAGACATCTTTATTGTACCTATTTTGAAGCCGTCAAAGCAATGCTGCCTGCCGGACTTAATTTTAATATTAAGACAGTTTACAGTGCAGTAGTTAAAATGGATACAGAAATTCTTTCTGAAGAAGAAAAAAGAATCTACGGATATTTGCTGAGTGCAAAATCACCCAAAAAAAGAGAAGACCTTATGAGCACTTTTGGATACAGCGATTTTACTGTTTTCGAAAATCTTGTAAAGAAGGGATATTTGCTTAAAAGTGACGATGCGTTCAGAAAATTAGGAGATAAATCTGTTCGTATGCTCAGAATTACCGCTGATGCATTTGAGTACAGCGGTAAGCTTACCGAGAAACAGCAGGCAGTACTTGATATTCTGAGTGATGTAGGCGAAGCTTCTGTTAAGGAACTTTGTTACTATACAGGTGTTACTCAGGCGGTTGTGGATGCGATTGTCAAAAAAGGAATTGCTGAGTATTTTGATGTGCAGGTGTTCCGTACTCCCGAAACCGAAACAACCGAAAAGGTGGAGTTTCCTGTTCTCAACTTTGAACAAAACGCTGCTTTTGAGGGTTTACTTGAAAAGACTCGGGAAGATAAAGCGTCTGTTTCTCTTCTTTACGGAGTTACAGGCTCGGGTAAAACCGCAGTTTTTCTTAAACTGATAAAAGCCGTTACCGACGCAGGTAAGGGTGTTATAGTTATGGTTCCCGAAATCGCCCTGACTCCACAGCTTGTTAAAAAATTCAAAGGTTTATTCGGCGATGATGTTGCTATTTTCCACAGCGGACTGTCTGTTGGTGAGCGTCTGGACGAATTCAGACGAGTTCAGAAAGGCCTTGTTAAAATTGCAGTAGGTACAAGAAGTGCTGTGTTTGCACCTTTTAGGAATCTTGGTCTTATTATTATGGACGAAGAGCAGGAGCATACCTATAAATCAGAGAATAAGCCTCGTTTCCACGCAAGAGATATTGCAAAGTTCCGTTGCAACAGCCACAACTGTATGCTGTTGTTATCATCAGCTACCCCCGATGTAGAAAGTTATTATTTTGCAAATTCAGGCAGATATTCTCTGTTTAAGCTTCAAAGTCGTTTTGGTAATGCAGAGCTTCCTGAAGTTTTGACTGTTGATATGAACGAGGAACTCTTAGCAGGAAACAATACAGGTATTTCTTCAGCACTGCTGAGTGCAATTGAAGAAAACCTTAATAATAAAAAACAATCAATTCTTCTGCTTAATCGCAGAGGGTATAATACCTTTGCGGTTTGCAGAAACTGTAAAGAGGTTGTTACTTGTCCTAACTGTTCTATATCTCTTACATACCATAATGCGAACAATCGCCTTATGTGTCATTATTGCGGACATTCTCAGCCTGTTACACAGGAGTGCCCTTCTTGTCACGAAGAAAGCTTGCACTTCAGCGGCACAGGTACACAGAAAGCGCAGGAGATTCTTGAGGAGTTATTCCCGAATGCAAGAATTCTGCGAATGGATGCCGATTCTATTATGCAAAAAAATGCCCACGAAAAACTCTTGTCGGCTTTTTCAAGAGGCGAGTATGATATTCTTATCGGTACACAGATGGTAGCAAAGGGATTGGATTTTCCAAATGTTACTCTGGTTGGTGTCCTATCTGCTGATCAAGTGCTTTACAGCGACGATTACAGAAGTTTTGAAAGAGCATTTTCCATGCTTACTCAGGTTTTAGGCAGAAGTGGCAGAGGCGAATGCAAGGGCAGAGCGATTATACAGACTTATACTCCCGAAAATGCCATAATAGAGCTTTCCTCAATGCAGGACTACGATGCGTTTTATAATGACGAAATCGAAATCCGCAAAGCTTTGACTTATCCTCCTTTTTCGGATATTCTTGTGGTGGGATTTCTTGGTGAGAATAAAGCAACAACAATCTCTTGTGCAAATGACTTTATAGAAAGACTCAAAGTGTATTGTGCAGACGAATATAAAGATTTGCCTATACGTACACTTGGTCCTTCTGCAGCCCTTGTTTCAAAAGTTAACAATAAATACAGATACAGAATTATAATTAAAAGCCGAAATACTGTCAGGTTCAGATCACTTATGTCCGAACTTCTTAAAGAATTCGGCAAAGATAAAAAATATCGTGATGTCACAGTTTATGCCGATTTGAAGCCACTGAGTTTCTAATAAGCATTAACTTGACAGGAGGTAAAATATGGCTATCAGAAATGTAGTTAAAGAGGGTGACGATGTCCTTCGTAAGACGGCTCGTCCTGTTATAGAATTTAATAAAAGACTCCATGATTTACTTGATGATATGGCAGAGACTATGTATGCAACAAATGGCGTTGGTCTTGCTGCAAATCAGGTGGGTATTCTTCGTCGAGTTGTAGTAATCGATGTTGGCGAAGGTCTTATTGAACTTGTAAATCCCGAAATCGTTTCAAAAAGCGGAAAACAGCAGGAGGTAGAAGGTTGTCTTTCTTCTCCCGGTGAGTATGGTATTACTGACCGTCCTATGAAGGTTAAGGTTGTGGCTTTTGACCGCTTTGGTAACGAGGCTTCTTACGAGGGTGAAGGCCTTCTCGCAAGAGCATTCTGCCACGAGCTTGACCATCTTGATGGCGTTCTTTTTAAAGATAACGCAATTCGTATGCTCGCACCTGACGAGATTCAGAATTGATAAGGGAGGCTTTTACATGAATATCATATTCATGGGTACACCGGACTTTGCAGTAGCAAGTCTTAAAAAACTTTATGAATCAGGTCATAACATTTCTGCGGTTTTTACAAAGGTTGATATGCCCCGCGGCAGAAAAATGGTTATGACTCCTCCCGAGGTAAAGGTTTGTGCTCAGGAACTGGGTCTTAAGGTTTATCAGCCTGAGACTTTAAAAGATCCTCAGGTGGTTGAGACTATTAAAAGTCTTAATCCTGATGTTATCGTGGTTGTTGCTTATGGCAAGCTTCTGCCCGAGGATGTGCTTAACATTCCGCCCTTGGGTTGCATTAATGTTCACGGTTCGCTGCTTCCTCTTTATCGCGGTGCTGCTCCTATTCAGTGGACAGTAATAAATGGCGATAAGTTTGGCGGAGTTACCACCATGTATATGGGTAAAGGTCTTGATACAGGTGATATGATTCTAAAGTACGAGACCGAAGTTGGAGAAAACGAGACTGCAGGTGAACTCTTTGACAGACTGGCAGAGAGTGGTGCTGACCTTTTGCTTGAGACCCTGGAACTTCTTGAAAAAGGCGAAGCTCCCAGAACTCCTCAGGATGAAAGTCTTGCAACTTATGCTTCTATGCTCAACAAAGAGATGTGTATTATTGATTGGACAAAGTCAGCCTCAGAGGTTCACAACCTTGTTCGTGGACTTAATCCCTGGCCTATAGCTCTTACAACTTTAAATGGAAAGAGAATTAAAATTATTTCTACAAAAAAATCAGACAAAAGTGGAAAACCCGGTCAGGTTGTATCCACAAATCCTTTGACGGTAGCCTGCGGAAGCGGAGCTGTCGAAATTCTTACTCTCCAGAGTGAAGGTAAAAAAGCTATGGATTCTAAATCTTTCCTTATGGGTCATAAGTTGGATAGTAACGACTATTTTGTGTAATGATATGATTACTACACAGGAGGGTATATATGTTTTATTATTCATATCTTGGTTATTTTAATTATCTTCTTTGGATGCTTCCTGCTATTATTCTGTCAGCGGTTGCACAGTTTATGGTGAAATCTGCATATAATAAAAATTCAAAGATCTTGAATTCCCGTGGGCTTACAGGTGCGGAAGCCGCACGACAGGTTCTTCTTCGACACAATATAACAAATGTTTCGATAGTACCCGTAGCAGGTAAGCTTACCGACCACTTTGATCCCAGAACTAACACCATCCGACTTTCAGAAGGTGTATATAATGCAACAACAATTGCGGCTGTGGGTATTGCTGCTCACGAAGCTGGCCATGCAGTACAGCATGCAGAAGGCTATGTGCCCAATAAATTAAGGTCTGTACTTGTGCCTGTTACTAATTTCGGATCAAGAATCGGTTGGATACTTATAATAATCGGCCTTGCGATGACAGGCTATTACAGTTACAGCGAGTCTTCCGGCTCTGCTCTTACAAATGACATAAGTGGTGTTTTTCTTTTGTTGGGAGTTATCCTTTACAGCACATCACTTGTCTTTACACTTGTTACTTTACCCGTTGAGTTTAACGCATCAAAAAGAGCTTTGGTTACAATCAAAAACAATAATCTACTTGTCGGCGATGAATTTAAAGGTGCTAAGCAGACGCTTACAGCAGCAGCTCTTACTTATGTTGCCGCCGCAATTACAGCTCTTTTACAGCTTTTAAGAATAATTACAATAATTAACCGTCGTCGTGATTGACGACAAGTTTTGAAATTTCGGAGACAGTATGAAAAATTCTCGAGAAGTTGCCTTTGATATCCTTAAAAAAATTCTTTGTGAGGGTGCCTATTCCAATCTGGCAATTGACAGCACTATAAAAGAGAATAACCTGAATAAACTGGACAGTTCATTTTGTACTGCCCTTGTTTATGGTGTCCTTGAAAGATTGATAACTCTTGATTATATCATCAGGAAAAGGTCATCAACACCTTTTCGTAAAATCGAGGTTTCAACACTTATAATTCTCCGAATGGGGCTTTATCAGCTTATTTATATGGATAAAGTTCCCGATAGCGCCGCGGTTAATGAATCTGTAAATCTTGCAAAGAAAAAGAAACTTTTCAAGTCATCGGGTTTTATCAACGGAATGCTTCGTACATTTTTACGTGAAAACAAAGAGTATAAATTACCCTCAGAGAGTGATAAGGCTCTTTATTTATCGGTTAAATATTCTTGTCCCGAATATCTTGTAAAACTATGGCTGGAATCTTACAAAGAAGAAATAACAGTTTCTATCCTCGAGTCTTTGGAAGGTCGTCCGCCTCTTACAATACATACAAATACTCTTCTTACCGATAACGAGACCCTTATCGAAAATCTCAGGGAAGAGGGGGTAGAGGCAGAGCCTTCACCTTTATGCGAGGATATGCTTCTTGTTAAAAATTCAGGAGCTATTGATTCGCTCAAAGCTTACGGACTTGGTGAGTTTTTTGTGCAGGATACAGCAAGTGCAATATGTGCAAAGGTTACCGGTTCAAAACCGGGCGATATAATCTTTGATGTGTGCAGTGCACCCGGCGGTAAAACCTTCGCAATGGCAATTAATATGGAAAACAAAGGTGAAGTAAGAGCCTTTGATCTGCACTCACATAAAATTAATCTTATCGATAATGGTGCCAAAAGGCTTGGTATTTCTATTGTAAAAACAGCTCTTCGTGATGCTGCTGAAGACACCACTCTTTGTGATAAAGCTGATGTTGTTCTTTGCGATGTACCCTGCAGTGGTTTCGGCATTGTCCGCAGAAAGCCCGAAATTCGATATAATAAATCAGAGGATTATAAGTTCCTTCCTCCGATTCAGCTTAAGATTCTTGAAAATTCCGCAAAACTCGTAAAGAATGGCGGTACTCTCGTCTATTCAACCTGTACTCTGAATCCTCATGAAAATGCAGATGTAGTAAATAAATTTCTTGAAACTCACCCTGAGTTCAGTCTTAAAGATTTCAGTGATACTGTCTTAATTCAAAGTAAGATTGCAGAACCATCGGGAATGCTTACTCTGTTTCCATCTAAAGACGGCAGCGACGGCTTCTTTATGGCTAAGCTGGAAAGGAGCAGGGAATGAGTCTTACAGATATAAAATCTTTAGATAAATCGGAACTTCAGCAATTTATAACAGAGAAAGGCTATCCTCGTTTTCGAGCAGATCAGATTTACGATTGGCTCCATGTGAAAATGGTGAGTTCTTTTGAACAGATGTCAAATCTTCCCAAAAAACTGATAGACGACCTTTCTTCAATATGTTACATTTCTGTTGCAAATATTGAAAAAAAGCTTGTTTCGATGTATGATAATACAATAAAGTACCTGTTTTCTTTTGAGGATAAAGAATGTGTCGAGGCGGTAGTTATGGACTATCATCACGGCTATTCTATGTGTATATCAACTCAGGTTGGCTGTAAGATGGGTTGCACCTTTTGCGCAACAGGCAGAGGTGGTTTTGTTCGCGACCTTACAGCATCTGAAATTTTGTCACAGATTCACACTGCTCAGAAAGATTTGGGAGTTCGTATTTCCAATCTTGTACTGATGGGCATGGGTGAACCTCTTGATAATTTTTCCAATGTAGTAAAGTTTTTGCGTTTGGTTACCTTCGAGCAAGGTCTTAATATCGGTGCAAGACACATTACAATCTCTACCTGTGGTATTGTTCCGAGAATATATGAACTTGCAGATTTGCAGATCCCTGTTAATCTAGCTCTGTCTCTTCATGCACCAACAGACGAGATGCGAGTAAAAACTATGCCTGTAAATAAAAAATATCCTCTTAACGAGGTACTTGCAGCCTGCAAATATTACGCAGATAATACAGGCAGAAGAATAACCTACGAATACGCTATGATAAACAATGTGAATGACAGCGATGAGTGCGCCGAAAAACTTTCTCAGCTTTTAAAAGGAACACTTTGCCACGTAAATCTCATTCCGGTAAATCCGGTTGAGGGTACAAACTATAACCCAAGTAAAGATAAGCGACTGACATCTTTTGTCAGAGTGCTTTCTAAATATAATATTAACGCGACTGTTCGCAGAACTTTAGGCAGCGATATTAATGCTTCCTGCGGACAGCTCAGAGGTAAGAATATTAAAAACAAAGGAGGAGTATAACTTGGAAGTTTTCAGTAAAAGTGATATTGGATTAGTAAGAACTTCAAATCAGGATGACTGTCGCTTCGGAGTTTTCTCGCCCTCTTGTGCGTGGGCTGTTGTGTGTGATGGTATGGGAGGCGCAAACGGCGGTAATGTAGCCAGCGCTATGGCGGTTGATATTATAAGCGAGCAGATTACTCAGCTATATGATGAAAAACTCAAAAAAGATCAGCTTTCTACCCTTATGACCGATATTGTTCAAAGAGCAAATGCACAGGTGTTTGATAAATCTCTTTCCGATGATTCTTTGGAAGGTATGGGTACAACCTGCGAGTTTGTTTTTGTAAAGAACAAAACCGTTCATATTGTCCATGTAGGTGACAGCCGTACTTATGCTATCCGCGGCGGTAAGATTAAACAACTTACCGAAGACCACTCTGTTGTTGCAGAAATGGTAAGAAGAGGAGAAATAACTCCCGAGGAAGCACAGAAACATCCAAATAAAAATATCATTACCAGAGCATTGGGTATTCGACCCGAAGTTTGTCTTGATTATATCGAGGCTAATTTCTCTTATGGTGATGTTCTCCTCGTATGTACAGACGGACTCACTAATTGTGTCTCAACAGGTGACATTGTTAAGATTGTTCACGAAAATCGAGGAACAGATATGACAAACAAACTTGTTGATAAAGCAAAAGAAGGTGGCGGCACCGATAATATTACCGTAACGGTTGTTTATTAAGGAGGTAACGCTGAATGGATAAATACGTTGGCAAAAAGCTGGACGGCAGATACGAGATAAGAGAACTTATCGGTATCGGCGGTATGGCTAATGTTTATCGTTGCTACGATACAATAGACGACAGAGAAGTAGCTATTAAAATTCTTAAGGACGAATTCCTTAACAACGAGGAATTTATCCGCAGATTTAAAAATGAATCAAAAGCAATTGCTGTTCTTTCACATCCTAATATCGTAAAGGTTTACGATGTCAGTTTTGGTGATATGATACAGTATATTGTTATGGAATATATCGACGGTATCACTCTTAAGGAGTATATTAATCAGCAGAATGTTCTTACTTGGAAAGAGGCTGTACACCTTGTAACACAGGTACTGGCAGCTCTTTCTCATGCACATAGTAAGGGTGTTGTTCATAGGGACATTAAGCCTCAGAATATGATGCTTCTGTCTGATGGTACCATCAAGGTTACAGACTTCGGCATTGCTCGTTTTTCGAATTCCACTCGTACTATGACAGAACAGGCAATCGGCTCTGTACATTATATTGCACCCGAACAGGCAAAGGGAGATATTACAGACGGCAAAACCGATATTTACTCAATCGGTATTATGATGTATGAGATGCTCACAGGCAAGCTTCCCTTTGACGGAGAGAACGCGGTTTCTGTTGCGTTGATGCATCTTCAGAACGAGCCTCCCACACCTCGATCAATTAATGCATCAATCCCCGAAGGAATCGAAGAAATTATACTCAAGGCTATGCAGAAGCAGCCTGTCGACAGATATCAGTCTGCTCAGGATATGCTCGCAGACATTGAGCGTTTCCGTATGAATCCCAGTGTTCGTTTTGAGTATAAATATCTTTACGATAAACAGCCCACAAAGTATATAGATGCTGTTAATAAGGGTAAAACTGACAGAGCAGCAGAGTATGCTAAGGTTGTTAAAGACGGAGATGACGAAAAAGTTCGTCATAGTCTTACAATTCCCGTTATCACAGGTATTCTTATTGCTCTGTTTTTAGCTCTTGTTATTTGTATTCCTGTTGGAATCTTTAAGAATCAGAGTGTTAAGAATGGTGCTTTCGGTAATTCTGAGGCGGCAGATGTGGATGTTCCGGATTTGCTTAATATGTCCTCAGCTGAAGCAAATGAGTACTGCAAAAAAGATCCATATAACCTAGAGGTCATAGAAGAAAATAAATTCTATTCCGAATATCCTGTTGGAATTGTAATTGACCAGGAGCCAAAGCCTGGTTCAAAGAAAATCAAAGCTAACGGCAAAATAACAATCTTTGTAAACCGTCAGGAAGGCGACGGAATTGTGCCCGATGTTAAGGGCGAGTATCTTAACAAAGCATTGCTTACTCTTAAAGGTGTAGGATTCTACGAGCTTAATGATCCTTATATTATTTATACGGAAGATGAAGAGGAAGGCAGAGTTATCGACACATTCCCGAAATCAGGTACAAAAGTTTCTCTTTCTTCACCAATCTGCATTTATGTAGCCGGCAAGAACACAACAACCGAGAAAACTACCTTTAATTGTACTGATATTTTCGGAATGAATGAAGAAGATGCTCTCAAGGCTCTGAAAAAAGCAGGTTTTGAAGAGGATAAAGTTACATTCAAAGATGTTTCAAATAGCGGAAAACCAAAGGGCGAGGTTGTTTACGCAAATATCCTTTGTGGTGAAATCGGAAAAGATGAACATATTACTGTTTATTTAAGTGATGGAACTCCTCTTGTAACAGTTCCCATTCCCATCGATATGCCTTTGAATGTTTCACACGAAATCAAGGTTAAAGTTTATATAGACGATAAAATCTTTAAATTCTCTGTTAATAAGCAACAATACGAAGAGATTCCAAACAATTGGCTTAGGGATGATACTGTTGTAATCCCAGGTTATAATGGTACCAAATCTATTGTAAAGATTTATCTTGACGGTGAAATTTACAGAGAATATGAAGTTGATTTTGCTAAGACAAGTTATAAAGAACTCAATGGATACGATTATGTCGATCCTAATCCTGTTACAGATGTCCCTGCTGTTACTGATGTGACTACAACTGCTCCTTCAGAAGAACCTGTATTGGTGACAAACTATGACTAATCATACTAACGAAATTGTACAGGGAACAATTGTAAGACTCACAGGCGGATTTTATTATGTAGATTATAACGACGAGATTCTTGAATGTAAAGCAAGAGGAAAGTTTCGTAATCAGGGCGAGTCTCCTGTTGTAGGCGACAAAGTAGAGGTTTCCATAAAATCAGACGGATACCATAGTATCGAGAAAATTCTTGACAGAAAAAACTACCTGGTAAGACCTCCTCTTGCAAATCTTGATGCCCTTGTAATTGTTATTTCAACGGTAGATCCGTTTCCAAATACTCTTGTTATTGATAAACTTACAGCTGCTGCTGTTGATATTGGTACAGTACCTTATATCGTTTTTTCAAAAACAGATGTAAAAGAATGCGAAGACCTTGTGGCTGTTTATACAAAAGCAGGTTTTCCCACTTTCACTTATTCAGACGGTGACGAAGAAAGCACATCTCTTGTGCGCAACGCTCTTAAGGGTAAGTTGGTTGCTTTTATTGGTAACAGTGGTGTGGGTAAATCAACACTTATCAACAATCTTTATCCTGAGCTTAATCTTAAAACCGGTCAGGTAAGTCAGAAACTTGGCAGAGGTAAACATACCACAAGAACGGTTGAACTCTTTAAAACCCGTAGTGGCTATGTGGCAGATACTCCCGGATTTTCTACAATGGATCTTGAGAGGTATCACCTTGTAAGCAAAGACCAGCTTATGTACTGCTTTCCTGAGTTTAATGATTATTTAAACGATTGTCGTTTTACGTCCTGTATGCACCTCTGCGAAAAAGGGTGTGCTGTTATTGAAGCGGTTAACAGTGGTGAGATTTCAGAGTCCAGACACGAAAGTTATATAGAGATGTATAACGAAATTAAAGATATAAAGCCCTGGGAATTAAAGTAATTTACTTTAAAGAATTGGAGAATACACAGTGATTTATTCTATTTGTAAATTTAATGTAGAATACGATACTCTTTATCCGAAACTCAGAAGAAGATCGGAAAAGTATCTCTCAGAAGATCAGAGTGTTACACCTGACTTCAAGATTTCTATTACCGAAGAAGAGGTAGATAAGCACGTAGAAGAGTATAATACAACCAGAGCACTTGCAGAGTATGTTCTTGCAGGACTTAAGTTTTATAAAGAAATTATATCACGCGGTGCATTCTTTCTTCATTCTGCAGCATTAGCTGTAGATGATAGCGGATATATGTTCACAGGTCCGTGCGGAGCAGGTAAATCTACTCATGCTTCTCTTTGGCGTGAATACTTTAAGGATGATGTGATTTCAGTAAACGATGATAAGCCTGCTATTCGTTTCTTTGATGGTGTGCCTTATGTGTGCGGAACACCTTTTTCAGGCAAGTTCGATATTAACAGCAATACAATAGTAAAGCTCAAAGGTATCAGCATTCTCGCACAAAGCCCCGAGAATAAAATAGAAAGAGTTTCTTCTGCTCAGGCTATGCCTGTACTGATGGAGCAAACCTTAAGACCCGAAAATCCTGCAGATATGATGTCACTGTTTGATATGCTCGATAACCTTCTTAAAAAAGTTCCTGTGTACAAACTTTATTGTAATATAAGTGAAGATGCAGTAAAACTTTCTTATGGTACAATGAAGGAAGGTTAATATACATAATCATAACCATCGAAGTATACTTGCTTCGGTGGTTTTTGTTTTTTAGTGTGTTTACAAATAGTTTGCATTTTGTTATAATTATTCTATTAAACAAAAGTAAGGAATGATAAATGTGAATGTAACAGAAAGATTTCTTAAATATATTTCATTCGGTACAAATTCTGACGAAGAAAGTGAAACTTGTCCTTCCTCAGCTTGTCAGCTTGAGCTTGGAAAATACCTTGCCGAAGAACTCAGGAGTATCGGACTCCAAGATGTAGAACTTGACAAAGACGGATATGTGTATGGTGTTCTTCCTGCAACAAAAGGTAGAGAAGAAGAACCTTCAATCGGTTTTATTGCACATATGGACACAAGTCCTGCCGTAAAAGGTGATGATATCAAGCCTCAGATTGTATCTTACAAAGGTGGAGACATCGCTCTTAATGATAATATCAGCATCACATTAAAAGATTTTCCCTTTCTCGAAAAATATATCGGTTCTGACATTATTACAACTGATGGAACAACGCTTCTGGGTGCCGATGATAAAGCAGGAATTGCTGAGATATTTACGGCTTGTGAATATCTTGTTGCACATCCCGAGATAAGTCACGGCAGAATTGCTGTTGCAATTACACCCGACGAAGAGATTGGCAGAGGTGCTGACAGATTTGACTTAAAGCGATTTGCTTGTGACTGGGCTTATACTGTAGACGGCGGAGAACTTGGCGAAATCGAGTACGAAAATTTTAACGGTGCATCTGTAGAAATCTTAGTTAACGGTGTAAATATTCATCCCGGTAGTGCAAAGAACAAGATGAAGAACGCAAGTCTTCTGGCTGCGGAGTTTGTTAATATGCTTCCAAAAGCAGAAACACCTGCTCATACCGAAGGTTATGAAGGTTTTTATCATCTTTGCGGTATGGAGGGCGACGAAACCCAAGCAAAACTTATCTACATCATCCGCGATCATTCTATGGAGAAATTCATAGCTCGTAAAGATTTTGTAAAGAATCTTGTGAATTATTTAAATAGTGTATATGGGGAAGATACATTTGTAGCAGATATACAGGATAGTTATTATAATATGCGTGATAAGATAACTCCCTTTATGTATATCATTGACAACGCAGTTAATGATATGAAATCAGTCGGAGTTGAACCTTTGGTGGTTCCTATCCGAGGTGGCACAGACGGTGCACGGCTATCATTTGAAGGACTACCTTGTCCTAACCTTTCTACAGGTGGCGCAAACTTTCACGCAGTACATGAGTTTATTCCTGTACAGTCTATGGAAAAAATGGTAGAGGTTCTCGTAACCCTTATGAAGAATTAATTATAAACTGTTTGTCGGAGAGCACAAGTAAATTTATTTGCGTTCTCCGACAATGTTTTAAGATTGTAATTAACTCTTTGTTAATAAAACACTTGCTTTTTTTAACTGTTTATGATAATATATTAATCGTTCCTGGGGGCGTAGCTCAGCTGGGAGAGTGCTTGAATGGCATTCAAGAGGTCGTGGGTTCGATCCCCATCGTCTCCACCAGGTCAAAAAGCCTTGTAAATCGCTTGTTTATGCGGTTTTCAAGGCTTTTTGCTTTTTGTATGGAGTCTTTAAGATTTTGTTTCGATTTGGTGCATGGAGTAATTTTGGTAAATTCTATAAATTTTCTATACTACAGAAAATCATTCTGATTTCAAAACTGGGCACTAATACCCTAAAATATACAGGGTGATTTTTTACTTTAACGCCCGAAGTGATACTATTTATTGTAACCCTCAAAGAGAAACGACCTGTTGTAGTGCAACAGGTCGTTTGTTATATATGTTTATTCAGATTCGTAGGGAAGCATAGAGTTTTTTGAGTGACATTCAAGTTTTACATCATGCTCAGGCATAATGAATTCGATTACAAATCCTTTCTTTTCGTCATAATCAAAATTGATTCTTTCACCGTCAAGGGTAAAGGAGTAGTCTGTGTCAGTAGCGATAAGTTCAAAGTAAAGGATAACTTTACTGCCGGCTTTGTACTTATCCTTGGCGTTTGAGTAGCAGTCTTTTGCACCGCAGTAATCTACCGAATAGTAATCGTTTTTCTTATTGATACACGCGGTCAATGTGAATATGACGATACATACTAAAACTGCAGTAATAATTATAATTGGTGTTTTCATAATGAATCCTTACTGTGTGTTCAAAACAACAGAGCCATCCTCGCCGCTTAAACTGATAAGGGCTGAGTGAGCGGTGCCTTCAGAATCTGTGTATGTAATGCCGTAGGAGGGAATATCACCCCAGAAAGTCATTGTTACAACCAAGGGGGAATCTTCGGTCAGAGCATCTGTGGTGTATTTGGGAACAAGTTCGTAAGTAAATTCACCGCTGTCACTATAATCGATATTTGATACTTCGCAGAATGCAAAGTCGTAAATATCGCCGATTGCATGGAACACAACCTCTGTTTCGTAGTCAGAGTTATCTGCTGTGAATCTGAGAGCATTTGTAAGGTCTGCATCGGTATGATCAATCAGTGTTGCATACACATAGGAAACCTCTGTGTCACCGTCATCAGGACCAGCACTGAATACTTCAAAGGGTGTAAGCTCGGTCTCTGCAATCGTCAGAGAAAGGTCGAGCTGTATCTGCCAGAAGTTATTCTCCGGACCGTCAAACAGCTCTGACTTTTCAATATCAAAGTCGCCTGTTTCGTTGTGGTAGAAAAGAATTGTTTCAGGGTCGTTCTCATCCGGAGCAGTGAAATAGTAATCCTTTGCTTTAATCTCCGTAGAGCTTGCAGGCAGGGTATAGGTACCGAAAATGGAGTATGCGGCACCGGAGGGGTTTTCATTGTAAATAAGTCCGTCATAGAGGAGATAATACCTGTTTCTTGAAGAGCCCTCTAAAATAAGCGCAGGAGCAGTACCATCGTAGGTGAATGCGGCGAGGATACGTGTTCCTGCACACTTTTCGTTGCCGTTGTCATCGATAAGGTAAATGAGAAGTTCAGGAACGGAGTCAGCGTTTATATCATCGACTATAAAACCGATAGCCTTAAGAGCATCTGCTTCTCTGAGGGTGCCAACTACCTCACGGATGCCCATTGTACCCTCATAGTCTTCGGCTTTTTCAGGGTCATAGGTTATAGATAGAATGTGCTGATAAATCTCAAACAGCAGATCATCATACACACCTGTGTAGTTAACCTGTGGTGCAGTGGTTGTTACAGTTTCGGTTGTTGTATCATTGTTTACAGTTGTGGTGTCTGTGATACCTGTGTTGCCTGTGTTGCCTGTGTTGCCTGATTCGCAACCTGCAAGGACACCGACTAAAAGCATTGTTGCCAAAAGCATTGATAAGATTCTTTTTTTCATAAAGTTCCACCTCGTTTTTTTAGTTGATGCCTCTCTCTTGTTTTTAGAATATCACATTGTTTTTTGAAATACAACTGTTTGGCAAAAAAATAAAGCGTACCGATTACTCTAATCGATACGCTTGTTTTGTGTGGTGTTAAACTTTTGCTGAGTTTGCATACATAGATACTTCGATAAGTTCCTTTCTGTTTGAAACTCCAAGTTTGGAATAGATGTTTCTGTTGTGATACTTAAGTGTGTTTTCGGTTATATTAAGCTCTGCCATTACATCTTTAGTTTTTTTGCCCTCAAGATAAAGTTTGTAGATAGTGCTTTCAGTAGGGGTGAGGGTGTGAAGTACAGATGTTAAGTATTCTGCTTTTTCCTGAGTAGTCTTCACAGCTAGAGCAGGAGAGATGACCTCTTTGTGAGTTTCTTCGGTTGTTGAGCCTGACTCTTTTAGTGAAGTGTGATTTCTCAGTCCAATGGCGTTTTGCAGACTTATATCCTGAACAAGCAGACTTATACCTAATAAGAAAAGTTCAGTTGCTATATATGATATGGAAAGAACCTCAAAATCAATATCTACGAGCTGCTCCATAAGCCATACACCGATATTAATAAGTACGGAGAAGGCGAGAAGTGTTGCTTTCAGGCTTGATTTGATCTTACCTTTAATGCGTGAGCATATGATGACTCCCACCATAGCTGCAAAATGGCTAAGCAAATAGTAAAGATATATACTGTGCAGAGGACCGTAAACCTTCTTCAGTGCGGTTGCACCGTTTATGGTTATCAGTTCAACTTCTTTGTAATAGATGTCGAGATATCCGGGACTTGCGGCAATCAGAAAAACTATCATACTTATTCCCATAAGGATACCTACTGTCCACTTTGGGATTCTTATGTTGCAGGTTTTTATGATTGTCATAAGCATAGACAGCGGCAGGAACACAGAGCCCAGATAGGCTATTCTGTTGGAAAGAAGTGCTTCATTTAGCGTGGAAGAAATGGATAGTGATAAATATCCGATGTTTACAACCACAACTGCCGAAAATAGAAGCACAAACCACGGTTCCTTTTTCTTTATGAGTAGACAGTAGCATATAAAAAGCAACAGCGACAACACAGAGGTTGCTATGTATATAACGGACATAGTAGCGGTTTTGTTGCCTACAGCAGAACATCCGCCAAGAGAAAACAGCATTAGTATCAAAATGCCTATGCCTGATAATTTTTTTATCATAAAAGAGCTCCTTTAAGGTTTGTATATGGATTTTACGGGTGTTCCCACCCCTTTTCCCACACTTTTGTAAGGAAAATTTTTGTTTTCCCACCCCTAAATGTGCTTTAGGGTGGGGACATCTTTGTGATGAATCCATATAATTATACTTGCAAGAGTTCTAAGGAGGGTATAGACCTTGCTCTCTTAAAGCCTCAAGGGTACCCTATTCACACTAAGTGTGAAGTCTTTGCGTTGCGCCAACAAAAGCAAAGACCGCCCTGATTTCTTATTAAGTAAAAACGCATATTTGTTATTATATAACAAATAAGACTTTTAGTCAAGGTAAACGTCTGCTATGTTTAAGGGAAAAGTTACCATTGATTGGTGAATTTATGATGAAGATACTCAGACGAATCGGAAGATTCATTCTGTGTTTGCTGTTTAATATTCTTATGACTCTTGAGTGGTCAATTCCTGCGTGGGTATTGCTTGCTCTTCATTTTGTTATAGATTTACCTCTATGGCTTTTCTTTGCTGCATTAGCTTTATGGATTGCCGGTATTTTATTATGGATGGAGTTTATAGGGTTTGCAGGTCGATGCTCTGACACACCGGATTCCCCAAAAGAAAATAAGAATCCTTATTCAGTAGGACAGAATAAGAAATGATTGATGTGGTGTTATCTGTTGAATTACAGCAGTTACATAATAATTTATGAAAGGAGGAATGATTTATGAAGCTTAGAAAAATTCTTTGCCTTGTTTTTGCATTGCTTATGGTTTTCGCACTTGGTGCATGTGGTGACAAGGGAGATAATGGTAGCGGTAGCTCCGATGCTAATGAAGTTACAATCGGTGACTTTACTGCAAAGTTTGTAAGTGCAGAGCTTACAAAGGGTAGCTCTGATGAGGATGTAATTGTTGTTACATACTCTTTCACAAACAATGGTGCGGAGGAAGAGGCATTCACTTATGCATTCTATCCCTCTTTTGAGCAGAATGGTGAAGTTCTTATGCCTGCAACAGTGTTTGTAAACGAGGAATCTTATGAGACACTTGACAATTCTCTCCAGAGAGTTCAGCCCGGTGAAACAAAGGACATCGTTTCAACATACGCACTGTATGATATGGACAATGATGTAGTTATTACTATGAGTGATATCGATGCTCAGAAAGAGTACACAAAAACCATTAAACTTGCTGATCTGAAATAATGATCAGTAAAATGTATTTGTTTTATTGAAAGTTCTTTTCTTAAAGGTAATAAAGAGTTCTCTTTATTGCCTTTGGGAAGAAAGCTTTATATTTACAGCATTAAAAATAACAAATAATAAAATCAATTACTAACTTCGAAAGGAGCAGATAGCTATGGGACTTATTAAAGCAGGACTGGGAGCATTAGGCGGTACACTTGCAGATCAGTGGAAAGAATTTTTCTATTGTGAATCACTTCCTAACGACGTTCTCGTTACAAAAGGACAGAAAAGGGTGAGTGGACGCTCATCTAACACAAAAGGCTCTGACAATATTATTTCAAACGGTTCAGGTATTGCTGTTGCTGATGGTCAGTGTATGATTATCGTAGAGCAGGGCAAGGTTGTTGAGGTTTGTGCAGAACCCGGTGAGTTTACTTATGACTCTTCCACAGAGCCCTCCATCTTCTCAGGAAAACTCGGTCAGAGTATTCTTGATACTTTCAAGACTGTCGGTAAACGTTTTACATACGGCGGAGACACAGGCAAGGATCAGAGAGTTTACTACTTCAACACAAAGGAAATTATGGACAACAAGTTCGGCAGTCCTAATCCCATTCCTTTCAGAGTTGTGGATTCAAGAATATTCCTTGATATTGATGTATCAATCCGCTGTTCAGGTATTTATTCTTACACAATTTCCGACCCTCTTCTTTTTTACACAAAAGTTTGCGGAAATATAGAGCAGGATTACACTCGTGAGCAGATTGACAGCCAGCTCAAAACAGAATTTGTATCTGCTCTTGCTCCTGCATTCGGAAAGCTTTCCGAGAAGGAGCTTCGACCCAATCAGCTTGCTAATCATAATGATGATATTTGTAATGCGATGAACGAAACTCTCTCTGCAAAGTGGGGAGAACTTCGTGGACTTAAAATCGTATCCGTAGCGCTTAACCCCGTTACACTTCCTCCCGAGGATGCAGAGATGCTCAAGCAGGCACAGTACACAGCAAGACTTCAGAATCCCGGCCTTGCAGGCGCAGAACTTGTAGGTGCACAGGCAGATGCTATGCGTGCAGCAGCTTCTAATCAGGGCGGTGCCATGACCGGCTTTATGGGTATGGGTATGGCAATGAATGCAGGCGGCAGTATGAGTGCACAGAATTTCTTCCAGATGAATCAGCAACAGCAGTCACAGCAGGCTCAGACACCTGCTCCTGCACAGGCAGATGGCTGGAAGTGTTCTTGCGGTGCTATGGCACAGGGTAAATTCTGCCCTGAATGTGGTGCAAAGAAACCTGAGCCTAAGTCAGCAGACAGTTGGACCTGTGCTTGTGGCGAGGTGAATACAGGCAAATTCTGTAACGAATGTGGCGCAAAGAAGCCAGAAGAGGTGCAGGGTTGGACTTGCGCTTGCGGAGAAGTAAATCAGGGTAAATTCTGTAACGAATGCGGTGCAAAGAAGCCTGCAGGAGCACCTCTTTATAAGTGCGACAAGTGTGGCTGGACACCTGCTGATCCCCATAATCCTCCCAAGTTCTGTCCTGAATGCGGAGACCTTTTCGACGACAGCGACAAGCAGTAATGGTTTAAGCGAAAATTTATGCAGGAGGATGTGATGAAACGAATGGTTTATACTATATTATCAATCACAGGTGTTCTGCTTTCAGTGATACTTTTTGTTGGTTGTGGTGCTGCTCCTGTTTCAAAGACAAGTTCAGCACTTACGGGCATTAGCCTTTCGCAATCACATATGAATTTTAACGAGTGCTACAGTTTTTATTTAAGAGAAGAAGACGGAAAGGTTCTTTTTGATGCAGAAGTAAGATTATATGAAGAGCCTTATACCGTAATTCTCGAGAGTTTAGAAGTAGATGAGGAATATTTTACTCAGCTTCTTTCTCTGGATAAAGAGCACAGTATTACCGATTATGTTAGAACTTATAAAAAGAAAAAATCACCTGTTACGATTCTGGATGAAACTATAGTAACGACTACCGTTTATCTGGATGACGGTACGGTGAAATCAGCAAAGTCAGGTAGTTTCTCTGAAGAACTGTATGAGTTCTTTCTTCAGATTGCACTTGACTATCAGGAATTCTCTGTAGCAGAATAAAGAAAAAATAAGGAGTGATACCTTTGTCAGTATTACAGGAATATAAATGCCCATGTTGCGGCGGTGCCTTGGAGTTTAACAGTGCGGTTCAGAAAATGAAGTGTCCTTTCTGTGACACAGAGTTTGAGATGGAAGCTTTACAGGCTTATGATAATCTGCTCGAAAATGAGCAGCAGAGCGATATGAATTGGGATGCAAGTGCAGGTCAGCAGTGGGATGATGGTGAAACAGACGGTCTTAAGACCTATGTGTGTAAGTCTTGCGGCGGTGAGATTATAGGTGACGAAACTACTGCCGCTACATCTTGTCCTTATTGCGACAATCCCATTGTTCTTATGGGACAGTTTTCAGGTGCATTGAAGCCCGACTATGTAATTCCTTTTAAGCAAGACAAAAAGACAGCTATTGCAGGACTTAAGAAGCATTATGAAGGCAAAATCCTTCTTCCCAAGGTTTTTAAGGATCAGAATCATATAGAAGAAGTCAAGGGTGTTTATGTACCTTTCTGGCTTTTTGATGCAGATGCTACCGCTTCCATTCGCTACAAGGCTACAAAGGTCAGACGTTGGAGCGATTCTGATTACGATTATACAGAAACAAGTTATTATTCTGTTCAGCGTGGGGGAGATATCGGATTTAATACTGTACCCGTTGATGGTTCCAGCAAGATGCCGGATGAACTGATGGAATCTGTTGAGCCTTTTAATTTTGAGGAAGCAGTACCCTTCCAGACAGCATACCTTGCAGGATATCTTGCTGATAAATATGATGTTACTGATGCTGAGAGTGTTGAACGAGCAAACGAGCGTATCAGGAAGAGCACAGAGGATGAATTCAGAAATACTGTGACCGGATATAATACTGTTACAACAGAAAATACATATATCAATCTTCAGAATGCTCAGGCAAAGTATGCTCTTTATCCCGTATGGATGCTGAATACTCAATGGAATGGCAAGAAGTACACCTTTGCTATGAATGGCCAGACAGGAAAGATGGTGGGTGATCTGCCTTGTGATAATAAGAAATATTGGCTTATGACTGTTGCTTTTATTCTCGGCCTTGCAGCTGTATGCTTCGGTTTGTCTTTCATTGTTGAATTTTTTGCCAATATAATTGTTTCAGCTATAATTGCTCTTGGCGGCGGATTCCTCGTTACAGGTATTATGCGTGGCCAGCTTAAGAGCGTAGGTTTCAAGAGTAATGCATCAGACTATGTTCGCAAAGGTAGCTTTAAGGTTACAGAGAGAAACGACTTCTTCTTGTATCGAAAGGTTGACCGCAGAGAAAAGCCCAAGGATAACAATAACTAATCTTTTGTTGGAGGGTTGTCCTTATGTTTCAGACTATTATAATAAAAAACGCAAATATACAAATATATGAACCACCTGTTGATGTTCTTGTATTCGCAGATGTTGCTGTAGAGGTACAATACGAGGTTCAGGATAATGCGACATTTGAGCTTATGGGTAGTTTTGTGCCTGAAAATACAATATCCGACACAATTAAACTTGGCGTGTTAAAAGCTTTTAATAGTACGTTTTTGTCAGGTCTCAGTATGGCACAGGTGCAGAATCCTCCTACAGAAATTGGTGTTGCTGCACTTGTGAATGTTAAGGATGAGCTTCTTCGTTTCTTCGGAATTGTATTTACAAGCGTGGTTGTAAAAGAAATTAAGCCTGAGCTTCCTCCCTTCGTTGCCTCTATGCTTTCTATGCAGAAGCCCGTAGGCGGCACCAATACTGGTGATATCTGGAGCTGTCCCAATTGTTCAAACAATAATTCAGGAAAGTTCTGCGCAGAATGCGGAACAAAGAAACCTTGAAAGGAGTTATAACTATGGGAATTTTTGATAAACTTAAAGCGGCAGCTAATACTGCTGTCGGCGGTGCTGTAAGTAATGCAGTAAATAATATTGGAAGTAAAACAGAAACTTTTACATTTTCAAAGCTCCCCGAGAGCGTAGCAGAACTTCAGACTTTGCCCGAAGCTTCACTCGATTCTCCTTTCAAGACGGCAGCTCTCTCTCTGCTTGCACTTTGCGCTTATGGTGCAGATAAAAACACAGGTATTGAAATGCTCAATTTCCTCAGAGGTCCCAGACCTTTGAGCGGCGCAGAAATTGCATTTCTTGACGACAGGTTCCGTGACGGCCAGTGGTATGTGCCTTTCTCATATTTTAAGGGTGCAACTCCTGAGAATAACTACACACCCACAGAGCCCTATACTGTGGATATTTCCAGCAATCCCAACTCTGCGGTAAATGAGGGCTATATGACCCTTTGGCTCAAAAGCGGCGGTGCAGACAGTCCCCGTCAGTTTTCACTCAGAATGAAAGGCGACGGCCGATGGTTTTTGTGGGAGCAGTTTATAATGGTTGGTATCCGCCAACCCAAGTCCCAGGACCCCTGGGCATAAATTAAGGTCTTAATTTATTAAGATAAATATTTGTATTGGAGTTTTTTAAAATGAAAAAGATTTTAGCTCTTATTATGGCACTTATGATGGTGTTCGCTCTTGCAGCATGCGGTTCAGACGGAGGCTCTGACAATGGCTCTGATGACGGCGGTAAGGCTGCTGTAACAGACGGTTCTGATCTGGGCATGGATATGGATGCAGCAGGCGTTCAGAAGATGTCTGACGACCGTGCTTCCAAAGAGAAGCTTCTTGAGACAAGAGATGTGTGGCTTGAGGGCAGATTCAGCTTCCTGCTTGATGAGGACAAGAAGACATACGCAGACTTTGCAGAGTACATTGGATGCAATGCTGCAGAGTATGAGTATGCTGAAGAAGATATGGAGAGAAGATACACTTGGATTGCAGAAGAGGATGAAACCGCAAAGTTCCTTGCAGTGTTTGTTGAGGGTGGCGACGGCAACTGGTATCTCTATTCTGTAGGCTCTACAAACTTAGGTTAATTATCATTTAGCAGGTCGGGCGGAGTTTTCTCCGCTCGATTGCTTTGTTTAATATTTTAGGAGTTATAAAATGCGTGATGATGTAAAAGTTTGCGTGGACGCAAGAGTAAATTTCTTTGGACAGTACTATGATGTACCTACAGGTGTTCAGTCCGAGGTTGATGCTTTTATTCAGTCGGTAACTGCTCTTGGAGAGAGCAGTGCCGATGCAACATCCTTTGAAGCGGAGTTTGTGTCCTCAGGACTGTCTGCACAGTTTAATGCAATTCTTCCCAAATGCACACCTAAAGCTGTACAGGTGTCTGCTGAATATCAGACATATACCGAAAATGTGCAGAAAGAGTTTAAAGAAGAAAGAAAAAAGCAGTTTGCAGACACTTTAATCAACGACGTTACTGATTCGGTGACCATGCGTGCCGAGAGTGACGCCATGCAGGCTCGCAGACGAGCTATGTCTGATGCTGGTGTTCTTGATGAGTACACCAAGGTGACAAACGCTGTTGATGATGCAGGCAGGCTTGCAGGTTTCTTTAAAAGAAAATTCGGTAAGAAATAAGTGAGGAATAGGGGAGATACGCCTTATTTTTAGCTTTCCCACCCCTTTTCCCACCCCTTTTTTTAAAGAGTATTATAAAAAAAGTTTCAATCCCCACCCCTAATTACCAAAAGGGGTGGGGACTTTTTAGTGTTTGTAGGTATAATTGAAACTGTGAAAATGTAGACTCACATAAATATTTATATTTATGTGGAGTTCTCACAAATGTTTTTATTGGAGGAATCATAATGAAAATGCAAACAAAACGAGTTGTCAGTATTCTGCTTACAGTGCTTATGCTTATTGGTATTGTACCCATGGCATCATTTACCACTTCAGCAGATAACGGCTACAACTACACAGCAAACTCATGGTATGCACTTGAGATGTATCTCAAAGCAGCAGGTAATGTTACAATCACAATTACCGCTGATATTACCCATACCCATGATATGGGTAGCGAGGGACATAAAACACTTGAGGTTTATGGCAACAAGATAATCAACCTTAACGGACACAAAATCGAATGCGTGGACAAAACCAGTAATGCGATTGTTGGCGGCGAGGTTGTTACTGTTGAATCAGAAAAAACCATGTTCCATGTTGACGGTTCATCTTCTCTTACTATCAATGACTCCAAGGGCGGCGGTGAGATTCTTTTCAAGGGCGATCACCTCAAAGAGTCTAAAAACTATTTCCATTACGCCAAGAGAGATGTTTTCAGCGTTGACGGTACACTTACTGTAAACGCAGGTAAAATCACAGCAGGAAGCCAGGGTAAAGAGTATATTTACAAAGGCGAAGAAATCGAATCCGTATGGGCATCACTGTATTCTGATTGGTCAGGCAATGCTCAGCAGGTAACATGGGGTACAGTCGCAAATGTAAATGAGGGCGGTAAGCTTATTGTTAACGGTGGCGAGCTTTCAGGCAGAGGTGTTCATGTATATCAGAATACCAAGACCAACAAGGCAGTTGTGGGTCAGCGTGACGAGGTGGTTTATATTGCCGAGGGCGGTACAGCTTCGGTAAACGGAGGTTCTTTTATCGCACTTGAGGGTGCAAACGTATTTGCAGGTGACGGAACCACAGACGGTCTTAAAGTTCGAGTTGGTAAGTTCGAACTTAAAAAGCCTTCCACAATCCGTGTTATCTATGACAAAGAGTTGTATGCAGACCATTTAAAATACTGGGGTCTTGCAGAGCTTGTAAGCTACGCAACAGTTGGTAGCTTCAATATCCCCGAAAATGCTTACAAGGATGTTTACAACATTCTCTCAGTTAAGTACGACGGCAAAGAGTATAAGGGTTTCTCTGAGATTTCTTCCCTTACCTTTGACAAGGAAAATTATAAAGATGCTCTTTCTTTAGAATTTGCTCCCGTTAATGATTCAAGCATTTACGATGCAGAACTTGAGCTTCATTATGCCACAAAAATATATGATAATGCTCAGACTCAATATGAGTACTTCATAGGCACAGCTGACAGCCTTAAACTTTACTGTAACCTTGACGAGCCCTATTTTGTAGATTACAACGGCGAAATTGTTTATGTGTGGAGCATTTGGGTAAATGATAACGAGGGTAAAGCTGATTATGAGTTCTTTACCGAAGAAAATTTCATCAATCCCGTAAAATTATCTCAGGCAGACCTTGCAGGCAAAACAGTATTTGTAAGTTGCGATGCTTATGAAGCAGGTCCCGCCATTTCTGCAAATCACTACACAAATACATTTAAGCTTTCTCCTGTTGATAAGCCCATCGGCTATCTTGAAATTACAGAAGAACAGCCCTTTATGCCTGCAGGCGAGAAAACTACATATGTAGAAAGTCTTACAGAGTCCTGGGTTCCCTACAATTTTAATCACAAGCCTTTACCTCAGGAGCTTATTGATGCAGGTTACTATGTAGAGAGATTTTATAGCCTTACAGGACTTAACGGCACAGAGATTCCTGAAAAAACAGACAAAGGCACAAATCGCATTGACTTTGGAAATATATATACAGATCCGGGTGTATATGTTCTCAGAATGGGACTTAGACTCGTTGATAAAAACGGTAACATAGTTGATTCCCTTGCTCATGTGTTCAATATCTTTGTAAGCAACAATAATAATATTTATGAGCTTAGTGCTCTTGTTTATGAGCCCTCTGCAGGTTCATTCCCGACTGAAAATGTAATACCCGAAGGTGAGGGTTACAAAACTACAGATGTTGACTGGTCTTACTATAATGAACAGTATGACGAGTATTACATCATGCCTGAGGGTATGGCTTTCGAAGCAGGTAAGACCTACGAATGTGCAGTGAAGTTTGAAACATTGGACGGATATGAATTTCCTGTAGATAAAGAGAGTGCTTCGGGATATATCAATGGTATTAAAGGAGTTATTTCTCCCAATTATTCTGCAACACGTGCTTATGTAACTGTTAAATTCACGGTTGCTGAAAATAATCCTCTTACAGTTATCTTTACTGAGGATAGCAAGGCTGAGACAGGCTCTAAGCTTACAGTAGATATTGATGCTATGGTTGAACAATCAGATGAATTTATGGAAGCGTATTTTGAGGATAATGTTTCTTTCCAGTGGTTCCTTAATGGTTCAAGAATTGATGGTTTAACAGATGCAAGTATAGAACTTCTTTCTGAGTATGCAGGTAAGTCTGTTTATGTAGAAGTTACATATGGTGACAATTCAATTGAAAGCGATAACATTGTAATTGCAAAGGGAAATTTCGGTATCCTCGGTGATGCTGATGAAGACACAAAGGTTAACATCAAGGATGCAACCGCAATCCAGAAGCATATCGCAGGACTCATTACCCTCACAAAGACAGGTCAGAAACTTGCTGATGTTGACGGCAACACTAATGTAAATATCAAAGACGCTACTGCAATTCAGAAGCATATTGCAGGTATGGAAACAGGATATCCTATCGGACAGACTGTGTCATAAATAAAAGCATAATAAAAAATAGAATTGGGCGGAGTTGAAAAATTCCGCCCCTTTCCCAAAGCAGATAAGTTTTTTGTTTGTCTGTTTCGGGAGGTTTTGTAAAGAATCTTTCAAGTTATCTTTTAGGAGGAATTTTTTATGAGAAGAAGCGTAAATAAAATTATGAGCATTGTACTTATTGTATTGATGCTCATGAGTCTGGTGACTCTTTCTGGTGTGGCAGTAAGTGCAGATGATTCAGGCAGCATAACCTTAATCGATAAACTCACTGCTACTGTAACCGAACCTGTTGCGGGTGAAGTGCCTGATTACGTTGTGCCTAATGAGGTTGAAAACGCTACTATTACCCAGGTTTTCTGGTGGAGAATCGAAGACGATAACTCCGGTACATCTATGAAATCCGATGAGAAATTTGTTGAAGGTCGTATGTATGAGTGCGACATAAGATTCCAGGTAAATGGTGAAGGAATTCGCTTTGCAGATAATGCAACAGGTACTGTAAACGGAGAAAATGTTGAGGTCTATACAAATGGGGCATATACTGTTTGTACCCTTTATGCCTATTTTATCTGTGAATCCGCTGATTCTGATTTGAGTGTAATCTTTACTGAGGATTCCAAAGCACAGTGTAACGGCAGACTTGCAATTGATGTTGAAGCAATGGCAGAACTTTCAGAAAATTTTATGGAAGAATATTTTAGTGATGGTATCAACTGCTGTTGGTATGTAGATGGTGTTACTCTTGCTGAATACACTGACCATAATCTGGATATTACCGAAGAATATTGCGGTAAGACAGTGTATGTTGATGTTTTCTACGGCTCCAAAAAAGTAACCAGCGAAATCCTTACTATCTCACATTATGAGGCTCCTCATATCTGTGAGTATGATTTCGAAAATCCCGATAGTGATACAGCAACTTGTGAAGTCGATGGTGTTTATACATACGAGTGTATCGACCCTGATTGTGATAATATAAGCACAAGACCTTCTCCTGCAACGGGTCACGAATTCTCCGAGTGGGAAGAAACTCTTGAGCCCGGTTGTACAAATGATGGCGAAAAACAGCATTATTGTTTGAATTGCTTTGATGTAGAGACAGATGTTATCCCTTCCTTTGGCGGTCACACAAATGATGACGAAGACTCAGTATGTGATGTCTGCGGTACTCCTGTTAAGAATTCATCATCTGATGATGAAACTTCTTCAGATGAAGCATCAAATGATGAGCAGGATCCTCTCAATGATTTCTATGTAGGAGATGTTGATCTTGATGGCAAAGTAACTATCAAGGATGCAACTATGATCCAGAAGGCTCTTGCAGACATTTTAACCTTATCTTATGAAAGCGAAACTCTTGCAGATGTAGACAGAGACGGCAAAATTACTATCAAAGATGCCACTGCAATTCAGAAGTATCTTGCCGGTCTTGAGAGCGGTACTGCTGTTGGAATCCTTCTTGGAGAAGTAAAAGGTTGATTTCGTTTAGCAATTGTGGGCGGATGGTAATTTACTTTCCGCCCCTTTCCCGAAGCAGATAAGTATTTTATTTGTCTGTTTCGGGAAGGTTTTTATAATCTTTAGTTAACTTCTAGGAGGTTGTTTTATGAAGAGTAAAAGATTCTTAAGTTTTGTTTTGGCTGTGTTGATGGTGATTTCTGCTATTCCGGCTACAGTTGTGACTTTTTCTGCTGCAAATGAATCTGTTGCCCAGACAGGATTTACAGGTTCAGGTACAGAAAAAGATCCTTACATTATAAACACAGCAAACGATTTGTATAGCTTGTTTCACAGCGATAAGAATATGCATGTAAAACTCGGTCAGGACATTTCCCTTACAAGTAGTGTTTATGTTGAATCTGATATTACTCTTGATATGAACGGCAAAACTATTACTGCTGATGTTAAGAGTTATGGCTTCAATATTACAAAAGGTCATTCACTGAAAATTAAGGGTAGTGGTAAGTTCCTTCAGAAAGGGACTCAGTTATGGGCTATGTTCTGTGTTGAAGGAACTCTTGAAACCCATGGTACAGTTACTTATGAGTGTCCTGATAACAGTGGTTGTCCAATTAATCTGTCCGGTTATGGTATTGTACGTGTATATGGCGGCAACTTTCTGGGCGACCAGATCGCAATAAACGGCGGAAGTAAAATGTTAGTATACGGAGGCAATATCGCCTCTGATGTTTTAGTAACAAAAGCTACCCAGCTTTATGTTTACGATGGCACATTTGAAAGCAGAATTTATAATTACGGTTACTTGTATACATTCGGTGGTGAATTTAAGAAGGACGTAAGTTCATTGGGCGAATACGGAGAAGCAATATTCTGGGGTGGACACTTTAAAGAAGGCGTTTCCAATTATTCCACTTCTGAAACAGGTGGAATACATATTTTAGGCCAAAACGCCATTTGTATGGCACATAACAGCAACGATGTTACCGATGATGGCATTTTCGTTTATACTGAAATAACTGTGTTCAGACCCGATTATAAAGAGCAGACTCCCGAAATTAAATACAATGAGACAGAGTATGATTTAGGAACTATAAATTCTCTTGAGGACTTTATCATAAGTTTCAAAGCTAAGGATCTTCCCAAAGTTTTTGCTGATAATGGCTATACTATCGAAGAAAAACTTGTTGTAAAAGATAGCGACGGTTTTGTGGAGACTTATGATATCAAGTCCGGCACAAAGGGTCAGGGTGTAAAACTCAACTTAGGTAATCTCACAGGCGGTGATTATACAGTTGAGAGAACTATAAATCTTTATAAAGGCTCTTCACTTAAAAAATCAAATAAATGCATTATGAAGGTTACTGTTAATCCGATGAGTTCGGGTTCTTTTGGATTTGCTACTATGAATCCTGCTGTCAGTGCAGAGGATATGAAAGATAATTATACAGATCTTCCTGCAACCGCTATTG
This sequence comes from Ruminococcus sp., assembly GCA_045647135.1. Classification (GTDB taxonomy): domain Bacteria; phylum Bacillota; class Clostridia; order Oscillospirales; family Acutalibacteraceae; genus Ruminococcoides. The sequence goes on along the minus strand of JAZRMA010000005.1, from coordinate 222,879 downwards.
GCACACAGACTCTTAATTTTGGATTTACTCCTTTTATTTCTACAGCTTTATCTGATAAAGGCTTTAGTGTGAAATCTAAAGTTTACATAAATTACAATAATCAAGGTACAATAAAGACCCTCAACTCCGGTAAAACCTTCAATCTTATGGATTATGTTGAACGTATAGGTGATTATCAGGTGTGGTTCAATATTTCTCTTTATAATGGAGATGAATTTGTTACATCAAAGACTCATATATACAATATTCCTATCGTTCTTTATGATGTTAACACACTCAAAGCCAATGTAACTGCTCCTGTTGCAGGTGCATTACCTGACAACACAGTAACTCCTGCAGGTGAGGGCTATGATACAACCGATGTTGATTGGTCTTATTACGATGAAAGATATGAAGATTATTACATTATGCCCGACGGCATGACTTTTGAGGCAGGCAAGACATACGAGTGTGCTGTGCGTTTTGATGCTTTGGATGAATATACATTCCCTGAGAATAAAGCGGATATCAAAGGCTTTATCAACGGCTATCAGGGTATTGTTTCTTCAGTCTACTCTGAAGATAGAGCGTATGTTACAGTAAGGTTCACAGTCGCTGAAGTGAATAACCTCGAAGTTATATTTACAACAGACAGTAAAGCTCAGGAAGGAAAATTTCTCGAGGTGGATCTTGAGAAAATGGCAGAGCTTTCTGATGAGTTTATGGAAGCTTATCTGAATGACTATGTAAAATGTCAGTGGTTCTTGAACGGCTCAAAAATTGATGATGCTACAAATGTAAGATTTGATATCCCTGAGGGTTATGCAGATAACTCGCTATATGTTGAGGTTTTTTATGGCGATAATTCTCTCGAGAGTGATAATCTTGTAATTGAAAAGGGCGCTGTTGTAGCAGGCATTCTCGGTGATGCGGATTGCGACGGCAAGGTAAACATCAAGGATGCAACCGCTATCCAGAAGCACGTTGCAGGGCTAATCACACTTACAAAAACAGGGGAGATACTTGCTGATGTTGACAGTAATACCACAGTCAATATCAAGGATGCAACAGCAATCCAGAAACATATCGCAGGTATGGACACAGGTTTTGACATAGGAAAGGAAATATAAGGAGTGATTAATTTGAAGTTAAATAGAATAGTCTGCATGCTGCTGATTTTCACTGTATTTATAACTTCGATACCCTTTATTGTTACTGCAAAAGAAGGGGGTATGTCAGAGGTTGGAGAAAATTCGGTATATTATATCGAAACTTACGAACAACTCAAAAATCACGCTTCAAAGGCACAGGCGGATTGTAGATATATCCTCAAAAATGACATCGTGCAAGAGGATAACTTAAACGACTTGGAAGTTGTTATATCTGCGGGTTCTTGTTTTAATCTTGACCTTAACGGGTGTGGTATTAAGAGAACTACTCAGGGTAACGATTGCACATTGTTCCGTATTAAGTCTGACGGCAAAATGATCATCAAGGATACTTCTGAATCCGAAACAGGTTACTGCACTTTTTCTGAAGGCTATGCTGATTATAATAAAGCGGTTTTCTTAAACGAGGGCGGCGAACTTGAAATCTTCAATGGTTATTACGAGATTTTATCTCCATATGAGCAAGGTGACTGCAGCGTTGTCCGCACCACAAGTGGATATACAAATATCTATGACGGCACCTTTGATTCAAGCACAGCCTGGGGTGGAGATACTATTTCCGTCGGTCACGATGCTTATCTTTACGACACTCCTCATGTTAATATTTTTGGTGGCGACTTTTACGGTAAATATCAGAGTATCGAAGCCAGTTCTTTTGGAAATTATCTGAACTACGGCAAAGAATATCCCAATGGTGCACTGCATCCAACAGTATATGTTCTTGGCGGTAATTTTTATATTTGTTATGGTGGCAAAACCGGCGAACAGGCAAGTTTTGCTTATTGCAACAACGGCTGGGGAAGAGTAATTGTAGCTGAAGGTACAGTACTTGCAAAATGCTTAAATAATTCTGATCAGAGATTCCTCTCCGGTGTTTCAAAGAAACTATTTTCCGAAACCATTGACGATTACACAGGCGGTTATTACGAGGTAACCGCACCACCTGTGATTATGTCAGAAGGGCTTGATTATTATTACCGACTTGTTGGTATGTGCAATAAAGCTGTAGTTAACAGCTACGATGAATCTGTGCATAAAATTTTCAAAGAACAGTTTGATGAAGTTGAAGAGCGTATAGATACAATCTTAGTAAGTGAAACCGAAGCGGAGTCTCCGCTTATTAAACTGGAGAACCGCACAAAAGACCATAAATATATCAACTGGTATATGGTTGAGGAATCTTCATACTATGGCGAAGAAACTGAGTGGATACATCTTGGCGATTATCAAAATATAAGTCAGTGGAAGTTTGATGAACGTCCCGAAGAAAGCGGAAGCTATATTATCCGCTGTGTTGTTACAAACTCTGACCTTACAACTTATGAGGATATGGTGAGGATTTGTTACGAACCTCTCAAAACCGCAGAAACAGTCACCTTTGTTGAGGTTGCAGGTTTAGAGACGCCTACAGAAGGTGCAAACCCTGACTTCGACTTAACTCCGACAGATGACAGCTTCTTTATAAATGGTGTCTATTGGACAGATGTTACTGATTCTAAAAACAGAGTTTCTATGAAAGAAACAGATACCTTTGTGGCAGGACACACCTATGAACTCGAAGTCTGGATAAGAGCCAACGAGTACTATAAATTTAAAACTGATTCGGATAATTGGATTGATATTGCCGCTGTAGTTGGTTCAAAAGAGGCGGAAGTGATCCTGCCGGGTTCAGCTATATCCGCAGAGCTTTTGGTTGCCTTTAAAGTTGAAGATAAAGGTAATTCCACACAGCCCTCGACTCCCACAGAACCGGATTCGTCTAACTCTACCACTCCCTCCAATCCTGATAACCCCACACCCACAGGAATATTAGGTGATGCGGATTGTGATACTAAGGTCAATGTTAAGGACGCTACCGCAATACAGAAGCACGTTGCAGGACTTATCACACTTACAGAAACAGGAGCAGTTCTTGCAGATGTTGATGCAAACGGCAATGTCAATGTTAAGGACGCAACTGCTATTCAGAAACATATCGCAGGAATGGACACAGGCTTTGCAATAGGTCAACCTGTGTGAAAATAAAGGAGAGATAACTATGAAAAAGAGAATTTTAAGTTTAGTTCTTTGTATGCTGATGGTTTTGTCAGTTATGCCTTTCGGGGTATCTGCTGCAAGTAACGCAGATGCAAATAAGGTTAAGGAAATCTGGCTTTACGATGTTCAGACTCCTTATGCAGAATATTATCCCGACTACGACTTTACTATCAGAGACTCCAGGTATACTTTTAACACAGACAGCATTACAAATGATTCTGATGTAGTTGACGGTTGCTGGTGGTATGACGAAACACTGAAAAGAGATGTGGCTCCCAACGAAGCTTTTGTTAAAGGTCATATTTATACATTGGTTATTTTGTTGGAAACCAATGATGGTTATGAGTTTGATACAGATAACTTAAAAGCTTATATAAACGGAAACGAGTCAATAATCATACCTAATTATACAAAAAAGAACACAGCCGGTATCAAATATACCTTTGAACCCTCTGATTATAGTATGGAGGTAGAGTATGTAAATCTGACCGTTACCGAGCCTCAGGCAGGTGAGCGTCCCGACTTCTCTGCAAAAACTGACAGAAATTCAGTAGAAATCGGCACAATGGCATCTCCTCATTACATTGAGGGTGTTGCCTGGTACGACTGCGACAATTACGTTTTCCTTGACCCCTCCGACAAATTCGCAGAGAACGGAAACTACGAAGTATATGTTGTTATTAAAACCACAGGAGATTTCTATTTTTCTACCAATGGTAACAAGTCCGATGTTCAGGTAAAAGTAAACGGAAAAGTTGCAGAGGTTGGTTTCTCAGGTGAAGACCTCAATCATTATCTGCTTGTAACTTGTGTTTTCGGCGAAAAATTCACAGAAGTCAGCAAGGTAGAGATAAGAAACCTTACAGTGCCCTCAGTTGGTGAAAATCCCGATTTCGACCTTACTCCTTTTGTATCTGATGCATATTATATCAATGCTGTTTACTGGACAGACAATAAGCAGTCAGGCCATCCTGTGACAATGAAAGAAACCGATACATTTAAAGCAGGTCACACCTATGAGCTTCAGGTATGGCTCAGAGTAAATGACGGCTACAAGTTCAGACTTGACGAGGATGACTGTGTTGATATTATTGCATACATAGACTCTGAGCAGGCAGAGGTTGTACTTCCCGGTGCTGAAACTTCTGCAATAATCACTATGAAGTATACAATTCCTGAGTCAAGAGTTATATCTGAGGTTGATGTTATCGAAGTTGATGTTCCATACACAGGCAGAACTCCGAACTATGATGCGTTTTGCACCACACAAGGCTGTAATGTTTCAGGGGTTAAATGGTACGATGTTACAGATGGCGGTTATGTGCTGATGGGTGAAGATGATACCTTTGTTGAAGGTCACAGTTACAGAGTCAATGTAATGGTTGAGACTGAGGGTAATTATACATTCCTGATGGTAGATGGCTTCAATGAAGCATCAGGTTACATAAACGGCATCAAGTCAATAGCAGCTACATCGGATGATGATACATGGTTGCAACTCGGATATGTATTCGCTCCTGTAGAGAAAGACCCCTCCCGTATTATAAGCGAGTTTGAAATTTACGATATCGAAGCACCTGTGGCAGGCAACCTTCCCGATACAGATGCTTTCTCTACCACCCCCGGTTGTGAGGTAGCAGAGGTTAAATGGTACGACTTTACTGAGGGTACTCACGTTGCTCTTCCTGAGAACTCACCTTTTGTAGAGGGAAGAATATACAGAGTTGTTGTTGCTGTAGAGGCAGGCGCAGGATATACTTTCCTTATGGTTGACGGATACAACGAAGCAGTAGGTTACATTGATCGAAAGGCTGCTATGTCTTACGGTTCACATGATGAGTTCTTATTGGAGATTGCTTTAGAGTTTGCTCCCTGTGAGGCAGACCCCAACAAACCTTCTGTTATAGGTATTCTTGGCGATGCAAACGAAGACGCTGCTGTTAACATCAAGGATGCAACCGCTATCCAGAAGCACGTAGCAGGTCTTATCACACTCTCTGAAACAGGTGTGAAACTTGCTGATGTTGACAGTAATACCACAGTCAATATCAAGGATGCAACCGCTATCCAAAAGCATATCGCAGGTATGGATACAGGCTTTGAAATCGGCAAGGAAATTTGACAATAATTTGAAATTCTGATATATTAAGAGCCTTCGGATATAGTGAAAATATATACATACACAAAGTAAACTTCGAGGGTCGAATGTGGTATGCGGGATAATAGAGCTGATATATACTTTGGAGACTTAAAGCCCGGCGAGGCAAAGGTTACTCTCAGCTATACATATCCCACAATGGAGCCTGAAGAAGTCACTTTCGCTTTGAAGGTATGAAGATTTGACTGTTACAAAGCCAGATTGATCAAAAACAGTAATTTGTCTGATGCTCTGATAGTATCAGATACAAAAAAGGAGGAATATCCATGAAAAAATTCAGAAAAATTATGAGTCTGATTATAGCAATAGTTATGCTCATAACCACTCTGCCTATGGCTTCAGTCAGCGCAGGCGGTGATGAATATGAAATTTCCACCTCTGAGCCCTATAATATGTGGATTGGCGAAGATGGTGAAACAGTTGCCTTCACCCCCGAGGAAGATGGTTGGTACAAGTTCTACACAACAGGAGAATACGATACCTACGCAGATCTCTACAACTCCAACTACTCTGTACTGGAATCTGCAGACGATACTTACGAAGGTACGAATTTCGAGCTGAAAATTATGCTTTATGAAGGCTATACATATTACCTTGAGGTATATGCTTATGGTCTTGAAGATGGCAAAACTGCAAAGTTTGATTTATATGTTTCTGAAGCTATATCTGTGGAGTCAGTGACTATCACAAAAGAGCCTGACCTTACTACTGTAGTTGAAGGATATGAGTATGATACTTTCAATTGTGACGGTATGGAACTTGAATTTACTCTTACTGACGGCACTAAAGTAGATTGGAGCTATGACGAAGGCGGAAGTGTTGCAGGCTCTGAGGTTGATATATCGGAAAACGATGATGGATTAGGTCACTTATATGTTGATATTACCTGTGACGATGCATTCACAAGATACTTCTTTGAGACTATTGAGAATCCCGTGGATTACTTCGAGTATTCGGGTACACCCTTTGAGTATTATGAGGGTACAGGCGGATATTACGATGAGAATAGTGGACAGTATGTTTACTATTACAACTTCCCCGATAATGCAGAGGTAACTGTATATTACAAAGACGGAACAAATGAAATATTCGATTTCCAGAACAAAATTCTGGGTACATTCATAAAATTTTTCGACGACCAGTCAAATACACCCTGGGTAGTTGGCAGTGATAATTTTATTACACTCAGCCTGCTTGGTGCAACGGTAGATATTCCTGTAACTATTCTTGCTGTTCCTTTTGCAAATGTAACCGTTGACTCTGTTCCGACACGTGAGTACGTATTCGGTGATATTGAGTGTGGCGAAATGGATGGAGAAACATTTAAGTTCCGTCCCATTGATTTTACAGGTCTGAACTTTACCGTAGAATATCTTGACGGCACAAAGAAGACCTACACAGACGCAGATTTTGATAAGAGTAGCGGAATGATTGATGACTATATTTACTCTGTCGAGCGTATTAAGTGTACAGCTGCAGGTGTTTATGAGGTTAATCTTAATTACAAGGGCTACAATATAAAATATAATGTTAATGTTGTAGATAGCCCCATAGCAGACATCGAGGTTACAAAATCTCCCGACAGGATAGATTTCGAGGATATGTACTATCCTTTGCTTTATGGTATGGAGATTAAAGTTACATTTAACGACGGCACATCAGAGACAGTAACCCTCACCGAAGAAAATGTCGAGTATGTCCTTGATGGTGTTTTTAAATATGCTGTAAAGTTTGGAGAAAACACTCTTTATATCTATGACCATTATGATTACAATGAGGAAACCTACTACAGCTCTGTAACCTGTCTTGGTGAAAAAGAAGATTATTATGGACTTAACTATAGTGCTGCAAGAGAGGTAGAAAACATCACTGCCGAAAAGATGTCAGCAAACGGCGATGGTGCAGTTCTGAATGTTGAGTATAAAAACGGCGACAAAGAAACTCTTACCCTTGAAACAGTTGATGTTTATGATTATGGCTTTGGTGAATACGAAGGCTATGCTATGACCGAAAACGGTATTTTGTATTACTCAGTCTATGCTGATTATGACGGTGATGAGGTTGTAGGTTACGATTTCTATATTCTCGGCTATGATTTTTATGTGGATAAGGCTACAATTCCCGAGCCCGAAAAGCCCACAGAACCTTCAACTCCTACAGAGCCTTCAACTCCCACAGAACCTTCAACTCCTACAGAGCCTTCAACTCCTACAGAACCTGAGAAACCTACTAATCCTGAGAACCCCACAGACCCGGAGGTTAAATCTCTGCTTGGTGATGCGGATTGCGACGGCAAGGTAAACATCAAGGATGCAACAGCCATCCAGAAGCACGTAGCAAGTCTTATCACACTCTCTGAAACAGGTATGAAACTCGCTGATGTTGACAGTAACAGTAATGTCAATATCAAAGACGCAACTGCAATTCAGAAACACATCGCAGGAATGGATACAGGTTTTGCAATCGGCAAAGAAATCTAAAACAATATATGGGGAATAGGGATGATATTTTAGATTCCCACACCATTTCCCACCCGTTTTTATAAAATTATTTTGATTTTCCCACCCCTAAATGCCCATAGGGGTGGGGACTTTTTATGTGTTTCATTTATAATATATCTATATTAAACTGATCTTGTTTTACATCAGTTTAATGAATATTTAAAAATGAAAGGTGATTTTTATGAAAATCAAATCAATCCTCGCACTCTTTATGGCAGTACTTATGATGTTCTCACTTGCAGCTTGCGGTGGCGATAGCGACACAAACACAACCGATGCTCCTGCAACAGAAGCAACAACAGCTGCTCCTACAGAAGCTCCAACAGAAGCAGCTCCCGAGCCCGTAGCAGTTGGTGATGTTACAATCGAGTACCTCAGAGCAGAGAAGTATGCTCCTTTTGAGAACGGCGAGACTATCCTTGTTTATTGCAAGTTTACAAACAACAGCACAGAAGAGACTTCCGCTTACAAAACACTTTATCTCACAGCAAAGTGTAACGGCGAGACAGTTCAGGAGATGGACTATCTGGAAGAAGATCGTCCCGAAGGCTTCCTTGATTACGCCAAAAAGATTGCTCCCGGTGAGTCTATCGAGATGTTCTACACACTCGATTATGTAGATGGTGTTGTTGATGTAACAATCCAGGACCTCTACAACACAATCCCCGAGAAGCTTGAGTTCTCTATTGACACATCAGCTCTCTGATTTTTTCAAGATATCGGTTTAATAACATAACAAAAGCCTATGAATCAAACTAATGATTCATAGGCTTTTTGTATGTGCTTTTGTTAATTTATGGCAGTTTTGCTCTGGATTCGATTTTTTTCTTCTTCCATAATACTTCCGAAGGTCTTTTCGTCAAGTTCAAGACTCTCGGTTCCTACAGCGGATTCGTCGGCAAAAGCATCAAAGATTTCCTGCTTTGTTTTTAGGAGTTCTGATATTCTTTCGTCAACGGTTTCGTCGCAGAGAAGCCTGTGTACAAGCACGTTTCTTGTTTGTCCCATGCGATATGCTCTGGATATTGCCTGGTTTTCAATAGAAGGTTTGAACTGCGGCTCGCAGAGGATAACAACGCTTGCACTTTGTATGTTAAGTCCTGTGCCGCCTGATTGAATCTGCGCTGCAAGTACCGCTCCTGCGGGAGCGTTGTTATATTCATCGATTATTTCCTGTCGTCTTTGAGGTGTGACAGAGCCGTTGATGGGCTCCGTACAGCAATCACCCAATAAAGATGTTACTTTGGAAATAGTGTCAAGGAAGAAAGAGAATACGATAACCTTTCTGCCGTCTTCCTTTGCATCCTCCACAATCTCAAGAAGTCTGTTTGCCTTGGATGAGTGATTTAGGTTATCTACATTCCACGAGACTCTTCTTGCGGCTGCAAAATTACCTGAAAGAACGGCTTCGTTGTATCGCTTTTCTTCCTCTTTACCCAAAGTGCACCAATCGATGTTTTCAATAAGATCAGGAAGTTCGGTAAGAACATCTACGCGGCGTCGGCGGTAATATACAGGAGCAACCTTTTCTCTGAATTCAGGTGCAGAAGATAGGAATTCCATGCCCTTTACGCTTTGAGAAACGACAGGGTTGAGTATTTCCATCAGAGTAACCATTTCAGATACTTTGTTTTCAAGAGCAGTACCTGTCATGAACATTATGTTCTTTGCGTGGTTGCAGATCTTTCTTACGTTTTTGCTTCGCTGTGCATTCGGATTTTTTATGTAGTGTGCCTCGTCAACAACAAGCATTGCGAATTTGAATTTTTCTCCTAATGCGAAATGTTCGGTGGTTTCATAAGTGGTAATAGCAACACCGCCGTTTTCTTTCCAGTACTGCAAAGCGGAAGCTCTGTCGGCACCATGGACTTTTGTAACAGGCAAGTCGCTCATTTTCTGAATTTCCCTGCACCAGTTGGTAATAACGCTTGCAGGACAAACTACAACAAAGTGATTGCCGCCGCAGTTGCGTAGAGAAACCATAACCGCAATAGCTTGAACTGTTTTTCCCAGACCCATCTCGTCACCGAGTAAAACCCTTTTCTGATGAAGTGTGTACTTGACACCCCATTCCTGATAGCGTCTGAGGGTACATTTAAGACCTTCAGAATAAAAAGGCTCCTCCGCGATTGCTTTAGCAAGGTCTTCGGGTAGTCCGTAAACCGTTGTGTCTTTTTGCAGAAGATCAGGTGCAATATCTTCAAGAACATTAAAAAAGGATACAGAGTTGTCTCTGAAATGAGACCAGGAGAGTTCTTTTGATTGTGTTTTGATACTGTTATACTTATTGATACTGGTTTGAGCTTGAGTGCCATATGTGCCTTCTGAAAGTGATCTGAGAAATTCGTAAGCCTCTGTGGCTTTGGTTTTCTTGGATTTTGAAGCAAATAACCACTTGAAACCTGAGGAAAGGGGAGAGGCGTTTTTTATATTTACCTCAATCTGTTTTTTGATATTTGTAAGCTGATTACATGCTTCCGATACAGGCTTCAGATTTATATACTTTGAGATTGCATCAACAAGGTTTGTGGCAGCAGGCGTTTTATTGTCTTGGCTAAGTTTGAGGTGAACACTCTGAGCGGAGAGCTTTGCAATATCAGCACTTGCACGTTTTATGGCAATTGCTGCTTCCGGACTTATTCCGCTTATTCTGGAAAGAGTCGAGGGAGCCACTTTTTCAATATCAGCAATAGAACTGTATCCGTTATCCCTAAGTGTCTTTATACGGAATCCGCTTTTTTCGCGGTTAAGCTCCTCGACAGGAATGTTTTTCAGAGCTTCCTGTGTGTCGTACCTTATTACTTCCTGCGCAAAAGCAGAGATGTCACTTCTGCATTTTTCAGCATAAAGATACAGAGCCTCTATGTTTCTTAATATTGATTTGTGAGCGTCAATCACCTTTTTTACTGTTTGAGTGCTAATATCCCGTGCCATAGAATCATCCTTTATGTTGTTTTGAATGCTATTTTAATATGTATAATATAATACATATATAATAACATATACAGAAGAAAAACTAAAGCATAAAATAGATAATGGTTTACTTTCTTTTACAGGTGGGAAAAATGACGATGACATAGCTTTCGCTTGGTGTAATTGTGGTGTAACAGAAAAACTTTTATAGTAAAATAGGGAAGATATAGAATTGTTTTAATAGTATTTGTTGCTGAATTTCCGTATTTTCCGCTATTTTTTCTTGATTGTGTCTTATTAACGAGAATGCCATTCAAGAGGCCGCAGGTTCGATTCCCATCGTCTCCACTACGAACGAAAACCTTGAAATCTGTATCTAAAACGGATTTCAAGGTTTTTCTATTTGTTTGGAATGTCTTTGCCTTTATGTTAATATCCATCTTCATTAATAATGTTAACTATCTCATATACCAAAACATTGACAGCAATAATTTTAATATGTTAGACTATGTTTATAGAAAAAACATATATAAAATATTCAGGAGGTTAAAAATGAAAGTACCTGCGATTTTCGATAGTGAATACAGATTTTGTCTTGTGCTTTGGGAGGTTGAACCCATCAAATGTGCAAGACTTGCAGAAATTTGTAAAGAAAGACTGGGTTGGTCAAGAACTACCACATATACAGTTATCAAGCGCCTTTGTGACCGTGGAGTTCTTAAGAACGAGAAATCTGTTGTGACATCCGTTATTTCAAAGGAACAGGCACAGATTTCTGAATATAAGCAAATGATGGAGAAGAAGTTTGAGGGTTCATTGCCTGCATTTATTGCTGCTTTTTCTAAATGTAATAAACTTAAAAAAGAGGATGCAGAGGCGTTGCGTCATATTATAGAAAGTGCAGGCAAATAATGCTTAGCGTTTTTTTGGGTATTTTAAGAACAAGTGTTATAGCGACATTTGCAGTTGTTATTATAATTATTGCACGTTTTTGTTTGAAAAGTGCACCTAGGTGGATCACTTGTGTTTTGTGGGGTATTGTTGCGCTCAGACTCATTTGTCCTGTGTTGCCCGAGAGTAACTTGTCAATTGTACCGTGTTTTGAAAGTGAAGAGGTTTATTATACAGAGGAAACTGTTGTTGTAAATCAACCTACACAGTCTACACAACTTTCACAATTATATCAAAACTCACAAGTATCAGATGATCTTTCCGCCACTTATCCTTCGGTGAATTCTGATACCTTGGAATCTGATCGTTCAGAGTATTTATCAATATTTCTTTATATATGGGAAGTTGGTATTTTTCTCATAGCATCTTACGGAATCTTTTCTTACATCAGGCTCAGATTTTGTTTCAGAGATGCAGTGTTATTTAGTGATAATATCCGCCAATCCGAGAAGGTAACATCACCCTTTGTGATGGGTGTTTTGAGGCCACAGATTTATATTCCTTTTAATTTAGAGAAAAAAACAAGAAAACAGGTAATTCTTCACGAGCAGGCTCATATTAAAAGATTTGACCATATATGGAAGCCATTAGGATTTGCTCTTCTTTGTCTGCATTGGTTCAATCCGTTGATGTGGGTGTCTTATGTGTTGTTTTGCAGAGATGTGGAAGTTGCTTGTGACGAAAAGGTTATAAAGAATTACAGCCTAAAGATGAAAAAGAATTATGCTATGGCTTTACTTGAATGTAGGAACTCATCGGGATTGTTTTCTGCAACTCCTCTTTCATTTGGCGAAATAGGGGTAGATGTAAGAATTAAAAAGACCATTAAATACAAAAGACCCGCAGTAGCAGTTGCAGTTTTTGGCATGGTGTTTATTTTGATTCTTTCTGTTTGTTTGCTTACAAATCCGGTATCTGCTGTTACAGAGGAATTTTCTGAAAAAGTAACTGTGCTGGATAATGAGGTTAAAAATAATACTATTTCTGATGTGCAAGAGGTTACAACAGTTCCCGCAACCGAAGTGCCAGTAGAGTCTTTTTCACAGCCAGCAACGGTGCCCGTGACCGAACTTGTAACCGAACCTGAAGTTATTCCTACCGAGCCAATTCCGGAACCCTATGAGGAAGATAACTTTACAGAAGATTCATATTATGAAGAAAACTATGATAATGAGTATGAATATGAATTTGAATATGAGCCTTTGATAGTACCTCGGCCTGAATTAAATTCAACTCCTATGGTACGCAAGGGCGATAACTATGATCTCTTAGATGGTGTTGTTAATAATCCTTATCCAAAAGGAGTTGACCCCACTAAACCTATTAAAATTTTTGAAACAAATAATATAGTATTGGGGGGTACTAGGTACGACTCGGATGAGCCCGGATATGTAAATGCTATGGAAAGATTTAACGGTACCGCTCGTATAAACAAAATTTTAGATATTCCATATAATTAGTTTTGTTCTTGTATGATTTTATGAAATAGCAAATTAATTTATTTGCGGTGCTATGCTACACCCATTTCACAATGATTAATACAGAAAAAAGTACCTGTTAATTAATGTATTTTCAGGTACTTTTTTGTTGACAATCTACGTCTAATGCGTTAGAATTTATTTATAGAAATACAAGGAGGTATTTGTATGAAGAAGATTTTATCTATGATATTGGTGATTATGATTATTGTATCCTGCTTTGCGTTTTCCGTAATGCCTGTATCTGCTTACGAGTATTGGTATGACGATACCACTAAAGAAGCATTTACCTCTGAGGATGGCTATCTTTATCGTATCATAAACGATGGTACAGCCATTATATGCGGAATCCCCGAAGGTACAATAGATGCAGTGATACCCGAGGAAGTAGATGGTTACAAAGTAACAAGACTCGGAGCACATAATCAGCGTTTTAAAGGTGGCGAAATTGCAAAGTCACTGACTGTACCTGATACTGTTTCAAAGATTGACCCCTATGTTCTTTCTTTTTTTTCTGTTGCAGAAGAAATCAATTTGCCTTCTACCATTACCGATTTAGGTGAACCGAATTATTTTAAGAAAACTGAATATTACAAAAATCCTGATAATTGGGATAATGGGGTATTGTATATTGGCACTAACATCGTTGCCATTAACAAAGATGTAGGCGATACTCTTGTTTTAAGAGAAGATACAACCTGTGTTGCTGAGAGAGTTTTTGCAGATACAGGTATTGCTATCAAAGAGCTTATTTATCCAAGAAATTATATTTACGGACTCAGTTACCTGACAGGTGCTGCACTTGAAAAAGGAATAGTTTACAAAGAAATGGGTGTTGTACCTGATTCTCTGTTTTCAGGATGCAGCAGCCTTGCAGATGTTATAATTGAGGATGGAGTTACAGATATTGGAAGTTATGCTTTTGCACGATGCACCAGCCTGACGTCTGTTAATATTCCTGAAACTGTTACACATATCGGCGACAACGCTTTTATTAACTGCGAGAATATAAAGGAAATTTATGTTCCGGAATCGGTTACTTCGATTGACGAATATGCTTTTGGATATGAGAAATATACATACTATGATTATTTCTCTCGTGATTATTTAATTGCTTACAGACTTTATAATGATTTCGTTCTTGAAGGAGAAATCGGCACTGCTGCTGAGGAATATGCACAGGCAAACAATATTCCTTTTGTTACATCTTCTGATGAAACCGAGAACTTCGATGAATGTTTTGGTAAATCAGGTGACACTGATTTAAGCGGTAAGGTAAATGTAAAGGATGCAACACTTATTCAGAAATATCTTGCAGACCTGGAAAAAATGAATGATAGCAGCAAAGCTCTGGGTGATGTGGACAAAAACGATGCTGTTAATGTTAAGGATGCTACTGCAATTCAGAAATTTGTTGCAGGCATGGATACAGGGTTGGATATCGAAAAGACAACAGATGTCAGACTTTATTATATGGTTTACGCTAAAAAAGGTTTGAAGTGGCATGGAGATTGGAGCTTTAACTTCCAATATTATCAATACGAAGCAGGGGATATGGTTGATTATCCCGGAGTTACTGCTGAGTTTGATTATCTCAAAGGCGGTTATGTCGCTTTGATTCCCGCAGACGCAACATACATAAGTGTTAATTTCAGTCATTATAGAACAGAATATGTTCCTATGCCGGAAAAAGACGGCATGACTTTAGTTCCTAATGAATGTTTGTACGATTATGTTTATGATGTTATCTGGGAATAGAGCGTATTTATACATTCTCTTAACTCAATAATGTAAGTAACACTCCATAAGTTTATGCTTATGGGGTGTTTTGTTTTTGAAGGAGTATAAATAATTATAGTATGTGTAAATAACAAAACTGTAAATAGTGTAACAGGGAATACCCTTGAATTCTTGCTTTGAGTAGTGATATAATATATTAAGTCTAATAGTATGCTTATAAGTATATCTTGACAGGAGATGATTATATGTCGCTGTGTATAGGTTGTATGCACGAAATTGGTAGCGAGATAATTTGTCCCGATTGCGGATTTAATAATGCCCAGACTCAGTCGGCACCTTTTCTGCCTTATGGCGCAGTTTTGGATAAGCGTTATGTTGTGGGCAAAGATATGGAAACAAATGGTGAGAGCACTCTTTATATAGGTTTTGATAGAGAAACATCCAAGCCTGTGCTTATTCGTGAGTTTTTGCCTGCAGGTTTTTTTACTCGTGCAGAGGGTACTGTTAAATTAATTGTTGACCCATCAAAACAAGACGAGTATCATAGACTTTTATCTGATTTCGAGCAGTATTTCAGTTTTCTTTCAACACTTCGCGATATGTCTGCTATGAATGTTATCCTTGATATTTTCAGAGCAAACAACACCTGCTATGTAGTTGAAGAATATGAAGACCTTATAACTTTTGAAGAGTATGTAACGAGAAATAATGGTCAGCTGGAGTGGGAGGTAGCCCGTCCTCTCTTTATGCCCATTATATCTCTCTTGGAGGCTTTGCATAAGGTTGGCTATGGTCACTATGCAATTTCTCCTACCAACATATATATCACGACTTCGGGTAAAGCTTTGCTTCTCGGTTTTGCTACTGTGAATGAACGCAGAAGAGGTACTCCTCTGAAGTCTCAGCTGTTTACAGGATGTGCTGCTCCTGAACAGTACGAAAAATCTTTTCCTATTGACAATATTACCGATATTTATGGATTTACAGCTACTCTTTTCTATGCTTTAACAGGTGCTTTGCCTGCAAACGCTACCGAAAGAATCGACGATGGTGCACTTCTTATGAGCACCAGCACAGTAAAAAGATTACCGCCTCACGTTGTAACCGCTCTTGCTAACGGTTTACAAGTTAAGCGTGAAGAGAGAATTATCGATTTTGGTGATCTTCGTTCTCAGCTTTCTGTTGCACCTACCGTTAAAGCTATACAGGAGGAAATCAGCCGTACCGCAAGCATGGCTAATTCCGTAAAAGCTCCTAAGAAAAAGTATGGAATGTCGCCTGTATCTGTTGGCATAATCGTAACTGTTGTTGCCACACTGCTGTTTTTGTGGATTGGTATGATGATTGTTGATGAGTCTGTTAAGGAACCTGTTGAAAATCTCACACAGGATTCCAATGTTTTTACAGAACCAACTCAGGTTAATATTGAAAATGACGATTGGGATGGGGAAATTTTAGGTGACAGAGTCGGCCAAAATTATGAAGATGTTAAGGCTGAACTTAATGCAAAAGGCATAACTGTGTATAAGGCTGTTTATGATAGCGAAAATGACGGATACAGTGACGAGTATGACGAAGGCGAGATTATGTATCAGTATTTTGGTAAAGATACAGGTCTTGATTCTGAAAAAGGCTTAGTTGTTGTTTTTAAAGTAAGCAAAGGCCCACGCACTGTTGATTTACCTGCTGTAAAAGGTAAATCTTTAGAAAGCGTCATAAATACACTTGATAATATGGGCTTTAACGTTTATTTCAATCCTCAGAATTCCGAATACAGCGAAGATGTAGAGACTGGACTCGTAATCGGTTATGGCGGTGAAGCAGAAGCCGGTGATGAAGTTGATATTGGTGCTGATGTTGAAATTATTATAAGCAAAGGTACTGATCCTGCAAAGAGGAATACTGAGGCTGCAAACTAAAAATTAAGAAGCACTTCTGAAAATATCTTCAAAAGTGCTTCTTTTTTATGATTTTTTAGATTTTGATTTGATTTTGCTTTCGGCGTGTTGAATAAGATTAAATAATGAACTTGACTGTTTTGAATATTCCTGCGATAATATTTCTGATGAATATTCTGTTTCTGTAATGCTTTGAGGAGTTTCCATAGAGCCTTCCTCAGATAATGCATACTGTATTTTTGCAAAACATCGACTCATATATGCATCGCAGTATCCCTGATAAATTCCTTTATTTACAGAAAACATACTCTGATGATTATCTTTATTAGCAGAGTACAGTGTTCTGAATGTTTTGTAAACAGAAAGCATCAGATAGTTTGATACATTGGCTGTAAGTTGCTTGTTTCTGTTTTTTGCAAGCATATCAAAAATAACAGCCATAGAATTGCATATTATCTTTTTGTTAAGCAAAGGTACAAGTGAACTGCCTTTTAAGGAATCGCTTGTTTCGTCTTCACTATCGGGGATATCTTCAAAATTTAGTGTAGCACCTGAGCGTTCAACACTTCTGCCTAAAAGAAAGTCACATGAAACAGAATAGTATTCTGCAACGGTTATTACAAAATCAAGACTGCACTGGCGAATACCTTTTTCGTAGTGAGAGAGCAGGGCCTGAGATATACCTAAATCCTCTGCTGCCTGTTTTTGACTTAATTTCTTTTCTTTTCTAAGCATTGTAATTATACGGGGAAAATCTTTGTTCATTGTAACAACCGCCCTTCTTTATACATTTAGTATATTACTCTCTTTACAATTTGTAAAGTATTTTGGGAGGATTTTATGAAATCATATTATATTCATTTTATTAGACATGGTGCAATTGAAGAAACAAAAAAAGGTGCTTATATCGGAGTAACAGATGTAGAGCTTTCTGAGGACGGCATTGCAGAACTCAAAGCTCTTGATGCATCACATAAATATCCTTATGCACCTGTTATTTTTACAGGGCCTCTCAAACGTTGTGTTCAGACTTGTGAGGTGCTTTATCCACATATAAAACCTCTTGTTATTGACGAACTTACTGAAATGAATTTTGGTAAATGGGAAGGCAAGACTGCTGAACAGCTTAAGGGTGATCCTTTATTTGAGCGTTGGCTTGCAGGTGAAAGCGGTGTAATACCTCCCGGTGGCGAAAATAATGATGATTTCATCCGCCGAATTTGTCTTGTTTTTCAGAATATCGTTGACGGTCTTATCAAAACAGGTAACACCGATTGTGCAATAATTACTCACAGCGGTGTTATGAACACTCTTCTCGCTATTTATGGTCTTCCTCAGGCAAAACCTTTTGAATGGGCTTGTGATAATGGTTTTGGCTATTCAATGCGTGTAACACCTATGCTTTGGCAGAGAGATAGGGTTGCCGAGGTTTATCAGCTTATTCCTATTGAGAGAGAAGATGATTAAATGAACCTTTTATACGATTTACATACTCATATATTACCGGGAGTTGACGATGGTGCAAAATCTATCGAAGATTCCATTTCACTCATTGAGTCTTTAAAAAATAATGGGGTAGAGAATGTTTGTTTCACTCCCCATTTTTATACTCATAAAGAGAGTATGCAAGATTTCCTCACTCGCAGAAATGCAGCTTTTTCAGAGCTTAAGCCTAATTTACCTTCTGATATGAATTTTAAGTTAGGTGCGGAGGTTTATGTTACAAAGTATCTTTTTTCTGAAGAAAGAGATCTTTCTCTTCTCTGTATAGAAAATACTCCCTATATGATTACCGAGTTTTCTTATCAGTCAACATTTTCTGACAGTACAATGAATTTGATACGAAGAATAAGAGATTTTGGTATAATTCCAATTATTCCTCATATCGAGCGTTATCCGACACTTATGAAAAACAAAAAAGTTTTGAATGAACTTGTGTATATGGGTGTTATTTTACAATCTAATGTTTCTTCTTTTATTAACGGTTCTAATAAAAGAAAACTTATTTCTTTCATTAAGAAGAATTACATTGATTTACTTTCTACCGATGCTCACAGTCTGGAGCGTAATTCTCCTGAAGATATCCCCGATGCACTTGGATTTATTGCAAAAAAAGCATCTTCAGATGTTATCGCTTCTTTCAATCAAAATGCAAAAGAAATCTTTGAAGGTTAATATTTATACATTTAAACGCCGATTTCATGTCGGCGTTATTTTGTTGCATTTTTAATTTAAAATGAAAGAAATGTGTATTAAAATCCCCTGAAATGTAAAGAAATATGCAAAATTAAGAAACATATCCTGCAAAAACATATTGAATTTAAGAGTCGTGTGTGATAAAATGTAAAAAGATTCGTAAAAGAGGTGCAGATATGGAAAAACATCTTTTTGTTCGTATAGATGCAAAAATGAATTCGCTTTCAAAAGGCCAGAAGCTTATTGCCGAATTTATCGAGCAGCACTATGACCAGGCAGCTTTTTTAACCGCTTCAAAGCTTGGTGAGTTTGTAGGTGTAAGCGAGAGTACGGTTGTAAGATTTGCTACCGAGCTTGGATACAGCGGGTATCCTCAGCTTCAGAAAGCAATGCAGGAAATGATTAAGGACAAACTGACTTCTGTTCAGAGAATAGAAGTAAGTGCCGCTAAAATCGGTGACGGTGATGTTCTTGAAAGTGTTCTCAATCAGGATATACAGAAGATAAGACGCACACTTGAAGAAACCTCAAGAGAGGATTTCAACCGTGCAGTAAATTCTATTATAGAAGCAGATAACATCTATATTTACGGCACTCGTTCCGCAGGTTCAATTGCAAATTTTCTCGGATATTATTTAGAACTTATTCTTGGCAATGTGCATGTTATTACAACTGCAAGCCGCTCGGGAATGTACGAGGCTCTTCTCAGAATTTCCAACAAGGATGCTATAATCGGCATAAGCTTCCCAAGATACAGCAAAACAGCAGCAAGTGCTATGGATTTTGCAGCATCCCGCGGTGCAGCAACCATTGCGATTACCGACAGTATGCTTTCACCTCTTGTTGACAGTGCAAATTCTCTGCTTATTGCACGAAGCGATATGGCATCAGTAGTTGATTCGCTTGTAGCACCTTTGTCACTTATTAACGCTTTGATTGTTGCAACGGTTATCAAGAAGAAAGATGAAGTTAAAGCAACATTTGAGGCTTTGGAAGCTGTATGGCATGAGCAGGGAGTATATACAAGCTCTCATAAAAAGGAAAGTAAATAATGAGTAATATTATTGTTATCGGTGGCGGTGCTGCAGGACTTATGGCTGCAGGTGCTGCGGCAGAGCTTGGTGCAACTGTACGAGTTTTCGAAAAAAATAAACGCGTCGGTAGAAAACTTTGCATAACAGGCAAGGGAAGATGTAATGTAACAAACAATTGCTCTGTAAGCGATTTTATAGAAAACGTAAATACTAATCCAAGGTTTATGTATAGTGCAATCAATAATTTTGATTGTGTTGATACTATAAATTTTTTCGAAGATTTAGGTTTGCCGCTTAAGACAGAGCGTGGAAACCGAGTTTTTCCTGAATCCGACAAAGCAACAGACGTTGTTGCCGCTTTGGAGAAATATGTATATTCAAACGGTGTCAAGATCAATTCTTTTGAAACAGTCAAGAAGCTTATTATAGAGAATGATACAGTTAAAGGTGTTATTACATCGTCAGGCAGAGAATATTTTGCTGATGCTGTAATTGTTGCAACAGGAGGTAAATCATATCCTCTGACAGGTTCAACAGGTGATGGTTATAACTTTGCTAGACAAGCAGGTCACACTGTTATAAAGCCTGAAGCATCTTTAGTACCTCTTGTTTGTTGTGACACGAGTTTAGAAGATTGTAAAGATATGCAGGGCCTTGCTCTTAAAAATGTCGGAGTCAAATTTATTATAGGTTCTAAAACTATTTATTCTGATTTTGGTGAGCTGCTTTTTACACACTTTGGTTTAAGTGGTCCTACGATTCTCAGTGCCAGTGCACATTATAAAATTAAAGATTCAAAGGATGCAATTGTATCAATTGATCTTAAACCTGCATTAACTGCAGAAAAACTAAACGAAAGAATTCTTCGCGATTTTGATAAATACAAGAATCGTGAGATTTCTAATTCTCTATCAGATCTTTTGCCATCCTCAATGATTCCTGTTATACTTAAAAGACTCAGTTTCAGTTCTTCTACAAGATGTAACAGTATCACAAAAGAGATGAGATATGAGCTTATAAATCTTCTCAAGGATTTAAGATTTGAAATATGCGGAACACGACCTGTAGATGAAGCTATTATCACACGAGGTGGTGTTAAAACTTCAGAAATTGACCCTGCTACAATGGAAAGTAAGATTTGTAAGGGGCTCTATTTCTGCGGTGAAGTAATTGATGTTGATGCCTATACGGGAGGATTCAATCTACAGATTGCTTTCTCAACCGGCAAGCTTGCCGGTACATGGGCGGTATATAATACATAAATTTTAATATATTAGGAGTGTTTATTATGTCTATTGCAATTGCTATTGACGGTCCTGCAGGTGCAGGTAAATCAACTATCGCTAAGGCTGCTGCTAAGCATTTAGGTTTTATTTATGTTGACACAGGCGCTATGTATCGTGCAATCGGACTTTATTGTCTCAGAAACGATGTAGACCCTGCAGATGCAGAAGCGGTTACAGCTCTTCTCTCTGATATTGATGTATCTCTCGCAAGAGACGAAAATAAGAATCAGCTTGTAATTCTTAATGGAGAAGATGTATCCGGTCTTATAAGAACAGAGGCTGTTTCTATGGCTGCATCCCGTTGTTCTGCAATTCCTGCTGTAAGAGCTTTTCTTCTTGATTTACAGAGAGGTATGGCAAAAGAGTTCAATGTAATTATGGATGGCAGAGATATCGGTACAGTAGTATTACCCGATGCAAAGGTTAAAATCTTCCTTACAGCTTCTGCAGAGATCAGAGCTCGCAGAAGATATGACGAACTTATCGAAAAAGGTCAGCAGGCGGTTTATGAGGATGTTCTGGCAGACGTTATCGAAAGAGATAACAACGATATGAACAGACCTATAGCACCTTTGAAGCCCGCAGAAGATAGTGTGCTTGTAGATACATCCGAGCTTAATCTTGAAGAATCTATTGCATTACTTATTAAAACAATTGAGGAGAACTGTTAAGTGAAAGCGGATTTTAGCAAAGGTTTTTATGTGGTATGGAAAAACATTGCTCGTGTTGCTCTTTGGCCTATGGTAAGAACCAAGTATACAAACAAAAAGAATATCCCTAATGAGGGCAGATATATATTTGTTCCTAATCATATTTCCGGAATGGATCCAATTCTTGTTGCAATCGGTCAGAAAAGGCCCATAAGATTTATGGCAAAGGCGGAGCTTTTCAAATCTCCTGTCCTTAACTGGTTTTTCAGAAAGCTTGGTGCTTTCCCTGTTGAAAGAGGCAAGGGTGATTGGGATTCTATCAACAATGCAAAATCAATGATTGACAATGGGGAAGCTATAGGTATTTTTGTCGAAGGTACTCGTTCCAAAACAGGTGAGCTTCAAAGACCCAGAAGCGGTGCTGTTATGATTGCGCATCAGATGAATTGCAGTCTGGTTCCTGTTTCTATTACCTACAGAAGTAAGAAGAAACACGCCTTCTCAAGAATTTATATTGCCTATGGTGACCCTGTTACAACAGAAGAACTCGGTATTATAAACGGCTCTCCAAGAGAGTTCAGAGAAGCATCCCGTGTTCTTATGGATAAAATAAGAGTTATGTGGGAAAAGGATAAGTATGGAAATTAAACTTGCAGATACCGCCGGTTTTTGTTTTGGAGTAAATCGTGCAGTTAATATGGTTTACACCCTTTTGGATGAAGGTAAAAAAGTTGCAACACTTGGTCCTATTATCCATAACACAGAAATGGTAAAAGAACTTACCGCTCGAGGTGCTGTAACAGTTAATGAGCCCGAACAAGCACCCAAAGATGCCACTTTGGTAGTTCGTTCCCATGGTGTTTCCAAGTCTGTTATGGATGAAATTAAATCTTTAGGCCTTATATGTGCTGATGCTACTTGTCCTTTTGTCTCAAAGATTCATAACATTGTTGCAGGTGCAGATGCTGAGATTCATAAATCTGTTTTTATAGCAGGTGATAGTGCTCATCCCGAAGTAAAAGGTATAATGGGACACGCTGTTGTTCCTTGTTATACCTATAAGAACGACGAAGAACTCAATGAACTTCTAAGTAAAATTCCGATCGAGAATTATAATACAGCTATTTTTGTTGCACAAACTACATTTAGCGAAAAAGAATGGAAAAAATGTGTGAAAACAATAAAAAAAGTCTGTACAAATGCAGAAATATTTGCTACAATATGTAGTGCTACGCATAGCCGACAGGCGGAAGCCGAAAATTTGGCAAAGTGTTCCGAGCTTATGATTGTCATAGGTGATAAGAAAAGTTCTAATACTGCTAAGCTCTTTGAACTATGCAGTAAAGTCTGTTCTAAGACCATGTGGATTGAAACAGCAGCGGAGCTTTTGTCGGAGAGATTAAGCAATGTCTCGACGGTTGGCGTAACTGCGGGAGCTTCCACTCCTGCAAGGATTATAAAGGAGGTACTGGATAAAATGGAAGAAATGACCAAGTCCGGTGTAACAAACGAAACTGAAGATTTTGAGGCTCTTTTGGAAGAGAACCTCAAAGGCTTAAATACAAATGAAAGGGTAATGGGTACTGTTATCAGCATCACACCTACTGAGGTATATGTTGATGTCGGCAGAAAGCAGGCTGGTTTTATTCCCGCTGTTGAACTTTCTTTCGGCCCTGTTAACAATCCCGCTGACTTCGTAAGTGTTGGCGATGAGATCGAACTTCTCATCATGAAGACAAACGATGTTGAAGGCACAATTATGCTTTCCAAGCGTAGAGTTGATGCTAAGAAGGATTGGGACGAGCTCGAGAAACTCGTAGAAGAAAACGCAGTTCTCACAGGTGAGGTTATCGAGGTTGTAAACGGTGGTGTTATCGTTTTCGCACGCAATAATCGCATCTTTGTTCCTGCATCACAGGCATCTATTGTTCGTATGGATGATCTTTCTGAACTTCTCCACACAACAGTTGATTTCAGACTTCTTGAGGTTTCCCAGCGTGGCAGACGCAAGAAGATTGTTGGCTCTATCAAGAGCGTTCTCCGTGACCAGAGATCCGAGTTCAAGGCTGCTTTCTGGGAGGGAATCGAGGTAGGCAAGACTTATGTTGGTACTATCAAGTCTCTTACAAACTACGGTGCATTCGTAGATCTCGGCGGCGTATTCGGTATGATTCACATTTCCGAGCTCAGCTGGTCCAGAATCAAGCATCCTTCTGAGGTTGTTAATGTTGGCGACACAGTAGAAGTATTTGTTAAGGATTTCAACACAGAGACAAACAAGATTTCTCTCGGCTACAAGAAGGCAGAGGACAATCCTTGGGAGATTCTCCGTCGCGATTATCCTGTTGATACAGTATGCAAGGTTAAGATTGCAGGTATCACAACATTCGGTGCTTTTGCTACCGTTATCCCCGGCATTGATGGTCTTATTCACATCTCTCAGCTTTCCAACCAGCATGTTGCAAAGCCCCAGGATGTTGTAAGCGTTGGTGATGAGCTCGAGGCTAAGATTGTTCTTATCGATTTCGACAAGAAGCGTGTAAGCCTTTCTGTTAGAGCTCTTCTTCCTGAAGTAGAGGCTGAAGAGGTTGCAGCTGAGGAAGTTGCAGCAGAAGCTGAAACTGAGGAATAATTATTGCTTAAATTCGGGCATCCTCTATATTAGGGGATGCCTGTTTTAATTGTGAGGAATTTATTATGAGTTGCATTGATATTAATACTATAAAAGAAGATATTAAAACTGTTCTTTCAGAGCTTCTTGATTCTGCTATGCTTTCTGAAGGCTCGCTTGTAGTGCTCGGATGCTCATCAAGCGAGATTACAGGGCAGAGAATAGGCACCTGCTCAAGTATGGAAGCGGCTGAGGCTGTGTATGATGTGCTGCTACCCGAGCTTACTAAGCGTGGGGTTTATCTTGCTGCACAGTGTTGCGAACATCTTAATCGTGCTTTGGTTATTGAGAGAAAAGCAGCAAAGTATTTCGGATACGAGATTGTCAATGCAATTCCTCATGCTCATGCAGGAGGAGCCAGTGCTACAACTGCTTATGCTCGTTTTGAGGATGCTGTTCTTGTAGAGAATATTAAGGCAGATGCAGGTATCGATATCGGAGGTACTCTTATTGGTATGCACTTAAAGTCCACTGCTGTTCCTGTAAAACTTTCAAAGAGAACAGTTGGCGATGCAATTGTTATTGCTGCTCGTACCCGACCTAAATTTATTGGTGGTGAAAGAGCAATTTATAATAATGAACTTTTGTGAGGTGTAATATGAGCGCAAGAGATGAATTTGTTCAGATATTTACCGAAAATATAACAAGAAACGGTGCTAAAGAATTACTTGCTTGGCTTCAAAATACCGATTTCTTTACTGCACCAGCAAGTACAAAGTATCACTGTGCTTGTGAAAACGGCCTTGTAATGCACTCTGTCAGCGTTTTTAATACAATGATGGAAAAGCATTTTGAAGAAGGCGTAGACTCTGTAGAGAGCTTTGCTATTGCCGCTCTTCTTCACGATGTTTGTAAAGCAGAGTTTTATAAAATTTCCACCCGTAATGTTAAGAATGAGCTTACCGGTCAGTGGGAAAAGCAACCTTATTATACTATTGAAGACAAGTTCCCCTTTGGTCACGGCGAAAAATCCGTTTTTCTTATTGAGCGTTTTATGAAGCTTCGTCTTGATGAGGCTATGGCAATTCGTTGGCATATGGGTAATTTTGACGATAGCACAGGATATACTGTAAGTCAGGCGTACGAAAAGTATCCTCTTGCAGTTAAACTTCATCTTGCAGATATGGAGTCTACATATCTAAGAGAAAAAGGAACCTCTGCTGTTAATAAATAACCTTACGAAAGGCTGATATAATGCTTTATCTTGAAGCTATAGCAAGAGCTGACGAGCTTAGAAAACTCATAGAATATCATAACGACAGATATTATAATAAGGATAATCCTGAGATTTCGGACTTTGAATATGATATGCTCCTTCGTGAGCTTGAAAATATAGAAGAGGAATTTCCCGAACTTAAAACTGCTGATTCACCAACAATGCATGTGGGTGGTGTTAGTTCAAAAAAGTTTTCTCCTGTTGTACACGAAGTGCCTATGGAGAGTCTTCACGATTCTTTTTCTCACGATGAACTCAGAGATTTTGATCGGAAGGTAAGAGAAGTAGTAGAATCTCCTGTCTATATTGTTGAGCCTAAATTTGATGGACTTTCTGTTTCTTGTGAATACAGAAACGGTGTATTTACACGTGGTTCAACCCGTGGTGACGGACAAGTAGGTGAGGATGTAACCGAAAACCTTATGACAATTAAGTCCTTGCCTAAGAAAATTACAGATGCTCCCGAGTTCTTAGAGGTTCGTGGTGAGGTTTATATGTCCTTCGCAACCTTTGATCGTCTTTGTGAAGAACAGCTTGATAATGACGAAAAACCCTTTAAAAATCCTCGTAATGCGGCAGCAGGTTCTTTAAGACAGAAGGACAGTGCGGTTACTGCAAAGCGTTCACTGGATATTTTTGTTTTTAATATTCAGCAGGTAAAGGGTGTAAAGCTTCATAATCATAAGCAATCTCTTGATTACCTCACAGAGTTAGGCTTTCCTACAGCACCTTTTTATGAAACATTTGATAATGTTGAAGATGTTATCAAAGAGATCGAACGAATCGGTAATATGCGCGGAGATTTCCCTTTTGGAATTGACGGTGCTGTTGTTAAGGTCAATGATTTCGAACAAAGAAAAATAATTGGTAGTACCGCAAAATTTCCCAAATGGGCAGAAGCATACAAATATCCACCCGAAGAGAAAGTTACTATTCTTAAAGAGGTTGAATTTAATGTTGGAAGAACAGGTGTAATAACACCCGTTGGTATTTTTGAACCTGTGCTTCTTGCCGGTACAACCGTTTCTCGTGCAACTCTTCATAATGAAGATTTTATTATTGAAAAAGATATCCGTATCGGTGATAAAGTTTTAATCAGAAAAGCAGGCGAAATTATTCCCGAGGTGCTTAGCGTTACTGAGCATTCAGCTGATTCTACAGAACTTTTATTTCCAAAAACCTGTCCTTCTTGTAATACTCCTCTTACAAAAGATGAGGATGAAGCAGCTTTTCGTTGCACAAATACAGATTGTCCTGCACAGCTTATGCGTCATCTTATTCATTTTGTGTCTCGTGATGCTATGGATATTGATGGCTTGGGTCCTGCAGTACTTTCACAATTGGTTGATAATAATCTTATAAATTCTCCTGCCGATATATATAAGCTCAAAGCTGAAGATATTTCGTCCCTTGACAGAATGGGAGATAAATCTGCATCTAATCTTTTGAATGCAGTTGAAAGCTCAAAGTCAAGAGATATTTATCGTCTTGTGTATGCGTTGGGCATTCGTCATATTGGGCTTAAAGCTGCTAAGCTTATCTGCGATAATTTTGGCTCAATCGATGATATTCTTTCTGCAAAACCTGAAGATTATCTTAATATTGATGGCTTTGGTGAGATTATGGCGCAGAGTGCACACTCATATTTCTCTCTTCCTGCAACAGTTGAACTTTTAGATGATCTAAAAGTTTCAGGTGTAAATATGGAGGGTAAGAAGAAGGAGTTGGATTCATTGATTTTTGAAGGTAAAACTTTTGTTCTTACAGGTACTTTACCCACAATGAACCGCTCAGATGCTTCTGCACTTATTGAGCAAAACGGTGGCAAGACATCTTCTTCTGTATCTAAGAAAACATCTTATGTTCTTGCGGGGGAAGATGCAGGAAGCAAACTTACAAAAGCACAGTCTTTGGGTGTAACAATTATCACCGAAGAACAGTTACTTTCGATGATTGAAAATCAGAAATTAATTTGAGGTATAAGATGAAAGAAAAAAGATTTGAAAAAATATATTCTCAGGGCACTGTGAATGTAACTGAAATCTGGGTTGATAAAGTTACAGGTGTTAATTATATGTACCATTCAGAAGGCTATAGCGGAGGTCTTACTCCTTTGCTTGACAGTTTTGGAAATGTAATTGTAACACCTGTAGAAAAGAAATAATAAGTCGGGTCCGAAGTTCTTCTGAAACTTCGGACCTTTTTATGTTTCGGACAGCCTGTCATAAATATGTCCAAGCTTACATATAGGTTAATGAAAGGATGATTTGTGTGACGGAATTTAAAAGTAATGTGACATTCAACCAAATTCTGAGGATTCTTCCTTTGCGAATAAGACAAAAGTTATCTTTGGCAACAGAGGGCTGTTTTTCTCAGGTACACGAAATTGTTTTAAGATGCTCTAGACCAGTATGTGTCTATAAAAGTGGCATTCAGTATTTCCTTACGGAAAATGGCTGTTTTACATCGGACGTTAACTCTCAGCCGTTGGTAATAACATCCGCGAACGAAATGATAGAATGTTTTAACTTTACTTGCGGACATTCGGTATACTCTCATATTAATGAGATTAAAGAAGGGTTTATAACGATAAACGGCGGTCACAGAGTCGGGATATGCGGTACGGCTGTTCTGAATGAAGGTGTGGTATCAAATATAAGGGATATTTCTACAATATCAATAAGAATCGCAAGAGAGATAATTGGTTGCGGAGAAGAACTATCAAAATTGCTTATAGAATCAAACGGCGGTTTGCTTATTTGTGGTGCGCCATGTAGTGGTAAAACAACAGTACTCAGAGATATTGCAAGAATTATCTCAAGTGAATATCATCGTAAGGTTTGTGTGGTTGATTCTAAATCGGAAATTGCTGCGGTGTATAAGGGTGTGATTCAGAAGAATTTAGGAATGTGTGATGTAATGGACGCTTACCCTCGGGATATTGGAATAATGCAATCAATCAGGATGTTCTCACCCGAATATATATTTTGTGATGAAATCGGAAACGAGAAAGATGCAAAAGCCTTGCTGTCAGGAGTAAACAGCGGTGTAAATTTTGTGGCAACCATACATGCAGGTAGCACTAAGGAGCTTAAAGGAAGACATTATTTCTCTGAAATTATATGTACAGATGCTTTTAAAAGGATTGTGTTTCTTGATAGTCGCTCTAATCCGGGCAAAGTTATATCTGTGTTGGAGTGTGGTGAAATATGATGCTTAAACTTTTTCTTTGTTTTATCGTTATTATTTCATCCACATTTCTCGGTAACTGGTTTTCCTTAAAACTTTCTCGCAGATGTTCCGATTTGTTTAAAATTATAGAAGCAATAAATAAGATCAAGACCTATATTGTTTTTGGCGGATATGAAATTCGTACTGTTGTTGAAATGAGTTTTAATTCAAAAGTAAACTTCAGCGTTTTTACGAGTGATGTTTTTGAAGATGATTTTAATTGTTGGTGGAACAATTGTGTGAAATCATTATCAAAAACAACTGCATTAAATATCGAAGACAGAGATCTTCTTATGTGCTTTGGAGCGAATCTCGGTGTTACAGATATAGAAGGACAGATATCTAATTGTGATTTGTATATTAAGATTTTCGAAGAGCGTCTGAATGATGCAAAATCTATGGAAAAGAAAAATATAAAACTTTACAGAACGCTGGGATTTTCTCTTGGATGTACTGTGAGTCTTATTGTTTTATGAGGTAATATATGGATGTTGATATGATATTCAAGATAGCCGCAATCGGTATAATTGTTGCTGTGCTTAATCAGCTTTTAAGCCGTAGCGGTAGAGAAGATCAGGCTTTGCTTACAACAATAGCGGGTCTTATTGTTGCACTTATGATGATAATAGGAGAGATCAGTGACCTTTTTGAAACAATAAAGAGGGTGTTTGGATTTTGAATATTTTATCCGTTTGTGCAGCTTCTGTTGTAGCATCGTTATTTGCGGTTGTGCTAAAAAAACAAGGATTCGAATACTCCTTTATATTAACACTTACTTCCATTACTCTTATTGTTATATACATAATATCAAGTGTGGTTTTATCGATAGATTATATTAAGGAGGTATTTGCGAAAACTCAGCTTAGCACCGAATATCTGGTTGTGCTTCTTAAATGTATCGGAATATGCTTTGTAACAGAATTCACCTGTGATTGTTGCAAAGATGCGTCACAACAAGCTTTGTCGGGAACAGTGCTTCTTTGTGGAAGAATAAGTGTGCTTGTAACTGCTTTGCCTCTTTTTACCGAGTTTTTATCTATGGCACTTAAACTATCGGGAGGAACTGTATGAAGAAAGCTGTTGTGGCATTCTTATCATTTGTTTTTATTCTTATTTCTGTAACTGATATTAATGCTGAAACAAACAAAACATTCAGTGATTTATCCTTAGAAGAAAGTTATAACGAAATATCGGAAGATTTAGGTTTTTCTGAATTCTATAATAATCTGCCGGATGATGTGAAGAATACTTTCGATTCCATAGGTGTTAATAGTATTTCTCCTTTTGAACTTAACAGTGTGTCTTTTTCCTCTGTTATGAAAGAAATATTAAATATTGGTTCTAAGGAAAGCAAAACTGTGTTTTCGTCGTTGAGTCTTGTTATAGCTGTATTGCTTTTTTATTCACTTGTTGAAGGTTTTCTTCAGAGTGCAACATCTGCGACAATGAGAGAAGTTTTGTCGGTGGTTTCTACATTGTGTATAGCCTGTATACTGATAATACCCGTTACAGAAGTGATCGATTTATCCGGTACTGCAATAAAAACAGCATGTCAGTTCATGCTTGGTTTCGTACCGATTATGGTGACTGTTCTTGTATCTTGTGGAAAGTCACTGAGCGGAGCGGGATATTATTCGCTTATGATTTTTGCGGCTGAAGGTATAGCACAACTATCCTCTAAACTTATAACTCCAATGCTTAATGTGTTTTTGGGGGTTAGTGTGTGTAGTACCATAGTACCGCAGCTAAAGCTCAGAAGTCTGACTGATATGTTCTCTAAAACAATAAAATGGTTATTATCATTTTCGTTTACAATTTTCTCGGCACTTCTTACATTCAGAACCTTGATTGCTACATCAATAGACAGCGTTTCAACCCGAGCAGTAAGGTTTACTATGTCATCTTTTATTCCTGTAGTTGGTGCTGCTTTGTCAGAAGCTTATAAAACTGTGCAGGGAAGTATTCATATACTCAAAAATGGTATGGGAGTATTTGTTATATTTGCTGTATCCTTTGTGTTCTTGCCAATAATATTACGTCTTATTTTATGGAGTTTTTCTATAAGTTTTTGTAAAACAATTTCAGAAATATTGGGTATTTCCATTCCTGCCGGAATGCTTTCAAGTATTAGTACAGTGCTCAGCGTTTTGCTTGCTGTGGTTATCTGCGTTATGGCTTTGTTTATTATATCAACTGCTCTTATTATTACCGTAGGAGGCGGTAGTACATAATAATGAATTCTATATATGTATGTGCAGCTTCTTTGTGTTGTACTCTTGTGGTATGTGCCGTTATACGTTTAATTGTACCCACAGGTAATACAGAGAGAATAATGTCAGTTGTACTTAGTGTGTTTGTTTTGTGTTCTATATTTAGTCCTGCAATAAATATTATAAAGAATATGAATCCGAATGTTGAAGAAAAAGATTTGAACATAACAGAAAAAGAAGTGTACTTGATGCAAGACAAAAGAGTGATTGAAGAAACTGCAAATTATATTAATGAATATGTGTATAATTTGCTTTGTTCAAAGGATGTAGATTGCTCATCTGTTAAAACAATCTTGGCAACAAATGAAAATAGAGGTATATATATTAAAGAGATTAACATATATTTAAATAAAGATGATGCAGATAAAGCAAAGTTTGTGAAAGAATGGATTACAGAATTGCTTGGGATTGAACCTAAAGTATCGGAGTGTTAATATGAGCATTAACTCAAAAAAAGATATTAAGTCTCTATTGTCATCAGATAAAGCTCGAGTTGTATTTATAGTAGTCGGACTTTGTGCGATATTTTTAATTTTTCTCAGTTCACGAGGTGGTTCGGAAGGTAAAGAAAATTATACTCAGAATTTTGATACGGAAACTTACAGAGCTACATTAACAACAGAAATTACTCAGATGGTAGAAAGCGTAGATGGAATAGGTAAGACAAAAGTTTTACTTACGCTTGAAAATTCTTATGAGTATGTTTATCTTGATGATGACAAGACTCTAAAAAAAGTAAATGAACCGACCATTCGTGGTGTTGTGGTTGCCTGCGAGGGAGGAGGCTCAAGTGTACTTTCAGCTAAAATAACTGAGCTTGTAAGTACAGCATTAAATATTCCCAGTAGTAAAGTTTGTGTTACTAAACTTATATAAATCAGGAGGCATAAATGAAAATCAAGAAAAGACATATTGTATTATCCGCACTGGTGCTCACATTATCTGCAGCTGTTTTCCTTAATTGGCAGCTTTCAGGCACACAACAAAAGCAAAACGGTAAAAGAGAATTAGGAGTTGCGACTTATGTAAACAGCAACATAAGTTCAAGTGTTGATGAAGTAGCTGTAAGCAGTGCAAGCATTCAGACACACAACACACTTACTCAGGAGCAACTCGAGTATTTTGCTGTTGCAAGATCAGACAGACAAAGAACTCAGGATGAGGTTGTTTCTTTGGCGATGCAGGTTTTAGAAAAAGTTGATTCTTCAGAAGAAGCTATGGAAGAAGCCGCAGAACAACTTGCAAAACTTGAAGATAATATATTAAGTCAGAGTAGAATTGAAGTAACCCTGAAAGGCAAAGGTTTTTCAGACTGTTTATGCTGTCTGGATGAAACATCGTGTACGGTAATTATTCCTGATAATGAGATTTTGGATAATTCAGCACTAATTATTATGGATTGTGTAAGCGAGATTTCAGGTCTTCCTTTTGAAAATATTAATATTGTTGGAGCGTAAAATCAGAGCGGTACATATGTATCGCTCTTTTTGTTTATAAAAATGTCTTTTAAGTTGCATTTTATCTAATTTGTGATATAATTTACATTGGTATTAAATAACTTGATTGGAGTGGGTAATATGAGTGAAAATATTAATCTTTCAAAGAATACCGAAGAGGTGACAGAAAACAATACATCAGTACTCTTTGATAATCGAAATAATATTTCAAGATATAAAAAGAGAGAACAGGCTGTTCTTCTTTCTTTTGAAAAACTTTTCAGCGACACCGATATTGATGAGATAGCCGATAATATTATAGACAGCCGTGACGAATGTTACAGCGACTATGCTATCGAAGTAGCTAAAGCTATCGAAGAGAATTCAGAAAGCATAGATGAGCTTATCTCAGCAAATCTTTCAAAGGGTTGGAAGATTACCCGTATCTCCAGAATTTCTCTTGCACTCCTCAGAGTTGCTGTTTATGAAATGAAATATGTTGATGAGGTTCCTGTTTCTGTTGCTATCAACGAAGCAGTTGAACTTGCAAAAAAATATTCTGTTGACGATGCCTCTTTTGTTAACGGTGTGCTTGGTGCAGTTGCAAAGGTGCTTAAATAATGGCTCTTGTTCTTGGAATTGATACAAGCAATTACACAACATCCTGTGCTCTGTATAACACAGAAGACAACAGCATTATTCAGAAAAAACAGCTTCTTCCTGTAAAGTCCGGTGAGTGTGGTATTCGCCAGAGCGATGCTGTGTTTCATCACACCAGGCAACTTCCTGAGCAGTTAGAAGAATTATTCAATAATACAAATAAAAGAATAGATGCTGTATCTGTTTCTTCCTCGCCAAGAAGATGTGAAGGTTCTTATATGCCTTGCTTTACAGTCGGAGAGGGAGTTGCTCGTAGTATTGTTGCTTCTATGGGTGTGCCTCTTTATAAAAATTCACATCAAGAGGGTCATATTGCGGCAGCTTTATATTCTGCCGATAAACTCGGATATATAGGCAAAGAGTTTCTTGCGTTTCATGTCAGCGGCGGTACTACCGAGGGTGTTATAGTCAGTGGCGACGATGAGAATATTATTTCATGCCATCTTGTAGCGGAAACTTCAGACCTTAATGCCGGTCAGCTTATTGATAGAACAGGAGTTATGCTGGGTCTTGATTTTCCTTGTGGTAAAGAACTAGAAAAATTAGCTTTGGGTTATTATGAGCCTATAAAAGTAAAAGCTGTTTTAAAAGGAACATCTTGTTGTTTAAGCGGTTTTCAGAACAAGTTGCAGGATATTTATAAAAAATCCAATGATAAAAACAAAACAGCGGCTTATGCCTTAGCTTATGTTGAAGCTTCTGTTGCTAAGATGACCGAGGAAGTGCTCTTGCAATATGGCAATATGCCTGTGCTTTATGCAGGTGGTGTAATGTCAAACACCATTATACGAAAATCTCTTGAGCGTAAATTTGATGCACATTTTGCTGAACCTGAGTTTTCTTGCGATAATGCTGCAGGTACCGCAATACTGGGCGGATTGAAATTTTTAAGAAAAAATTAACTAAGTGATATTATGGTTACAGATAAAGGTCCTGTGTTTATCACAGTTTCACAACTAAATTTATATATTAAATCTCTCATTGATTCTGATGATAAACTTCGCTATGTTTTTGTGACAGGAGAGATTTCTAATTTAACCGACCATTATGCAAGTGGTCATATCTATCTTTCACTTAAAGATAGCAAGGCGGTTGTTAAAGCCGTTATGTTTTCATACAGTGCAAAAAATCTTAAGTTCAGACCTCAAAATGGTATGAAAGTTATTGCCAGAGGTCGTATTTCTGTTTACGAGCCCAGCGGTCAGTATCAACTTTATATTGAGGATATGCAGCCTGACGGTATAGGTTCTTTAACTATTGCTTATGAGCAACTTAAATCAAAGCTTCAGGAAGAAGGGCTTTTTGATGCAAAGTATAAGAAGCCAATTCCTCAGTATCCTAAAAGTATTACAATAATTACATCACCTACGGGTGCTGCTTTGCAGGATATCCGAAATGTACTTTCAAGACGTTGGCCTTATTCTTCAGTTAAGATAATTCCTGTGCTTGTGCAGGGTGAAGGTGCTGCACCTATGCTAACTGATGCTGTAAGAAAGGCTGATTCAGAAGGGGACAGCGATGTAATTATTATTGGTCGTGGAGGTGGTTCAATCGAAGATTTGTGGGCATTTAACAGCGAAGACCTTGCCCGTGCTATTTTTGATTGTTCTATTCCCGTTATCTCTGCGGTCGGTCATGAAATTGATTTTACTATCTGTGATTTTGTTTCGGATATGAGAGCGCCAACGCCTTCTGCAGCTGCAGAGTTGGCTACTCCCGACAGACTCAAAGAGATTGATTTGCTTATAAAACAAAGACAGTATCTTACAGCACTCAGTGAGAGTATGATTGCAACAAGAGAAAAAGTCCTTTCACAGTTTTATTCTGTTTTGGCGGAAAAAGATCCAAGAATAGAATTTAATAAAAAAAGTCAGGAGTTTGAGAATTTAACTCAAAGATTAATGCAGATAGGAGATAAGTCTTTAAAGGAATGGAAGAGTCAGCTTGAAAATTTAAAGACTCGTCTTTTTGCTCTTGATCCTTCTGCCATCCTTAAACGAGGATATTCGGTTGTTTCTGTAAATAATAAAACGATTTTTTCTGCTAGTGAACTTTCAAAAGGAGATGTAGTTAAAATCAGATTCAGTGACAGCGAAATTTCTGCAATTATTAAATGATATAATTATTGGTTAAGGAGGTGTGTCCCGTGGCATTTGTTCATCTTCATGTTCATAGTGAGTACAGTTTGCTTGATGGTGCTTGTAAAATAAAAAAGCTCGTAACTCGTGTTAAAGAGGCCGGACAGACTGCTGTTGCAATAACCGATCATGGCGCTATGTATGGCGTTATTGATTTTTGGCGTGAGTGCAAAGCTCAGGGGATTCATCCTGTAATCGGATGTGAGGTATATGTTGCACCCAGAAGTCGTTTTGATAAAACTCCGGAACTAGACAGAGAATATTATCACATGGTATTACTCTGCAAAAATAACACGGGCTATAATAATCTTATGAAGCTTGTGTCAATGGGTTACACAGATGGCTTTTATGTTAAACCCAGAATTGATAATGAACTTTTAGAAAAGTACCACGATGGTCTTATTTGCCTTTCTGCTTGTCTTGCAGGTGAAATACCAAGAAAACTTTCTTCGGGCAATTATACAGGTGCCAAAGAAAAGGCACTCTATTATCAGTCACTTTTCGGTAAAGATGATTTTTTTATTGAGCTTCAGAATCATTTCCTTAGAGAACAACTTGAAATTAATCCTGAACTCGTAAGACTTGCTCAGGAAATCGGGGCAGGTCTTGTTGTTACAAATGACTGCCACTATATAAACAGAGAAGATTCCAAGCTTCAGGAAATATTAATGTGTATTCAGACAAACCATACTTTAAGTGACGAAGACAGAATGCGCTTTGAAACAGAGGAGTTTTATGTGAAGACCGAAGAGGAAATGCGCATTTTGTTTCCTGCTTACAGCGAGGCCTTTGATAATACACAGAAAATTGCAGACCGTTGTAATGTGGAGTTTGAATTTGGTAAAAGAAAACTTCCTGTCTTTGATGTGCCTGATAATGAGGATCATTACGAATATTTCAGAAGACAGTGTTACAACGGACTTTATAAATATTATGGGGAAAACCCTGACAAACTTATAGTAGAAAGACTTGAGTTTGAACTTGACACAATAAACACAATGGGGTTTGTTGACTATTATCTTATAGTTAATGATTTCATTCAGTATGCAAAGCGTAATGGTATTCCCGTGGGTCCGGGCAGAGGCTCGGGTGCAGGTTCGCTGTGTGCTTATTGCATTGGCATTACAGGAATTGATCCCATTAAATATAACCTTCTTTTTGAAAGATTTCTAAACCCCGAGCGTGTGTCTATGCCCGATTTTGATATTGATTTTTGCAAAGACAGACGAGGCGAGGTTATAGATTATGTAGTCAGAAAATACGGTTATGACCATGTAGCACAGATAATCGCTTTTGGTACTATGGCTGCAAAAGGTGTAGTGCGTGATGTGGGACGTGCTATGGGAATTCCGTATTCAACTTGCGATATGGTCGCAAAACTTATTCCTGCTGATCTCAATATCACTCTTAATAAAGCACTTGCAACCAGTAAAGAACTCAAGGAAAAATACGATACTGACTTGCAGATAAAAGAGCTTATCGATTTGTCCCGCGGTCTTGAGGGAATGCCAAGACATTCCACTACTCATGCAGCAGGTGTTATTATTTCTGACAGACCTGTATCCGATTATGTACCTCTTGCTAAAAATGACGAACAGGTTGTTACACAATTTACAATGACCACTCTCGAAGAATTAGGTCTTCTGAAAATGGACTTTTTGGGTCTTCGTAATCTTACAGTTATAAGTGATGCTGTAAAGCTGATTCAGCAGGTTGAGCCTGATTTCACTCTCGACAGGATTAAAGAGGGTGATAGGGGAGTATATAATATGATTTCTCAGGGTAATACTGAAGGGGTGTTTCAGTTTGAGTCTCAGGGAATGAAGAATGTTCTTGTTCAGCTTAAGCCTGAATCTCTTGAAGATTTGATTGCTGTTATTTCTCTTTACAGACCGGGGCCTATGGACAGTATTCCTACTTATATTGAAAATCGTCATAACCCTGCTAAAATCAGCTACAAACATCCTATGCTTGAAGATATTCTTAATGTTACCTACGGATGTATTGTTTATCAGGAGCAGGTAATGCAGATTTTCAGAAAACTTGCAGGATATTCTCTTGGTCGCGCTGATGTAGTTCGTCGTGCAATGAGCAAGAAAAAGCACGATGTTATGGAAAGAGAAAAAGAGATTTTTATTAATGGTCTTGTCAGTGTTGATGGTACAGTTGAGGTAGAAGGTTGTATCCGTAGAGGTGTTGGCAAAGAAATTGCCGAATCTGTATATGACGAAATGAAAAGCTTTGCCTCTTATGCTTTTAACAAATCCCATGCTGCAGCTTATGCATTTGTTTCGTATCAGACTGCGTGGCTTAAATATCATTATCCAAGGCAATATATGGCGGCACTTCTTTCTTCTGTGCTCGACCGACAAAATAAGCTTGCAACCTATATAAGTGATTGCCATCATTTAGGTATACAGGTTTTGCCTCCTCATGTTAATTATAGTTCTCATGGCTTTACTGTTGTGGATAATAATATCCGTTACGGACTTATGGCTATTAAGAATCTCGGGTATAATTTTATTGAATCCATTATTAATGCAAGAAGAACAGGAAAATTCACATCTCTCAAGGATTTCTGCTCAAGACTTTACAGCAGAGGTATGAATTCACGTTCTCTTGAAAGTCTTATTAAATGCGGTGCTCTTGATGATCTGGGAGCAAACCGTAGGCAGATGCTGTCGGTTGCGGCATCTGTTATGGATGATCTTGACTTTGAAAAAAGACGAAATATCGAAGGTCAGCTTTCGCTTTTTGAAATCGATTCAAATACTCACAACACTGCTTCTGTACAATTTCCCGAGCTTCAGGAATTCCCTCTTATTGAACTTCTCAATATGGAGAAGGATATGGCGGGAATGTACCTTTCGGGTCATCCTGTATCTGAATATGAATGGTTTTCTCATAAATACAATGTTGATCGAATCGGTGATATTATTTCCTCTGACAGCGATAAGAAGTATACTGATATGCAAAAAGTAAGACTTCTTTCAATTATTTCGAAGTTCAGAACACAAATTACAAAAACAGGTCAGATGATGGCCTTTCTTACCGTTGAAGATAGGTCAGGTTCTATGGAGCTTGTTATCTTTCCTAAGGTGCTTTCTCAATTTGGAGGCATCCTCTACGAGGGTTCCGTCATATCTGTTTGCGGTACAGTAAGTGTCAGAGAAGATGAGGATGCAAAAGTTCTTGTCAATACAGTTGAAAAGGTAGAAAAAAATCCTCCTGCTGATTATATTAACAAGAAAACATATGAAAAAGATGTTCAGGATGAAGCACTAAAACAGAATAAAGATGTTTCAAAACCCGTATATTCAGATAATATAACTGATTTTTCTAATGCAGAATCTCTTTATCTTAAGGTTGATACCAAAGATGGAGTGCTATTTAATAAAGCTTGCAGAGTTATTGAAATATTTGAAGGTCAGACACCTGTATTTTTCTACCTTGAAAAAGATAAAAAGGTGCTCAAAGCTCCTGTGCATTTATGGGTTTCTCTTAACAATGTAATGCTTAAAGAACTCAGAAATCAACTGGGATATGAATCTGTAAAACTAAAATTTAAAGAAAGTTAAAAAAGACTTGAATTTATATTGGTTTTCTATTATAATAAAAAATGTATTATTTTGACTTGGAGGTATATTTATATGTCTCAGAATGTTAATTCTATCGCAGTACTTACCAGTGGTGGCGACGCACCCGGTATGAATGCTGCTGTAAGAGCAGTTGTTCGTGCAGCTATCAACCGTAATCTTCATGTTTACGGTGTTAAAAGAGGATACAACGGTCTTCTCAATGGTGATGTTATCGAAATGAACCTTCGTTCTGTTTCTGATATTATCAATCACGGCGGTACAGTTCTCTATACTGCAAGAAGTGAGGAGTACAACACACCCGCAGGTGTTCAGAAAGCAGCTGACTACTGTCGTTCTCTCGGTGTTAATGGTGTTGTTGTAATCGGTGGTGACGGTTCCTTCCGCGGTGCTCGTGATCTTTCCGGTGCAGGTATCCCTTGCGTATGTATTCCCGGTACTATCGATAATGATATCGCTTGCAGCGAGTACACCATCGGTTTCGATACTGCTATGAATACCGTTCTTGAAATGGTTGATAAAATCAGAGATACAGCTCAGTCTCACGATCGTTGCTCTGTTGTAGAGGTAATGGGCAGACGTTGCGGTGATATTGCCCTTCAGACAGGTATTGCCTGCGGTGCAACAGCTATTCTTGTTCCTGAAAAGCCCCATGATCTTGACACAATGGTTGTTGATAAGATATTAAAGACACAGGC
Organism: Ruminococcus sp.; assembly: GCA_045647135.1. Taxonomy (GTDB): domain Bacteria; phylum Bacillota; class Clostridia; order Oscillospirales; family Acutalibacteraceae; genus Ruminococcoides. The sequence continues at coordinate 182,973 of JAZRMA010000005.1, read as the reverse complement.
AACTGGCAAGAAGCATTTTATTGTTATTGTTGCAGAAGGTGTTGGCGGCAGTGCAGATATCGCAAAGTATATCGAAGAAAAAACAGGTATTGAAACCAGAGCTACTGTTCTCGGTCATGTACAGCGTGGCGGTTCACCCACACTCAGAGACAGAGTTGTTGCTACTGCTATGGGTCATCATGCGGTTGAACTTCTTGTTAACAATATCGGTAATCGTGTATGTGCACTTCAGTCCGGTAATGTTGTGGACCTTGACATTACAGAGGCTCTTAATATGAAGCGTGTTTTTGATGAGGATCTTTACAACATCGCTATGGATGTTTCTATCTAATATTTAAGCTTACAGGCGCACCTTTGTGTGCCTGTATTTTGCATTGAAGCAAATTTAACCTCAGCATTTGGGAGGAAGAGTAATGAAGAATAATATTACCATTCCATATAATGATGTATTCTTTTACGGATTATCTATGAAATCTCGTGATGTTTCCGATGTTAGCGGAGATATTTTTTCTAATATACTTATGAGATATCTTACATCATTAAAGCCTGTTACCAACAGGCTTTATCGTGTCGCTGATAATGCAAAGTATGAATATAGCTATTCTTTTGTTCCTTCAAAAACTATAAGCTGGAGAGTTATCAAAAACCGCAGAGTTATTGAAGATGTTGAAAAAATGTCTGACGGCAAATTCTGCCTTAATTATTATGATGATAACGGTGCGGATGTAAAGAGAGTCATCTTTAATAATCAGAATAAATGGGTAAAAACAAATTATTATAATTCTGTTTATGGCGAAGCACTTGTTTGTTCCTTGGTGCCCAAAGAGATTAACGGGGAAACCGCAATCATGCAATACATAACAGGCGATCCTTATCCCGTAACTTTATATTGTTGTCCGATTGCAAGTAATAAAGAGGTTAAGGATAAGGTTTTTGCTCGTGTGCCTGAGCCTGAGGTAACTGCACTTACTAATTACGGACTTATGCACTTTGCTACCGAAGAAACTCTTAAGCTATATAATCAGGTTCTCGAAGAAGAAGAGAGAAAATACCTCGATGCTCATAAGCCTCAGGTCTACAATACCGAAGAAGATGTAGCAAACGGTTTTTGCTTTGATGTAAGCAGTTTTGACAGTACTAAAAATCTTGACAGCACCTTTGATCTTCAGTCTGCTGATGAGCTTACTGAAGATGGTTTCATGGGAAATAGTGTTGTTATTTCAGATGAGGCCGACAATTCAACTTTACAATCCTTTGATATTGACGAACTTGAAATATCGATAGGTGATGAATCGGATGAGTATTCTGTTGATAAGGAAATCTCTGATGCAATTCGTATTATTACTGAAAACACAAATCTTGAAATAGATGAGTCTATTGTATTTGCACAGGATGATATAATTACAGATGATGTTTCAGTTAGTGTTTTATCGTCCGAAAACATTTCTCTTGTTGAGGAAATTCATTCGGATGAATCTGTTGTTATTATGCCAATTATAGAAATCGTAGACGATGAAAATTCAGACAATATAGCTGCATCGCAGATTTCGTTTTCTGAAGAAGAGACTCATATTGAACCTGTAATTCCAACAGATAATATAGACAATGCCGGGCTTGAGCTTCTTGGAATGGATGACGAGGCGATTGACGATTATGTAAGTACCCTTATTGATTCTATCCTTCTTGATGCCAAGTCTACTGCGCAGGAATATTTACTTGATAAAAATGAAGATTTCTCAGATTCATCTCTTGATATAAAAAATGATAATCTAATAAAATCATCAAATTATATTTTAGAAAACACACCCGATGTTTCTATCGAGAGTAATGGTCAGCAATATTACTATTACGGCGAGGTAGATTCTGATAACAATCGTAATGGCAGAGGCAAAACTCTTATGGCAGATGGTAAAACTGCCTACGAAGGTGATTATTTAAATGATATGAGAGACGGCGTTGGCAGTTTCTTTTTCAAAGACGGAAGCCTTTGTTATTGGGGTCAGTGGAAGAAAAATAATCGTAACGGCTTCGGCATCGGAATCAGCTCCGAAACAGGAGTTGCACATATTGGTGAATGGGATAACAATAAGCCTGTTCACATAGGTGTTCGATTTGATAAAGACGGTAAGTTTATGTATCTTGATTCTGCTTGTCATAAAGTTAATGGTGGTATCCGAATTACAGGCTTTACCGAAAACTCGATTTTTGTAGAAATATGGGATGAAAAGACCCTTAAAATCTTTAAAAAAGAAATATCACTGGAAGATTTATTTTAAAATATCATATTCTAAAAAATTCTTCACATAATAATACCGTCCCGATCAGGGCGGTATTATTTTTTTTGAGGTGTAATATGAAAAGAACAATAGCAATTATTTTTATGCTTCTTATTGCAATGACAGTACTTTGTGGCTGCCAGAAAGAAGCAGATATGGTAGAAGATTTTGTATCTACTGTAATGTCCGACGATAACAATGAAAATAACGGAACAGTAACTGATGGTGATGGATTTATCGGTAATGAAAACAGAAACACTACTGACAATAACAGAATCACATCAAACAATTCCAACAATAATCACGAAGATAATGTAATGTGACATAATAGTACAGGACCGGAATTTAAACCGGTCCTGTTAATATTAATATATTGTTTTTTCTAAATCACATTTTAATCTGTCTATTATCTTTTTTTCTAATCGTGATATATAAGATTGAGATATCCCGAGCATATCAGCAACTTGTTTTTGAGTATGTTCTTTTTTGCCGTTAAGACCAAATCTCAATTCCATTATTGTGGATTCTCTTTCACTAAGCCTTGAAACAGCAAGAAGCAGTTGTTTTATCTCTAATTCTTTTTCTATGTCGATATTCACAACATCTGCTTCACTTCCAAGAATATCGCATAAAAGCAGTTCGTTTCCGTCCCAATCTGTATTCAGAGGCTCGTCGATTGACACTTCGTTTTTTAATTGCGTTGTTTTTCTTAGGTACATCAGTATTTCGTTTTCGATGCATCTGCTTGCATAGGTTGCGAGTTTTATGTTTCTTTCTGGCGAGAAGGAGTTAACTGCTTTTATAAGTCCAATCGTACCTATTGAAATAAGGTCTTCAACAGAACAACTGGTGCTTTCGAATTTTTTAGCAATATAAACTACAAGTCTTAAATTATGAATAATAAGTTGTTGCCTTAAATGCTCATCACCACTTTGAATTTTAATCAAAAGTTTTCTTTCTTCATCATTTGTAAGAGGCGGAGGAAGTGTTTCGTTTCCGTTTATGTAATGTACTTCGTACCTGTTCGTTAACTTTAATACAATGTTATAAAAAAACATTCTGATTGAATTTAATAAATTCATAATCCCTCCATAATCTGAGGTCCCATTATCGATCTGACCTCACCGTGTAATTTGTTGTTGCATATACCTACATAGCACCCGCTATGTAAAGTTTTTCCTTCAATATCAATTTTCTTAGGTTTAAATGCATAGATTATGTCTGAACCTGAAACTGTTGTGCAAGGAATAATCCTCATTTTTTCTTTCGGAATATCTATACTTTTTATTAAATCTTTTTCGGCTAATATAACGGGTAGGTTAGAAAAAGGTTCCGACAGATTACAGCCTGTATCAAGAGCACACTCGAACGTAATGTTTGTGTCAGTTCCTTGAAAAATTGTTACAGAATATATTCTGCAATTTAAATTGTGTTTTGAGGAAAGTCTTTGATATATGCTTATTATAATGTAGGCAATTGCAGTCGAAATTAAAAGTGTAATGGGAGAGATATCCACATACAAATTGTCATTGTATATAAACACGCCGGTAGGTTTGTACAAAAGGTTTGTTGCCGTAACAATTACCGAAAGTATCATGCTTATACCCATAAACATAAGAAACCTCAGAGAAAATTTTCTGAATTCACATTTTCCATATGCCAGGTAAATAATTGATATTACACTAATTATCTTGTAGAGTGCAGATATAAATACTGAATTAATCGGTAAAAGGACCCAAAGTGTTGTTAAACTGCCGAATATAGCGGCTAAAAGTACTCTTCTTGTTTTTACATTGATGTGTAATAAAAACTTAGTAATACAAAGTAAAATATAATCTATAAATAAATTTACACAAATCAGAGAATCAAGATATATAGTTTCCATATTTACCTCCTGTTTGTGTATTTATTATTGCATAAAGTTCATTATGTTTTTGTCATAACTTACTGTAATATTTCGTTGAGAAAACAACGAAAATTATATCAATTTCAAAGTTATATATAATAAAAGAGTTAATATATAAGAAAGGATGTCTTTCGGTGGCTTTTACAGCAATAGATAGCATTAGGCAAGCAGAATTTTCTGCACAGAAACGAATTGAAAAAGCACAGCTTGATGCTGAAATATCAGAGAAAGATGCAAAACAAAAAGCATATAAGATTATAAAAGATGCCAAAGAAACTGCATCAAAGTTAATTGAATCAGAAAAAAACATAGCTTTAAAAAAAGCTGAAGATATTGTTATTGACGCAAAAAATACGGCAATCCTCGAAGCTGATGCTCTCGAAGAAGAATGTGCTGATAAACAAAATCTGATTAACAAAAAAATTCTTAGACTTATTGTTAATCAATCTTAGTAAATTGAGGTGTAGTTGTGGCAATTCTTAGTATGCAGGAGATTCATATATTTGCTCTTAATAAATATTGCAAAGAGATTCTGGAGAACCTACAGCAATTAGGAGTAGTTGAGCTTACTGAAGTTTCAGTAAATGATAGTGTATTTTATCGCACCGATACATCATATGCTCAAGCATCATACAGACGAAATGCATCAACGATGAAAAATGCTTCTGAAGTGCTTGATATTTATGTAAAATATAAAAAGTCGTTGTTCGCATCTTTACAGGGTAAAACTCCTCTTTCGAAGGAAGAGTACAGCAAAAGAGCAGATAATTATTATGATGCATTGAAAAATGCTTATGAAGTTTTGCAGTATGATAGAAAAATAGCTGAGTGTAAGGCAAGGATTGTTGCTTTGGAAAGCAAAATTGAAACCTTGGTTCCATGGCAAAATCTTGATGTTCCGATCTCTTCTTTAAATACAATTTATACCACAGCTGTGATGGGCATTTTTAAAGAAAAACTGGATCTTGAAACAATTAAGACTCAAATTGCCGGTGAAGCGCCTAATCTGGACTGTTATTATATAGAAATTATTTCTTCTGATGATAATCAGACTTGTGTATTTGCATTGTGCTACAAAAAAGACCTTGAACATTTTACCTCTGTTTTTTTTAAACTTGGTTTTATTCTGCCGGCTATATCGTCGAATGTTTCACCATACGAATCAATAAAAGAATTTAAAAAGGAAATTACTGATTTGAAAAAATCTATAACTGAATATAAAAGAAAGATTATTGCCTTTAAAAACGAGTTGTCTGTTTTTAAGTTTTTTGAGGATTATTTTACAATGAAGTCAGATCAATACGCACAGATGGACAATATATCATATTCACCCCACACTTTTGTTATGACGGGATATGTAACAAAAAATGATGGTGAAAGAGTTGCAAAGTATTTGTACGATAATTTTGAGGCAGAAGTTGAACTTGAAGATGTAGACGGAGATAATATCCCTGTTGTACTCTCTAACAGTAAGTTTGTAGAACCTGTAGAAAGTGTTGTGCTTTCATACAGTCCGCCTCATAGAAAAGAGCTTGATCCAACAGCGGTTATGGCAATCTTTTATTACATCTTCTTTGGGATGATGTTTTCTGATGCAGGTTATGGTCTTGTAATGTCAGCCTGTTGTTCATTGGGTATTAAGTTGTTTCCTAATATGAATAAAGGTTTACGACGTTCCCTTAAGATGTTCTTTTGGTGCGGTATTTCCACGCTTTTTTGGGGGCTTATGTTCGGAAGTTTTTTCGGAGACGCGGTAAAGGTTATTGCTAAAACTTTCTTTAACGCATACGCTCCTGATATTCCGGGAATAACAACGCCGATATGGTTTAATCCCACAGAAGGCTCAGGCCCCACAACTCTTCTTTTATTCTCTTTCTTGCTTGGTATAATTCATCTTTTTGCCGGACTTACAATGCAGGCTTTGAATTATATTCGACATAAGAAATTTATATATGCTGTTTATGATGACTTTTCTTGGATGCTTCTTGTAGGTGGAGCTGTGCTTGTGCTCTTGTCAACGGAAATGCTTGCGTCTATGTCCGGTTTTATTCTTCCTTCGGTCTGGATTACAATCGGAGGAGCTATGGCCTTGATTGGTGCCGTTCTTATTTTGTTTTGCAGTGCTAAAAACAAAAACCCTCTTAAGCGCTTTTTAAAAGGTGCATACAATCTTTATGGTGCAACAGGTTATCTGTCTGATATACTGTCTTATTCGCGATTATTGGCACTCGGACTTGCAACCGGTGTAGTTGCTCAGGTTTTTAATCAACTTGGAGCAATGTTCGGTTCTGGCGTTTTTGGCGTTATCGGTTTTACGATTGTCTTTATAATTGGTCATATACTCAATATTGGAATTAACGCACTTGGTGCATATGTTCATACAAATAGGCTGCAGTTTGTAGAGTTTTTCGGAAAATTTTACGAGGGTGGAGGAAAAGAATTCAAACCCTATGCAGCAAATACAAAACATTATTATATCAAGGAGGATTATTAATATGTCAGGTATATTTCTTGCAATTTTAGGTGCAGCACTTGCAACATTTATGGCAGGTATAGGGTCTTCTATCGGTGTTGGTAAAGCGGGTGTAGCTGCAGCAGGTGTTCTTGCAGAGGAACCCTCGCTATTTTCAAAAGTTCTTATTCTGATGTTGCTTCCTGCAACACAGGGTATTTACGGACTTCTTGTAGCCTTTCTTACTTTACAGGCAGTTGGTGTTATCGGTGACCCTGTCGGTGAAATTACAGTAGCTAAGGGTGCTTTGTATCTTGCAGCATCTCTTCCAATTGCGTTTTCAGGTTTAATTTCTGCAATTCATCAGGGCAGGTGTTCAGTTGCAGGTATTAATACTGTATCCAAGAAACCTGACCAAATGGGTAAAGCTCTTATTATTCCGGCTATGGTAGAAACATATGCAATTCTCGCTCTTCTTATTTCTATTCTTGCTATTAACGGAATTAAGGTTCTTGAAATTTGATTTAGGTGAATCGTTATGACCGGTTTAGAAAAAATTATAGATCAGATTAATATTGATACGGATGAAATTTGCAAGGGTATTAAAAATAAAAGTATTCAGTATTGTAAGGAAATTTTGAATTCGGCAACTACCGAAGCTGAGAATATAATCCTTAATGGTGAGTCGGAAGCCAATTTAAAGAGTTCGGATATTATTTCCAGAGCACAGTCTGCGGCTATTCTTGAAAAGCGAATTCTGATGCTAAGAGCAAAACAATGTATAATCAAGGATTCTCTGAAAAAAAGTCGCAACTATTTGTGTTCACTTCCAAGAGACGAGTATTTTGAATTGATTGTAAAATTGATTTCAATATACAGCGAAGAAGAACAAGGTGAAATTTACTTTTCCTCTGATGACTTATCAAGACTTCCTGAAGATTTCGAAATACTACTTAACTCCGTGGCAAAGGGTGAATTGATTATATCCTCTGAGCCTGTTGATATAGATGGCGGTTTTATACTGAAATATGGTGGACTTGAAATTAATTGTTCGTTTAGTGCAATGTTTGCATCCCAAAAAGAAATTTTTACCGATGAAATATCTGCGATTTTATTTACGCAGGAGGGTCATGTGTGAATAAAAAACAAAAAGAGTATATTTATGCTGTTGCCCGTATCAGATGCAGGGAAAATAAGTTGTTTTCTGATAAGTATTTTGAACAGATGATTTCTATTAATGATATCAAAAATATCCTTCGTTTTGTTTCGGAAAATGGTTGGGAAGTTTCTGCGGATGAGGATATATTCATGAATGAACAAAAACAATTATGGACGTTTATGAATGAGTTGGTCGAAGATGTATCATGTTTCGATTTTTTGCGTATTGACAAAGATTTTCATAATCTTAAAGTTTGTGTTAAATGCATTTATGCGGAAGAATCACCTGACTCAATGTTGGTTTATGGAGGTTTGATTGATCCTTACGATATTTATAAAGCTGTAAAAAATAAAGAATATGCTTCTTTACCTGAACCTCTTCGTGAAGCAGCAATGGTTTCGATGAGCACCTTATTGCAAACTTCTGATGGTCAGCTTTGTGATTTTATTATCGATAAGGCTTGTCTTGATAATATATATTCATTAGGTGAAAACGGCAACGAAATAATAGTTCGTGATTATTGTGAGTTGTTTGTTGCATCGGCAAATATTAAAATTGCAATACGAGGATTAAAGTGCTCAAAGTCATTTGATTTTATTTTTAAATCAATGTCGCAATGCAATAGTCTTGATATCAGAGCTTTAGCTTTATCTGCAACGAAGAGTCAGGATGATGTATGTGCTTATCTTTTAAGTACTAAGTATAAGTCGGCTGTGCCATATATTAAGGAATCTTTATCTTCATTTGAAAAATGGGCTGATAATTACATTATGGAACAGATTAAAAATCACAAGTCCAATCCTTTTTCTATTGCTTCTCTTATTGGATATGTTTTTGCAAAAGATATAGAAATTAAAACATTAAGACTGATTATTACTGCTAAAGCGAATGGACTTGATGATTCGGTTATACGCGAAAGGTTAAGGAAAATGTATGTATAAGTTAGCAGTAATTGGCGATAAATACAGTGTTTACGGTTTTACTACACTCGGATTTGATGTGTTTTATGCAGATACGGCCGATTCGGCTTCTGTATTGCTTAAAGAAATAACATCGACTGAACAATATGCTGTAATCTATATTACAGAGTTTCTTGCATCTTATATTATGAATGAGATTGAAAAATATAGTTATAAACCTCTGCCTGCTATTATTCTTATACCGGGTGTTAAGGGTAATACAGGTGAGGGGCATAGAGCTGTAAAAAAGTCGGTTGTAAAAGCTGTAGGGTCTGATATTCTTAACTAATTACAATTTGCAGAAAGGGTTATAAATAATGAAAGGTACGATCAGAAAAATAGCAGGTCCCCTTGTTATCGCAGACAATATGCGAGATGCAAACCTTTTTGATGTTGTTCGTGTGTCAAAGCATCGTCTTATAGGTGAAATTATCGAGATGCATAGCGATGCGGCCTCGATTCAGGTTTACGAAGAAACCTCCGGACTTGCTCCCGGTGAACCTGTCGAGACAACAGGATTCCCTCTTTCTGTTGAATTGGGTCCGGGACTTATTTCTAATATTTATGATGGTATTCAGCGTCCGCTCGAACAAATAATGAGCATCTCAGGAGCTAATTTGCATCGTGGTGTGGAGGTTCCTTCTCTATCCAGAGATAAGAAATGGAATTTTATACCAAAGGTAAAAGCAGGAGATAAGGTGTGCTGTGGCGATATTATCGGTGTTGTTCAGGAAACTGATGTTGTTGAACATAGAATACTCGTTCCGTATAGATGTGATGGCGTTATTAAAAGTATTAAAACAGGTGATTTTACTGTTACAGAAACTATATGCATAGTTTCACTTGATCAGGGTGCAGAAAAAGAATTGACACTTATGCAGAGATGGCCCGTTCGTGTTCAGAGACCATATAAGCGTAAGCTTTCCCCGAACGCTCCACTTGTAACAGGTCAGCGTGTTATTGATACTTTGTTTCCGATTGCAAATGGGGGTGTAGCAGCAGTACCCGGTCCGTTCGGATCAGGAAAAACTGTTGTTCAGCATCAACTTGCAAAGTGGGCTGATGCAGATATTGTTGTTTATATCGGTTGTGGTGAACGAGGAAATGAAATGACAGATGTACTCAGAGAGTTTCCTGATCTTATAGATCCTAAAACAGGTAAATCTCTTATGGAGAGAACAGTCCTCATTGCCAACACCTCAGATATGCCTGTTGCAGCTCGAGAAGCTTCTATTTATACGGGTATTACAATTGCGGAATATTTTCGAGATATGGGATATTCTGTTGCTCTTATGGCAGATTCAACATCCCGTTGGGCAGAGGCTCTTCGTGAAATGTCCGGACGACTTGAAGAAATGCCGGGCGAAGAAGGCTATCCTGCATATTTGGCTTCAAGACTTGCACAGTTTTATGAAAGAGCAGGAAAAGTTATTACTTTTTCAAGTGATGATAGAATTGGCACATTATCCGTTATTGGTGCAGTATCACCACCCGGCGGTGATGTTTCCGAGCCTGTTTCTCAGGCAACTTTGCGTATTGTGAAGGTGTTCTGGGGACTTGATTCTTCACTGGCGTATAAACGACATTTTCCTGCTGTAAACTGGCTTTCCAGTTACTCTTTGTATATTGATACATTGTCTTGTTGGTTTGATAGTAATATTTCGCCTGATTGGATGATATGTCGCACTAGAATTATGCGATTACTTCAGGAGGAGGCAGAGCTTGAAGAAATAGTTAAACTTGTTGGTATGGATGCTTTATCATCACCTGACAGACTTAAACTCGAAACAGCTCGATCAATTCGTGAAGACTTCTTGCATCAGAATGCATTTCATGATATTGATACCTATACACCTCTTGATAAGCAGCTTATGATGATGAAGATTATCCTCATGTTCTATGATAAAGCAAAGGAAGCTTTGGAACTTAATGCGGATATTAATAGTTTGGTTAATATGAATGTAAGAGAAAGCATAGGAAGATTTAAATATGTTCCTGTAAATGAATGTGATAAACAGTATGAGAAAATCAGGCTGAATCTGGAAAAAGAAATTAATGGAATTGTCAGCAAGGGTGAGGAATAATATGCCAAGAGAATATAGAACAATACAGGAGGTTGCGGGTCCTCTGATGCTCGTAGAGGGGGTTGAAGGTGTAAGTTACAACGAACTTGGAGAAATCCAACTTGCTAACGGAGAAGTGCGTCGTTGCAAGGTTCTTGAAGTCAACGGAAATGATACTCTTGTTCAACTTTTTGATTCTGCTGCAGGTATTAATTTATCTAATTCAAAGGTTCGTTTTCTTGGTAAAAGTATGGAACTGGCTGTTTCTACGGATATGTTGTCAAGAGTTTTTAACGGTATGGGCAAACCCATTGATGATGGCCCTGAAATATTGCCCGTCAGTAGATTTGATATTAATGGCTTGCCAATGAACCCTGCTGCTCGGAACTATCCACAAGAGTTTATTCAGACCGGTGTTTCTGCTATAGACGGTCTTAACACATTGGTTAGAGGTCAGAAATTGCCGATTTTTTCTGCTTCAGGCTTACCTCACTCTAATCTTGCTGCACAAATTGCCAGACAAGCTAAGGTTCGCGGAACCTCCGAACCCTTTGCTGTTGTCTTTGCTGCTATGGGTATTACCTTTGAAGAGTCAAATTATTTTATAGAGAGCTTTAAAGAAACAGGTGCAATCGATAGAACGGTTATGTTTATAAATCTTGCTAATGACCCGGCGATTGAGCGGATTTCAACACCTCGTATGGCTCTTACTGCAGCTGAATATCTTGCATTTGAAGAGGATATGCATGTTCTTGTTATTTTAACTGATGTTACAAACTATGCAGATGCGCTTCGGGAAGTTTCTGCAGCCAGAAAAGAAGTTCCGGGTCGGCGCGGGTATCCGGGATATATGTACACGGATCTTGCGTCACTTTATGAGAGAGCAGGCAGACAAAAGGATAAGAAGGGTTCAATAACTCTGATTCCCATTCTTACGATGCCTGAGGATGATAAAACTCATCCGATTCCTGACCTTACAGGTTATATTACGGAGGGTCAGATAATACTTTCTCGTGAATTATACAGAAAAGGTGTTATGCCGCCTGTTGATGTTCTTCCTTCACTTTCGAGACTTAAGGATAAAGGTATTGGCGAGGGGAAAACCCGTGCAGATCACTCAAATACAATGAATCAACTTTTTTCTGCTTATGCTCGAGGTAAAGATGCAAAGGAACTTATGGTGATTCTCGGTGAAGCAGCTTTAACGGATGTTGATAAGCTATATGCGAAGTTTGCTCAAGAGTTTGAAAATAGGTATATTTCTCAGAGCTATTCAACTAACAGAAGTATTGAAGAAACACTTGATCTTGGTTGGGAACTCTTGAGAATTCTACCACGCTCGGAACTAAAAAGAATTGACGATAAGTATCTTGATATGTATTACGCTTAAAAATTATATGGTGATTTAAATGGCAATAGCACAAGTTACTCCTACACGAATGGAACTTACAAGGCTTAAAAAGAAACTGACAACTGCTACACGAGGACATAAACTTTTAAAAGACAAACGTGATGAATTAATGCGCAGGTTTCTTGATATTGCCCGACTTAATCGTGAATTAAGACTAAAGGTTGAAAAAAGTATTTCGGATGCAAATAAAGATTTTGTTCTAGCCGGTGCCTCAATGTCACAGCAAGCTCTCTCTTTAGCTTTGCTTGTTCCAAAACAGGAAGTTTTTTTAGATGTGACTTATGATAATGTTATGAGTGTGGATATACCTCAATATAAAGTTAACACAAGAACTTATGATGTAAACGATATTTATTGTTATGGTCTTGCGTTTACGTCTGCAGATTTAGACAAAGCGGTTTTTTCTTTGTCGTCGGTTTTTCCTGATATGTTAAAACTTGCAGAAGTTGAAAAGTCTTGTCAGTTGCTTTCTGACGAAATTGAAAAGACTCGTCGAAGAGTCAATGCATTGGAATATGTGTTGATTCCTCAAACAAAAGAAAGAATAAGATATATCACAATGAAGCTCGATGAAAACGAACGAGCGACCCAAACAAGACTTATGAAAGTTAAAAGCATGGTGCTTCAAAAAGCCCATAATTATTAACTGTTTTCAGAACAAAAAATTACGTCGTTGTTGTAACATCGGCGTAATTTTTTATTACAATATTGTTGTTTGAAATCTTGTTATTTTAGTGATAAACTCATCCGTACAAAAAATGGAATGCACGTAGATTTTATATATTTTATATGTGTAATTTTTTGTTTTGTATACAATTATTTATGCGTCACAATGTGTTGTGGTGATGTTTGAAAATATTTCTACATTTGGGTGAGAGCTATGTTGAAACGTAATTCAATAATCGGTGTTTCAGCACTTATGGTTGTGCTTGTTATTATCGCTGTATCGGTTGGATGTTCTGTTAATAAGGATCGATTTGATGTGACAGGTATTGCCAAAGAGGAAAATAACAATGAATTTATTATTAATACAACAGATGATATTAAAAATATAGTTACCGATGATGATAAACTTGTAATAAATTATTTTGATGCTTATACATGGATAATTCTTTTTAATGAGTATAATAAACCTAGTCATATGGTTTATGTCTATAAATTCGAAGATAGTAAAACAGCTATTGAAATGGCCGATGTAAGAAGAAACGAACTTGAAAAGAACAGATCGATGGTAATTTTAGCTTCAAGAGCAATTGATGATTTTGTAGTTGTAGATTTGCTTGACTCAAGTTTTGACAACGTAACAAGGGAAGTTCTTGAAAATAATTTTAGTGGTTTAATAGTATATTAAAAAGGACGATGCATAATGCATCGTCCTTTTTATATTAATGTGTGATTTTTTTTGGAGTATCTTGCTTTTTGTTTGAAATCTTTTCAAGTTTATATGCAAGAACTATAATTAATAATTCGATGTAGGTGAACATAGGGAAGAAGAGCAAAGGTCGGAATTCCTTCGAAACAATAGATAAAACGATGAAAGCGACAACTGAAACAACAATCAGGATTGAAGTGAATATTGTAGCGAAGACTCTGTTGTACATTCTTCCTTCAAGTGTTAGAGTTGCAATAATAAAGGGATAAACTGCTAATATTACAATTGAGAATCCCAAGATTTTTACAACCGCGTTATCTCCTGCTGCAATGAAGAAAATTACATATCCTAACGCTAACAATGAACATATTACGTAAGATGGCATCTTAGCAAATGTAATTTTCTTTGTTTTCATTAATAATGCGACACTTGTTATCCAGGTGATTGGTATAATTGTAAGAACTGCAGTGAGAACTCCTGTTGGATGAGGAAAGAATTTAACTCCTTCAGGAGTGAATAATACAGAAAAATCTGCAAAAGGTAAAATAAGCATTAATACAGCTATAATAAGCATGGCTATTAAAGGTTTTTTGCTTTCTTTTAAAACAGGGTTTCTTACAATTTTCATGATTTCATCCTCTTAGGTTTATATCTTTGTGTTTCTTTCTTTTCGGATTTTGTTTTTTTAGTTACCGCTGCAAAAATTGCGGGAAGTAATGCTGCAATCGATGCATAACTGAAGCTCAGAATATCATATATATCGTATATATTGTATTCAAGACTTTTTGTTTTGTCTATTGTTATGAAGATAACCGCTGTAACGGTAAGTGCAGAAACGACTAACAGTATAAGGTTGGACGGTAAAAATCCTAATGAATATAATAGAGTAAGTAAACATAACAAAATAAATAAAGAATATATGCCAATGTTTACAAGATAGCTGGTGTAATCTGCGGTCATAGAAAATTCTTCGATGAATGATTTGTACTCTTTATAGGCATTAATCTTATATATTAGTGGATATATTGTTGTTAACAGAGCGATGCAACTTGGTAACGCAACGACTACAGCTTTTTTATATACTACAAAGATAACTGCAGTTACAAGAACACTAATTGCAAAAACGCTTTTAAAGAAATAAAATGATGCATTACCCGGCATTTCGGTTAACGGTGGATTTTTTGTAATAAAGTACACAATTGCCGGTGACAATGAAAAAGCACATGTAATAAGAGATAATATAATTAGTATGATCTGTAAAAATAAAGATTCTTCTTTAATAGCGGGAATTGTTTTTTTTATTGAAAGCACATATATTCCTCCAATCAGATTATATTTTATCACACACAAGATTTTTTTCAATAGAATATTAAAAAATTTAAATAATAGTAACATTTGTATATGTTAAGGGGTGATAATAATTGGTATGCAGAATAGCAGACCTCAAAAATAAAGAAGTGATAAATAGCTGTAACGGATGCAGAATCGGTTTTGTGGATGATGTAGAGTTGGATACTGTTACAAATCAGATTAAATCGATAATAGTGTTTGGAAGACCGAGATGTATGGGGATAATGGGTAGAACTGAAGATATTATAGTGCCTTGGTCTGATATCAGGTTAATTGGGGAAGATACTATATTGGTAGATAGTTCTGTAAAGTATCAACAAAAGAAATCAAAAAACCAAAAATATTTTAGTTAGTCTGTATGGTTGAAAAATTTGTGTCATATAGCAAATGAAACTAAGAAAGTGTGTAAATATTGTGCAACATAACGAATAATAATTCGTAAAACGAAAAATAGGGTTTCTATAATTCTAGAATAGAAAAATAATTTATCGTTGTAACTTTTGCAAAATTATAAAAAATGTGTTTTAATACCACCTGAGATTGTGTGATTAAGCAATATTACCGCTTAAAAACAACGCTTTCGAAAATCGACATGGATGGTCAAAATTTAAGATTTACAAAAATCCTTGACTTGAATCTATGTTGAGTGACATTTTCGGCTGAGTTGTCCAAGGATGCTTTCAGAGTTTGATAATATTCAGTTATTATCGGTCTGAGGATTGCGACGTTGTCGTTTTTTGCATCCGTAAATAAGGAGGACGAATTTTATGAAACGATTCAAAAGGTTGGCTGCCGTAGTATCTCTATCACTTATCATAGCAATCATTATTGTTCCTTGCGCCGTATTCTTTGCAAACGCACAGTCATTTGATAACAGCGCAAAGGGTATTGTCAATAACGAATCAGTTGTTGAAAATCGTGTAACAAAAACATTTGTTGACGAAAAGAATCTTTCGGATAAGCAGGATGACGAAACCGTTGAGCGTGCTCAGATGTTTGAGGATGCAAAAGTAGAAGCTGAGAAGACTGCACAGGAAGTTCTTAAGGCAAACGAAGCTGTCAGCGATGTACATCCCAATGCCTCTGTAGGTACAAACAGCAAGTATCTTCTGGACATAAAAAATCCTGATGATTCTTATGTAGGCTACTCTATTAAACTTACAGATTACGATAGAGATATTCTCGAGAGACTTGTAATGGGTGAAGCAGGCGGCGAAGGTTTTATCGGTTGTTGTCTTGTTGCTCAGGCAATCAGAGACACAATGATCAACGATGGCTATAATTCTGTTGAACACCTTAGATCAAGTATGGGTTATTATGGTTCTGTTTATGTAACTCCCAACGAAGATGCACTTAACGCTGTTAAGTTTATTTTTGACGAGGGTGGTTCTGCAGTTCAGCACGATATTATTTATTTCTATGCTCCTGCAATCTGTACAAGCGGATGGCACGAGTCACAGGAGTTCGTTGTTGCTCACAACAGCCACAGATTTTTTGACAGATGGTAATATTTTGCGGTCGCTTTTGCGGCCGCATTTTTCTTTGTGTTTATATTATTTGTTTGTTATATTAATATAATTAAATAAATACAATAAAACACTTGACAAATACTGAGTGTTTTGGTATAATGCTCAAGCACTACGCACGGCAGACTTGCTCTGAAGGTGTATCGGTTTCGGTATAAATGTGAGCAAAATTCAAAAGTTTGTCGGAGGTTTAACCTTAGGAGGAATAAACATGTCAGTAGTATCTATGAAACAGCTCCTCGAAGCTGGCGTACACTTTGGTCATCAGACCAGAAGATGGAACCCCAAGATGGCTGAGTACATCTTCACAGAGAGAAATGGTATCTATATCATTGACCTCCAGAAGACAGTTAAGAAGCTCGAAGAGGCTTACAGCTTCATTCGTGAGGTTTCCACAGAAGGCAAGTCCGTTCTCTTTGTTGGTACAAAGAAGCAGGCTATGGACAGCGTTAAGGAAGAGGCAGAGCGTGCAGGCGCTTACTTTGTAAACGCTCGTTGGCTCGGCGGTATGCTTACTAACTTCACAACTATCCGTCGTAGAATCGGCAGACTCAAGCAGCTTCGTGCTATGGAGGCTGACGGTACATTTGATCTTCTTCCCAAGAAGGAAGTTATCAAGATGAAGCTCGAAATCGAGAAGCTCGAGAAGTTCCTCGGTGGTATCGAGAACATGGAAGAGATGCCCGGCGCACTCTTCATCGTAGACCCCAGAAAAGAAAAGATCGCTGTTGCAGAAGCAAAGAAGCTCGGTATCCCCGTAGTTGCTATTGTTGATACAAACTGTGATCCTGATGAGATTGACTATGTAATTCCCGGTAATGATGATGCTATCCGCGCTGTTAAGCTTATCGCTGGTGCAATGGCTTCTGCTATTATCGAGGGTAGAGAGGGTCAGATGGGCGCTGCTGCTATCGTTGAAGATGATGCAGAGGAAGCTCAGGAGAAGCCCGCTCCCAAGAAGAGAAGAACAACTAAGAAGGCTGACGAGGCTCCCGCAGAGTCCACAGACGCTGAATAATTTAGCTTATAATCTTAATATATTGAAAGGACGTATGTAAAATGAGTTTTACAGCACAGGACGTTAAAGCATTAAGAGAAAAAACCGGTTGCGGTATGATGGACTGTAAGAAGGCTCTTACAGAGGCTAACGGCGATATGGATGCTGCTATCGATTTCCTTCGTGAGCAGGGTCTTGCAAAGCAGGCTAAGAAAGCTTCCAGAATTGCAGCAGAGGGTATTGCTTATGCTCTCACAAACGATACAAATACAGCAGGTGTAGTTATCGAAGTTAACTCCGAGACAGACTTCGTTGCAAAGAACGTTGACTTCCAGAACTTCGTAAACACATGTGCTCTTACAGTTATCGAGAACAGCCCCGCTGATGTTGATACTCTCAAGGCATGCACAGCTTTTGGCACAGATATGACAGTTGAGGCTCTTCTTCAGGAGAAAGTTCTCACAATCGGTGAGAACCTCCAGATCAGACGTTTTGAGCGTTTTGATTCTGCTTGTGTTGGTTATGTACACGCTGGCGGTAAGATCGGTGTTATGGTTACATTTGATACAGATGTTGATACAACTTCCGATGCTTTCGTTGCTTGCGGTAAAGACGTTGCAATGCAGATTGCAGCTCTCAGCACACCTTACCTCAATGCAGAGGCAGTTCCTGCTGATGTACTTGAGCACGAGAAGAAGATCATGCGTGAGCAGCTCCTCAACGAAGGTAAGCCCGAGCAGATCATTGAGAAGATTCTCGGCGGTAAGGTTCAGAAGTTCTACAAAGAAAACTGCCTTGTAAATCAGGAGTTCGTTAAGAATAACGATCTTACAATTCAGCAGTATGTTGATTCCGTTGCTAAGGAGCTTGGTGGCAAGATCGCTATCACAGGCTTTGTTCGCTATGAAAAGGGCGAGGGCATCGAGAAGCGTCAGGACGACTTCGCTGCAGAAGTTGCTGCAATGGTAAAGTAATTTAAACCTTTTAAACAGTGTCTGGTAACAGGCACTGTTTTTTTGTGCAAAATTATTTAAAAATACTTTAAAATATAGTTATATATTTCTTTACAAATTATACTAAATGATGTATTATTATAATAACTATATAATGCATTTTGGGGGTGCACTCAATGGAACCAAAATATAAAAGAATTTTACTTAAACTTTCCGGTGAATCTCTGGCAGGAAGTCAGAAAAGCGGTATCGATTTTGATACAGTACTTAAAATCTGCGAACCTATTAAAAAGTGCGTAGAGATTGGTTGTCAGGTTGCTATTGTTGTTGGCGGCGGCAACTTCTGGAGAGGTAGAACAAGCGGTAAAATGGATCGTACTCGTGCAGATCATATGGGTATGCTTGCTACATCTATCAATGCTCTCGGTGTTTGTGACGCCCTTGAGCAGTTAGGTGTTGACACACGAGTTCAGACAGCTATTTCTATGAGAGAGATTGCAGAGCCTTATATCAGAGGTAAAGCAGTTCGTCATCTTGAAAAGGGTAGAGTTGTTGTTTTCGGATGTGGTACAGGTAATCCTTTCTTCTCCACCGATACCGCTGCATCTCTTCGTGCTGCTGAGATTGAAGCAGATATTATTATGAAGGCTACTATGGTTGATGGCGTTTATGACAGCGATCCCAAACTTAACGAAAATGCAGTTAAATTTGACAGTCTCAGTTTCTCTGATGTTGTTGAGAAACAGCTCAAGGTTATGGATGGTACTGCTGCAACAATGTGCCGTGAAAACGAAATTCCGATTCTTGTGTTCAGTATCGAAAGACCTATGAATATTTACGATGCTGTTTGCGGCGAAAACATCGGTACTCTTGTTAACTGATAAACTATTTTGGAGGATATTATTATGGATAAAGTTATTAAAAAGGCTGAAGAATCAATGCAGAGACGTGTTGATCATCTTGAAAGCGAGTATGGCAGAGTAAGAGCAGGCAGAGCTAATCCCGGTGTTCTTGATAAGGTTATGGTAGACTATTATGGAACTCCCACACCTGTTCAGCAGCTTGCTGCTATTAATGTTGCAGAAGCAAGAACCCTTACAATTCAGCCTTGGGATGCATCTGCACTTAAAGGCATAGAGAAAGCAATCCTTACATCTGAAATTGGCATTAATCCCCAGAACGATGGTAAATGCATTCGTCTTGTATTTCCTCCTCTTACAGAGGACAGACGTAAAGAAATTGTTAAAGAAGTTGCAAAGAATGCAGAAGACAGTAAGGTGCAGGTAAGAAACGAGCGTAGAGATGCTATTGAGGCTCTTAAGAAGCTTAAGAAAAACTCTGAAATCACTGAAGATGATCTTGAAAATGGTCAGGAAAAAATCCAGAAACTTACTGATAAGTTTGTTAAGAAGATTGATGAACTCTGTCAGCTTAAGCAGAAAGAGATTATGGAGATCTAATTCTTATGTCTTTTATTTTTTCACGACGTAATAAGAATAATAAAAATCGGAAGGATAGCAATCTTGCTGTCCTTCCACAGCATATTGGCATTATAATGGACGGAAACGGCAGATGGGCAAAGAAACGTGGCCTACCTAGAAGTGCAGGTCATACTGCAGGAGCTAAGAATTTCCGTACCATTACAAGATATTGCAGCGATATTGGTATTAAATATCTGACTGTTTATGCTTTTTCTACTGAGAACTGGAAGAGACCTCAGGATGAGGTTTCGTCTCTTATGAAGCTTTTTAAACAGTATCTGGAAGAAGCGCTTTCCGATTTTAAAGATGACAGCATAGTTGTTCGTTTTATCGGTGATACAAGTGCCTTTTCACCTGAACTTCAGGTACTTATAAAGAGAACAGAGGCTGAATCAGCCCACAGAACAGGTATGGTGCTTAATATTGCTATGAATTACGGTAGTCGTGACGAGATTGTTATGGCAACTAAGAATATAGCTCAGAGTGTAAAACTTGGTGAGTTGTGTGTAGAAGATATTGATGAAACAATCATTTCTTCTAACCTTTATACCGCTGGCCAACCTGATCCTGATCTGGTAATCCGACCCAGTGGTGAATACAGGATTTCCAACTTCCTTTTATGGCAATCAGCATATACTGAGTATATTATTCTTGATAAACTCTGGCCTGATTTTTCTACGGAAGATTTAGACAAAGCACTTATCGAATTTAACAATCGAAATAGACGATTTGGCGGGGTATGATTATATTCTGATTTGGAGGACATTATGAAAACTCGTATTATAACAGCAGCCTTTGGCGTGTTGTTTGTTGTACTAATGATGATATTCGGCGAGCAATGGCCTTTCTTGTTTGCAATTGTTTTAGGTATTGCAAATACTATTACTTGTATGGAGTTCTTAACCGCAAGAAAATTGCAGAAAAGTCCTCTGATTATGATAACAACCTTACTGTATGCACTTGTTTTGCCTATGGTAGCAGTAACTGCACTCTGGTATTTACCATTGTACTTTTATGCTTTACTGATGTTTACATATATGATAATACTCAGATACAGCGTAAATTTAAAAGACATTACATTTGGTTTTGCAGGTGTATTCGTTATTTCATGCGGATTCGGTTTTCTCTCCAGACTTGTAGTAACAAGCGGCGGATGGCATAGTTTTTACTTTGTTATCTCGGTAGTAGGTCCATGGTGTGCAGACAGTGCTGCCTATTTTGCAGGAAGCTTTCTTGGTAAAAGAAAGCTTTGTCCTTCAATCAGCCCTAATAAAACCATAGAAGGTGCCATGGGCGGTGTTGTAGGTTCTGTGGTTGGTGTACTTCTTGCAGGCATCGTTTTTCAGTTCCTTGTTTATAGTGATATTACCGTTAATTTTTGGGCACTTGTTGTAATCGGTGTCTTCTGTTCAGTTGTTTCTATTATCGGAGATTTGATTTTCTCTGTTATTAAAAGAGATTGTGGTGTTAAGGATTACGGTTCTCTTATGCCCGGTCACGGAGGACTTCTTGATAGGGTAGATTCCGTAATTTTCTGCGTACCCTTTATTTATTTTATTTCTCAGACTTTGGGATTGTTATCTATTCAAATCTGATTGATTTCTAAAATTCGTTAATAATAAGGTTGTGACATTATGACAGATTCGTTGGTCATTCTTGGTTCTACGGGTTCAATCGGTACCCAAACCCTTGATGTTGCAAAAAAATATAATATAAACGTTAATGCTCTTACCGCTTTTAATAATGTTAAGCTTATGGAGGAGCAGATTCGTACTTTTAAACCTTCGCTTGCTGTTATGTATGACGAAAAATCTGCTACGGATTTAAAACATAGAATTTCAGATACTAATACAAAAGTTCTTTGTGGTATAGATGGTCTTGTAGAAGCTGCTTCTCTGCATGATGCGCAGGTTGTATTAAATGCCTTGGTTGGAATGGTGGGTCTTGAGCCCACCCTTGCTGCTTGTAAGGCAGGAAAGACAATTGCCCTTGCAAATAAAGAAACTCTTGTTGCAGGCGGCGAACTTGTTATGAATACTGTTAAGGATAATGACATTGATCTTTTACCTGTTGACAGTGAGCATAGTGCAATTTTTCAGTGCTTGCAAGGTTGCCCCGAGAAGAAATATCTCAAAAAACTTATTCTCACTGCTTCGGGTGGTCCTTTCTTTGGAAAAAAGAGAGAAGAACTTCAGAATGTAACTGTTAAAGAAGCCTTGGCGCATCCTAATTGGAGTATGGGCGCAAAGATTACCGTTGACAGTGCAAGTATGATGAATAAGGGTCTTGAGATTATCGAGGCAAGATGGCTTTTTGATATGCAGGCAGAGGATATAGATGTAGTTGTACATCGCCAGAGTATTATCCATTCTCTTATCGAGTTTCAGGATAATTCTGTTCTTGCTCAGCTTTCAGAACCTGATATGAGAATACCTATTCAGTATGCACTCACATATCCCGACAGAGTAGAGTCTCCTGTTAAGGAACTTGACCTTACTGCTATTGGAACTTTTACATTCGACAAACCTGATTACGAAACTTTTGAGTGTCTTGGTGCATGCAAGAAGGCTCTTTCAAAAGGTGGCACATCTCCAGCAATTGCAAATGGTGCTAATGAAGCTGCAAATCTCCTTTTCAGAGAAGGCAAGATTTCATTCCTGAAAATTGGTGAGCTTGTTAGCGGCGCTGTTGATTCTCTGCCTTCTGCTCCTATCAGAACACTTTCTGATGTTCTGGATGCAGATAAGGCTGCAAGAGAATTTGTTTATTCTTCTATTTAAATTCGGAGTGATTATATTTGACTTTTACAGGCGTTTTAACAACTATCGGCTTAATTGTAATCGGTGTTCTCCTTTTTGAACTTATAATTCTTTTTCACGAGGGCGGACATTTCGTTGCTGCAAAGCTTTCTAAAGTAAAAGTTAATGAGTTTTCTTTGGGTATGGGTCCCAAACTCTTTTCTTTTAAAAAAGGGGAGACCACATATTCTCTTCGTTTACTTCCTATCGGCGGCTTTTGTGCCATGGAGGGTGAGGATGAGGAAAGCCAAAACCCTCGTGCCTTTAATAATGTAAAATCGTTCAAGAGAATGATTATCATTGTTGCAGGTGCCTTTATGAATATAGTTTTCGGACTTATTCTTATGTTTTTCCTTTTGCTTCCCAATGAATCTTTTGCTACGGTTACCGTGCAGGATTTTACACCTAATGCATTTACTGCAAATTCAGGATTGCAAGAGGGAGACAAAATAGTATCTATTGATGGATATCGTGTTAATAATTCAATGGATCTTTCTTATGTGCTTGCTACATTAAAAGTTCAAAGTGTAGATGGTGCAAGTCTGCAGATTTATAAACAGGATTGTGCCAATGCTCTTTATAATCTCTGCATTGAAAATAATGTTTTCAGTTCTGAAAGCAATAAAAAATGGGCAGACTCTGTTATAGTTGAAATGCACAAAAGAATTGATGCTGTAAACGATGCAACTTCTAAAACCCAGGTCGATACACTTTTAAAAGAGGGTACAGATGCTCTGTATAAATATTTTGATGTGGATGAGTATGATTTGCCCGAAATTGAAGTCCGCGATACAAGACAAAGATTCAGGGCTGATGTTGTAGTTAAAAGAAATGGTGAGAATATCACTCTTGAGGATGTTGACTTCTTTACTTATCTACCTGATAAAGATAGCGATCCTAAGCTTGCAACTGATTTTTATCTTGAGTTTAAAGACAAAACATTCTTCACCCTTATTAGTGAGACAGGTAATCAGACCGTATCTGTAGTTCGTATGGTTGGTGACTCTCTTATCAGTCTTATAAAAGGTGAGTTTGGTTTTTCTGATGTATCAGGTCCGATTGGTGCGGCTTCTGCTACAGTTGATGTTGCTAAGGCGGGACTTGAAACAAGTTTTAAGGATGCGGTTCTTAACATTGTATATGTAATGATGGTTATATCTGTTAATTTAGGTATAGTAAATATGCTTCCTTTCCCTGCTCTTGACGGAGGAAGATTTGTATTCCTGCTTATAGAAGCAATATTTAAAAAACCTATTCCAAGAAAGGTCGAGTCAGCAATTAATGCATTAGGACTTGGACTTTTACTCGTGTTTATTATGATAGTTTCGCTTAAAGATATATGGGTATTGATTTTCTGAGGTGACTTTTATGTCGAGTATTTCTGTAAAGGCCGGTAATGTAATTATAGGTAACGGAGCTCCTGTATCAATTCAGTCGATGCTCAACACACCTGCGCATGATATTGAGGCAAGTGTATTACAAGCAAAAAAACTTGAGTCGGCAGGATGTGAGATTATTCGTGCTGCTGTACCTGATAAAGAGAGTGTAAAGCTCATAGAAGCTCTTAAAAATGCAGTATCTGTACCTATTGTTGCTGACATTCATTTTGATTATAAACTTGCTCTTGAGTGCGTTGCAGCGGGTGTTGATAAAATTCGTATCAATCCGGGTAATATAGGCTCAGATGATAGAGTTAAAGCCGTTGCAGATGCCTGTAAATCACGAAACATTCCTATCAGAATAGGTGTTAATTCAGGTTCTCTCGAAAAAAACATACTGGCAAAATACGGTCACCCTACAGCAGAAGCACTGTGCGATAGTGCTTTGTATCACGCTTCACTATTGGAAAAATTTGATTTTTACGATATTGTTCTTTCAATGAAATCATCTTCTGTTCCAACCATGGTTAAAGCTTACGAGCTCGCAAACCAAAAATGTGATTATCCTTTGCATCTTGGTGTAACCGAAGCAGGTACAGAATACAGCGGAATAATCAAATCCTCCGCCGGTATCGGCGCTTTACTTTTACATGGTATCGGTAATACTATCAGGGTTTCTCTTACAGCTGATCCTGTAAGAGAGGTTGTAGCAGCTAAGGAATTACTCAAATCCATTGGTCTTCGTAACGATGGAATAAAGTTTGTATCTTGTCCCACTTGCGGCAGAACAAAAATAGACCTTATCTCTCTTGCAAATACAATTCAGGATAAACTTATCGGCGTAAAAAAGAATATTACAGTTGCGATTATGGGCTGTGCTGTAAATGGTCCCGGAGAAGCTAAAGAGGCTGATATTGGTGTTGCAGGCGGTGATGGTTGCGGACTTATTTTTAGTAAAGGTGAGATTCTTTATAAGGTTCCTGAAGATAAAATTATTAATGCATTACTTGAAGAAATAGAAAAAATATAATTTAATATGTAATAAGGAGTTTTAAATGAATACTGTAAAAGCCTTGTTAAAAGGCTATAATATTGAACATGAAATTTTTTCCGATACAGCACTTAACGGAAAAATTGAAAAGTTAATAGTGAATAAAGAAAGGCGTACAGTGAATCTCACTGTACGCTTTAGTGACTTTGTAGAAAGAGAGCAGTTGTTCGCTTTAGAGGAACTGCTTATTAATTCAGATTTACAACTTACAAATGCAACTGTTTTTGCTGTGTTTGATGTTGACTTTAAAGTAGAGTATTATCATTCTGTAATTCTTGAACTTTGCAGAAGAGTTCCGCTGATTAATACTATTGTATCCGACAGCGTTATGACGTTTAATCAGAACAATGAGATTACAATAGAGCTTTTTCACGGCGGTAAATCTTGTCTTGATGCTTTCGGGTTTGACGGGGAACTTTTGAAAATTCTTCGTGAAGAATTTGGATTCAATGCAGGCAAGGTAAAATATACAGGTCTTACTGAGGTGAGTCAGGATGACGACGAGTATATTGAAAGCATACTCCATTACGAAGAAAAACTTAATCGTGAAGAACTTGAAGCTGTTCTTTTGAATCAGAGAATTTCGCTTGATTCTACATTACCTCCTCAGGAAATCGAGGTAAGAAAGGACAAGCTCCTCTATCCTAATATGTATCCCGGCTTTATAAAGCCTCTTTGGGGCAGAGTGATAAAACCTATAACTCACCCCATAAAAACGCTTACATACGATAGCGGTAAGGTTACGGTATGGGGTGATATTTTCAGCATGGAGACAAAGGTTACAAAGTCTGGTGATAAAAATATTATTTCTATTTATATCACAGATTACACCGGCTCCGTTATGCTTAAGATTTTTGCTCCTATCGCTGAATGCAAGCCTTTGGAGGCGCTTTCTAAGGGTAAGACCATACTCGCTAGGGGTGAATATGTTTTTGACCCCTTTATGAAAGCATATGTAATAAATTGCAGTTCTGTTATGCTTACGGATAAATTCAAGACTGTTGATAACGCTCCTAAAAAGAGGGTAGAGCTTCATCTTCATACAAATATGTCTGCTCTTGATGCTCTTACTCCTGCAGGTGATCTTATAAAACGAGCAGCTTCCTGGGGACATAGTGCTATTGCTATAACCGACCATGGTGTTGCTCAGGCTTTCCCTGATGCTATGAATGCTTGTGAAGAGCTTGAAGGCAAGGGTACAGATATTAAGATTATTTACGGCACAGAGGCTTACTTTGTTAATGATGTTGTAAATGTTGTAAAGGGCGTTGATAACGAGTCTTTTGATGGTGAGTTTGTCTGTTTTGATTTTGAAACAACCGGTCTCTCTGCAAGAAAGAACAAGATTATTGAAATAGGAGCTGTACTTGTTAAGAACGGAGAAATAAAGGACACCTTTTCTACCTTTGTAAATCCACATGAATCAATTCCGGCAAAAATTAAAGAACTTACAGGTATTGAAGATTCAATGGTTGCAGATGCACCTTGTGAGGAAGAAGCAATAAGAAACTTCCTTGCGTTTTGTGGTGATCGTGTGCTTGTTGCACATAATGCAGATTTTGATATGTCTTTTCTTACCGCCGCATGTGAGAGACTTCATATCGATAAGACGTTTACATCCCTCGATACACTTGTACTTTCAAGAACAATTCTTAAAGATATAGAAAACTGCAAACTTGATACAGTTGCTAAGTACCTCAGACTTCCTGAGTTTAATCATCACAGAGCTGTTGATGATGCAAATATACTTGCAAAGATATTTATTCAGCTTTTAAGCCGTCTTAAAACCGATTACAAGTTTGATAATATATCCCAGATTAACGCAGGTATCTTTGGCGGTAAGTACAAGGATTTACCTTCATATCATCAGATTATTCTTGTAAAGAATAAAATTGGTCTTAAAAATCTTTACAAGCTTATTTCTTACTCACATCTGGATACCTTCTATAAGAGACCCAGAATCCTTCGTACAACACTTGATAAACACAGAGAAGGTCTTATTATCGGCTCTGCTTGTGAAGCAGGTGAGCTTTTCCGTGCAATCTTTGAGAAGAAGCCTGAGCGCGAGATTATGCAGATTGCATCCTACTATGATTATCTGGAAATACAGCCCGAGGGTAATGATTCTTTTATGATTCAGAAGGGTATGGTTAAGGATGTAGAAGAAATCAGAGATATCAACAGAAAGATCGTTGCTTTGGGTGAAAAGCTTAATATTCCCGTTGTAGCAACCTGCGATGTTCATTTTCTTGATCCTCACGATGCAGAATACAGAAAGATTCTGCAGGCGGGTCAGGGTTATTCTGATGTTGATAATCAAGCCCCTCTTTATTTCAGAACCACCGCAGAAATGCTTGAAGAGTTTTCATATCTTGGTGAAGAAAAAGCCTATGAAATAGTTGTTGAAAACACCAATATGATAGCCGATAGTGTCGAGAAAATCCGTCCTATTCCTAAGGAGAATTATCCACCTTTCATTGATGGTGCGGAAGAACAGCTTATGGAGATTGTTTGGCGTAGAGCCAAAGAACTCTATGGAGACCCATTACCCGATATTGTTAAAGAAAGACTTGATAAAGAGCTTGGAGCGATCACTACATACGGATTCTCGGTTCTTTATATGACTGCTCAGAAACTTGTTGCGAATTCTGAAGCACATGGTTACCTTGTTGGCTCCCGTGGTAGTGTTGGTTCATCCTTTGTTGCAACTATTTCAGGTATTTCCGAGGTTAACCCTTTGGCTCCTCATTATATCTGTCCCAATTGTAAACACAGCGAATTTATTCTTGATGGCAGTGTTGGTTCCGGTTTTGACCTTCCGCCTAAGAACTGTCCCGAATGCGGAAATGAAATGAACCGCGATGGTCACGAAATTCCCTTTGAAACTTTCCTTGGATTTAAAGGTGACAAAGTTCCGGATATTGACCTTAACTTTAGTGGCGAGTTTCAGTCCAGTTCCCACAGATATACCGAAGAACTTTTCGGTAAGGATAATGTTTTTAAAGCAGGTACTATCTCTACACTTAAAGATAAGACCGCTTTTGGATTTGTAAAAAAATTCGAGCAGGAGAGAGGTATCAGCTTAGGAAAAGCCGAGGAAGAACGTCTGGCTTCCGGATTTACAGGCGTTAAGCGTACAAGCGGTCAGCATCCAGGCGGAATGGTTGTTGTACCTAAAGGTATGGAAATTTATGATTTCTGTCCTGTACAGCATCCTGCTGATGATACCGAGTCGGATAACATCACTACACATTTTGATTTCCATTCTATCCACGATAATATTTGTAAGCTTGATGAGCTCGGCCATGATGTGCCTACAATTTATCACTATCTTGAAGAATTCACAGGCATTCCTGTTATGCAGGTACCTATGAGCGACCCGCAGGTTATGTCTTTGTTCCATTCAACTGAAGCTTTAGGCGTAACCCCTGATGACATCGATTCTCTTACAGGTACATTCTCTCTGCCCGAGCTTGGTACACCCTTTGTTCGTCAGATGCTTGTTGATGCACAGCCCAGAACATTTACCGACCTTCTTCAGATTTCGGGACTTTCTCATGGTACTGATGTTTGGATCGGTAACGCAGCTGATCTTATCAGAGATGGAGTTTGTACTATTTCTGAGGTTATCGGTACTCGAGATTCTATTATGACATACCTTATGCATAAGGGACTCGATCCATCTATGGCCTTTAAGATTATGGAGATTGTTCGTAAAGGTAAGGCTACAAAACTCCTGACAGAAGAGCATATTCAGGCTATGAAGGACCACAATGTACCTCAGTGGTATATTGATTCCTGTATGAAGATAAAGTATATGTTCCCGAAGGCTCACGCTGCAGCATATATGATTGCAGCTCTTCGTCTTGGTTGGTATAAAGTGCATAAACCTGCGGAGTATTATGCAGCATACTTTACCGTTCGTGGTGAAGATTTCGATGGCGTTACCGCTCTTAAGGGCAAACAGGCTGTTGTTAATAAGATGAATCTTATAACTCAGAAGGGATTTGAAGCTACCGCAAAGGAAAAATCTGAGTTTGCTACTCTTCAGATTATTAACGAAATGCTTGCTCGTGGTATTGAACTTTTACCTATTGATATTTATAAATCCGACGCAAAGCGATTTATGATAGAAGACGGTAAACTTAGACTTCCCTTCTCGTCAATCGCCGGTATCGGCGAGTCTGCAGCTATTGCACTTGCTGAGTGCGGCAAAAAGGGAGAGTATTTCTCAATTGAAGAGCTTCAGCAGAAGACAAAAGTAACTAAGGCTGTTGTTGAATCTTTAAGAGAAATCGGTTCACTTAAAGGACTTCCCGAAAGTTCACAGATTTCACTTTTTGGTGATTTTTAATCATTTTATATTTTACATTACGGAGTTGCAATAAGTATGTTCTTTAAAATTTATACCCTCGGTTGTAAGGTTAATCAATATGAGTCTGAGTATATGCGACAGATTATGACCCTTGATGGCTATACATATACAGAGGATGACACAAAAGCTCATATATTTATTGTCAACTCCTGTTCTGTAACAGCCATTAGTGACTCGAAGTGCAGAAAACTCCTGAGAAAACTCAGAAGAGAAAATCCTGACTCTGTTATTTTGCTTTGCGGATGTATGTCTCAGGCATTTCCGCGGAAATATGATAATTTTGAGGTTTGCGATATTGTGATCGGAAATACTACCCGAAGCAAAGTTCCGGAATATATCGATGAATTTCTAAAAAACAGAGAAACTATTATAGATATTCCTGACCATGACAGAAAAAACGAGTGTTTCGAAGAATACAGCGTAGAAGATTTCAGCGAACGAACAAGAGCTTTCGTTAAAATTGAAGACGGTTGCGACAGATTCTGTTCTTACTGCATAATTCCTTATGCAAGAGGCAGAGTTCGTTCCAAATCCCTTGATGTGCTGAAAAAAGAGGTTAAGGCTCTTGCAGAAAAAGGATATCTTGAGATAGTGCTTGTGGGTATTAATCTTTCAAAGTACGGCACAGATATAGGACTTACTCTTTGTGATGCTGTAGAATGTGTTGCGGAAAATGAGAAGATTACTCGTATCAGACTTGGTTCCTTGGAGCCTGAGCTTATTGACGAGCCGGTAGTTGCTCGTCTTTCAAAGTGCGAAAAATTCTGCCCTCAATTTCACTTATCACTGCAAAGCGGATGCACAGAAACGTTGAAGCGAATGAACCGCAGATACACAAATACAGAATATAAGGAAATTGTTGACAGAATCAGAAATAACTTTGAGAACAGTTCCATAACAACCGACGTTATGGTAGGTTTCCCAGGTGAAACCGAAGAGGAGTTCAAAGAATCTTTAGATTTCGTTACAGATATTGCTTTTGCTAAAGTTCATGTTTTCCCGTATTCACGAAGAAGCGGCACAGTTGCAGACAAAATGCCAATGCAACTTGAAAAAAGTGTCAAAGAATCTCGTGCTTCCATAATGACTGCTGCAACAGAGGAAAACAGAAAACAGTTTTTACTCTCACAAATTGGCAGAGAATGTGATGTTTTGTTTGAAAGACTTGATAAAAATGGTCTTTATGAAGGTTATACCCGTAATTATACTCTTGTATCCGTTGATGCAAAAGGCAAAGATCTACAGGGAATGTGTCTTAAAGTTAAGATTTTATCAGTTTCTGATGATAGATGTATCGGTGAACTTTCAGACAATGTTTCTTAAATTATTAAATTCTTCCTTTCCTTCTGTGTTTTTGAGGGATTTGTATTCGTAGAGCATAAATCCGTCAAATTTGTATCTTCTTAAAAGATTGAGTTCTTCTTTTAAGATACTATCACTTGATTTCCATGTTCCTTCATCCTCGTTGCTTCCTGCTTTATATGCAGCAAGTCCGATGTATACTTTTATATTTTCGTGATAGGCGAGATCACTCCAGTTTTTAAGCGCTTCTTCAAAGGGCAGATGTGGGTTTTCAAGAGAATAATACAGTTGCGGACATATATAATCCAAATACCCTTCGATTTTACACCATTCCTCCACATCTGCATATATATGTTTGTTGTTTTCGATATTCCCTTGAGGAGATATTCCGAAAAGAATATTCCTATCTATGTTTTTTATTGCAAGATAGGTTTCTGCTACTAATATATTAATGTTATTCTTACGCCACTCTCCTAAACTGAGTGGCGTATATGTCGAATTTACTGTATTTGTATATTCTAAGTAGTATTTTTCATCCTCTGTATCGATATCTTCGGGATAAAAGTAATCATCAAATTGTATTCCGTCTACTGAGTAGTTCGTGATAATTTCTTTTATGCCATCTATTATCAGATTTCTTGCTTCTTTTTTTGCAGGATTTAAGAATATTCCTGATTCTGTTTCGAGACCAAGTTCGTTATTTATTACATAAGGATTATTTTCTGATAAATCAAATGTTGAGTTGCTAAGTTTCACTCGCAGGGGATTGACCCACGCGTGTATTTTAAGTTCATTTTTGTGCGTAGCTTCACACATATATTCCAGTGCGTCATAATCTAAGGATGCACCCTGAACGCCCGTCAGGATATGTGAGTTTGGGAAAATCTCGGAATTATACAGCGCATCGCAGAAAGGCCTGACTTGTACAATAAGAGTGTTGCATTTTAGTCTTTTTGCTTCGCTTATTATATCCGCAAATTTTTCTTTGAAGCTTTCAAAAGACTTATCTGTGTTTTGCATATCAAGAGACAGATAAGATACCCAAAGTCCCCGCATTTCTTCATCACTTTTATTAATATTATTGTGCTCTGTTATTGACATTTGACTCGTTACATCAATTATTTTATTATGAGTGCGATTTTCTTTTGAAGAAATTATTATAGAAATTATGAGTACAATAATTGACAATATTACACTGGTGCTTATTCTTCTTTTCATAATATCACTTCCGAGGTTTATTGATGGATAGTTTATTTTATGCTTTGATTACTTATTTTATTGCTATAAGTCTTATGTCTGTGATAATTACAATTACAGATAAGGTTGCTGCTGTAAGAAACAAAAAAAGAATCAGTGAGAAGACTCTGGTTATTTTGTCGATTTTAGGCGGAAGTTTTGCGATGTATCTTACTATGGCAACCATTGGCCATAAAACAAGACACAAAAAATTTATGATTGGTATTCCTGTAATACTTGTTATTCAGGTAGTTGCTTGTATTCTTGCTATTTATTTGGTGAAACAGTATGGGTGAGACTCTTCAATTTGTAGTTACATCTGAATATAACGGTGTCAAAGCCGGAAGATACCTTCGCACTGTCTGTAAACTTTCTGCTCGTACTCTTTCACTTTTAAAAAGAACAGAAGGTGCTTTAACTGCAGATGGAGAGCTTCTTCGCACTATTGATTTGCTGAAAGAGGGAAGTGTTATAGAAATCAAACTTCCCGTAGAAAATAACTCTATTTTAGCTACTCCAGGTAATCTTGATGTATTATATGAAGATAAATTTATGCTTGTAGTTAATAAACCTTCTGATATGCCGGTACATCCTGTAAAAACACATCAGGAAGATACCCTTGCTAATATAATTGCATATAAATATAAAGATACCGCTCAGGAGTTTGTTTTCAGAGCTGTTAACAGACTCGATCGGGATACAAGTGGTGTTGTTATTATTGCAAAGGACCGACATACAGCGTCTGTTTTGCAAACAACTGATATTAGTAAAACTTATATTGCGGTTTGTCATGGTTCAGTAGCCGAAAAAGGAACTATCAACAAACCGATAAAACTTAGTGAAGATAGCAAAATTGTCCGCGTCGTTGCACCTGATGGACAAACTGCAGTTACACATTTTGAGAGACTGAGTTTTAATGAAATTGCATCGGTTGTTAAATTATCTCTTGAAACAGGCAGAACTCACCAGATAAGATGTCATATGTCGCATCTGGGACATCCGCTTTTTGGCGATGATCTATATGGCGGAAGCGTAGATTTAATCGACAGACAAGCACTGCATTGTATATCTGTAAGTTTTAAGCATCCCTTTGAAAATAATTTTTTAGAGATAAATACAGAATTACCATCTGACATTATAAATCTGATTAAAGAACTTAAATTATAAAAGTAACCGCAGAGTTTTTACTCTGCGGTTTTGTCATTTTATCCTGAGCTTCTCTTTTTTGTTTACACCTTTAATTCCACCTAAAGCACCTGATAAGAGGAATACAATGAGTTTTATAAGTGTTATGTATGTAATGGTATCACTGGAACATAATCCGGCTATAAACTGTATTAAAAATAAAATACCACCATAAACAACTCCCCAAATAAGTCCCTTTTCCTTGAGTATCCTTGAAGTAACAAGAGCTCCTGTTAGCGAAGCAATTGCACAAGCGGCGATATCAAACCATATAAGCAGGTTATGGGGTAGGGTACCCGATAAGAGCAAAAGAGTACTGAAAAGTATCAGAAGTAGTATTAAACAAATACTGCCGGTTAAAATTCCTACAATAAGTGCTTTGATATAAAGAGATGTACCCGATTGTGCTAATGTAGTTTTAATAGCTTTCAAAATAAAAATCCCCTAAATATAATCTGTTGGATTATATTCGGGGGATAACTTATTTATTACTTATTTTCTTTCTTTTTTGTTTTAGCAGCTTTTTTGTCAGCTTTTGCTTTTGCAATTTCTTCTGCCTGACGCTTTTTCATTTCTTCCTGTCTTGCAATAGCAGTATTGTTAGAGTAAATGCACCATTTCTTGAATCTGAGCTTAACTCTGTCTGCACCTGTCTCAATGATGATTTCTTCCTCTTCATCGCGAACTGCAACAACTCTGCCGCAAATACCACCGATGGTTGTGATATCGTCACCGATATCAATGTTCTTTTTGAGCTCTTCTTCCTGCTTTTTTTTCTTAGAATTGGGTCTGATCATAAAGAAATAAAGTGCAGCAAAAATAAGTACATAGATTATAATAATTTCCATAATTTAAAAATTCCTTTCGAAAAACATTTCTAATATTATAACATTATATAAACCATAAATCAAGTGAATAATTTGTTAATTATATTCTTCTTGAAATAATATCTTTCTTTTCATTATAAAATTCTTCAAATCTGTCTTCTTCAAGAGCTTTTCTTATGTCTTCCATAAGTTTATTATAGAATCTCAGATTATGCATAACAGCAAGACGAAGACCCAAAGCCTCCTGTGCCTTCTGCAGATGACGAATATAAGCACGGCTGAAGTTTCTGCAGGCAGGGCAATCGCATTCGGGATCAATAGGGGATTCGTCTTGTTCGTATTTTGCATTGGAAATATTGATGATTCCCTGACTTGTAAACAGATGACCATGCCTTGCGTTTCTGCTTGGCATAACACAGTCGAATAAATCAACACCGCGTCTTACGCCTTCAAGAATATTAAGAGGAGTACCTACACCCATAAGATATCGCGGTTTGTCTGTGGGCATAAAAGGCTCTACAGCTTCAATAACTTCGTACATTACATCGGCAGCTTCACCAACTGCAAGTCCGCCGATTGCATAACCCGGCAGATCCAGTTCTCTTATCATTTTCATATTCTCAACACGAAGATCAAGGTAAGTAGCACCCTGATTGATACCGAAAAGCAACTGATTGGGATTTGTATTGAGACCCTCTGCTTTTAGTTTTTCGTGCTCAATCTTGCATCTTTCAAGCCACCTTACAGTTCTGTGAGAAGACATCTTTGCGTAATCATATGCAGCAGGATTTTCAACACATTCGTCAAAAGCCATTGCAATTGTAGAACCGAGATTTGCCTGAATTTTCATACTTTCTTCGGGTCCCATAAAAATCTTTCTTCCATCTATGTGAGAAGAAAAAGTAACGCCTTCTTCTTTTATGTTGCGAAGTTTAGCAAGAGAGAACACTTGAAACCCGCCACTGTCTGTAAGAATCGGACCGTCAAATCTTGTGAATTTATGAAGGCCACCCATATTACGAACAACTTCGTCACCGGGACGAACGTGCAGATGATATGTATTACAAAGTTGTACTTGACAGCCTATTTCTTTTAAATCAAAAGCAGAAAGTCCACCTTTAATTGCACCGGCAGTAGCAACATTCATAAAGCAAGGGGTTTTTACGAGTCCATCGGGCGTTTTAAATTCACCAAGCCTTGCACTTTGATTTTTCTTTATAACTTTAAACATTTGTTTCACCTTTTAAATAATAATCATTGAATCACCGAATGAAAAGAAGCGGTATTCTTCTTTAACAGCTTCGTTGTATGCGTTCATTGTGTTATCAAAACCTGCAAACGCAGATACAAGCATCACAAGAGTACTTTCAGGTAAATGGAAATTTGTTATAAGTCCGTCAAGTACTTTAAATTCGTATGGAGGATAAATGAATATTTCTGTCCAGCCGTCACAAGCTACAAGCTTTCCGTAATCCTTAGCAACGCTTTCAAGCGTTCGGGTTGTTGTTGTACCAACAGCAATTACTCTGCCGCCCTTTGATTTTGTTTCGTTAATGATATCAACGGTTTCCTGGGGAAGTATGTAATGTTCGCTGTGCATAATATGGTCAGTTATTTCATCTTCTTTAACAGGTCGGAATGTACCAAGACCCACATGCAGAGTAACATAAGCGGTATTAATGCCTTTTTCTCGTATTTTATCTAGCAGTTCATTTGTAAAGTGAAGTCCTGCAGTAGGTGCTGCAGCAGAGCCTAAAGGTTCGCTATAAACAGTCTGATACCTTTCTTTATCATTCAGATGTTCTTTAATATAAGGGGGAAGAGGCATCTGACCGATTTTATCAAGAGCCGTATAGATGTTTTCGTCACTTTCGAATCTTATAATTCGAACTCCTTCTTTGCCAATATCTTCAACAGTACCTGTCATTATATCAGAAAAATTGAACTGAGCTCCGACTTTAGCTTTTTTACCGGGTTTAACAAGGGTTTCACATTTGTTGTTTTCAACCTGCTTCAAAAGTAAGAACTCAACTGTTGCACCTGTGTCGGTTCGAGTTCCAAATATTCTTGCGGGTATAACACGGGAATTGTTCATTACAAGCAAATCACCGGGTTTAAGATAATCTAAAATATTGTAGAAATTAGAGTGAGAAATCTCTCCGGATTCCTTATTTAAAACAAGTAATCGAGAGTTATCCCTCTTTTCTAAAGGGGTCTGAGCAATTAAATGCTCAGGCAAATCATAAAAGAAATCACTTTTTTTCATAAACAAATCCTCTCAAATATTGATAAAAGATGCAGAAATAATACATATATGATTGACAAAAAAACTCTCTGGTGATATTATAATTTAGATAGTGGGTATATGTTTGCATTCTGCGAATTATATCACTTTACATATAATATAATATATTTTGAAAAAACTCAACTTTTTTCTTTGTAATTTAGGAGGTTTTTATGAAAAAGTATAAAGTTGGTATTATTGGCGCAACAGGTATGGTTGGTCAGAGATTTGCAAGTCTTCTTGAAAACCACCCCTGGTTTGATGTAGTTTGCCTTGCTGCAAGTGCTCGCAGCGCAGGTAAAACATACAAAGAAGTAGTTTCTCCTCGTTGGGTTATGGATACTCCCATCCCCGAGAAAATGGCTGACCTTGTAATTAAAGATGCAGCTAATGTTGAGGAAGTTGCAAAAGAAGTTGATTTTTGCTTCTGTGCAGTTGATATGAAGAAGGACGAAATCAAAGCTCTTGAAGAGGCTTATGCTAAGGCTGAGTGTCCTATTGTTTCCAACAACTCTGCACATCGACTCACTCCTGATGTTCCTATGATCGTTCCCGAAATCAATGCAGACCACTGCAAGATCATTGAAAGTCAGAGAAAGCGTCTCGGCACAAAGCGTGGTTTTATTGCAGTTAAATCTAACTGCTCACTTCAGAGCTATGTTCCTGCAATTCATCCTCTTATGCAGTTTGGTGTAGATAAGGTTCTTGCTTGTACATATCAGGCTATTTCCGGTGCAGGTAAAACTTTTGAACGTTGGCCTGAGATGGTAGATAATATTATTCCTTACATTGGTGGTGAGGAAGAAAAATCCGAAATCGAACCTCTCAAGATCTGGGGTAAGATTGAGGGCGATGAAATCAAAATGACAGATGATATCGCTATTACAGCACAGTGTCTGCGTGTACCTGTATCCAATGGCCACACAGCAGCTGTGTTTATGTCTTTCAAAGATTCTGCTAATAAGCCTTCCGTAGATGAAATCATCAAGATTTGGAGTGAGTACAAAGGCAGAGCACAGGAGCTTGAGCTTCCCAGTGCACCCAAGAGCTTCCTCCACTATTTTACAGAGCCCGATCGTCCTCAGATCAAGT
Organism: Ruminococcus sp.; assembly: GCA_045647135.1. Lineage (GTDB taxonomy): Bacteria > Bacillota > Clostridia > Oscillospirales > Acutalibacteraceae > Ruminococcoides. The sequence goes on along the minus strand of JAZRMA010000005.1, from coordinate 145,539 downwards.
CTGAGAGAAATCTTGAGGGTGGCATGGCTGTTTCTATTGGCAGACTCCGTGAGGATTCCCAGTATGACTACAAGTTTGTATGTATGTCTCACAATACTCTTCGTGGTGCAGCAGGTGGTGCAGTTCTTCTTGCAGAACTTCTCTGTGCTGAAGGTTACATAGACTAACTTTTAATTTAACCTATATACATTTTTGGAGGTTTTATAATGGCTACTCCTATTTATACAGGTTCAGGTGTTGCAATCGTAACTCCTATGAATTCCGATGGCAGCGTTAATTATGAATCTTTTAAAAAGATAATTGAATATCAGATTGCAGGTGGTACTGATGCAATTATTGCATGTGGTACAACCGGTGAAGCAGCTACTCTTTCCGAGAAAGAACATTGTCAGGTGCTTGAATTTGTTGCAAAAACAGTTGATGGCAGAATTCCTGTAATTGCAGGTGCCGGTAGTAATGATACTGCTACAGCAATCAGTCTTTCTAAAGCCGCAAAGAATTATGGTGCAGATGCTATTCTCAGCGTAACACCTTATTACAACAAAACATCACAGACAGGTCTTATCAGACATTTTACAGCAATTGCTGATGCTGTTGACCTTCCTATGATTCTTTATAATGTTCCATCCAGAACAGGCTGTAACATCAAGCCCGAAACTTATGCAGAACTTTGTAAGCACGATAACATCGTTGCAACAAAGGAAGCTAACGGTGATATTTCTTCTGTATCCAAAACCCGTTCGCTTTGTGGCGACAAGCTCCATATTTATTCAGGTAATGACGATCAGACAGTTCCCTTTATGTCACTTGGTGCATTAGGTGTTATTTCTGTTTTTGCAAATATCTGCCCTCAGGAAATGCACGATATTTGTCAACTTTGCCTTGATAATGATTTTGCAGAGGCATCAAAGATGAACTTCAAGTATATTGAACTTATGGACATGATGTTCTCCGATGTTAATCCTATCCCTGTTAAGACAGCTATGAATCTTATGGGATTTGATTGTGGCGAGTGTCGTCTGCCTTTGGTTCCTATGAGCTATCATGGTTATCATGATCTTAAGGATTGTATGGCTAAGTACGATCTTATCGGTAAGATTAAGTAATTTAAACATTTAGGCGTGCCGACGGACTTATGTTAGTCTGCAGCACGCCTTTTTTACAGGAGTGTTCAATGATATGATTAATATACTTTTACATGGTTGTAACGGTAAAATGGGACAGGCAGTTACCAATGCTGTAAACGACAGGGAAGGTTTTGCTATCTTATGCGGTGTTGACCCTTATGGTGAAAATTCCTATAATTACCCTGTTTATAAAAGCTTTTCTGATGTTAAAGAAGATGTGGATGTCATTATTGATTTTTCTAACCCTGTACTTATTGAGGCACTATGTGATTTTGCAGAGAATAAAAAAATTCCTGCGGTAATCTGTACAACCGGTCTTAACGAAGAACAGAAGGAAAGAGTAACTAATCTTTCAAAATTTGTCCCTGTTTTTTCATCAGGTAATATGTCACTCGGTATAAATCTGCTTATCGAGCTTTGTAAGAAGGCATCATTAGTATTCGGTGACGCCTTTGATGTTGAAATTATTGAAAAGCATCATAACCTTAAGCTTGATGCTCCGAGCGGTACAGCGCTTATGATTGCCGATGGCATTAACGAGGTAAGAAATGATGATCCTCGTTATGTTTATGACAGACATGCATACAGAATGAAGCGTTCAAAAAATGAAATTGGTTTACACAGTGTACGTGGTGGCACAATTGTTGGTGAGCACTCTGTTATCTTTGCAGGCAACGATGAAGTCCTCACAATTACCCATCAGTCACAGTCAAAATCTCTTTTTGCAACTGGTGCGGTTTCTGCAGCTCAGTTCATCACTTCCTGCAAAGCAGGTCTATATGATATGAGTGATATGCTAAAATAGGCTTTAAAATATTTTCTAACTTAACACCTCGTGTTTTTCTGCATATTATGTATAAAAACGCGAGGTGATAATTTTATGGAAAACCGTTTAATAATGTTTCAGAATATAACGATTGCCGTCAAAGCAAAAAACATTTTGGATAAAGCGGGCATCCATGGGTATGTTCAAAAAACTCCTAAAATAAATAATAAAGCAGTTTGTGGATATAGTGTATTTGTGCCGCAAAAAGCTGATTTAGCAGCGGAAATACTCAAAAGAAAAGGTTTTAATATAATAGGCAGAACGGATAGAGATTTATGATATATCTTGATAATGCTGCCACAACTTATCCTAAACCTAAGCCTGTGGCTGATGCTGTAAGAAATTCTTTTTTATATTGTGCTAATCCGGGCAGGTCAGGATACAAGTCGTCAATAAAAGCATCAGAGTTCATGCTAGGATGCAGAGAAAAAATTGCCCGTTTTATAAACTTTGATAAACCCGAGAATGTCATTCTGATGAGTTCCTGTACAATGGCACTCAATACTGTAATTAAAGGCACTCTGAAAAAGGGTGACCATGTAATTATTTCGTCTTTAGAGCACAATTCAGTTTTAAGACCCGTAAAGCGTCTTGCTGATGAGGGTATTATAACTTTTGATGTTGCAGATGTTTTTGAAGGTGACAATAATAAAACAATAGATTCGTTCAGAAAACTCATTAAGAAGAATACAAAACTTTGTGTTTGTACACACGCTTCCAATGTTTTTGGTATTAAGCTTCCAATAGCACAGATTTGTGCCCTTTGTCATTATTACGATATACTTTTCTGCGTAGATGTTTCACAATCACTCGGTATAACCGAGGTTGATATTAAAAACTCTGATGTGGATTTTATTTGTGCTCCGGGGCATAAGGGGTTATACGGACCAATGGGAACGGGATTTCTTGTTATTAATACAGAAAATCACCCCATAGAGCTAATTGAAGGTGGAACAGGCAGTTCAACAATTGATTATACACAACCGCAAATGCTTCCCGATAAATACGAAAGCGGAACTGTAAATCTTCATGGATTTTACGGTTTATCTGCAGGCATTGATTTTGTAAGTAAATATGGTGTCAAAAACATTGAACATAAAGAAATGGAACTTATACGATTTCTTTATGATGAATTATCTAATATGAAAGCAGTAGAACTTTACACTCTACGTCCTCAAAATGATTTTCATATCCCAATACTTTCTTTTAATATTAAAGATGTTGATTGTGATAATCTTGCGACGCACCTTGATTCTCAAAATAATATTGCGTTAAGAGCAGGGTTCCATTGTAGTCCGCTTGCTCATGAAAAATATACCAAAGACAACAAGGGCACCGTAAGAGTAAGTCCGTCTGTTTTTACTGATCTAAGACAAATAAAAATACTAATTAATTCTATATATTATGTAATAAAAAATAAAAAAATCTTCTTTTGATATTGCAATATTATGTTTATGATGTTAAACTTAATATATATGCAAATCGGAGGAAGTTTATGCAATATATTTCTCAATGGTTCAACGATTTTACGTCTCTTTTAAGCACCATAAAGTTCGGTGATATTTTAGACATTGTTATTGTTGCTGTTCTTATTTACGGCACACTCAAGCTTGTTCGTGATACAAGAGCAGAACAGCTTCTTAAAGGTATTATCTTAATACTCATATTTTACACGATTGCCACATTCCTTAACTTGACAATGGTAACATCAATCCTTAAGGTTTTCCTTGAATTCTCGGTTATTCTTGTTTTTATAATTTTTCAGCCCGAGATCAGAAAAGCCTTGGAACAACTGGGCAGATCCAAGTTTTCTAAAAATTATCTTAAAATCTTTCAGGGCGGACTTATGTCCAACGCTGAAAGAGATGCTAAGATGAAGGCTATTTCCGATGTTGCAGACTCGGCTATGGTTTTCAGTCGCACTAAAACCGGTGCTCTTTTGGTTTTCGAAAAGGAGACAAAGCTTACTGATATTGCTTCAACAGGTACAATTCTTAATTGTGACACATCCTCGGCTGTTTTCGCTAACATCTTTTTTAACAAAGCACCTTTGCATGATGGTGCTTGTATCATCCGTGAGGGTAAGATTTTTGCAGCCGGATGTATTCTGCCTCTTAATAGTAAAGAGGATGGCAGACGTGACATCGGAACCCGTCACCGTGCGGCAATAGGTGTTAGCGAGGTCTCTGATGCTATAGTTGTTGTTGTGTCTGAAGAAACAGGACAAATATCAATTGCTAAAAACGGTATTTTGTCGCGTGATTATGATAGAGACACTCTTGTAGAAACCCTTGAGGAATATCTGCTTCCCGTTTCTAACGAAAAGCGCGATATTATTTCTCGTTTTAAAAAGAGAAAGGAGAACAAGTCTGATGAAGAATAAATCACTTTTCAGCCGTCTCCTTGAAAACAAAAAACTTATGCTGATAGCATCCTTTGTTCTTGCTTTTGTTTTCTGGATTATCAGCTCCGATAATATTTCCAAGACAATTGTAGATGTTCCTTTGCAGACTGCTTTATCCGAAAGCGCCGAAAAAGAAGGTTTAAAAGTTTACAGCGTAAGTCCTGAAACAATTTCCGTTGATATATCCGGTAAGAGACTTATTGTAGATGCTCTTTCTGCTGAGGATTTCACAGCATCAGTTGATCTTTTCAATGTTTCCAAGCCTTGTACTGAAACCTATTCAATTGATGTTAGCACGAAAACCAATATGAATTTTTCTATTGAGGGAACAAAACCTTTAAGAGTAACTGTAATGGTTGATAAAGAGGTAGAAAAAACAATTCCTGTTCATAAACTTTTAAGTTTTGAACCTGATGAGGGGTATTATATTAAAGATGATATGCCTGCAACTATCACCATTACAGGTCCTCAATCTCTTGTAGAAGAGGTTAAATCCGCTTATGTTTCTGATGATGTTGTTGCATCTGAGGATAAATTAACTGCAAAAAAATCGCTTACCGTACACCTTTGTGATAACGAAGATCCTAATTCTTCGGATAGCAAAGATATACACTCAGAATTCATAAAGCTTAGCAACGAGAGTTTTGTCGATGTTAATTTTGAGTTTCAGAAAATCAAAGAAGGGGTTCCTCTTACTTTGAATACCGATCAGGATGGTTTCGTTTTACCACGGGATTGTTATTCCTTCGAACCCGCAACATTAAATTTAGCCGGAAATGATGAACTCCTTTTCGGAGCGGATGCAATTAAGGCTGTTAATTTTGACTTGGGTTCAATTACAAAATACAAGAACGAATCAACTACACTTACAGTTGATGTCTCTGAACTTTTACCTGACGGTTTAGTTTGTACTAATACAAAAAATGTAAAACTGAATCTTGATTTGTCCTACTTGTCCATCAAAAGTTTTAATGTAACCAATATTAATTCACTTGGATTAACTTCAGATTACAATTATGATTTGCCCTCAAGCATCAATGTCTATGCCGTTGGTACAACAGCTGCTTTAAACGACCTTGATGAAGATAGTTTTATAGTAACCTATGATTTTACGGACGTTAAATCTTTAGGTGAATCTATAATTGAAGTACCTGTTAATGTTAAAATAAATAAAAAAATCATTGGAATTTGTTGGGTGCACAGATCTGATGATACTGAAAAAGTTTATCTTTCAAATTAAAAAAGAAGCGGCTCTTATGAGTCGCTTCTTTTTAGCTTAAAATAGCTTCAGCACATTTTATTCCGTCAACAGCTGCTGACATTATACCACCTGCATATCCTGCTCCTTCACCGCATGGATACAAACCTGCACAGCTTGTGGATTGTAGATTCTCGTTTCTTGTAATTCTAACAGGAGATGAACTTCGTGTTTCTGCTGCTGTCAGTACTGCCTGCATATCATTGAATACATACATTTTCTTAGATAAATCATAGAAGCCTTCTTTAAGAGAATCCCTGATAAATCCCGGGAAAATCTTATCCAATTTATAATATTCATAACCGGGTTTTATTGAAGGTTCAATTTTGTTTGTTGCAGTAAAATCTTTTTCTAAGAATGAACCTAAACGCTCGACGGGTGCAATATAATTTCCGATCGCATTGTATGTATTGGTTTCGATAAGTCTTTGCAATTTTATGCCATCAAGCACATCGTTCTGATTATAATCTTCAGGCATAACACTTACAAGGATTGCACTGTTTGAATTTTTACCGTCTCTTGCATGATAACTCATTCCATTAACGCAAAGCATACCTTTTTCACTTGAAGCGTTAACAACAACGCCTCCGGGACACATACAAAAGCTATATACACCTCTGCTGTTTTTGAGATGAGTACTTAATTTATAATCGGCAGCACCTAGCAAATGCCTTGCTTTGCCATACTGACATTCGTCAACATCTTCTCGAAGATGTTCAACTCTGACACCAATAGAAAACGCCTTCTGAGTCATATCAATTGAGTTTTCCTTGAGCATCTGGAAGGTATCTCTGGCACTATGACCAATTGCTAAGATAACATTATCTGTTGCTATTGTGTTTATAGATCCGTTCTGTTCAATAGTTACTCCTTTAATACTACTGTTTTTGATAATTAAATCTGTAACTAAAGTATTAAAAAGAAATTTACCACCTAATATTTCGATTTCTTTACGGATATTTATAATTGTTTTTTTGAGTAAATCTGTACCGATATGTGGTTTTGCAGAAATAAGAATTTCTGCGGGACCACCGTGAGCTACAAATTCCTCTAGAATAAAGCGTGAGCGTATATCGTTTATTCCTGTGTTTAATTTTCCATCAGAAAAAGTTCCTGCGCCACCTTCACCAAATTGAACATTTGATTTTGAATTAAAAGTTCCTGATTCCCAAAATAAATCTATTGTTTTAGTTCTGTTTTCAACGCATTCACCGCGTTCAATAATAATTGGGTTTGCACCGTTTCGTGCAAGAACAAGACCACAGAAAAGACCTGCAGGACCTGCACCAATTATAACAGGACTATTCACAAGTTTTTTATTTGACTTGAACTCATATTTTTTTTCTACGGAAAATTCTGCATTTTTATTTTTTGAAATTACAAATTTCTCATTTCCTGAAATTTCTATATTTACAGTTGCCGTATAATGAACATCATTCTTTTTTCTTGCATCTACACTCAATCTCTTAATACTGATGTTCTTTATATCTGTGGTAGAAATTTTGAGTGCTTTTGCTGTAGTGATTTTAAGTTCTTCAGTTGTATATTTTAAAGGCAATCTTAAGTTTTTTAAAGTAATCATAAGCTTATACTCATTGCAGCTCGGTATGCTGATGCAAATGCGAAATGCAGATTATAGCCTCCGCAGTCACCGTCACAATCAACAACCTCACCAATTAAAAACATATTGTTAATTTTTTTGCTTTCCATTGTTTTGTGGTTTATTTCATCAGCCTTTACACCACCGGCAACAATCTGGGCTCTTGTGAAGTCTGACGATTTTTTTACCTCAAATTTCCAACCTTTTATTGTTGCAGTCAGGTTATGTAAAACTTTCTTATCAATACTACCAATTGGTATATCTTTGTTTATAGATGAACTAAGTAAAAGAGCATTAGAAAGTTTTCTTTGAAAAATACCTATCATTAAATCTTCTGCCGATGATGCATCCGATAAACGCTTTTGATTAGTTTTTAAAATATCATAAACTTCATTGAATGTAAATTCAGGCAATAAATCAATCATAATGTGAACATCATCTGTTGTGTTCGCTATTCTTGAAAGATTAAACAGACAAATACCTGATAATGCTTTATCTGTGAATTGTATTTCACCGGATTCAGTTTTTAAAATCTTATTTGATTTTACAATAGATACATTACCTTGCGCTCTTACACCTTTTAAGTTGAAGAGCGATTTTGCTTTAACATTTACAGGGCATAGGGCAGGGGATAAAGGTGTAATCGTGTGTCCGAGCTTTATAATCGTTTTTAGAATAGTGTCGTCGGCACCGGTTTCGGGTGTAGCTTTGCTACCTGTAGAAATTATAATTTTTTTTGCAGTAAAATCCCCATTGTTACATGTAACGATGAAGTCATCCTTGGTGTGTTTTATATCGTTTACAAAAGTATCAGTAAAAATATTTATCTTATCTGATATGCAACCAAGCAAAAGAACATCAAGCACAGTTGCTGAGTGTTTTGATAAAGGATAAACTCTGCCTTCGGAATCTATAGTGGTAACCAGACCCAGTTCCTTAAATTCGTCTATAATTTTTTGCGATGAACAATCCGTAAGTAAATCTTCAACATATGGCTTGAATGTACCGTGATAATTATTTTTTGATATATTGATGTTTGTCAGGTTGCATCTACCGTTACCTGTAGCCAGAAGTTTTTTTCCGACTGTTTTTTGTTTTTCAAGTATCGCAACAGAATAGTTTGGTTTGTATTTTTTCAGCATTGCAGCACAAAACAATCCTGATGCACCACCGCCGATTATTATTATGTCAAAGTTACGTTTGTTTTTCATAAAGCACCTACTAATTAAGGGCAATCAAATAATGAATGCCCTTGAATTTAAAATATTAAAAGAGTGCGGGGATTCCGTAAGATATCAATGACATAATAGCAGTTGCCATGATAACACCAAGGAATATGCTGATTACAGAATCTTTAAGGTTAAGTTTAAGGAGAACTGCAATAAGTGCTCCGGTCCAAGCGCCAGTGCCCGGAAGAGGAATGCCAACAAAAAGAAGAAGACCGAATCTTTTGTATTTTTTTACTTTCTCGGATTTACTCATTGCTTTGTTTTCCAGTTTAATTATAAGTTTACCGATTCTCTTTGTCTTTGCTTTTAAAAACGCAAAAATCTTTTCTATAAAAAGAAAAATAAACGGAATTGGAAGAAGATTACCAATAATGCTGATGGGTAGAGCAATCCACATATTTACTCCCAGCAAGCTTGCAGCGATCAGTGCACCTCTGCACTCGAGAATGGGAAATAATGAAATAATAAAAACAACAAGTTCTGAAGGGAAGAACGAGAAGAAGTTGGTTAATCCTTTAACAAGATTTTCTGTAAAACCGGGTTCCTCTGCATTTGCTGCAATGTTAGATGCGAATGTTTTAATTTTAGTTAACATCGTGACCTCCGAAGAAGATATATAGTAAAAATAACATTAATAATTATATATTATAATTTGTTTTTTTACAACATATAATTTGACTTTTAGTCGATTTTTAGTTAAAATAAAAAGGATAAGGGTGTATTATTATGGGTATAAACAAAAATGCAACTAAAAAAAGAATAGTGTGGTCCTGCATTAGTGCTTTTTGGTTGCTATTTATATTCGGTCAATCTTTATTACCCGCAAAAACATCAGGGGCAGAGAGTGGCAGAATAGTTGCTTTTTTAAATAATATTATTGATTATTTTGGATTCGACTTTTCTTTCACAGGTTATTTTATTCGCAAATTTGCACATTTCTTTGAATTTGCCATACTTGGATTTGTTGTGTATTTTACGCTTAATCAATACATTGTTTCAAGACTAAAGTGTATACTTTTCACCCCGCTTGTATATATAACAGTTGCTGTTAGTGACGAATGTCTTCAGCTTATTTCAGCAGGACGAGCCTGTAGTGTTTTTGATATGTTGCTTGATATATTTGGTGCAACAGTTGGATTTGCAATTTCAATATTTATCTTTTATTTTATAGTTTCACATAGAGAAAGGAAAAACATATATGGATGCAAAAATAAATAAAATGGGAACGCAAAAAATATTCCCTTTAATCATGACTATGAGTCTTCCGGCTATGTTTTCTATGATTATTCAGGCACTATATAATGTTGTTGATAGTGTGTTTCTGGCAAATTACGGTATAAACAGTGAAGCGTTAACGGCTGTCTCACTCGTTTACCCTTTGCAACTTTTACTTATTGCTTTTATTGTAGGTACAGGTGTTGGCGTAAATTCACTTATAGCAAGAAGACTTGGCGAAAAAGAAAACAGGGAAGCTTCAAAAGTTGCTGTAACCGGTTTATTTTTAGCATTCTTTACTTGGATAGTTTTTGCGATAATCGGAGTATTCTTCTCTCGACCTTTTATAACCTTAATGGCGGGAGAAAACAATTCAAGAATTATTCAGTATGGTGTAGACTATATTTCTGTTGTGCTTATTTTTTCTTTGGGTGCATTTATTCAGGTAATGCTTGAAAAATGTATTCAGGCAACAGGTAATATGATATTTCCTATGATCTCTCACCTTATTGGTGCTATCAGTAATATTATTCTTGATCCTTTATTCATTTTCGGTATCGGGCCTTTCCCTGAACTTGGTGCTAAAGGTGCTGCAATTGCAACTGTGCTTGGTCAGTGGTTTGCTATGATATTCTTAGTAATTACAATATTATTTAAGAAATTTGATATTAAGTTCAGTCTGAAAGGATTTAGACTCAGACTAAGAAGAATCAAAGAAATCTATGTTGTAGCTTTATCCGGTATTGTAATGCAAGCTATCGGTTCTGTTCTTGTGGCAGGAATTAATATTATTCTTTCACTTTCTCCTGCACCCGAAACCATGAATTCAGCAGCTCAAACAATCTTTGGTATATATTATAAGATCCAAAGCTTTGTATTTATGCCTGTTTTTGGTTTAAATCAAGGAGTATCTCCTATTATTGGATATAACTATGGGGCAAGAAATCGCAAGAGAATGATGTCTGCTCTGAAATACGCATTACTTATTTCAGCAACAATTATGGGAATCGGTACGCTTGTGTTCCAGGTTTTTCCAAGAACAATTCTTTCCATGTTCAGCACATCACCGGAATTAACGGAACTTGGTGTTGAAGCAATAAGAAAAATAAGTCTTTGCTTCCTTCCTGCATCTGTTGGTGTTATTATGACCGCACTGTTTCAGGCAGTTGGTAAAGGTATTCGTAGTCTGCTTATGTCTGTTCTTCGTCAGCTTGTGCTTATTTTACCTATTGCTTATGTACTTTCCAAAATTAGTCTTGAAGTTATGTGGTTTGCATTCCCAATTGCAGAAATAGGTTGTACTATACTTGCTATTTTGTTCTTTATTGATCTTAAGAAAAAAGAATTTTCTAAACTCAGTTAATTTTCATATTAATCCGCATATATTTTATCGGGTGATATTATGAAAGACTTTGAGCTTGAGAAAAACATTGATACCAACTGGACCTCTCTCGGTACGCCTGTATATAAACAATACGAGGGATTTTCTGATGCTGATATAAAACAACAAGCTGAGGAAGAAAAGGAAAATTCTGCTCAAACCAAGAAAAAAATAACAATATTAAGTCCTGTTATTTCCTTACAATTTATAACTTGTCTGATTGTATTAATTCTTTCTTTTTTAACAAGTGCTTTCTTCAGTGAAAAATTCACTGAAATCAAAGATATATTTGACAAAGAAATTAAGGCATCAATGTTCTTTGATGGCAGATTTGATGATATTAATTATTCAAAAATGTTCAGTTTGAATAATGATAAAGTTTAAAATTTTCTCCACATCTGTCCTTGTTTCTTTCTGGGCTTTGTTACTTGTTTCTTATTCGATTATTTCTTCATTATCCGGTCAGAGAGTTATAATGATATGTCTCATTTGTGCAATTATACATGAAACAGGACATATTGTAATGATTTCTTTTTTTAGAGGTATGCCCGATAAGATTATTGTAAATCCTTTTGAAATTAAAATATGTAGCGATATTACAATGCTTTCAGTATTTCAGGATGTAATTATAACAAGCTCAGGTGTTATTGCCAACTTTATATTTGCCATTATATCCTTTGCATTAAACATCTTCTTTAATACTGTAATGTTTAATGAGTTCTTTATTGTAAGCCTTTTAATAGGTTTTATAAATATTTTACCCATTGAATCGTTTGATGGCGGACAATTGCTTAGGATTTTTTTAGCAAATTTTTTTTCTAAAAAAACAATATCTGCAATTATGTTTATTATCAGTTTAATATTTGTTGTTCCTATTATTTATTTTGGTATAAGCTTTTTGTTTTTATCTAAATATAATTTTTCGTTATTATTTATAGCGATATATATATTATCTATCTATTTTAGAAGAAATTGTGGTGACTCAATTGTATAAAAAGGAAGTAGAAAAATTATTATTAAAAGTTCAGAAGCCCGGTAGATATACCGGTGGTGAACTTGGCAGTATCGTTAAGAACAAGGATGAAGTAGATGTAAGATTTGCATTTTGTTTTCCTGATACCTATGAAATCGGCATGTCTCACCTTGGCATGAAGATTCTTTACAGTCAGTTTAACTCTTTTGATCATATCTGGTGCGAGAGGGTTTTTGCACCCTGGATTGATATGGAAGATCTTATGCGTAAAAATAATATTCCTCTTTACGGACTTGAAAGCGGAGATCCTCTTTCGGAATTTGATTTTATTGGTTTTACTCTTCAGTACGAGCTTTCATATACAAATGTTTTAAATATGCTTTCTCTGTCGGGTATACCTCTTCTTTCAGAGGATAGAAAAGACCTTCATAATATTGTTGTAGCGGGCGGTGCGTGTGCAAGCAACCCTGAACCTTTAGCTGATTTTATCGATATTTTCTTTATCGGTGAAGGCGAAGAGGTGGATTTGGAAGTAATCGAGTTGTATCGTCAGTGCAAAAAAGACGGTAAATCGAAGGATGAGTTTTTACGACTCGCTGCACAGATCGAAGGTGTTTATGTACCCGCACTCTACGATGTTAAATACAAAGAAGATGGCACCATTATGTCTTTTACAGCTAAAGACGGTGCTCCTGCAACAGTAAAGAAAAGAATTATGATGGATATGGACAAAAGTTTCTATCCCGATAATTTTGTTGTTCCTATGGTTGAGATTGTGCACGACAGAGCTGTTTCTGAAATTTTCAGAGGTTGTATTCGTGGCTGCAGATTTTGTCAGGCCGGATTTATGAACAGACCCGTAAGAGAAAAATCAAAAGAATCTATTCTTTCTCAGTGTCAGCTCCTTTGCAAAAATACAGGATACGACGAGATTTCACTTTCTTCGCTTTCTTCAAGTGATTACAGCGATATTGTCGGTTTGCTCACTTGTCTTACCGAATGGTCGGATAAAGAAGGTGTAAGTCTTTCTTTGCCTTCTTTACGAGTTGATGGCTTCACTGATGATATTATGAGTAAGATTAAAACTGTAAGAAAGAGCGGACTTACATTTGCTCCCGAAGCAGGTACACAAAGACTCAGAGATGCCATTAATAAGAATGTAAAAGAAGATGAACTTCTTAAAACTTGTCGTGTGGCATTCTCAGGCGGCTGGACAAATGTAAAGCTCTATTTTATGATTGGTCTGCCTACCGAAACCTTAGAGGATGTAGAAGGCATTGCAAAACTTGGACAAGCCGTTGTAAATGAATATTACCGATGTGAAACCAGAACAAAGGGTAGGGGAGTTAATGTAACAGTTTCTGCATCATCTTTTGTGCCTAAGCCACACACACCATTCCAGTGGGAAGCACAGGATTCTATTGAAACAATTCTGATGAAACAGAAGCATCTGAAAGAATCTATAACTACCAAGAAGATTACTTTCAATTATCACGATGCAAAGACAAGCTATCTTGAGGCTGTATTTGCAAGAGGTGACAGAAAACTCTGTAAGGTTATGCTCAAAGCTGCCGAAAAAGGCTTTCGTTTTGATGGTTGGAACGACTGTTTCGATTTTGATGCATGGATGGAAATTTTTAAAGAATGCGGCATAGATCCTGATTTTTATGCAAGCAGAAAAAGAGAATTTGATGAAATTCTTCCCTGGGACTTTCTTTTTTATGGCGTTAGCAAGGAGTTTCTTAAAAAAGAATGCGAGAAAGCTTATGAAAGTAAGATAACACCAAATTGCCGCGAAAAATGTTCAAATTGCGGTGCATCATGTTATAAAGGAGGGGTTTGTATTGAAAAACGTTAGGATTTGGTTCACAAAAGAAAACGAGTGTAAATATATCTCTCATCTTGATTTAAACAGATGTATGCTCAGAGCTGTCAGAAGAGCTAATTTGCCAATTTGGTATACTGAAGGTTTTAATCCTCATCCCTTTGTAACATTTCCTTTACCTATTTCTTTGGGAATTACAGGTAAAAGAGAGTGTATGGACATAAGACTGGTTGATGAGTCTTATGATTTATCTCTGATTCCTGAAGCTATGAATAAATACCTGCCAGTTGGAATAAGAGTTTATGATGCAACTTATCCTGAGTACGAACCTAAGTATATTGCGTTTGCAAGTTATTATGCAGAAATTGATTCTGACAATATGGATGCAAATAAACTTTACAATGCAATCAAAGACATTTGTACACTTGATAAACTAATTATTCAAAAAAAATCCAAAGCAGGTATGAAAGATGTAGATGTATTGCCTTATGTTAAAGAAATGGCGTTGGGTGTTTTTGATAACGCTTGCACTATTTCCGTAACTTTACCTGCAGGCAACACAAAGAATATCGGTCTTACGCTTCTTTTTAAAGCTATCGAGAATCATTTGAATATTGAGATTAACTATAACATTGTTAAGCTTGATATGTTTACAGAGGAAATGACACAATTCAGATAAGATTTTTATAAAAAAATCAAAAAAAGACTTGATTTTTTACAACATATAAGTTATAATAATCAAGTCGTCGTTTGGAGAGATGTCCGAGCTGGCCGAAGGAGCACGATTGGAAATCGTGTGTACGGCTAAAACCGTACCAGGGGTTCGAATCCCCTTCTCTCCGCCAAAAAAAACCGAGGTATTTATTACCTCGGTTTTTTCTTTTACTTCTGATTTATGCATATTCTCCTTGTACGATATTTCTGTCGTATAGCGCATTATTTATTTCTCTTAAAAGTTTTATTTTATTGTTTGTCCATAGGGGAGCAATAAGTGTTTCTTTATCAGGGTCACCGGTTAATCGATGAACAACTACATTCTTAGGGATATGCCTCAAACATTCACAGAGAATATCTATGTATTCCTCTTGAGAAAGAAGTGTTATATTTCCTTTTGTATATAACCTCTCTAAATCTGTGTTTTTTGACACATACAAAGAATGAAATTTTATTCCATCAGAAAATCTTCCTACATAAGCGGATGTTTTAATCATATCTTCTTTTGTTTCGTTAGGTAAACCTAATATTACATGTGTTATTACTGTTATTCCGGCTTTTTTTAGTTTTTTTACAGATTCTTCGTATACAGAAAGAGGGTAACCTCTGCGAATAAAACGAGCGGTGTTATCATTTATTGTTTGTAGACCCAGTTCAATCCAAACCGGTTTTATATTGTTTAGTTTTATTAACACCTGAATTATTTCATCAGAAATGCAATCGGGACGGGTTGCAATTGAGAGTATTGCAACATCTTCTCTTAAAACAACAGGCATATATAAATTTTCAATTATTTCAGCAGTTGCATAAGTGTTTGTAAAACTCTGAAAATAAGCTATATATTGTCCCGAAACACTGGGTACATTTTTCTTTGCATTTTCAATTTGTTCGCTAACTGTAAGTTGTGAACTTTGTGCAAATTCTCCTGCACCAAATTCACCGCAAAAAATACATCCTTCTGTGCCACATTTTCCGTCACGATTAGGACAAGTAAAACCTGAAGAAAGCATAAGTTTATATAATTTACATTTGTATTTTTCTTTAAGATAATCAGATAACATATAAACAAACATATAATCACCAAGTCAATTATATTATATTTTATCTATTCTATCAATCATATTGAAAAAATTATATTTTTGGTGTAAAATTAAAAACATAAAACTCATTGGAGGGTTCATAATGAAAAAACATCTTGCCATCTTATTAGTTCTGTTTTTGTTTGTGTTTTGCGGTTGTCAGAATTCCGCAGATAATACTGACCGAAACAGAACCGACTATATTATAAACGATAATGATGAAATTATAATAGGCGTTATCGCTCCTAAAACAGGTGATAATTCATCAGTAGGAAACGATATTATAAGTGGCGTAGAATTTGCCAATAACATGGCATCCGCCGTTAATATTGATAAAAGATATCAAATCAGATTACTTGTATGTGATATAGAAGAAGATATTACAAAAAATGCCGAGAAGCTTATAGCTGAAAAAGCATCGGCTGTTATTTGTTATGGTACAGATTTTGAGAAAACAAACAGCATTATCGATGCTTTCAAAGAAAGTACTACACCACTTATCTTCACAGATTGTTATAGTGACAGCATCGAGGAGAACTCTACCTCCATAACTATGTCTGCACCTTCTAATTACAAAGCTTCTGTACTTGCATCCTTCATTTCAGGTGATGGATGTAAAAACGGAACTGTTATTTACGAAAACAATACTTATTCCGAAGCTTTTGCAGAAAACTTTATTTCTTTACTTAAGGATACATATGGAGTATCCTCCGGAATGGTTGCATATGACAAAAATCTCAATCTGAGTACAACTCTTGCAAACTCTGATTTTGTCTTTGTTGTGGGCAACAACGGATTATCAACACAGATCGCAAAATCTGTAAAGAAATCAAATAATAACATCCCTGTTTACATGACAGAAATGTATAGAAGTCAGAATTTTGAAGACATGCTTTTTAATAATACATTTTTCTTAAGTAAATTTGAAGCAGATGAAGAGAATCATTATGTAACAGATTTTATTAATGTATATTCCAATGTAAAAGAAGTTGGTAAATCAGAAGTTTCTTCAGCGATTGCTTATGGATATGATGCATATATGATTATCTACGGTGCTTTGGGCTCTCTTAACCCCAACAGCAGTTCAAATCCTCTTGACTCTGTTAAGAATAATGCAAACAAGGAAGATCAAACAATAGCAATAAACGCATCACAGGTTTTTGATGCTATTGTAAATGATGGAAAAGTTTACGGAGGTCCCATCGATACGATTGTTTTTGAAGATAATGGTACTTTTAAGCCTTCATATATTTTTGTTGACGGCGTACAGAACGGCTCTCCTTATATGATTAACAAGTTTGTTTACTGATGAAAAGACTTGATTCAAAACACTATAAACTTCCTTCACCGGAATTGGCTCCTTTTCTTCTTGGAAAACTACTTTGTATCAATCAGAATGGTAATATTACAGCATTGAGAATAACCGAGACAGAGGCGTATTTTGGCGAGGAAGACACCGCTTGTCATGCACACAAGGGAAGAACACCCCGTACAGAAATTCTATATTCCGAAGGTGGCAGAGTGTATGTTTACCTTTGCTATGGTATTCATTCACTTATGAATATAATTTCAGGTGATGAAGGTCATCCTGAAGGAGTACTGATTCGTGGAGTTGAAGGGTATAACGGTCCCGGTAAACTTACAAAACATCTTAATATAGATCGTTCTTTCAACAATCTTAATGCTGTTGATTCGGATATTATTTGGATTGCTGATGATGGCTTCATTCCAAAAGAAATATTCACTTCTCCAAGAATAGGCATAGACTATGCAACGGAAGAATACCGAAATATACATTGGAGATTCTATATTAAATAATAAGACACGCCTTGAGTGCTATTGTACTCAAGGCGTGTCTTAATTTGTCATTCAAGTATTTTATTGAGTTTTTCAATAAAATCGTTGTCTGGAGTGGGGTATTTATCAAAAGAAAACTCAATTCCTAAATTATCGTACTTTACTTTACAAATTTTTTTGAATGGTAAGAGTTCAACTTTGTCGATACAATTATATTTATCGGCAATTGCTTTAAGTTTTAAAATATTCTCTTCGCTATCGTTAAGTGTAGGCACAATAACTTGACGAATTGTTACAGGAATATGAAGTTTATTTAGTTCTTCAAGAAAAAACAGGGGAGAACTTAAAGAGCACCCGATGTAAGTCTTATAATCATTGTCATTTGTAAACTTAATATCCAACAATACTCTGTCGGTATGATATAAAAGTTCTTTTATATCCGAGTTATAAATACTGCCAGATGTATCCAAACATGTATTGATTCCTTCTTCATGACAGAGCTTAAAAAATTCTGTTACGAATTTCGCTTGTAATAAAGGTTCTCCACCGGATACCGTTACTCCACCTTCATTTCCAAAATATGTTTTGTATCGGATGACTTTGGATATAAGCTCTTCCAAAGTTATAGTTTTGCCTTCAGATGAAATCCAGGTATCAGGATTGTGACAATATCCACATCTGAGGTTACACCCTTGCATAAATACAACAAATCTGATTCCGGGACCATCAACAGTACCTAAAGATTGGATTGAATTAATCTTACCCGTTAATTTAGAAACAGACATATTATTACATTGCCTCGTGGAAGGTTCTGCTGATAACTTCCTTCTGCTGTTCTCTTGAGAGCTTGTTAAAGTTTACAGCATAGCCAGATACACGGATAGTGAGGTTAGGATATGCATCGGGGTCTTCAAAAGCTTTCATTAATGTTTCACGATTGAGAACATTAATATTGATATGGTGAGCCATCTTGGCAAAATAACCATCAAGAATACCTACAAGATTATTATGTCTGTCATCTTCGGTTTTGCCGAGTGCTTCGGGAGTGATAGAGAATGTGTTGGAGATACCGTCGCGGCAATCATCATAGCTGATCTTTGCAACTGAGTTAAGAGACGCAAGAGCACCATTTTCCTCACGATTATGCATAGGGTTAGCGCCTGGTGCAAAAGGCTCAGCGTTCTTTCTGCCATCGGGAGTTGCACCGGTATTTTTGCCATACATAACATTAGATGTGATTGTAAGCACGGAAAGTGTATGGATAGCATCTCTGTATGCAGGAGTTTTACGAAGTTCGGTAATCATAAGGTGAGTCATTTCCTTAGCAATAAGATCTACTCTGTCATCATCATTACCATACTTAGGGAAACTGCCAACAGTTTGAAAATCAATGATAAAGCCATCTTCGTTTGTAATAGGTTTAACAGATGCAAACTTAATAGCAGAGAGGGAGTCAGCAACTACAGAAAGTCCTGCGATACCAAAAGCCATAAATCTGTCAACATAAGTATCGTGAAGAGCCATCTGAGTTTTTTCATATGCATACTTATCATGCATATAATGGATAACGTTCATTGTATTTACATACAGATTGGCAAGCCACTCAATATAAGTTTTGAATCTATCCATAACGCTGTCGAAGTCAAGTTTTTCAGCGTTCATAACAGGCATTTGGGGGCCGATATGAATGTTGCTGGATGCATCAAATCCACCATTGAGGGCAATAAGAAGAAGTTTTGCAAGGTTGCATCTTGCACCAAAGAACTGCATCTGTTTACCAACCTTCATAGCAGATACGCAGCAAGCAATAGCATAATCGTCACCATAAATGGGACGCATAAGATCATCATTTTCGTACTGAATTGAATCAGTATCGCAAGATACCTTTGCACAGTATTTCTTGAAACCATCGGGCAGGGAAGTAGACCAGAGAACTGTAAGGTTGGGTTCGGGAGAAGAACCGAGGGTATAGAGTGTGTTAAGTATACGGAAGCTGGACTTTGTAACAAGTGTTCTTCCGTCTTCACCCATACCACCAACAGCCTCAGTTATCCACATAGGATCACCACCAAAAAGTTCGTTGTATTCGGGTGTTCTTAAGTGTCTTGCAACTCTGAGTTTGATAACAAAATCATCGATAAGCTCCTGAGCGGTCTCTTCTGTAAGAATGCCATTTTCAATATCACGCTCAATATAAATATCAAAGAATGTTGCAACTCTGCCCAGTGACATTGCAGCACCATTCTGCTCCTTGATAGCAGCAAGGTAAGCAAAATAAGTCCACTGGATTGCTTCTTTGGTGTTCTGAGCAGGCTGGCTTATGTCGAAACCATACATAGAAGCCATCTGCTTTAAGAATCCGAGGAAGTTAATCTGCTGAAAAAGCTCTTCGTCAAGACGCACTTGTTCAGTATTGAAGTTAGAGTTAGCAAGGTTTGCTTTGTCCTTCTTTTTCTCTTCGATGAGTTTATCTATACCATAAAGAGCAACCCTTCTATAATCGCCGATAATTCTACCTCTGCCGTAAGCATCTGGAAGACCTGTGATAACATGGCACTTTCTTGCAAGGCGCATTTCGTCTGTATAAGCTCTGAAAACACCATCGTTATGGGTTGTTCTGTACTGGAATTCATCCTCGATTTTATCACTGAGCTTATAGCCGTAAGCTTCGCAAGCCTGACGTGCCATTCGGATTCCGCCAAAGGGGTTTACACCACGTTTTAAAGGACGATTTGTCTGAAGTCCTACGATAAGCTCGTTTGCCTTGTCAATATATCCTGGTGCATAACTGTTAAGTGAAGAAACTGTGGTTGTATCAATATCAAGGACACCGCCATACTGTCTTTCAAGTGTAAAAAGGTTCTGAACTTTTTTCATCAGGTCTTTTGTACGGGGAGTAGCATCCGAAAGGAAAGCGTGGTCGCCTTTGTATTCCTTATAGTTGGTCTGAATGAAATCACGTACATTGATTTCATTCTGCCATTTACCGCCTTTGAATCCGGTCCAATTTTTGTGTTCCATAAATCATCTCTCCTTTGATTCATCTGCTGATTGCAAAAAAAACAGGGCAAAACAGCAGTACTGTTTTGCCCAGACGGTCGGCTTATATGGTTGTACATTCCCTTGCGGTGCTCCGCAAATCCGTCAGTCATGTACTACCTATAATTATAATACTTTATTTTAGGTTTATTGTCAACTCGACATAAGTTAAAATTTAAGTATAATTTGCCGATAGATTTTAGCAAAATTGCAAAAGATTATCATTTAATCTTCTAAGGCATAATAGTGGTTAAAGCAGTAGTCACCATACTTGGCTTCTTTGGTACAACCTGACCATTTGCATGTTTCCGTTTTATGCTCATAGCAATATTGGGTATCCGATGATGTATGTTCGAAGCAATTAGGTTTTTTACACAGTTCGTCAGAATAATCTTGAGAATATATGATTTTACCTTCTGTATCGATAATTGCTAATTGCTTGTTCTCTGTGATTACATAAGCGTAACCATCGTTTGTAAAAGAATAAGCATGACCATAATTAATAGGAATTACTATTTTACCGGTTTTGTCAATGTAGCCGAATTTATCGTCCTTTTTCACTGCACTTAATCCATTGGAAAATTCAGCAATTGCATCGTATGTAGGATTAATTATGTATTTACCTTTTGCATCAATTATTCCGTATTTATCATCTGTACTGACTATTGCCAATCCGTCCGAAAACATTGAAGCTGAATCAAATTGTGGCTCAATTACAACAGTTCCGTTTTTATCTATAAACCCATATTTTTCATCAATTTCGATTTTAACCAATCCTGCTGCATCAAACAAATTAATATTGTTGCTAACGCTATCAATGTATTCGACGCTCAATTCAATATCGGCTATGGATTTACTGCTGTCTTTTTTTGTAAGAAGAAATATAGAAACAACATTTCCTGCCAAAAGCACAATAATTAATAATATTAAAAATATTGTGATAATGGCTGATGATTTATGTTTTATTGTTTTGTCAGCGTTGTTTATATGTGTGTTTTCGATTACATCTGTTGATTCACTGATAGTTGAAGTGATGTATTCATCCATGATGTTTAGCTCACTTTCTTTGAATTTTTAGGAATGTAAAATGTTTTCTTGTAACTTCTGTATTTTATGTTTGTAATTATAATAAGAGTTGCCGATACAAGTGCTGATAAGCATATAACAGCTGCAAATAATAGACTTGTAAACAGCAGGGAATAAATAGCCGCAAAAAATAAACTTACAATTGATAATCCGTTAAGTCTTAAAGCACTGGAGATTAATACTAAGGCAGAACAGAGTATCATAAGACATAGAATTACTATCTGTACTACTGAAATAACAGGACCATAGATAGCGACCTTATCTTTTGTCCATTCATACGATATCATTGTGTTTTTGTCACCGGTTGTCCCTGCGGTTGCTTGTATTTTGCCTTCAAAAGCAGGATTATCAAAAGTTTCAGTGAAATCTTTAATATTATTTAAAGAAGGATTGTCAATAACTTTATCCATAGCATTCACAACATCTTTAACGGGATCTTGTTCATAGTTATTAAAAGCATCTTTATAAAAATTGAAATCATTTCTGCTGTCAATAAAATCGGTCATTATGTAGTTGTATTCTGTTTTCACTTCGTCAAATTCAAGAACAAATTCAACTCCGGAAACTTTGTCAATAGGTTTATTTATTGTTAAGAAATAGCTGAGGACAGTTAAACCTACAAACAAAAGGGCAAATCCCCAAGATATAAATGTAAGGATCTTTGTGTTCTTACCTGAATATTTAAGAAGATATTTTTGTTTACCAACCAAATATTCTGTGGGGTTAATAGTTTTTTCTGTTTTCTTTTTAGCAGTAGTAGCCTTTGAATTGTCTGCGACAGCAGGGACATCAACCTGTAGTGAAACCATTTCTCCGCAGCCACCACAAAACACAGCATTGTCAGGTAATTCTTTTCCACAATTTTTACAAATCATAATAGTAACCTCCTTTGATTTTATTATATTAAATCGATATTTCATAGTCAATACCAATGTGTTATTTAAAATAAAAAATCCTGATTTGCAATTAACAAATCAGGATTGGCGGAGAGTTAGGGATTCGAACCCTAGGTCCCTTTCGGGACACAGCATTTCGAGTGCTGCACCTTCGACCACTCGGACAACTCTCCATACACATTGATATTAATTTTACTAACATTTTGCTTAAAAGTCAATAGTCAGATTATCGTGTGTAACAAGTTGTACGCTTTTTACATAGTATGTAAGAAATAAGCAAAGGGTGAGTATATGGCACTTGATACGAGAGAATTATTTGCACGACTAATAAGTTGCGAGGCGGGTGGCGAGGGCGATTCCGGGATGAGAGCGGTTGCATCTGTTATTGCTAATCGCGCTTTTACTACGGATGGAGAGTTCTCACGAGTTAACAAAGGCGGAGATTTTCGTGCTGTAATAACTCAAACTTGTCAGTTTACTTGTCTTAAGGAATTCGTAGGCGGAGAATATAACTCACAGAATGTTTATAACATCACACCTGAACAAATACATTATGATATTGCAGACTGGGCATTGGCAGGTAATACAGATAGTTCAGTCGGTAATTCATTATTTTTCTTTAACCCTTATAGTCCAAACTGCCCTCGTTTTTTTCCTTCTGATGTAGGTGTTATATATAACAGGGTAGGGGCTCATTGCTTTTATGCTCCGACCAATGCTTATTTAAAAACTTAAAAGAGGTTTTTTATGGCTAATAATTTGGATTTAATGAGCATTTATGGTATTCCTCCTGCGAAGTACAGTGAAGATAATCCTGACGATTTGTTTTTAAAAAATCTACCATCGCTCGAGCAAATTGCGGCATTTAATCTTGCTAATCAGCAACTTTCAAGTCAGCGTCCTTCTAATAATATGAATACACCAAATAATAATCAACAATTAATTAACAGTAATCTTCCTTCAACACCCGCAACTACAATCGGCAATATGTCGGGTGATATGACAGGAATCCTTATGCCGCAGCCGAATAGTAACATAAATAATATGGGAATGAACATGAACAATCAGAATTTAATACAAGAAATAACAGATTTCAGTAATCCTTTTCCTGTCACCGCAGAAAGCATTCAATATATGAATGGTTTTATTAGAACGCAGATAGGAAGAAGAGTACAAATTGAATTTCTGATTGGAAATGCAGAGCTTATAGAAAAAGACGGTTTCTTGTTGGGAGTAGGAAGTAACTATATCCTAATAAATGAAATTGGAACAAATGACATAACCGTCTGTGACTTTTTCAATATAAAGTTTTTACGATTTCTATATTAATAATAAGACCTCCGTAATTTATACGGAGGTCTGTTTTGTTATAAGTTTTCTGATTCTAACAACATCGAAATGATTGTATTTGAAAGCAGAAAACCTTTGCTTGTCAATCGAAAACCATTTTTTGTGTATAAAATCAATCCGGCATTAGAAAGCTTAGCTAATTCATTCGTAAACTTCTCTGATGGTATTAATCCAAATTCATTTTTGTATGTATTAAAATCGAATCCAAAATCCGTTCGAAGTGATAACATTATATACTCTTCAGGAGTTTTACCTACTGATTCAAAAATTATGTTTTCCGCATTATACTCATCAATACTTCGTGGATAATAAAATCGTTTTCCATCTATCATAGAGTGTGCAGAAGGTCCGAGTCCGAGATAATCTTCTAATAACCAATATTTAGTATTATGTCTGCTTATAAGATTATTTTTACAAAAATTAGAGATTTCATAATGTCTGAAGCCGTTATCGGTAAGTTTTTGAGCTGTAAATTCATAAAAATCTGCTTGCTGCTCATCATCTGCAAAAGAATAATTATTTTTATAAATATAAAATGGAGTATTTTCTTCGATTTTAAGCAGATATGTGCTGATGTGTGATGCACCTGAATCAAAACAAAAATCCAATGTCTTACTAAGAGAATCGAAAGTTTGCAAAGGGATTCCTGTCATAACATCAAGAGAAAAATTAGATATTCCTGAACTGTGTATATGATCAACAGCTCTCAAAGCATCGTGCTGTGTATGTAATCTGCCAAGAATATTCAACTCATCATCGTTTGATGATTGTAAACCCATAGAAATTCTATTTAAGCCATTATATTTTAATGTACATAAGTTTAGGTTAAGAATTGAATTAGGATTTACTTCCAATGTAATTTCCGGATTTGTATCTACATTATAAATAGAATAAATCGCAGTAAGCAATTTTAAAATTAAATTATCACCCAAAACACTTGGAGTTCCACCACCAAAATAAATCGTATCAATTATGGTATCAGAAGAAATCTTTGCTTTCCAGAATCCAAGAGCTTTTATAGTATCATCTACATATTTTTCCATTACATCTGTGATACAAGCAACACTATAAAAATCGCAATAATTACATTTTTTTATACAAAATGGAATATGTATATAAAGTCCGAGTTTTTTCAAGAATTTCACATCTTTTCTGAAATCTATAAATAAGGGTTGAGGCAGAAACCCGATGGTCTCTGCCTCATTTGGAAGGTATATGAAAAATAGGAAAGATTTATAGTACGAAAATATTTTATCAAAATAACTAAAATATGTCAAGTGTATGAACAAGTTTTCTACATTATTTTAACAAAATGACACTAAACCACGTATAAACTTGACACAGAGCAGGGTAAAAAGTATAATATTAAATTGGAATTTAATGTATTGGAGACGTTATCGTGAGCAATTTAAAGGAAGAAATTAATAAGCGCAGAACCTTTGCGATTATCTCTCACCCTGACGCAGGTAAAACAACACTTACAGAAAAGCTTTTGCTTTATGGTGGTGCAATTAACCTTGCGGGTTCTGTTAAAGGCAAAAGAACTGCTAAACACGCTGTATCTGACTGGATGGAGATTGAAAAACAGAGAGGTATTTCTGTTACATCATCTGTAATGCAATTTAAATATAACGGATATTGCATCAATATTCTTGATACTCCGGGCCATCAGGATTTTTCCGAAGACACATATCGTACTCTTATGGCTGCTGACTCTGCAGTAATGGTAATTGATGCTTCTAAGGGTGTTGAGCGCCAGACAATCAAACTATTTAAAGTTTGTGTTATGCGTAACATCCCCATTATCACTTTCATTAATAAAATGGATCATGAATCCAAGAACCCCTTCGATCTTCTTGACGAAATCGAACAGGTACTAGGAATCAACACCTGTCCTGTGAACTGGCCTATAGGTGCAGGCAGAGATTTTAAAGGTGTTTACGACAGAGCAAGTAAAAGTGTTCTTGCTTATACTGCTAACAATGGTCAGAAAGAGGTTGAAGAGAAGATTATTCCTATCGACAGCCCCGAGCTTGTTGATACAGTCGGCAAGTATATGATCGATGATTTTCTTGGAGAAATTGAACTGCTTGAGGGTGCAGGTGACGAACTGGATCTTGACCTTGTACGAGCAGGTAAACTTACTCCTGTATTCTTTGGTTCTGCACTTAACAACTTTGGCGTTGAACCTTTCCTTAAAGACTTTCTTGAATTTACAACTCCGCCTCTTCCCAGAGAAACAGACGATGGTATTATTGAGCCCGACTCTGATTTTATGTCTGCATTTGTATTCAAAATTCAGGCTAATATGAACAAGATGCATCGAGACAGAATCGCTTTTATGCGTATCTGCTCCGGCAAATTTACACGAGATATGGAAGTTTCTCATGTGCAAGCAGGCAGAAAGATTAAACTATCTCAGCCGCAGCAGATGATGGCTTCTGACAGAGAAATGATCGAAGAAGCTTGTGCCGGTGATATTATCGGCATTTTCGATCCGGGTATATTCTCTATAGGTGATACTGTTTGTTCTCTTGGACAAAAAGTAAAATTCAAAGGCATTCCTACCTTTGCGCCCGAACACTTTGCGCTTGTAAGACAAAAGGATACAATGAAGCGTAAACAGTTCATAAAAGGCACCTCACAGATTGCACAGGAAGGTGCAATTCAGATTTTCCAGGAACTTGATGCAGGTATGGAAGAGGTTATTGTTGGTGTAGTTGGTACACTTCAGTTTGATGTTCTTAAGCATAGACTTGAGACTGAATACAATGTTGATATCATCATGACATCTCTGCCTTATCAGTTTATTCGTTGGATTGGAAATGAAGATCTTGATCCCAAAACATTAGATCTCGCTTCCGATACAAAGAGAATACAGGACCTTAAAGGAAATCACTTGCTGCTCTTCACAAGTGAATGGAGCATTGATTGGGCTCTCGATCATAACAAAGGTCTTATCCTTGAAGAGTTTGGCAGAAACTCCTGATTAATTTAATAGGACACGCAAAAATCAAACACTCCCCGAATATGATTACATATATCATATGGGGAGTGTTTTTTATGTTTCAACTTCTGATGCTGTTGATGAATTATTGCTATTTCTTTGTTCTTCATGTTTGTAAAAGCGGTTCATTTCCTAAACCTCTAACAAAACAAGTAGAAAATGAATATCTGCAACGAGTAAAAGAAGGGGATATTAAAGCAAGAAATAAGCTTGTAGAACATAATCTTCGTTTGGTAGCACACATTATAAAAAAATATTACGCCACACAAACCGATCACGATGATTTGGTTTCTATTGGCACTATCGGTTTAATAAAAGCGATAAACACTTTTGACTCCGAGAAAAATATTAAACTTTCAAGTTATGCCTCCAGATGTATAGAAAACGAAATACTTATGCATTTCAGAAACACCAAGAAGACATCACAAGACATTTCTCTAAGCGAAGCTATTGATACAGATAAAGACGGAAATCCGTTAACACTTATTGATGTACTTTCTTTTGATATTGATTTTGACGATGATTTGGATTTTAAACTGAAATCAGAGAAGTTATCAGGATATATTAAAAGTGAACTGAATGAAAGAGAAAGAAAAATAATCGTATTACGATATGGTCTTATGGGAAATGAACCTTTAACCCAAAGAGAAGTTGCTGATAAGCTTAAAATATCTCGTTCTTATGTTTCTCGTATTGAAAAGAAAGCTTTGATGCTTCTTCGAAAAAAATATGAACATGGCTAAAATAAAAGGATAGAAATTGTATTTACAAATAAACACAAAAGCATACCTACAGATAAAGGCAAGAATATTGATGCAATTGTCAGTTTAAGACTTTTGGTTTCTTTATAAACAGAAAAGCACGTGGTCGAACAAGGAAAATGAAATAATGTGAATATCAAAAAGCACATTGCCGTTGTAAAAGACCATCCGTTTGAGTAAAGAATTTTACTCAGTTCAGAGAGGTTAGTGTATTCAGACAAGGTATTTGCATTTGTATATATCATAAGAATTATAGGCAAAACGATTTCATTGGCAGGGAAACCCAAAATAAAGGCTGCTATTATTGCTCCGTTGAGTCCTATAAACTCACCGAAGGGATTAAGAAAATCTGATAAATATTTTATTAATGTATTATTATTTATTTCTAAATTAGATAGACACCATATAATTATTCCTGCAGGAATTGAAACCATAACCGCTCTTGTAAGCACATATAATACCTTTTCTTTAAGAGCTTTAGTTATGGTATTTAAAAAAGGAGGTTTTCTGTATGCAGGTAATTCAAAAACAAAAGTAGAATTTTCTCCTTTCATAATTGTTTTTGATAGTACAAAAGATATAAGTAAGGTTATAAAAAAGGATATAATCAATAAAAATAACAGTGTTATTGCAACTGTTAAAGATGTCATTGCTGAACTTAAGCCTGTGGCGAAAAATATGGATGAAACAGCTATAAGTGTTGGCAATCTGCCATTACATGGAACAAAACTGTTGGTAAGTATTCCTATAAGTCGTTCTTTTTCAGAACTAACGATTCTGCAACCCATAACACCACAAGTATTACACCCTAAACCCATAAGCATAGTTATTGATGTCTTTCCGCTTAATCCGGATGCCTTGTATATCCTATCCAGATTAAAAGCAATTCTTGGCAGATATCCCGATTCTTCGAGCAAAGCAAAGAGTAAGAAAAATATTAATGCGGGTGGTAACATGACTGATACAACCCAACTGACAGTTGTAAGTATCCCGTCTGTAACTATACTCACTATCGTATTGTTAATTATATTGTTCAGATACAGCTTAATCTGCTGTACTGAAAATGAAAACATATTAGATAATAACGTACTTGGATAATTTGCAGCAAAAGCAGTAATCCAGAAAATTGTTGCAAAAAATAAAAGTGTCATTGGTATTCCTGTAATTCTTGATGTGAATAGATTATCTATGATTCTATCTTTTTTTCTATAAGATATAATCTCTTGTTTTACACTTTGCTTTACAATATCTTTGCACATATTATTAAGAACTTTTGTTTCTTCCAGAATTGACAGTTTTGCATTTGTTATAGTTCTTAACGACGCCAAAGAATATGTTTTTATATTATTTTCTACAACTGATATGGCGGTGTCCAACAGTGTATTAATGTTGTATTTTTTTCTTGCACTTATCTCAACAACAGGAATACCTAACTGCAAGCTTATTTCATCTTTGTCGAAAAATAACCCTTGTTTTTTTGCTTCGTCTGCCATATTAAGACATAGCACAACTCTTTGAGTATGCATTAGAATTTGTAATACAAGCAACAGATTTCTGCTTAACATCAATGTGTTAACAACAATTAACAATACATCATAATTATTGTTATAAATAAAATCAGCTGTTACTTGTTCTTCTTTGGAGCTGTGATGTAGGGAATAGGTACCGGGTAAATCCAACACTTCTATTTCTGTATGGTTATGAATACAAACACCTTTAGTGGAACTTACTGTTTTACCACTCCAGTTTCCTGTGTGTACAGTCTGCTTTGTCAACAGATTGAATAGAGTGCTTTTACCTACATTGGGATTACCAACAAGAGCTAATCTGATTTGTGATTTGTTTGACGTTTTCGTTCTTATCACCAACTAATCAATAATAACTTTAATATTTCTTGCATCTTCGTTTCTTATTACAATAACATATCCATTAACAAAATATGCCTTAGGATTCTTCAAGGGACTTTCAAAAATAAGTTCTATCGTTGAATCAGGAGTTAATCCAATTTCATAATATCTTATCTTATTTTGATCGTTATCGGATATATCTGAAATTCTGCACTTTTTATTAAGTTGGATTTCGTTAAGGCGTTTTATTGTTTGCATAATCATTAACTCACTTCCGGTTTATATCATTAACTATGATATGCTGTGAATTTATATATGCTAACAAATAAAATTCTTTTATTTTTTTACAATTTATGATATTATATTTAAGTAAATAACAGCATATATTTTATTGGTGATATATATGCTGAGGAAATTTTTTATATTATCTCTTTCTTTGTGTTTGATTGTAGGGTTTTATGTTGGAAATTTAGTTTCAAACAACTCTATAAATACTTTTATTGCTACAAACAAAACCGAAAATGCTATCCCTGTTATAGTTATTGATTGCGGTCATGGTGGAGAAGACGGTGGTGCGGTTTCTCAAAATGGTATTTTGGAAAAAGATATTAATCTGGAAATAGGGCTTATTCTTGAAAAACTTTTTCTTCAAGGCGGTTTTAAAGTCAGAATGATCAGAAGAGGCGACATTTCTATTTACGATGAAACTGCCGAAAGTTTACGGGAGAAAAAAGTTTCTGATCTGCACAACAGAGCAAAAATTTGCAACAGTGACTCTAATAATATTTATATAAGTATCCATCAGAACAAATTTGAAGATAGCAAATATTACGGAACACAAGTGTTTTACTCCGGGAACAATCCAAAGAGTAAAGATCTTGCGGAATATATTAAAGCTGCTGTTAAAGGATTATTACAGTACGACAATGAACGAAACTGTAAAGAAGCAACAAAAGATATTTATGTTCTTTATAATGCACAGGTTCCTGCTGTGATTGTAGAATGTGGATTCCTCTCAAATTACGCAGAGGTTCAGAAACTTTCAACCGATGAATACAGAAAACAACTTGCATATTCCATATATGCAGGATTTTTGGAATATTATTATAATTTGAATTGATATCAGGATGTGAGATTATGGCTAAAGTTAAAAGTGCTTTTATATGCAGTGAATGTGGATATGAGTCACCAAAGTGGTATGGCAAATGTCCATCCTGCGGCGAATGGAATACAATGAATGAAGAAATCGTAAGCAAATCTGACAATGCTTCTTCGTTCACAAAGAAATCTTCTGTTTACACAAAACCCATTAGCATAACTGAAATTTCTACCAAAGATGAACATAGATATATAACCGGTATATCCGAGCTCGACCGAGTGCTTGGAGGCGGCATTGTTAAAGGAAGTCTTATACTTCTTGGTGGTGATCCCGGTATAGGTAAATCTACAATCTTATTACAAATCTGCCGTCAGCTGACAAATAGTCTTAAGATATTATATGTATCAGGTGAAGAATCCAAAAGACAACTCAAACTTAGAGCTTCAAGACTTAATGCTGAAAGTGATAATTTACTTGTTCTTACCGAAACAGATGCTCAAGTAGTGGCGGAGGTTATCAATACAGAAAAACCTGATATGGTTATGATAGATTCTATTCAGACGATGTCTATCTCCGAGCTTAATTCTTCACCCGGTAGTGTTACACAAGTGAGAGAGAGTACAAACTTCCTTATGCGAGTTGCAAAAGGACTTGATATACCTATGTTTGTTGTAGGTCATGTAAACAAAGAAGGTTCTATTGCAGGTCCCAAGGTACTTGAACATATCGTAGATGCTGTTCTTTATTTTGAGGGTGACAAGCAGATGTCATACAGAATACTCAGAGCAGTAAAAAACAGATTTGGTTCTACTAACGAAATCGGTGTTTTTCAGATGACCGAGAGTGGTCTTTCTGAGGTTGAAAATCCTTCATTGATGCTTCTTTCAGGCAGACCTAAAAATGTATCAGGAACTTGTGTTGCATGTACTATGGAAGGCTCAAGACCCATTCTTGCCGAGGTACAGGGTCTTGCTTCTACAACTGCTTTCGGTAATCCAAGAAGAATGAGTACCGGTTTTGATTACAGCAGAATGTCTTTAATTGTTGCTGTACTTGAAAAGAGAGCGGGTTATTTTTTCTCGAATACAGATGTATATGTTAATGTTATTGGCGGCTTAAGATTGGACGAACCTGCAACAGATCTGGCTGTTGCAATGTCTTTGGTGTCAAGTCTTAAAGATATGCCTATTTCAGAAGATGGAATTGCATTTGGTGAAATCGGATTAGCAGGTGAAATCAGAGGCGTATCTCATGCACAGGAGCGTATAAATGAGGCTTCAAGACTTGGATTCAATAGAATTGTATTGCCATATCATAACCTAAAAAATGTTTCTGCTCCTGATGGGATTAGATTAATCGGTGTAAGAAATGTAAGAGAGGCTTTCGATGCACTTACATAAAGAAAACACCGTGTTGATTTCTCCGTGTTGTGAAATTCTTTTAAACAAACTTCAGGAATTAAATGTAAATATCATCAAAACAAAGCCCATCGACCATCTGATCGAGTTCGAAAAATACCATGCAGATATGCAGTTATTAATTATAGAAGACACAGCTTTTATATCTCATGACTCGATATATTTGGAAAATTACCTGAAAGATAAATATAAGGTTATAATCATTGATTCTCTTGGCAGAGAATATCCTCGTAATATATCACTCAATGCTTTGTATGTAAATAACAAGCTTATTTGCAAAAAAGAATCTATTGCGTCGAAAATCATAGAGTATACTGAGGATAACGGAATAGAAATTATTAATACAAAACAGGGCTATAGCAGATGTTCTGTTTTAGTTCTTAATACAGGAGCAATTATTACTGCAGATCCGTCTATTTATAAATCCGCAACCTTAGCAGGATTAAAAACATTATTAATATCATCAGGTAATATATATCTTGATGAAAACAATTATGGTTTTATCGGTGGTGCAAGTGGTGTAATAGGGGATACAGTATTGTTTTTTGGAGATATTAAAACTCATCCGGATAATAAAATGATCACCGATTTTATAGAAAATGAAGGCATGAAAT
This sequence comes from Ruminococcus sp., assembly GCA_045647135.1. GTDB lineage: Bacteria > Bacillota > Clostridia > Oscillospirales > Acutalibacteraceae > Ruminococcoides. The sequence continues at coordinate 112,994 of JAZRMA010000005.1, read as the reverse complement.
ATCATTCGTTATGCGGCGGTATTATGAGAGATATTGGCGGATTAGTACATATATAATTAAACAGTTTATTATAAAAGGAGCGATTTATGGTCGCTCCTTTTAGTTTAATAACTTATATTCGATTGGACTCAATCGAATATAAGTTTAAACAAAAGAATATACAGAAAAAACCAATAGAAAATATAAATAAATTATAGAAGCTTTTTGATAGATAAAGCTGAAAAAAGTTAATGATAGAAAAATAAGATTATAAGATAAAACAAAAATTTAAAACTAATAACATGACAATAATAAAATCATAATTTAGTATCTATTATATACAGTTATATAATACATTGAATGATATTGAATCTGCTGTGTAAAAAATATATACAGAAAACCTTAATGATGAATAATATTTATAATATAAAACAGTTAAGATGATATGATGAATATAAATACAGACACCATATTTATAAACTGAATCACAAAAGTACAATCAAATAAAAGCTACATAAGAATTGTAAGTATAAAATTGCGATAAACTTTAATAACGCTCAATATTTGTAACGGAACACGATATTACAGATTGTATATATACAGATAGTATAATGTGGTATTAAAACCTCCCCTGAATTACACAAAATATTCATTTTGTGTAATTTTCTATATAAGAATATACAGGCAATTAATATGTGTTATAATAAAGAAAACGATATCCCCTTTAATTATATGATAGTTTCTTATTTGTATAAGGATGTGATTATATGCTTTCAAAAGATTATAAAGACTCTGCATTCCCATTACTTCGTGAATATCTTATTCACCTTCGAGTTATAAAATCCAAGTCCGAAAAAACAATTGAAGAATATTTTATTGATATACGCACATTTTTCAGATTTCTTAAGGTTCACAGAGATATTGTTTCTACAGATATTCCTTTCGATGAAATACCTATTGATGATATAGATGTTGAACTTATAAAATCTGTATCTCTTGCAGATGCGTATGAGTTTATGACATATCTTGTGGATGAACGAAATAACAACAGCTCTACCCGACTCCGCAAGACATCTTCCCTACGCGGCTTCTTTAACTTTCTCACGCTAAAGAAACATATTCTTAACGAAAATCCTCTTAAAGAACTGGAAACTCCACAGCAAAAAAAATCTAAACCTAAATTTTTAACCCTTGAACAGTCCATAAAACTTCTTGAGTCGATTGACGGTAAATACAAAGAGCGTGATTATTGTATTATTTCTCTATTTTTAAATTGTGGTCTTCGACTTTCTGAACTTGTAGGACTCAATGTTACAGATATAAATTCTGATAATTTCATCAGAGTTTTAGGTAAAGGTAATAAAGAGCGAATTATATATTTAAACGAAGCATGTGTTACTGCTATATATGATTACCTTACAGTAAGGCCTACTGATGGACTTGCGGATAGAAACGCGCTGTTTATAAGTGCTCATAAAAAAAGAATGAGTCCAAGTATGGTTCAGAAACTTGTCTATAAATACCTGGAAAAGATCGGGCTTGATTCTCAAGGGTATTCTTGTCATAAGCTTCGTCATACCGCTGCAACACTTATGTATCAGCACGGAAATGTTGATGTTCTTGTTTTGCAGGACATTTTGGGACATGCCAATCTTAATACAACACAGATATATACACATCTTAATACAGAACAAAAGAAAGATGCAGCAATGGCAAACCCTTTGTCTAAAATCAAAAAAGAACAATAAATAAAAGAAAAGCAAGCGTATATAATACGCTTGCTTTTTTAATTAAATATCATTTTTAATTAAATCTTCGTAGGATTCTCGCTTGATAACAAGTCTGTGGGAGCCATCCTTTACCATAACCATAGCAGGTCTGGGGATTCTATTGTAGTTTGATGCCATAGAATAGTTATACGCACCAGTAGTAAGAACTGCAAGAATATCATTTACTTCAGGGTTAACCAACGAAACGTTTTCTTGAATCAAATCTCCACTTTCACAACATTTACCTGCAATTGTAACGCCATTCATAATATCACTTGTATTTTTCACAGCATTAATTACAGTATACTCCGCATTATAAAGTGCATATCTGATATTATCTGCCATACCACCATCAACGGAAATATATGTTCTTACATTCTTAATATTCTTAATATTACCGATTTTGTATAGTGTTGTACCTGCTTCGCCTACAATAGAACGGCCGGGTTCAATATGAAACTCAGGTTCGGGAATGTTGTTTTCCTTGCAGAAACTATGGAGAGTTTCTGCAACAGGAGCAAGATAATCTTCGATTTCCAAAGGCTCGTCTGCTTCTGTGTATTTCGCACCAAGTCCCCCGCCGATATTAAGTTCAGAAATCCACATATTAGTTTCATTATGAATGGTATCAATAAAACCGAGCATAACCTTTACAGCATCGCAGAAAGGCTGTGTATCAAAAATCTGGGAACCAATATGACAATGAAGCTGTGTGAGAGTTAAACTTTCGTAAGAAAGTGCTGTCTTTACAGCTTCTAAAGCCTCACCGTTTTCAATTGCAAAACCAAACTTCGAGTCAATCTGACCGGTACGAATATAATCATGTGTGTGTGCATCAATACCGGGTTTAATTCGAAGGCCTATTTTAACCTTTACAGAAGCCTCTGTTGCAATTTCATTAAGAGTATGGAGTTCGGTAAGGTTGTCAACAATAATTCGTCCTACGCCATTTTTGACAGCAAATTGAAGTTCTTCATAAGTTTTATTGTTACCATGAAAGAAGATTTTCTCTGCAGGGAACCCTGATTCAAGTGCTGTATAAAGCTCTCCGCCTGACACAACATCCACACCCATATTTTCTTCTTTCATAATTCTGTAAATTTCAAGGCAAGACAAAGCTTTACTTGCATAGCAAGCAAAACTTCCCTCTTTGAAATTTTCTGTAATAAAATCAGTATATCTTTTACAGTTGCTTCTGATTAAATTTTCATTCATAACATAAAGAGGTGTGGAGTATTCTTTTGCAAGTTCAGTAGCGTCACAACCTTCTATAAAAAGATGGCCATTTGCACCAAATTCAAGTCCGGGAGTAAGTATCATTTTTACTCTCCCCTTTCTAAATATTTATCAATTATAGCTCTTACTTCTTCTGTACCTTCGCCGTTAAGTGCAGAGAAAGCAACAAATTCAGCATTATATTCCGATAAAAGCTCACTATACATTTGAAGTTGTTTTGCAAGTTCAGATTTATTAAGCTTGTCCTTCTTAGTGAGTACAACAACAAAAGGAAAACCGAGTTCAGATAAAAAGCTTATCATCTGAAGGTCGTCAGCTGTAGGCTTGTGTCGTATATCACAAATCTGAATTACCAACGCAAAATTTCTTTCTGCTGCAAAGTAACCTTCAACAAGCTCTGCCCAACGTTCTTTTTCTGCAGGAGAAACCTTTGCATAGCCATATCCGGGTAAATCAACAAGCATAAAATCTTTTAAAGAAAAGAAATTAATGGTTGCTGTTTTTCCGGGAGTTGCGCTGACCCTTGCAAGACTTTTTCTGTTAGTTATCTTATTTATAAGAGATGATTTTCCTACATTAGACCTACCTGAAAAAACCACCTCAGGCAAATCAGATTCAGGAAGCTGCGAAGAAATACCGCAGGCCATCTCAAACTTAACATTATTTATATCCATAAGCAGTCACCTATTTACAGAATAATTAACTAATTAATAATTCTTATTTCTGATGTCTTGGTGCTTGCTGCTCTCTTTTTTGCATTCTGCAACAAAGAGAGATTTAACACCTCGTCTATAGTATCAACAGCAATAAAATGGATATTTTCGCGAACAATCGGATCAATTTCAACTAAATCCGGTATATTCTTCGAAGGAATAATAACAGTTTTAATACCATTTTTGTAAGCTGCAATAGATTTTTCTTTAAGACCACCAATAGGCAGTACTCTGCCTCTGAGAGTAATTTCTCCTGTCATGGCGATTTTATGATTAACCTTTATATCAGTTAATGCTGAGCAAATAGCAGTTGCCATTGTAATACCTGCTGAAGGTCCATCCTTAGGAACCGCACCCTCCGGAGCGTGAATATGTATATCTTTATTCTTATAGAATTCAGGATCAATTCCGTATTCCTTACATCTGCTACGAATACAAGTGATCGCTGTTTTTGCAGATTCTTGCATTACATCGCCAAGAGAACCTGTAAGCTCAATCTTGCCTGTACCATCCATAACAGCAACCTCTATGGGAAGAATTTCTCCACCAACAGAAGTCCACGCAAGACCGTTTGTTACACCGACCTGATCTTTATCGGAATAGAAATCCTTTGTAAACTTAGCAGGACCTAAATACTCAGGTAAGTCTTTAGCATTGATTCGAACCGAAACACCCTCGTTAATAACAGTTACTGCGGCTTTTCGCATAAGTTTGGCTATAATACGCTCCAAGGAACGAACACCTGCTTCTTTAGTATAACTATCAATCAATGCATAAATAGCACTATCACTCAATTTGAAGTTCTTATTATTAAGCCCGTTGTTAGCAAGCTGCTTTTTGATCAAATGTTTTTTTGCAATATTAAACTTTTCTTCCCTTGTATAACTGGAAAGCTCAATAACATCCATTCTGTCGCGAAGAGGAGCAGAAATGGAGTTCAAATCGTTTGCAGTAGTAATAAACATTACAGACGAAAGATCAAAGGGCACATCGAGAAAATGATCAACAAAAGCAGAATTTTGCTCAGGATCAAGGACTTCAAGGAGAGCTGATGTGGGATCTCCTTTATAATCATTTGAAAGTTTATCAATTTCATCAAGAACCATAAGAGGATTCATTGAACCTGCACGCTTCATTCCCGCAATAATTCTTCCGGGCATCGAGCCAAGATATGTGCGTCTGTGACCTCTAATCTCTGCTTCATCTTTAACACCACCTAAAGAGATACGCACAGATTTTCTATTAATATCATCCGCAATCGAAAGTGCAATTGAAGTTTTACCTACTCCCGGAGGTCCAACAAGACAAATGATATTTCCCTTGGAATCGGGATTAAGTTTTCTTACAGCAAGAGATTCAATAATTCTTTCTTTTACTTTCTGGAGACCGTAATGCTTTTTATCAAGAGCTTCGCGAACTTTGTTTAAATCGATATTTTCTTCTGTGTATTCATTCCAGGGAAGATCAACACAAGTTTCTACATAACCTCTGATAAGTGCCGCTTCCTGACTTCCGAAAGGAAGTCTTTCGAGTTTACTGCATTCTTTGAGCAAGAGCGTTTCTATATCCTTATCCATCTTTTTCTCGAGAATTAAAGCTCGAAGGTTGTCCCCTTCCGAATCAGGATCTTCCCTATCGCCTAACTCTTCCTGAATCGCACGAAGTTCTTCACGAAGAAAAATCTCACGCTGACTTTGTTCAATATTGGCTTTAGTTCTATCAACAATCTCTCTTTCCATTTTTATAACAGCAAGATCGTTGTTAATTAGATTAATAAGATTCTCTGTTCGTTCCTGAGCATCAGAAATTTCAAGTACAATCTGTTTGCTTCTGTAGTCAAGCGGAATATGTCCTGCAATATAATCACTTAATTCATCGCATTTGTTACAAAGACCAACCTTAAACATTATATCTGAAGGGAGCTTAGGGTTAATCTCCATATAATTTTCAAAAGTTGATTTGAGGGATCTGATAAGAGCCTGTTGTGCAATATCATCAATACAAGGTTCAGTTTCTACCTTTAAAACATCAGCCGAAAGAAAACTTTTATTTTCTACAACAAACTTAATTTCTGCTCTGAATAATCCCTCTAAAAGCACACGCAAGGAGTTATCGGGTTGTTTTACCACCTGAACTACTCGTGCTACGGTACCCATTTGGTACAAATCGTTAACTGTAGGATTGCTGACTGATGCATCAAACTGAGCAGATACGAAAATGTTCTGCTCGTTATTCATAGCAAAGTTAATTGCATTTACAGACTTTTTTCTTGCTACATCAAGATGTAACATCATTTTTGGAAACAATACTACCCCACGTAAAGGGAGTACCGGAATATTTGAAACAAGGGTATTGTTTTCCACCATAAAAATACCTCTTACATAAAATTGCAATTGCCGTACGCTATAAAACCATAGCGTACGGCATTATAAATAATTTAAATTTTTTAGTTATTATCGCGATATACAGTAGGTTTAAGCTCATTGGTTTCACCATCTGTATCAATAACAACCTTAGTTATAGATGTATCGGAAGGAACATCAAACATAAGCTGATTGAGTGCATTTTCCATTATGCCTCTGAGACCTCTTGCACCTGTCTGTTGTTCGAGAGCTTTTCTTGCAACAGCACGAAGAGCATTTGAAGTAAACTCAAGTTTAACATTATCAAAAGCAAAAAGCTTTTCGTACTGCTTATAAAGCGAGTTCTTAGGCTCTGTAAGAATCTTTACAAGTGCATCTTCATCGAGACCCGAGAGAGCTGTTATTACTGGGAGTCGGCCTACAAGTTCAGGAATAAGACCGAACTTTACCAGATCATGAGATACAACTTTTTCCATCCAGAATGTTTCGTTGAGAGTTTTCTTATCTACAACATTAGCTTCAAATCCCATAGCAGATGAGTCGGTGCGTTTTTCAACTACTTTTTCAAGAGCGTCAAATGCACCACCGCAGATAAAAAGAATGTTCTTTGTGTCGATACTGATGAACTCTTGCTGAGGATGCTTTCTGCCACCCTGAGGAGGAACATTAGCAACAGTACCTTCTATCATTTTAAGGAGAGCCTGCTGCACTCCCTCACCGCTTACATCACGAGTAATAGATGGATTCTCAGACTTTCTGGATATTTTATCAATTTCATCAATATAAATAATACCATTCTGAGCTTTCTCAATGTCATACTCAGCAGCCTGAATAAGTTTTAGAAGTATATTCTCTACATCCTCGCCTACATAACCGGCTTCAGTAAGGGTTGTTGCATCGGCAATCGCGAATGGCACATCAAGTGCCTTTGCAAGAGTTTGTGCAAGAAGAGTCTTACCAACTCCGGTAGGACCAAGAAGAAGGACATTACTCTTTGAAAATTCCACATCGTCGTCTTCATTGAAAACTCTTTTATAATGATTGTAAACAGCAACGCTTAATGTGATTTTTGCAGCATCCTGACCAATAACATACTCATCGAGAATTGCTTTGATTTCATGGGGCTTTAAAAGCATAGTAGCATCAATAGGATCTGAATCGGCAGATTTAATAAAATCCCCTTCTTCAAGAATTGACATACAAAGCTCTACGCAAGCATCACAGATATAAACTCCGTTACCTGCAATGAGTTTGCCTACCATACCCTGAGGTTTGCCGCAAAAGGAACACACTACATCGTTGTTATCTTTGTTATTAGGCATAAATTTCCTCTTATCTTCTTTCGATTACCTTATCAATAAGACCATACTCCAAAGCCTGCTGTGCAGTCATAAAGTTGTCTCTTTCGGTATCTCTTGCAATAACGTCAATGGGCTGACCTGTGTTTTTTGCAAGAATTTCATTAAGTTTCTGCTTTGTGTGAAGAATATGCTTAGCGTGAATTTCGATGTCAGTAGCCTGACCCTGAGCACCACCGCTGGGCTGATGAATCATAATATCAGCATTAGGGAGAGCATATCTCTTACCGGGAGTGCCTGCAGCAAGAAGGAACGCACCCATAGAAGCTGCCATACCCATACAGATTGTAGATACATCACACTTAATGTACTGCATTGTATCGTAAATTGACAAACCGTCTGTTACAGAACCACCGGGACTGTTAATATAAAGGCTGATATCTTTGGAAGGATCCTGACCCTCAAGATACAAAAGCTGTGCTACAACAATACCTGCGGATACTGAGTTAACCTCTTCGTTCAGAATGATAATTCTATCATTGAGAAGTCTTGAGAAAATATCGTAAGATCTTTCTCCTCTGCTGGTCTGCTCAACAACATAAGGTACTAAACTCATTAATAATCATCCTTTCAGAATAATATTTAACAAAAACAATGATAGTTATACAATGTATTGTTAAATTACTTAACTGCAGCTTCTTTTTTAACGATATCCATTGCACGCTGAACTGCAATATCGTCACGCTGATCTTCAGCATCAACAATTGCCTTAACGTGATCAACCTCAACCTTGTATGTCTCAGCAAGTCTTGTAAACTCTGCCTCAACCTCTTCGTCTGTTACAACGATATTCTCAAGAGCTGCAATCTTTTTAAGAGCAAGACGAAGCTTAACTCTCTTTTCTGCATCCTTGCGATACATATTCTTAAGAGCGTCAACATCCATACCCATATAACCGAGATACATGTTCATCTCCATACCCTGTGAACGAAGACGTGCATCAAAATCACGAATCATGGAGTTAACCTCGTTATCGTACATAACCTCAGGAATCTCACCCTCTACAAGCTCGATAAGCTTATCTGTGATCTGAGTATTGATATCGTTTTCTCTTTCTTCTTTGAGTCTCTTTGTAATGGTCTCTTTAACCTCAGCCTTATACTCGTCAACAGTCTCTTTGTCGCTTACATCCTTAACGAACTCATCATCAAGCTCGGGAAGCTCTTTTGTCTTGATCTCATGAAGCTTAATCTTGAACTGAGCATCCTGACCCTTGAGTTCTTCTGCCTGATAGTCCTCAGGGAACTTAACAGTGATAGTAAACTCCTCACCTGCATTGTGACCAATAATCTGATCCTCAAAGCCGGGAATAAAGGAACCACTGCCAAGTGCGAGGTTGTAGTTTTCTGCTTTGCCGCCTTCAAAAGCAACATCACCGAGGAAACCCTCAAAGTCAATAACTGCTGTGTCACCATCAGCTGCAGGTCTATCCTCAACTGTGATCATTCTGCTGTTTCTGTCACGGATCTTGTCAATCTCTTCACCTATCATCTTCTCAGTTACACGAACACCTTTGGACTTAACCTCAATACCCTTGTAACCATCGATTGTGATTTCAGGCTCAACAACAACGATAGCCTTAAACTCGAAACCATCTTTATCTGCTTTAACTTCCTCAACAGACTCTACACCAACAACGCGAAGACCTGCCTCTTTGATAGCAGCATCAAGTGCTTCGGGATAGCAGAACTCAATTGCATCGGGATAGAACACATCTGTGCCATACATTTTTTCGATCATCTGTCTGGGAGCTTTACCGGGACGGAAACCCTGAAGACGAACCTGTCCCTTATTCTTGTTGTAAGATTTCTGTACTGCTTTTTCAAAAGTCTCAGCATCAACTGTAACTTCAAGCTCATACTTGTTTGTTTCTTTGAGTGTAGATGATTTAAGTGCCATTTTAAATTCCTCCAAATAAGTTATTGTTTGGTATATTCAAACGATTGGCACAGGAAAGAATCCTGTATAATCGCATGAAATCAAATTAAGTTTTATTCCTTCAAATTCTCCGATATAAGCGTGTTTATGAGTTGCACTGCTATGTAAATGCCCGTAATAACAACGCTTAACACCATTTGATTTGAGAGCTTCGATAATTTCCTCGCAGACTATCGTATCATAGACCGGAGGATAATGAAGAAAAACAACGGGTTCAAGACCTGTCTTTTTAGCTTCGTTAATAGACATCTGAAGTCTTCCGACTTCTCTGTTAAGAATCCTCATATCTTTTTCGCCTGATGACTCGTAATTCCAACCGCGAGTACCGCATATGGCCAATCCGTCAGCCTCGTAGGCATTATTGAAGATTATTCTGATGGTATCAAAGCCTTTGGCTTCAAGATATTCGTCAATCTTCTTTTTAGTAGCCCACCAGTAATCGTGATTGCCTTTGATAAAAAGTTTTTTGCCCGGCAAAGAATTTATAAATTCGAAATCCTTATCACATTCTTCGAGTTTCATCGCCCATGATATATCTCCGGCAATAACCACGGTATCGTCATCGGTTATGATTTTACGCCAATTATTCTCAAGCTTGGTCACATAATCAGACCAACCCGAAAACACATCCATCGGTTTATCGGTTCCAAGCGAAAGATGCAGGTCTGCAATAGCAAAAACTGCCATTATTAAAGACCTAAAGATTTGAGAACATACTGAGGCATATCATCAGGATTAATAATATCGCTGAATCTATCCTCCATTGTTCTTGTTGCCTCTAAGGGAGCAGGAATCTCAACGCCAGTTTTTGCAGTCATTGTATCTACGATTTCAAACTCATCCTCAGTAGTTACCTCTGTGCCTTCAATAGCAGAAAGAACAGCACGAGAGAATTTATAAGGACTTGCAGTAGAAGCAATAACAGCAGGAGTGCTATCACCTGTTTCCTTCAGATATTTTTCATATACATTAACAGCAACAGCTGTATGTGTGTCACAAAGATAACCACTTTCATTATAGAGAGAAGCAATAGTATCTATTGTTTCTTCCTCGCTACAGAAACCACCGCTGAACATATCGGATACAACATTCTTGATGCTGTCGCTTACAGTATAAACGCCCTTTGTCTTAAGGTCTGTCATATACTCTTTTGTAAGTTCGTCATTTCTGTCAGAAAGAATATAAAGAAGTCTTTCCAGATTACTGGAAACAAGAATATCCATTGAAGGAGAAACTGTTGTGATGAAACTTCTGTTCTTATCGTATGTACCGGTTTTGATAAAATCTGTAAGAACATTGTTGGAGTTAGATGCACAGATAAGCTTATTAACAGGCATACCCATCTGACATGCAAAATATGCAGCAAGAATATTACCAAAGTTACCTGTGGGAACAACGATGTTAATTTTATCACCGAGACTGATCTTGCCTGCATTTACCATATCGCAATATGCAGATACATAATAAACGATCTGAGGTAAAAGTCTGCCCCAGTTGATAGAGTTTGCACTGGAGAACATAAGACCATTATTCTCTAAAGCTTTGATAACTTCATCCGTTGTGAAGATTTTCTTAACACCTGTCTGAGCATCATCAAAATTACCCTTGATAGCACAAACACCAACATTATCACCTGTTGTTGTGTTCATCTGATGCTTCTGCATTGGGCTGACACCATCGCTGGGATAGAATACAATGATTTCAGTATTCTCAACATCCTTGAATCCCTCGAGAGCGGCCTTACCTGTATCGCCGGATGTAGCAACAAGAATAACTGCCTTTTTACCATCTGCAGTTTTCTTCAAAGACTTTGTAAGCAGATGAGGCAGAATCTGAAGAGCCATATCCTTAAACGCACATGTAGGTCCATGCCATAATTCAAGAAGATTAAGCTCTGCTTCACCGTGCATTACTGAAGCGATAGGTGCAGGATTATCACCACCGAACTTCTCAGCTGTGTATGCTTTATCAACACAGTCTGCGATTTCTTCTTCTGTAAAATCCGTGAGATAGTCAGAAAGAATTTTCTTAGCTCTCTCTCTGTAATCAAGACGAAGTAAAGTTTCAAAAGTTACACCATCATACTTAGGAAAAGTTTCAGGCACAAACAAACCGCCATCGCGGGAGATACCCTGTGCAATAGCTTGTGCAGAAGAAACTGCTTCGTTATTATTCTGTGTGCTGGTATATAACACTTTAACCCAACCAACCTTTCATATCGAATAATATAATATTGTACACCATTTTCTTTAAAAAGTCAAAATCTGCTAAAGAAATTATAGGCGTTATTATAGAGAATTTTTTGTACAAGTTGCTCATTATATCCTATTTTAAGGTAAGATTCATACAAATCAGGAATTTTGCTTATATTTGAAAGTTCTTTTACGGGGTCTGCTCCATCAAAATCCGAACCTATACAAACTGCATCTTCTCCACCTAAAGAAAGAAAATGTTCTGTGTGTTTTAATACATCGGTTAAACACGCTTTCTCTCTGTCTGAATTCAAAAAGTCTTTGTGAAAATTGATACCCACTATTCCATGTCTTCTTACAATTTCAAAGAATTGTTCATCAGTTAAGTTTCGTCTGTGAGGACAGAGTTTACGAGAATTAGAATGAGACGCAGCAATAGATTTAGTGGTATGATTCATCACATCGTAAAACGTCTTATCAGAAGCATGTGAAACATCTATGATGATCCCGTTATTTTCAAGCTCTTTAACACATACTTTTCCGAAAGCAGAAAGTCCGTACTCTTGTGCAAGAGCTCCCCCGCCAATAGAGTTTTTATCATTCCAAGTAAGTGTTACCATCTTAATGTTGCATTCTTTAAGAAGACATATATTATCAATATCTTCATCGAGCACAGATGCATTTTCTAAAGTAAAGATATAGTTTCTACGACCGGCGTTTTCTGAATTATAAAAAGGAATCAATTCATAGCTTTCAGCTTGAGATTTAAGAAGATTTTTTGCTCTGTTAAACAGTGATAAGCGAATTTTTTGAGATATTCCATCGGGAATCCATATAGCAAAACACTGACACCACTTTTCAAAATTATCGGTGCTATCAAGGTTAACTTCAAAATCAGTATTGGTAAAATCTGATTTTTTCATAACAGCTTCATAGAGTGTGTCACAATGCAGATCAAAGTACTGCATAATCGCCTCCTTGATAAAATGCATTGTCAATGTAATTTATACTATCTAATTTACCGCCTTCAGTCATAAACACTTCAGCAACATCAAAGCGCGGTTGCTTTGTAGTTTTATAATCATAAGTAAGAAAATATTTTGCAGCAAGCATAATCTTACGCTGTTTCTGAATATTAACTGCCTCTGAAGGTCTTATAGTATAACCATATGTTCGTGTTTTAACTTCGACAAAAGCGATATAAGATTTATTTTCGGCAATTATATCAATCTCCGAATATTTGTTCCGCATATTAACATCAATAATCTTATATCTCTTTTTTCTAAGATATTTACAAACAGATTTTTCTCCTACTTTACCTTTGAAAACCGTTGATAAAATACTCATATCACTTAATTTTTGTTAAAAAACTTGGTCTGTGTATAGGACAAGGCCCAAATTCCTTGATAGCATCGATATGCACTTTGGTGCCATACCCTTTATGTTTTTCAAAAGAATACTGGGGATATTCCTCAGAAAAAGCAAGCATAAGTCTATCTCGAGCAACCTTTGCAAGAATTGAAGCAGCGGCAACAGACATACATCTGGCATCGCCTTTAACAATATATTCAGCAGGAATATCAAGAGAAGGAATTCTGTTACCATCTATATAGGCAAAATCGGCGGATACTGAAAGGCCTTCAACAGCTCTTTTCATTGCAAGCATAGTAGCATTGAGAATATTATATTCCTCTATTTCTTCAACAGTTGCAAATGCAATATTATATGCAACCGAGGACTCTTTTACAACATCAAATAACGCTTCTCTCTTTTTTTCGGAAAGTTTTTTTGAATCATTAACACCTTCTATAATCATACCTTTGGGCAAAATTACAGCTGCAGCGCACACAGGACCTGCAAGAGGCCCTCTGCCCGCTTCATCTACACCACATACATTCAGAAATCCTTTTTCGTATGCTATATTTTCAAATTCTAACCAATCCATATTTATATCCTCTTAAAATTCAGGAAGTTCAAGTGTGATTTTACCAAGCTTTGCTGCTCTGAATTCATCTAAAAGCATAGCAGATGCTCGTTCGGTATTAACCTCACCACCACTTATAAGCATACCTCGTTTTCTGCCGATAAGTTCTAACAATTCAAAGGATTCCATATCAGATACCGTATCTGCATCTAAAGAAAATCTTTCGATAAACATAGGAGGTTTAAGTTCTTTAAGTAAATCAAGAAGTCTGACAGCCAGGAGTTCTGTATCAAGAATCTGATCTTTAACAGCACCTGTAAAAGCAAGTCTTTCGCCGACAGTCTGGTCTTCAAATTTAGGCCAGAGTACACCGGGAGTATCCAGAAGTTCAAATCCTCTGTCAAGTGTAAACCATTGATTACCCCTTGTAACACCGGGTCTGTCTTCAACTTTTGCTCTATTTTGTTTAACAACTTTATTGATAAAAGAAGATTTACCAACATTAGGGATACCAACGATCATAACTCTGATTGAAGGATTTTTAATTCCCCTTGCCTGTTTTCTCTCAATATAACTCTTAAGTATTTTACGACATTCAGGTACAACAAGATTTAAGCCCTTACCGCTTCTGCAATCAATAGCGAGTGCTTTGATGCCTTTGCTGTTATAATACTCAATCCAACGATTTGTTGAACTCTTATCGGCAACATCGCATTTGTTAAGAAGAATTAGTCTGGGTTTTGCACCTATAAGGCCATCTATATCCGGATTTGTTGATGAAATTGGTATTCTTGCATCTTTGATTTCAATAACAGCGTCTACAAGTTTAAGCGACGCTTCAATCATTCTTTTTGTTTTGGTCATATGACCCGGAAACCACTGAATATTCTGATTAGCACTCATAAAATCACCTCATAAAACAAAAAGTCTACACCAACAGATGTAGACTTTAAGCCAAAATTAATACAAATAACCGAAATTATTAAAGGGAAATACAACAAACTGTGCTTTGCCGATAATATCTTCTACTTTAACACAACCGAACGCACGACTATCAAGTGAAACACTACGATTGTCACCAAGTACAAACACCTCTCCCTCACCTACGGTTAAGGAAAGTTCTTTGTCTGCATTAACATTGTTAATTGTGCTGGATGAAATATAATCTTCTTGTAACTCAACAGCATCAACATATACTTTACCTGTTGTATAATCAATACGAACAGACTGACCCTCGAGAGCGATTATTCTCTTGATAATAGGCTCGCTGTGGTATTTATTATCCTCAGGTATAACAACAATATCACCCACAGCAGGTTCATACATAAAGTTTGTAATAATAACCTTGTCGCTATTAAGTAAAGTGTTCTCCATTGATGTACCTTTGATATTGATAAGTCTGAAAACAAATGTCAAAAGTAAAACAACAATAACAACAGCAACAATAATTGAGTGTGTCCACTCGTAAACATTTGTAACGAAAGAGGATCTATTAGGCTCAACTTTGATAAGTTCCTCTTCGTCAAGTCCAAAACTTTCGTCGTATATGTCTACATCATATTCATCAAGATCGATTTTTCTCATATTATCACCTGAATGATAGTAAAAAAAGGGACTGAAGGTCCCTTTTTTTGAAGATATTAGTTAATTACTTTTTGATAGCTTCCTTAACCTTAGCAGCCTTACCCACTCTATCACGGAGATAGTAGAGCTTGCTTCTGCGAACCTTACCGTATCTGATGATCTTAACATCTGTTACGTTGGGGGAGTTTACAGGGAATACTCTCTCTACGCCTACGCCATAGGAAACTCTTCTTACTGTAAATGTTTCAGAAACACCGCTACCGCGCTTTGCAATAACAGTACCTTCGAACATCTGAATTCTTTCTCTGTCACCTTCGCGGATGTTAACAGCAACTCTTACTGTATCACCAACAGAGAACTGGGGCTTTTCAGCCTTGATTGAGCTAGCGGAAATTGTTTTTAATGCGTCCATTTTTTAGACCTCCAAATTATTTTTTCGGAAATTCATACTTTTCAGCAGAGGACTATCCATATCAATGTGCGGTAAAACCGCTGATTGAACTCGTCGCTGAGTACGACGGAAATTCAAATACTACAATATGATAACATACAACATATTATTTTGCAAGTGTTTTTTTATTTTATATTCAATATTTTTAAGTTCTTCTTATTTTATTTAAGAATTTTATAAAATATTCGGGCAGATCTGAACAAAACTCCATATATTCCTGAGTTTTGGGATGTATAAATCCAAGCTTAATGGCATGTAAACACTGACCTGAAAGTTCAGTTATAACCTTTTTAGGTCCGTATACCTCATCTCCTGCTAAAGGATGGCCAATATATGACATATGTACTCTTATCTGATGCGTTCTTCCTGTTTCAAGTACACAACGAATATAGGAATAATCTCTGAATTCCTCGATAACCTCATAATGTGTAACCGCACTCTTTGAGTTTTTATCGGTAACACACATTTTCTTTCTGTCAATCGAAGATCTGCCGATAGGTGCATCAACGATTCCTTCGTTATCTTTCAGATGGCCATAAATTACTGCTCTATATTCTCTTGTCATGCTGTGTTCTTTTATTTGTTCAGAAAGTGATTTGTGTGCCAGATCTGTCTTAGCAACAACTAAAAGTCCACTCGTATTCTTATCTATTCGATGAACAATTCCGGGACGAAGAACACCATTAATTCCGGAAAGATTGCCCTTACAATGATAAAGAAGAGCATTCACAAGAGTACCGGTATAGTTTCCTGCTGCAGGATGAACCACCATTCCTTTAGGTTTATTGACAACAATAATATCCTCGTCCTCAAATACAATATCTAAAGGAATATCTTCAGGAACCGCTTGTAATTCAACAGGATCAGGAACTTTTATAAAAATCTCATCTTGAGAACACAGCTTGTAACTTTTAGAAACAGGTTTTTCGTTTACAAGTACAACCTTATCTTCTATTAAAGATGCCAGCTGGCTACGAGAAATATCCAAAATATTTTCGGAAAGGAACTTGTCAATTCTCATTCCTTTAGAATTTTCTGAAACAACAAAAAAATATTCCATATTATTCGTTTTCGATTTTATTCTTGGGTTTTACATTATAGTAAAAAAGAATAAAAATTACAAGCATTATTGTACCTGCTGTAATGCAATAATCTGCAAAATTACAAATAGGAGGAAAGAATGAAAGTGCAAGGAAATCCACTACATATCCGTTAAAGAGTCTGTCGATTAGATTGCCGATACCACCACTTACAATGCAGGATACTGCCATAAAGTATAAATTATGCTTAAAATCTTTTTTAAACATAAGATAAACAAGGATTGAACAAACAACAAGAGTAACTGAAATAAAAATCCATCGAAAAGTCTCGGAGCCTAAACCAAATGCCATTCCATCATTATGAGTATAGGTAAAATCAAGCACACCGGGTATAACTGTTACGCTATCTCCTAACTCCATATTGGAAGAAATCAGGAATTTTGAAATCTGATCTATAATAACAAAAACAACAGCAAGTATTAAAGCTAATACCATGTTTTCCCCTCCATAAGAAACATTAAGCGGTGCATAAACAATACACCGCTTATGTTAATTAATTATTTAATTACTTCAGCACATCGTGCACAAAGTGTGGGATGTTCAGCATTTTTGCCGACAGTTTTGCTGTAGCACCAGCAACGCTCACACTTGTCTCCGTCTGCCTTTTTAACTTCAACCTGAAGCTCACCCTCACCTTCCTCAATAACAACCTCGGAAACGATGAATGCAGCTGCAAGTTCATTTTCTACAGAGCGGATAAACTCAAGCTCTGCACCTGTTGCCTTAAGAGTTACAGAAGCCTCAAGAGAAGCCTTGATCATCTTTTCTTTAACTGCACCCTCAAGGTGTTTCTTAACTGTATCGCGGAGCTCGTGAATCTTATCCCAGTTGCTGATAAAATTCTCATCCAAAGCAATCTCGATAACCTCGGGCATACTGTTGAAGAGTACGCACTCAGCATCGTGATCTGCACGATGAGGCATATACTTCCAGATTTCATCAGATGTATATGCAAGGATAGGAGCAATCATTCTTGTCATAGCGTCAAGAATGATATAAATAGTAGTCTGAGCTGCACGACGTGTATGGGAATCAGCCTTCTCTGTATAGAGTCTGTCCTTGAGAACATCAAGGTAGAAGTTAGACATATCTACAACACAGAAGTTGTGAATTGCATGATAAACCTGATGGAACTCGTAAGAATCATAACCTGCCTTAACTTTGTCGATAAGCTCATTAAGTTTGTTGATTGCCCATTTATCGATAGGCATAAGGTCATCGATTGCAACGAAGTCTGTATCAGGGTTAAAGTCGTTGATACAACCGAGAATATATCTTGCTGTATTACGAATCTTTCTGTATGCTTCGGAAAGCTGCTTAAGAATTTCTTTTGAAATTCTGATATCAACATGATAGTCGGAAGATGCAACCCAAAGACGAAGTACATCAGCACCATACTGATCTACTACCTCCTGAGGATCGATACCATTACCGAGGGACTTACTCATCTTCTTGCCTTCGCCATCAACAACCCAGCCGTGAGTAAGAACACTCTTGTAGGGAGCTCTGCCAAAAACAGCAACGGAAGTAAGGAGTGAAGACTGGAACCAACCTCTGTACTGGTCTGCACCCTCAAGATAGAGGTCTGCAGGCCATGTAAGATTAGGTCTTGCCTTGCAAACAGCAGCGTGAGTTACACCGCTATCAAACCATACGTCCATAATGTCTCTTTCTTTTTCGAAAGATGTGTTGCCGCACTTGGAACACTTTGCACCCTCGGGAAGAATTTCTTCAGCAGAACGAGCAAACCAAGCGTCTGCACCTTCTTCTCTGAAAAGAGCTGCAACTGCTGCCATAGCATCCTTATCAATGTAAGGCTCACCGCAATCTTTACAGAAGAAAATCGGAATAGGAACGCCCCATCTTCTCTGACGAGAAATACACCAATCCTTACGGTCTTTTACCATTGATGTAATACGATCTTTACCCCAAGCAGGAATCCACTCAACATCATTGATAGCATCAACAGCAGCATCTTTGAAATCATCAACAGAGCAGAACCACTGGTTTGTTGCTCTGAAGAGAACAGGCTGCTTACATCTCCAGCAGTGAGGATACTGGTGAATAATCTTTTTAAGACCGAAGAGCAGACCGATACTGTCAAGGTGCTGTGCAATAGGCTTGTTTGCATCATCTGTAAGAAGACCTGCAAACTGACCAGCTTCCTCAGTGAGTCTGCCATCTGCATCTACAGGAACAATAATGGGGATTTCGGGATAATTACGACAAACGTCGTAGTCCTCTACACCATGACCGGGAGCTGTATGAACACAACCTGTGCCACTCTCAAGTGTTACATGATCACCAACGATAACGAGTGACTCACGATCGAGGAAAGGATGTCTTGTCTTGATATATTCAAGTTCGCTGCCTTTAATTTCAGCAACAACTTCATAATCTGTGATACCTGCTGCCTCAAAAGCACTCTTGTAAAGTTCTTCTGCCATTACATAGAACTCATCGCCGGACTTAACAATAGAGTAGTTGAATTCGGGACCAACGCAAACTGCAACGTTACCGGGAAGTGTCCAAGTGGTAGTAGTCCAGATTACAAAATATGTCTTAGCAGGATCAACACCAAGTGCAGAAATCTTGCCAAGGTCATCGCATACAGGGAATTTTACATAAATAGAGAAACAGGGATCCTCTGCATATTCAATCTCTGCTTCTGCAAGAGCTGTTTTACATTCGGGACACCAGTAAACAGGCTTAAGACCTTTGTAGATATAGCCTTTCTGAGCCATTTCAGAGAAAATCTCTATCTGTGTTGCCTCAAAATCTTTTGTAAGAGTGATATAAGGATTCTCCCAATCGCCGATTGCACCGAGTCTTCTGAACTGATTACGCTGATCATCAAGATAACCAAGAGCAAAGTCACGGCAAATCTGACGAAGTTCTACATCGGAGATTGCATCAGAGCTGGAAACACCTGCTTTAGCACGAGCTTTGAGCTCTGTGGGAAGACCATGTGTATCCCAACCGGGTACAAAAGGTGCACAGAAACCTGCCATATTCTTGTACTTAACAATAAAGTCCTTGAGAACTTTGTTAAGCGCTGTGCCTAGATGGATGTTACCGTTTGCATAAGGAGGGCCATCATGAAGAATAAACATAGGCTTACCTGCATTTTTCTCCATTAGCTTTCCATAAATATCATTTTCTTCCCAATTCTTGAGAGTTACAGGTTCGCTCTGAGGAAGACCTGCTCTCATGGGAAATTCGGTGTTAGGTAAATTTAAAGTTTTGTTATAATCCTGAGCCATAGTTATTCTCTCCAATTAAAGTTTATCTGAATCGGCTTCGCCGTTCTCATCATCTGAATCTTCATCATCACCAAATTTAAGTGATGTGAAGGAATTATCATTCTTTCTCTGATAGGGTTTTACATCAATACTGCTAAGATCATTAACAAGATTGATATCTTCATAACTATCTGCTGTATCTTCAACAGAAACAACATCTGTAGTTGCCTGAGAAGTTACAGGAGTTTCTATTTCTAAAGCAGTTTCTTCCTTAAGTTCAGGAACATTTTTTTCTGAAACTGCAGGAGCAGCTATTTCTTCTGCTCTTTCAAAAGCATCGTTCTTCTCAGTAGGAAATCTATCATTAATAGATTTTTCCATTAATCTGATTCTGTCTTCAGAGGGAATCTCCTTAAGAAGCGCAATATGTTTATTACAATGGTTAATAATATCATCACGAGTGTGATTATATTCTGCAAGTAAAAGTGCATATTGTTTTTTCTGCTGCTTAATCTGTACATTAAGATCGTAAAGCTTAGCCTTGGCAATATTCTCTGCTTCTTCTAAAATTTTAGCAGCTTTTGTACGAGCCTCTTTGACAGTTGTATCAGCAACTCTCTGAGCAGACAATAAAGCGTTTCTGACAGCATCTTCGTCTGATCTGTATTCCTCAACTCTTGTTGCAAGAATATCCATTTTTTTAATAAGATCGGATTTTTCTTTACGAAGTTGCTCCATAGTTATAAGAACCTGATCAATAAAATTATCAACGTCCTCAGGTCTGTAACCGCCAAAGTTTGCTTTTCTAAAGCTTATATTCTTGATCTCGTCAATAGAAAGCATATATACATCCCCCTTAAACATAACGGAATACACTAAGAATAAGTCTTTCCCGTTTGGTTTTTCCTATCTGTTTTCCAATAATAAATTTTCCTTTTCCTCTTACGCTTACTACATCGTCGCAATTAAGGTTATAAGAAGGTTTTGAAACCTGACGAAAATTTACAAAAACTCTTTTTTCGTTAATTAAGTCTAAAGTCTGCGAACGTGAACAATTTATAATTGAAGAAATAACATTATCAACTCTCATAGATGTGACAATGATCCTGTCTTCTAAAAGTCGATTGGAAAACTCTTCAGTATCACCATCAAACACGCTGACATTAACAAACATACTACCGACTTTTGTAAACTCACTTAAAATATAAGTGGATATTTCTTCTCTGACAAACACAACAGCAGAATTATCATCAATAATAACAATATCACCAATACACTCTCTTTTAATACCCATACCCATCAAAGCGCCGAGATAATCTCTGTGAGAAAGTGCATTTTTCCCTTTAGAACGGATAGATAGAGCAATTATAGGATACGCTGTGTCAGGACAATCGGAAGAAAGGCTCAGATAAACTCTATCGGCATTTTTATAGCCACCAAAAAGTTTAAAATCGATATGTCTGTTTTGAAGATACGAACAAACTAAAGAAGCTTCCGATTCATTAAGAAAGCCAAGAAAGCTGTCAGAGTCATATTCGCTTAAATAAATCAGATCTTCAATTCTTGAAATTAAAAGTCCGGATTCGTCCACTGCTTAAAAATAAACTCCGCTGTTCTCCAGCTCGTCAAGAAGATCATCACCGGTAAGATCTACATGATTAGGAATGATAATGAAAGTGCTTGATGCAACTTTTTTAATCTTTCCGCGGTTTGCATAAGCAACACCAGAAAGGAAGTCAATGATTCTTCTGGACATATCTTTGTTTGTATTCTCAAGGTTAAGAACAACTGTGTGTGTCTTAATAAGCTCATCTGCAATTGCTCTTGTTTCTTCGCCAAAACGCTCAGGCTTAAAAAGAGCAACAGCAAGTTTAGCAGTTGCGTTAATATTTACAACCTTGCTTCTTCTGGAACTGTTATCTCTAACAGTTACGTCCTCATCAAAGTCTTCACCCTGATCGTCACCATAACCATATTCATCGTACTGATACTCATCATCGGGAGCATCCCACATACGCTTAAACTTATCAACAAATCCTGCCATTTTAATTACCTCCGATATATTAATTATAATTTCTTGCACCAAATAATGAGGAACCTATTCGAACAAGGTTTGCTCCCTCTAAAATAGCCTCATAATAATCCGAGGACATTCCCATAGAAAGAATATCCATTTTAATATTATCTATCTTTTTCTCCGATATGTCAATAAACAGATTACGCATATTTGCAAAATATCCGCGAATTTTCTGTTCATTTTCACAAATCGGGGGAATTGCCATAAGTCCTTTGACCGAAATTCCTTCCAAAACGGAAATTTCACGAAGCAAACTTTCAAGTTCTTCAGGCATAACACCCGACTTGTTTTCTTCCCTACCTATGTTCACTTCAATAAGAACATCAGATACAATATTGTTTTTAATGCTCTGTTTTGAAATCTCAGAAGCAAGTTTAAAAGAATCAACAGATTGAATAAGTGAAACCTTACCCACAATCTGTCTTACTTTATTTGTCTGAAGATGTCCGATAAAATGAAGATTTGCATTTTCAAGATTATAATTATCGAATTTGGATAAAAGTTCTTGAACCTTATTCTCTCCTATAAACTTAAGTCCGAGAGAAATGGCATAATTGATAATTTCAGCATCAACAGTTTTAGTGGCTGCAAGGAAAGTAATGTCCTCAGGCTTTCTGCCACTTTTAACAGCAGCTTCTCCAATTCGTGAAACTATCTCTTCGTAGTTTTCTTTAACGTTTTTTAATATTTTTTCCTGCATATAAGTTATCACCTTTTACAACGACTTCGTCATTAAATTCAACTGTAACTCCGCTTACAAGAGCATCTTTTTCAGGTGCAGGATCAATAATAACGAAATCATCACCTGAATACAGAATTGAAATTTCACGGAATTCAAGTTTACTGCCAAAAGTAACATAAACACCTAAAACTTTTTCCGGCTCATCTGTATCCGGATTAATAACATAGTCATTATGTATTGCACTTTTGCTGATTTTTATACCATCGAATTCATTTACTGTTATAAGCACCGTTTCGTTACGCAAATGACTTATAGGAGCACTCATATAATTACATTTAAAAACAGCAATTACATCAGATTGTTTTGTTTGCTGATTAAGCGCCACCAAAGAAACCGGCAAATCTCTGCATGTTGTGTTGAGGAAGGTTGCAGTAGCTGATGACGTTGCGTGTGAAAGTGTTATAGCATCATCTGCAGAAATTTTACAAACAATGTACCAGTCAAGTCCGCTTACAATCTTGCCGATTGTATTATCACTGACTGTCTGAGGCTCAATATCAAGACTAAAAGTATCAACCGTAAGATTTTTTACATCATTATAATTTAAACAGTTTTCATAACCATCAGCGCTGGCAACAAAATAACCGCCTGAAATGTTGCTGCCAAGTGTAACCGTATCAACAAATGCATATTGCGCACTTTTATACTTTTCAGCTTCTGCTTTAAGTTCTGAAATTCTTTCATCAAAATCAGTAACCTTACCTGTAATAATGTGTCTCTGATTAATCGAATAAATAAGATTGTCAGCAGATTCTGAAATTTTGGAATGTGTGTTGGTATTAACAGAAGAGATTATATTTAAAAGATTGAGTTCTACTTGTTTATCAACAGCAGTATAATCAATATTTACACTTTCGTGAGAAGTATTAATACTTTCAAGTACCTTAATCTGATTTTGAATCTCATTGTACTTATTAAAGTTCAGGGCATCCTCTTCATCAGAAAACACAAGTGCAACATCAGAGCCTGAAGCTACAATATCACCATCATCCACTGTGTAATAAAGGACTTTACTGCCACTATAATCAAGTAAGGTTTCATCTCTGACAATAAAAGCATCTGCAGAAACCTCTTCTTTATAGTTATATCTCTGAGCAAGTTCTGTACTTACAACACTTGAATTTGTAATATTTGAATTAATAAAAGCAAACACGAAATATCCAACAAGAAAAATGCTGATCACAATAAGTATATATTTGAGTACTTTTTTCTTTTTTTCAGGTGCTTTTTCTTTCATTTACATCAAATCCTTTTGAAATTAAATAGGATCTTACCGCGTTAAAAAGTTCTTCTGAATTATTATAATCATCAACATAGAACCACTTTATCTCGGGATCTCGCGAAAACCATGTGATCTGTCTCTTTGCATATCTGCGAGTAGAGCGTTTTAATGTTTCTATACATTCATCAAGATCTTTTTCTTTTTTAAAATATGGTTTGAGTTCTTTATAACCAATTGCTTGTTTAGATGTAACTCCTGAGTTTCCAGCAAAATACTCTTCCGCTTCCGTTAAAAGTCCCATCTCAAGCATAATATCGACACGATGATTAATTCTATCGTAAAGTTTTTCTCTGTCGTGAAAATTAAGAGCTATCTTAACAGGTAAAAAGATAGATTCTGCATCCCTTGACTTTATATTCTGCTCGGTCATTGTGATACCAGTTGTGTGATAAATCTCCAAAGCCCTTACAATCCTCTTGGGATTTCTCTCAAATGTCATTTTCTCGGCACTCTCAGGGTCAATTGACGACAAAAGAGACAACATATGGTCTATACCTTTTTCATCCATTTCAGACATAAGAGATTTTCTAAGTTCAAGATCAACCTCTCCTTCTGAAAAAGTGATGCCATCAAGGAGACTGTCTATATAAAGACCGGTACCTCCGACAATAATGGGAAGCTTACCTTTGTTGTCAATTTTTTTAATGGCTTCGGTAGCATCCTGAACATAACGGGCAACGCTGTATATTTCCTCTGCATCAAGGAAATCCATAAGATGATGAGGAATGTTATCTCTTTCTTGTGCAGAAGGTTTGGCAGTTGCAATATCCATTCCTTTGTAAATCTGCATAGAATCCGCTGATACTATTTCAGCATCGAATAATTTTGCAAGAGATACTGATAATGCAGTCTTGCCTGAAGCAGTAGGTCCGGCAATAGATAAAACTCTGATTTTATTTTCACCCAAAGATATCACATCCTGCCAAACTGTTTTTCTATTTCTGATTTTTTAAGCACAATACACACAGGTCTTCCATGTGGACAATAACGCAAAGAATCATCTTTAAGAAGCTTTAAAGCCAAATCGCGAAGCTCAGGTTCTGTGCTCTTGTTTCCAGCTTTTATAGCAGCTCTGCAAGCAATGTTATGATATATCCAATCCATCTTTTCAGTACGGATATCCTTCTTATTCTGTGCTATATAATCTGCCATTTCGATAATTGTATCTTCTATATCCTCGTCAGTAATATACTGAGGTGCAGATCTTACAATAAGTGTTGGAAATCCGAACTCATCCACATCGAAGCCGGATGCTTTGAACATATCAAGGTTTTCGATTACAGATGTATATATTGCTTTATCAAGGGTTACTGTCTTGGGTACTAAAAGCAGCTGAGAAAAGTTTTCTGCGTCTGCCTTTAACTTTTCATAAATAATTCTTTCGTGTAAAGCGTGTTTGTCAATAAGCATTAATTCTTTATCGATTTCGATAATTATGTAGGTGCGGAAAGCTTCACCTATATATTTAAATTCAGGTTCTTCTTCTGTTTCTAGCATCAAAGATAACGTTTCTGTGAAACCGGAAATATTCTCCGATGTTTTTTCGGGAATAACTTCCGCTTCAGTATCAATAGTTAAATCTTGATTTTCAGCCATTTCCGGAGTAATCTGAGAAGCATTAACCGGTTCTGAAATCTGAGTTTTAGCCTGTGAGAATTCCTCATTGGTTTCTTTAATTATATCAAGCCCTTTTAAATAATCATCAACCGACTTGCTGTCTGAAACAGAAAACTTCTGATTAAATATTGGTGTAATTTTGGGCTTGGAAGGAGCTACTACAGTATCAGAAACCTTGTCAGGTATATAAGAAACCTCTTCACATTTTTTAACAGGGTTTACAAAAGAAGACTTGGGTTCTTCCTTTTTAACCTCTTTAACCTCTGCTTTTGATAATACATCAAACTGAGCAAAGGGATTATCTGACGATTTGTTTGCAGGAGCATTAAATAACGCTTCTTTGCGTTTATCACCTTTAATAAGTGCTGATTTAACAGCATGATAAACCGCGTTAAACAAAGGTCTTTCGTTTACAAAACGAACTTCAATTTTTGCAGGATGAACATTAACATCAACTGCATTAAAAGACAGTGAAATGTTAAGAACACAAGAGAGAAATTTTCCGACCATAACAGAACCTTTTGCAGCTTCATCAACAGCAGCACCTGCTGTTCGACTTTTTACGAACCTGTTGTTAACGAAAAAAGTCTGCATATTTCTGTTTGGACGAGCATTTACAGGCTGAGATATATAGCCCTTAACTGATATACCGTCAAGCTCGTAATCAACATCAATAAGAGAATTTGAAAAATCTCTGCCGTATACAGAATAAATTGCTGAACGAAGTTGAGAATCACCCGATGTTTTAAGTGTCTGTTTTGAATCGCGGATAAAAGTAAAAGCAATCTCGGGATGAGAAAGAGCAATACGATCCATTACAAGAGAAACCGCGTTACCCTCTGCCACATCTTTTTTTAAGAATTTTTGTCTTGCAGGGATATTATAAAACAAATCTCTTACGATAATTGTTGTACCTACAGGACAACCTGCATCGTTAAAAGAAATTTCATCTCCACCTTCAACAATATAAGAAGTACCAACTTTTTCGTTATCAGAACAAGTTATAAGCTCAACCTTTGCGACAGCAGAAACTGATGCCAAAGCTTCGCCTCTGAAACCTAAGGTGGAAATACTGTCAAGATCATCCTCTGTTGCAACTTTACTTGTAGCATGGCGTAAAAATGCGTTACGGATATCTTCACGCATTATGCCATGACCGTTATCGGTGACACGCATAAAGGTAGTACCACCGTTTTTAATCTCAACAGTAATTGAGCTGGCACCTGCATCAATCGCATTTTCAACCAATTCTTTAATTACAGAAGAAGGTCGTTCTACAACCTCACCTGCTGCAATAAGTTCTGCAACATGTTTGTCCAGCACGTTAATTCTACCCATTGTGTCACCACCTTTTTATAATAAATTTTTTAATTCATAAAGCAAATTAATAGCTTCAATTGGCGTAAGAGTATCAACATCAGTGTTACGCAGTTTTTCAGAAACTGCATTATCACCTGCAGGAATCATTGAAAGTTGAAGATCTTCTTCGCTTAAATCTACCTTGCGCTGAATATCTTTTGCTTCCGTGTAAGAACCTGTTGAGAGTTCTTTAAGTATCTGCTTGGCTCTATTAATAATCCAATCAGGCACACCTGCAAGTTTTGCTACCTCAATACCGTAGCTATCATCAGCTCCGCCCGGAACAATTCTGCGGAGAAAAGTTATGTCATCGCCACGTTTTTTAACGGCAACATTGTAATTCTTGACACCTTCAAGAAGTTCTTCAAGGACTGTAAGTTCATGATAATGAGTAGCAAAGAGTGATTTAGCGCCAAGTTTTTTCTTATCAGCAACAAATTCAAGCACAGCACGAGCAATACTCATACCATCATAAGTAGAAGTACCTCTGCCTATCTCGTCAAAGATAAGAAGACTTTTTGATGTAGCACTTTTAACAATATTAGCAACTTCGCTCATTTCAACCATAAAAGTAGATTGTCCCGAAGCAAGATCATCGGAAGCACCTACTCTTGTAAATACAGCATCAACAATACCGATGTGAGCATATTCACAAGGTACATAGCTGCCTATCTGAGCCATCAGCACAATAAGAGCTGTCTGTCGCATATATGTAGATTTACCTGCCATATTGGGACCTGTAATTATAGCAACTCTGTTCTCTCTGTCGTCAAGATAAACATCATTAGAAACAAATCTTGAATTATCAATAAGAGTTTCTACAACGGGATGACGGGATGCCTTGAGATTTATAACTGAAGACAAATCCATTTCAGGACGGGTATATCGGTTATCCGCTGCAACAGATGCTAAAGAGCACAGCACATCAAGTTGAGCAAGGGCATCGATTGTAGCTTCGATTCTCTGAAGATTTTCAGCAATTTTTAGTCTTATTGCGGTAAAAATCTCGTACTCAAGAGCAACCGCTTTATCTTTAGCACCAAGAATTTTGCCTTCGAGTTCTTTGAGCTCCTGAGTTATATATCTCTCACAATTTGCAAGAGTTTGTTTTCTAACATAAGTATCGGGCACAAGTTCTTTATAAGAATTTGTAACCTCAATAAAATAACCGAACACACGGCTGTAACCTACTTTGAGCTTAGGAATGCCTGTGAGTTCTCGCTGTGAAGATTCAATCTGTGCAAGAAGCGAGGTTGAATCTGTCATAATAAGATTAATCTCGTCAAGCTCTGCATTGTAACCTTGTCTTATCATTCCACCCTCACGAGTAGTAAAAGGCGGGTCATCAATAATAGAGGAATCTATAAGACTTTGTATATCCTGCAAAGTATCAATGGTATTATAAAGATCTTTAAGATAAGAGCTTGTTGAATCGTTGAGAATATCTTTAATCTGAGGAAGATTTACAGTAGCGCTGCAAAGAGAACGAAGCTCTCTCGCGTTGGCACTGCCATAAACAATCTTTGTCATAATTCTCTGGACATCTAATACACCGCTGAGCATTGCAGTAAGCTCCAAACGCTTAACTGTGTTATCTACGAGCTCTGCAATTGCGGATTGACGGCGCTGAATAGCAGCTAAACTAAGCAACGGTTTTTCAATCCAGGAACGCAGCATACGCTTACCCATAGCGGTCTTTGTATGATCCAGAACCCACAAAAGAGAACCTTTTTTCTCCTTTGTAATCATAGTCTGTGTAAGTTCAAGGTTGCGTCTTGTATTAAAATCTAGACGCATATACTGATCATTTTTGTAAAAATCAATTGTGCGAAGGCGCTCAAGACCTGTCATCTGAGTTCTCTTAAGGTAATTTATAAGAGCACCCAACGAACCAATAACAGTGGATTTTTCTTTAATGGAAACAACTTGATCAGATGCAAACTGTGTAGATACAGCTTCCATGCAATCAAAATAATCATAATCAGAAGCTGAAAGAACCTCAACACTAGAATTAAGTCGTTCCTTGATAAAAGATATAACATCTTTTCTTGAAGAAATATCTCCGCCCAAAAGAATCTCTCGGGGTGAGAAAGACACCAGCTGATCTTTAAAACTATCTGAGTCAATTTCGCTTACATAAAGTTGACCTGTAGAAACATCACAAAAACTGACACCTATAGAAATGTCTTGAGAAAAAGCAGAGCAAATGTAGTTGTTTCTGCTTTCATCAAGCATAGTTTCTTCAACAAGAGTACCGGATGTAATAACTCGTACTACATCACGTTTAACGATGCCCTTTGCTTTAGAAGGATCTTCTGTCTGCTCACAGATAGCAACCTTATATCCCTTAGCAACAAGCTTTGCAATGTATGTATCGCAGGCATGGAAAGGAACACCGCACATGGGTGCCCTATCTTCCTGTCCGCAATCACGACCCGTCAGAGTGAGCCCAAGTTCTTTAGATGCTAGTTTTGCATCATCAAAGAACATTTCATAAAAGTCACCTAATCTGAAGAAGAGGATACTGTCTTTGTTTTTATCTTTTATTTCTAAATACTGCTTCATCATAGGAGACAGTTCTGCCATTGGTTACACTCCCAACATCGTGTTTTTTAATTTAAGATTAGTGGCAACCACCACAAGTACTGCAAGAACCTGTACAAGCGTGATAATCAGTTGTGTTAGGATCTTCACCGTTTGCACTATTGGAAATAATAGCCATTACACGATTCATAACACCATCAAATGTGGTTTTTGTCTCGTTAAGCTTAATCATAGAAGGGTTAACCATAATATCTGCATAAAGAGTACGCATCTTTGTGTTAATATCTTTGATAGCCTCTTCGTCACGCTCTGTTGCTGTGAGTTTTTCGTTGAGCTGAAGCTTGTAAAGATTGAATTCACCGATAAGAGCCTGAAGTGCTTCGTCTGCTTCTACAGCTTTGTTAGCATCCATCATTGCTACATATGACTCTTCCTGCTGAATTTTTCTGCCAAGTTCTCTTGAAAGTTCGATAATATCCATAGTTTAAAACTCCTTTAAATTAATAAACTTCTTATATAAACTCGCCTCTGAGTATCCAGTTACGAGCTTCTGTTATTTTAACTTCTTTGAATGTGCCGATGAGATCTTCTGCACCGGGGACTTCAACAATAATATTGCCCGAGGTACGAGCGGAAAGTAAACCGTTTTTCTCGTTTAACTCTTCAACAAGTACACGCTCGGTTGTGCCTACCATTGATTTACAACGGTTTGCTGCAATCTGTTCCTGAACCTTTAAAAGTTCAGTAAACCACTTGCCTTTTTCTTCTTCTGTTGCTACATCAGGCATTTTTGCAGCAGGAGTACCGGGTCTGCGTGAATAAATAAAAGTAAAAAGCGAAGTGAAACCTACTTCTTTTACAAGAGATACAGTATCAAGGAAATCCTCATAGGTCTCGCCGGGGAAACCTACAATAATATCGCTTGTTATAGATACATCAGGTATGCGTTCTTTAGCGTAATTGATTATATCCAGATATTTCTCTCTTGTGTATCTGCGGTTCATAGCTTTCAGTATCTTACTGCTTCCCGACTGACAAGGCAGATGCAAGTGCTTGGAGATATGAGTTGACTCAGCAATCGTATCAATTAGCTCGCGAGTACAATCTTTGGGATGAGACGTCATAAAACGAATAAGATAGTCTCCTTCAATTGCATCAATACGACGAAGAAGCTCAGAAAAAGAAATATCCTCCTGAAGACCTTTACCGTAAGAATTAACATTCTGACCAAGTAAAGTTATTTCTTTATATCCTGCTTCAATCATTGCTTTAGCTTCAGCTATAATAGCTTCACTGTTTCTTGAACGCTCTCTGCCTCTTACATAAGGAACGATACAGTAGGAACAGAAATTGTCGCAACCATACATTATTGAGAGCCAACCTTTGAACTCCTTATCTCGAAGAATGGGAATATCCTCATAGATAGTATTATCATCACAAGAATCAAATACTCGTTTGGAATTCACAAGTACATTATAAAAAAGTTCCGGAAAGCGAGATATTGAATGAGTACCGAAAACAAGATTCACAAAAGGATAACTGTTGTAAATTCTGTCCGCAACAGCTTTCTGCTCCATCATACATCCGCATAGTGCAATAATAACAGACGGATGTCTGCGTTTAATGTTCTTAAGAGCACCAACATTACCAAAAACTCTGTCTTCAGCATGTTCACGGATTGCACAGGTGTTAAATAGTATGAAATCAGCATCTTCAGCTTTATCGGTAAAATCAAATCCGGCTACACTGAGCATACCTTTGATTTTTTCGCTATCTGCTACATTTTGCTGACAACCATAAGTGTTTATGAATGCCATAGGCTTATCGCCTCTTTTTCTGACATTCATAATATCCCCGATAATATTCAGGTATTCAAGCCTTTCTGGAGGCATTTCTTTATATTGATATAAATTCAACAGGGCATACTCCCCCAATGTTATAGTAATTTACATTATACTATACCACAAGATATTACAAATTTCAAGTATTTGCATAAAGATTTATACAATATATTGTCTATTTTAAAGACGCAAAAAGCTGAGGTGTATTTCCTACGATAATAGTCTGGCAAAGTTCGTACTCTGAAATAAATTCTGTATCGTAGCTTATTATAGGACAGGTCAGACTGACATTAGCTTCTACCTCCATATAAACTCTGTGCATAGTCTGATTAATACCTGCAGAAACGAACTCGGACCTTATTGTTGTATTGACACTTCCGTCAAGTGTCAGGGATACATAAATATCCGGACCAAAGTCAGACAACAAAACAATACCTGTAAAAGCGCCTGCAGGCACTCCAACCCTTGCTCTATGAGTATTACTGATATTATCATTAATAAGCATGGACATTTGAGATTTAAGCATATTTATTGATACAGTATCGGTATACAAAGCATTTACCCTACCGTTTTCATCAGTCTCTGACTTTATAATACTTCCATAATCAACCGGATTTTCTGTCAACACATCGTAAACCGCACTGTCAATCGCATTCATCGCGTGGATTTCAAGCTCGTTTTCTACAAGATTATGTACCAAATCTCTGGCTTTTAACTCAAAAATCATAAAGAATAATATAAACACAATCATAAAAAGACAAAAAACTCGTAATAGAATGGAAAATATCTTGCTTTTGAATAATTTTTTAAACAAAAAAACACCCCCTGTGTATCATACACAAGAGGTGTTGTCCTTGATAAAACTTTAAAAATAATTATTCTTCTTCACAGTCACAGCAGCAATCAAGCTCACTGAAATCAAACTCAAGGATTTCGCCGCAAGAAGGACACTCAATCTCACCTTCGAGAAGGAGATCCTCATCAACATTGATTACTTCATTGCATTTGGGACAAGTTACTTCATAATATACGCACTCGCTGTTGCAATCATCGTGATCACAGCAACCGCAGCTACATTCGTCATCACAATCACAACAATCACAATCGTCATCGTAAACATCCTCTTCGAGAATAGAAAGATCCTCGTCGATTTCGTCGATAACTTCTGTCATTTCATCATAGAGCTCTTCAAGATCTGTTACAGCAACAGCCATATCGTCAAGAAGATCCACGATTGCATTGATAACTTTAACTTCGGGCTTAGTCTCGTCAAGGTTAAGACCCTCAGCCAGACCGCGAATATAAGAAATTTTCTCGGTTAATGTCATAATAAATTACCTCTCAATTATGCACGACCGATGTACTCGCCTGTACGAGTATCGATCTGGAGAAGCTCGCCTTCTTCGATGAAAAGGGGAACTTTAATCTCTGCGCCTGTCTCAAGAGTAGCGGGCTTAAGAGCGTTTGTAGCTGTGTTGCCTGCAAAACCGGGATCAGTCTGAGCAACAACGAGCTCAACAAAGTTGGGAGGCTCTACGCCAAATACACTGCCCTTGTAAGAAAGAACCTTACAAACCATGTTCTCCTTAACAAACTTAAAGGAGTCGGAAAGAATGTCCTTGTTGATGGGAACCTGCTCCCAAGTCTCTGTGTCCATAAAATAATAGAGATCGCCATCGTTGTAGCTGTACTCCATATCTCTTCTCTCAATGAAAGCTGTGGGATACTTATCGTTGGGGTTGAAAGTTTTTTCAACTACGGAGCCTGTGATAACGTTTCTGATCTTTGTTCTAACGAATGCTGCACCTTTACCGGGCTTAACATGCTGGAACTCAACGATAGAAACTACCTGACCGTCCATTTCGAAAGTAACGCCATTTCTAAAATCGCCTGCAGATATCATAAATGATTCCTCCAAAATTATTGTTTATACGGATAAACCGCAAATTTCCTTAAACATTATACATAAAACACCAATAAATTGTCAATAGGTATTAAAGAATTAATAAATCTTTAGGTATAGAAGCAAAGGACTCGAATCCTTCTGAAGTAATAAGAACTGTATCTTCTATTCTTACGCCGAATTTATCCGGCAGATAAATTCCCGGCTCTACTGTTAATGTCATATTCTCTTTAAGAACCTCAACATATCTTGTGTTAGCATAGGGAGCTTCATGAATTTCAAGACCTACTCCGTGACCTGTGCCATGACCAAAAAAGTCACCGTAGCCTTCTGCTTTGATTATATCACGACAAACCTTATCAACGTCAAAGCCTGTAACCCCTGCTTTTGTTGCATCAAGACCGGCAAGATGTGATTTAAGAACGATATCGTAAATTTTTCTTTGTTCCTCAGAAACAGAGCCAACTGCAACAGTACGGGTCATATCACTGTGATATCCGTCAAATACCGCACCGATATCAAAGGTAAAGAAATCACCCTCCTGTACCTTAACATCACCGGGCACACCATGAGGAAGTGATGTTTTCTTGCCTGTTACTGTTATTAAATCAAAAGCGATACCCTCTGCCCCGTTCATTTTCATAAGAAACTCAAGGCGAGCTGCAATTTCTTTTTCAGTAACACCAGGTTTAACAAAATTAAGCACTTCAAGATAGGATTTCTCTGCAATTTTCTGAGCAGTACGAAGTTTCTCGATTTCATCGGGCGTTTTGATAATTCTAGAATCAGAAATGACTTTGGAAAGATCTGACTTATTAAGAAGCACAGCATTAATCTTTTCGCTGAATGCTTTGTACTGAGAAAGAGTAACTGCTCCATCCTCAAGAACAACTGAATTAATATCGTGTTTTGCTAAAAGCTCGTTTATGGTATCAAAAGCATTGCTGAACATTACAACATCGATATGCTTGACGGTGTTCTGTACGGCTTCCACATATCTGAAATCAATAAGGAAATAACTTGTATCCTTTGTAACAAGCAGATAGCCTTCGGAATGACGGAAGCCTGTAAGATAGGTTATGCTGATATCCGAAGTAATAAGCGCTGCTTCGTTACTATCAATGGTATTCGCAATTTTTTCGATTCTTTTGTTAAAAACAGTCATACAATCACCTTTATATTAAAATGAAAAGGCGGACAACACAAAGCTGTCCGCCTAAGAGATTACCTATACTTGCGCTTGCGAGCTGCTTCGGATTTCTTCTTACGCTTTACAGAGGGCTTCTCATAAGCCTCTCTCTTGCGTACCTCGGCAATAACACCAGCTCTTGCACACTGCTTCTTGAATCTTCTCAAAGCATTTTCAAGGGACTCATTCTCTTTTAATCTGACTTCTGCCATCTTTCTTCCCTCCCATCTGAATTACGGGATTATCACAAATACTTTATTTAGTATACATAAATAAACATAGTATGTCAAGAGAAAAACAGAAGAAATATAAAAAATGTCAAAAAACTTAAGGTTTAACGACAATATTTACGAGTTTTCCCTTAACATAGAACTCTTTTATGATATTCATAGTGCCGATTGCAGCCTTAACGCTCTCATCATTATGGCACATCTCGAGCACTACATCCTGCTCTGCTTCAGCAGGTACATTAAGACGAGCTTTGATTTTGCCGTTAACCTGAACAGCAATCTCGATTGTATCATCCTTGCACTTAGCCTCATCAAACTCGGGCCACTCAGTCTTAGCAAGAATAGTATCACAGCCATAAACGATGCTGTTAATTTCTTCCGTTACATGAGGAGCAAAAGGATTTACAAGAAGCAGGAATGTTTTAAGCTCTGCTTTGTTGATAGAACCCTTTGAATAGATGTCATTTATAAGTGTCATCAGAGCTGCTATAGCTGTGTTGAACTTGAGTCCTTCTATATCTTCGGATACTTTCTTGATTGTTTTATGGAATGCACTGGAAAGATCATCGGTATAATCGTTACCATCAACGAGAATCTCCTGAAGGTTCCAAATTCTGTCGATGAATCTCTTACAACCCTTCATAGAACTTTCTGACCAGGGAGCTGCCTGCTCATAGTCGCCCATAAAGAGTACATATGTACGGAGAACATCTGCGCCGTAAACATCAACAACCTCATTGGGATCAACAACATTACCTCTGGACTTACTCATCTTAACTCCGTCAGGACCAAGGATAAGACCCTGAGCTGTTCTCTTTGCATAAGGCTCTTCGCAAGGCACAAGACCCATATCGTAGAGGAACTTATGCCAGAAACGAGAATAGATAAGGTGACGGGTTACATGCTCCATACCACCATTATACCAGTCAACAGGCATCCAATATTTAAGCTTGTCCATATTGGCAAGTTCGTTATCATTATGAGGATCGATGTAACGAAGGAAATACCAGGAAGAACCTGCCCACTGAGGCATGGTGTCGGTCTCTCTCTTAGCCTTACCGCCACACTTGGGACAAGTGCAGTTTACAAAATCATCGATCTTGGCAAGGGGGCTTTCGCCATCCTGACCGGGTTCGAAATTTTCAACCTTAGGAAGCTTTAAAGGAAGCTCGTCATAAGGCACTGCTACCATACCGCATTTTTCGCAATGAACGATAGGAATAGGTTCACCCCAATAACGCTGACGGTTGAATGCCCAGTCCTTCATCTTATACTGAACACCCTTCTCGCCTATGCCCATCTCTTCGAGCTTCTCGAGCATTTTTGCGATAGAGGATTTTTTATCCTTAAAGCCATTGAGGAAATCAGAGTTGACCATTTCGCCGTCGCCTGTGTAGGCTTCAACCTCGATGTCGCCACCCTTAATAACCTCGATAATATCAACACCGAATTTCTTTGCGAAATCGTAGTCTCTCTGATCGTGTGCAGGTACAGCCATAATAGCACCTGTACCATAGCCCATCATTACATAATCGGAAATGAAAATGGGGATCTCTTTACCATTTACGGGATTCACAGCAGAGAAGCCCTGAAGCTTAACGCCTGTCTTATCCTTAACAAGCTGTGTTCTTTCGAACTCGGTCTTCTTGGCACACTCTGTTCTGTAATCTTCAACCTCGCCAAAATTAGTAATCATATCCTTATACTTATCAAGCATAGGATGCTCAGGTGCCATAACCATAAAGGTTACACCGAAGAGAGTATCAGGACGGGTTGTGTAAATTCTTAAGGTTTCATCAGTGTCTTTGATTGTAAAGTTCACAAATGCACCTGTGGACTTACCAATCCAGTTTTCCTGCTGAAGTTTTACATTAGGAAGATAATCTACCTCTTTAAGACCTTCAAGAAGCTTGTCTGCATATTCTGTAATACGCAGATACCAAACATCCTTAGACTTCTGAACTATATCACTGTGGCAGATATCACACTTACCGCCCTGTGAGTCCTCATTGGAAAGAACTACCTTACAGGAAGGACAGTAGTTAACAAGGGTTTTATCTCTGAATGCGAGACCATTCTCAAACATCTTGAGGAAAATCCACTGTGTCCACTTATAATAATCTTCTTCTGTAGTATCAATCACCCTATTCCAATCGAAAGAAAAACCTACTTTTTTAAGCTGGCTGGTAAACTTTGCAATATTGGTATCAGTTACCTGTCTGGGATGAATGTGAGTTTTGATAGCATAGTTTTCTGTGGGAAGACCGTAAGCATCAAAGCCAATAGGAAAAAGTACATTGTATCCCTGCATTCTTCTCTTTCTTGAAACAACCTCAAGACCTGAATATGCTTTAATATGGCCAACATGCATACCTGCACCTGAAGGATAAGGGAATTCTACAAGAGCATAAAATTTCTCTTGCTGGGAGTTATCCTTTGCTTCAAATACACCATTTTCTTCCCAAATCTGTTGCCATTTGGGCTCTACATTCTTATGTTCGTATCTCAAAATGAGTCCTCCTCATCAATAATTTACTATTTTATTCTTCAATATAAGGGGTTAAATCTACAACTTCGCCATCCTGCCAAAGTCTGTCGAGGCCATAATATTCACGAGCTTCATCGGAGAAAACATGAACGATAACATCAGTATAGTCCATAAGAATCCAGGAATTGCTACGGTGACCCTCAATGTGATGTACGGTAATACCCATACCCTTAAGCTGAAACTCAAGTTCATCAGCAAGTGCTTTAACATGAGTTGAGTTATTACCTGTGGCTATAACCATATAATCGCCGAGTGAAGAAAGCTCGTCGATTTTGATAACAGTGAGATTATCTGCTTTTTTATTTGAGAGAATCTTTGCAGACTCAATTGCTTGTTCAAATGTTGTCATTTCTAAAATCCTTTCGAGAATTTTTTAAACCAATTCGTTGTATGCTGCAACTGCATCGGGATGAATCGCTTTTTTGCGTGCAACCAAATCAGGAATAACAAATCCCAATCCGTAAATCATACCGTCCTCCAGTGACTTTTCGCACTCTGCACGCATAACATCAACATCATCGTAATCTCTTTCGTCACTGATAAAATCAGCGATGAATATGATTTTCTCCAGCAAAGACATATTGGCTCTGCCTGTTGTATGGAATCTGATTGCGTTAAGAATATCATCATCATCAATAGAAAGAGTGTCTCTTGCGTAAATCATACCTGTAATTGCGTGAAGCAAAGAAGGTGAATTTTTCGAAACATCGTCGAGTATTATACCACCTGCTTCGATTATTTGCAACTGATTTTCTGTTTTTAACTCTTTTGTAATATCGTGAAGAATACCTGCTGTTTCAGCTTTTAAAGTATCTTCTCCATATTTCATAGCAAGTTTCACAGCAACTTTTGCAACGTTGACGCAATGTATATAGCGTCTTTCGCTTAATCTGTTTTTAGCAAGTTCGTAGTAGTCATTAAGATTATTCTTCATATCCATACAAACCCTTTTCTATAATGTAATCACTTACTTTCTTTGGAAGTAAGTGTGCAAAAGGTTTCTTTTTAATAATTGAATTTCTTACATCAGTTGAAGAAATTCGGCATATAGGTTCTTCTGATATAAATATCTTAGCGTTATATTCATTTTCGTAATACTCTTTACAGTTTAAAAGTTCTTTTAGAAAAACCTCTCCCCTAACAACTGTAAGAACTGTAGCAATTTCAAAAATTGTGGCAACATCACGCCATAATCGTAACTGTAAAAATGAATCAGCACCAATTATCAGACATAACTCATCGTCAGGATATATCGCTTTAAGATATTTTAAAGTATCTACGGTATAGCTTTTGCCTTCTCGCTCGATTTCTATGTCACTTACGCTGACATTTTCAATCCCCTCAAAAGCAAGTTCACACATTTTGAATCTATGCATTGGTGAAAGCATAGGCGTGTTATCCTTTAAGGGCGTATTAAAGGTTGGAATAACCACAACCTTCGAAAGATGGAAAGTATTAATCATACGCTCAACTATACCTGTATGGCCAAGATGGACAGGATTAAAACTACCGCCGAATACTCCTATTTTGCCCATTATTTGTTCGCCTTAGGTAACTTAATCTTCGGTTCATCAGGATTTTTCTTGTACAGAACAAACTTAAAGCCAATAACCTGAACTACATCTGCACCAATATTTTCAGCGATTGTATCTGCTGCTTCTCTGGCAGAAAACTCGCAATTTTCGAGAACTTTACCTTTGATAAGCTCTCTTGCTCTGAGAGCGTCGTCTGCCTGCTTGTAAATTGTATCACCCAGACCGCCTTTACCAACAATGAGAATTGTATCATAAGTGTTTGCAAGTCCGCGAAGATATGCACGCTGTTTGCTTGTAAGCATTAAAGCACATCCTTTCTTTTTTCTAATGCTTCCTTTAAGATTCTTAATGCCACGCCTCTGTGGCTGACTTTGTCTTTTTCTTCTCCGCTGATATCTCCAAAGCATCTACCATCTTTATAAAGAAAAACAGGGTCATAACCAAAGCCATCGGAGCCTGAAGGAGCGTTTGCTATATAGCCTTCGCACTTTCCTTCAGCCTCTATTATATTCTCTTCATCAATAATACAACATATACTGCAAACAAATCTTGCAGTTCTATCTTCTACAGTATAATCTTCGAGATTTTTAAGAAGAAGAGCATTTCTTTCTTCTTGTGTTAAATCTTCACCACCGTATCTGGCAGTATAAACACCGGGGTCACCATCTAATGCATCAACACAAAGCCCTGAGTCATCCGCAACAGAAGGCATACCTGAAATCTTGTATGCAGACAAGGCTTTAATTTTTGCATTCTCTGCAAATGTTGTTCCGTTTTCCTCTACCTCACCTAAATCAACTCCTGCTTCTTTTGCAGACAAGACATTGATTCCGAGAGGTTTTAAAATACGCTTGAATTCTTCTACCTTATGGCTGTTATTGGTTGCAATAAGGAAATCAGTCATCAGACTCACCTCTGTCAAAAAGTGCTTTTGCAAAGTCGTCCGGATCAAAAGGCTGAAGATCATCAATCTGCTCGCCAACACCAATATATTTAACAGGAATGCCAAGACCGTCGCGGATCGCAAGAACAACACCGCCCTTAGCTGTACCATCAAGCTTGGTAAGAACTATACCGGTAATACCTGTTGCTTTTCTGAACTCAACTGCCTGGTTAACAGCATTCTGTCCTGTTGTAGCATCAAGTACAAGTAAAACTTCTTTGTCAGCATCGGGAAGTTCTCTGTCAATAATTCTGTTAATTTTAGCAAGTTCATCCATAAGATGCTTTTTGTTATGAAGTCTGCCTGCAGTATCACAGATAATAACATCACTACCCTTAGCTTTTGCAGAAGAGATAGCATCAAACACAACTGCAGCAGGATCACTACCCTCATTCTGTTTGATAATATCTGCACCGCTTCTCTCAGCCCAAACCTGAAGCTGATCTATTGCAGCGGCACGGAATGTATCAGCTGCAGCAAGAGTGACTCTTTTACCCTTAGATTTAAGGTCGTGAGCAAGTTTACCGATAGTTGTAGTTTTGCCTACACCATTAACACCTATAATAAGAATTATAGAAGGTTTGGTAGACATATTAAGTTCTTGGTCACCACGAAGAAGGTCAGCTGTTGTTTCTCTTAAAAGTTTACTGATTTCTTCGGGATCTTTTATACCTTCTTTTTTAACTCTTTCTCTGAGCTCATTGCAAATTTTACTCGCTGTAGGAACACCTACATCACCCATGACAAGAAGTTCTTCGAGTTCTTCAAAAAGTTCCTCGTCAATTTTCTTGAAGGATTTGAGCATAGAGTCAATCTGACCCACAACTGCATTACGGGTCTTTTTAAGGCCCTCTTTAATTTTACTGAAAAATCCCATAATATCTTCCTTTTATATTAATTAGCGTTCATTTTAAGCTTTTCTGCAACTTCTGTTGCACGAAGCTCAAGAAGTTTGGAGATACCCTCTTCTTGCATTGTTACACCATAGAGCACATCAGCTTCTTCCATTGTACCCCTTCTGTGAGTGATAGTAATAAACTGTGTTGAATCAGTAAGGTTACGAAGATATTTTGCAAATCTTGTAACATTAACCTCGTCAAGTGCCGCTTCAATCTCGTCCATTACGCAGAAGAGAGAAGGTCTTACCTTCATAATTGCAAAGTAAAGTGCAATAGCAACCAAAGCTTTTTCACCACCGGAGAGAGCATCAAGATTTGTTACAATCTTTCCGGGAGGATGAACAGAAATATCAATACCGCTGTTAAGGGTATCTTCAGGATCTGTAAGTACAAGCTTTGCATTACCACCGCCGAAAAGCTCTGTAAAGGTGCTGCCGAAATGCTTATTGATAAGAGCGAAGCTTTCAACAAAAGATTCCTTCATTTTCTTTGTAAGCTCATTTATAAGAGCGATAATCTCTTTTTTGGACTTTTCGACATCATTAACCTGAACAGACATAAACTCGTATCTTTCCGATACTTCTTTATATTCTTCGATTGCACCTACATTGACAGATCCCAAGGCTTTAATCTTCTGTTTAAGCTCGTTAAGTCTGCGCTGAGCCGCAGGGATATCCTCGAGCTCGGTAGCATGAGCTTCTGCCTCGAGACGAGTAAGCTCGTATTCTTCCCAAAGTTTAGAGATAATTGTGTCATAGCGGTTCTGCATATTTAGTTTTCTTTCCTGCAAACGAGCAAGTTCTGATGAAGCAAGCTCTCGCTCTGACATTTTATCTTTTTCCAGCTGACGAAGCTGTATGTTTTCCTTTTCAATCGCATCTCTGCGAACAGAATATGTATCAATCTCTGCTCTTGTGGAATTAATACCGTTTTCAAGGTTTATTATCTCAGTATTAAGCAGAGCAATCTGCTCTGTTTTTTCTTTATTCAGATTATCTAAATATTCAATTTCTTTAGAAAGTTCTGTTTTTCTTGCTTCCTGATTATCTCCTACCGCCTTAGATGACTCGATATCAGACTCAAGATTTTCTATATCTTTTTCTAAAGAAACAATTTCAAGACGAAGAGTTTGAAGTTTCTCAGAAAGTTCTTCTCTGCGTTCCTTCAGATTTGCTCTGTCACCGCTGATATCAGCAGCCTTTGCTTCTTGAATATTAATTTCTTCAGTGAACTGCTTGATAATAATATCTGCATTTTCTTTGTCATGATTTAATGTATTTATACGGCTGTTGCATTTGGATGTCTCTGCCTCAACCTCTTCAAGAGATACTCTTGTTGCATTGAGTTCGTTTTCACAGGACTTTGTCTCGGTTTCAATTCGAACGAGTTCCTGTGATGCAGTTGAAAGATCGGCTCGGAATCCAAGAATATCAGCTTCAATGGAAGCGACCTCACCTTTGGCGTTATTAAATTCCGCCTTGGCATTCTCTGCTTTTTTCATAAGAGCTTCTGCTTCTTCTTTGATTTTGGCAATCTCAGAAGATCGACTGAGAAGACCTGAGTTTTTAGCAAAGGAACCACCGGTGAGAGAACCACCTGCGTTAACAACCTGACCATCCAGCGTTACAACCTTAAATTTATATCCAAATTTCTTAGCTGCTGTTGTTGCACTGTTAAGATCTTCAAAAATAGCAATACGACCAAGAAGCGAAAGGAGAATATCATTATACTGACTCTCGCACTTACAAAGGTCACTTGCTACACCGATAAATCCGTAGCAATCGTCAAGTCCGTTTTCACTGAGTTTCTTACCTTTGATGGTATTTATCGGCAGGAAGGTTGCACGACCTGCTCTGTTCTGTTTAAGGAAAGCAATTGCTCTTTTCGCATCTTCTTCGGTGGCTGTTACAATATTCTGTAAAGCATAGCCAAGTGCAGTTTCGATAGCAACTGCATATTCAGTAGGAACAGTAACAATTCTTGATACAGGACCGCGAATACCTTTAAGGCTTCCGTTCTTAGCCGCCTGAATAACATCCTTAACACTATTGCTGAAGCCATCCATATTCTGTTCAAGGTCTTGCAGAACCTTTGCCCTACGAGCTTTTTCACCTGCATCAAGAAGAAGTTTATCTGCCTTCTGCTGTAATTCGGTAAGTCGTTCTTCTTTTGAAGAAAGTTTAAGTTCAAGTCCCTTGATAGAGTTTGTATACTGTAAAACCTTTTTATTAGCACCCTCGAGCTGAGTTTTATAGCTTGTGAGCATTTCCTCTAAGGTTGTTACTTGCTCTGTACGTTTCACTTTTGCTTCATTTAAAACGACAAGTCTGCTTTCAACCTCTGAAATAGACGATATACTTGTCATAAGAACAACTCTTGCATCAGCTTGTTTTGAACTTAAAGCAGCAATTTTTGCTGTAATCTCCTGCAAAGCATCAGAATTTCTGCTGGCATTTACATTTATGTTGTTAAGAGTGTCGGCTGTTTCGTCGTACTCTTTATTTTTCTTAATAATTATTGTTTTAATCTCTTCAATTTTTGCAAGTTTTTCGTCAATCTCTCTTACAATATCCTTTGCAAAAACATCAATTTGTTCCAGATCGATATTGATACGATTAATGTTCTCGTTATTATGAAGAATATCGTTCTCTGCAACAGAAAGCATAGACTTCTTCTCGGAAATCTGTGCTTCATACTCAGAAATCATTTTGCGGAGTTCTTCTGTTTTAACTGCTAATTGACCACTCTCGTTATAAAGAAGATCAGTTTTCTCAGAAACTTCGTTAATAACCTTATCAGCATCTGTAAGTTGGTTTTCACAGATAGT
Source organism: Ruminococcus sp. (assembly GCA_045647135.1). Classification (GTDB taxonomy): domain Bacteria; phylum Bacillota; class Clostridia; order Oscillospirales; family Acutalibacteraceae; genus Ruminococcoides. The sequence goes on along the minus strand of JAZRMA010000005.1, from coordinate 69,609 downwards.
GATTTTATCTTCGTGAGCTTTGATTTCTCCCGAAGATTTATTAAGCGTGTCGAGCCACAGGGCAATTTCAAGTCCACGTTTTTCTTCAGAATACTCAAGAAAGCTCTGTGCCTTTGCTGATTGGATTTTAAGAGGCTTGATTCGTGATTCAAGTTCGGTAACAATATCACGAAGACGAACTAAGTTATCTTCTGTACGAGCAAGTTTTCTTTCTGCTTCGGTTTTTCTGTATCTATAACGGGAAATACCTGCTGCTTCCTCAAAAATTTCTCGTCTATCATCACTTTTGGAAGATACAATGCTGTCAATCTTACCCTGACCGATCATAGAGTAGCCGTCACGACCGAGACCAGTATCCATAAAGAGCTCATTGATATCCTTAAGTCTTACCTGTGTTTTATTGATAAGATACTCACTTTCGCCACTACGATAAAAACGTCGAGTTACGGATACAACATCGCCATCAAAACGAAGGGCTCTGTCACTATTATCAATTGTAAGCGTAACTTCTGCAAAGCCCTGCTGCTTTCTGCTTGTTGTACCATTGAAAACAACATCTTCCATACGGGTACAACGAAGACTTTTGGGAGCCTGCTCACCAAGTACCCAACGAATTGCATCACTGATATTGCTTTTGCCTGAGCCGTTAGGGCCTACAACCGCTGTAATACCGGTGTTAAACGATAATTTAGTTTTATCGGGAAAAGTTTTGAAGCCTTGCAGCTCTAATGATTTAAGAAGCATAAATTAACCTTCCTGTATATAAATCTGACGAAATGAAAGTTTAGAATCCTCTATAAATTTTGGTTCGTAACCCAAAGCTTTAAGAGTATTGAAATTAATTTTGTTCTGACCGATTGCTTTAGAAACGGAAGAAGGAGCAATAAATATATTAATTCTTCCCTTTTTTATGCCATCGTTATTAATTAAATTTAAAATATTGTTAAGAAAGATTTTGTTTTCACAAAGTTCTCTGAATGCAGGATGATATGCTCCTGCAACAATATTTTCTTCAAGAGTTTCGCTGCTGTGAAGACCGACGCGAATTACCGAAATGTGTGCATCCTCAAACATAGGTATAAGCTTACTGCAAAGATTAACTGCCTTATCTACTGACTGAGGTTTGTATTCGCAATTTAAGTAAAGCTCATGAAGATATGTGTTTTTCAAAAGTACTGTCGGATATATTCTGACTGTATCGGGTTTAAGCTTAATAAATTCCTGTGCAGTATAAATATCGGACTCTTCGCTGCTGCCGTAAAGACCGGTCATCATCTGAAGTCCGAGAGAGAATCCGAATTCCTTAATAAGTTTGGCAGAATTTCTTACAGACTCACTATTGTGCCCTCTGTTATTATGGAAAAGTACATTATCATCCATAGATTGTGCACCCAGCTCGACTGAGGTCACACCGAAACTCTTAAGGATTGTAAGGACTTCAGCATCAATATAATCAGGTCGGGTTGAAATACGTATACCTTTAAATTTATCGATATATTTATTGGCAGCCGACAAAAGTGAAATCATATACTCTCTGTCGATAGCAGTAAAACTGCCGCCAAAGAAAGCTATCTCTGAATTCTGAGCATCTATGCCGCCTGAATTAAGTGATGTTTCAATAGTTTGTATTACATCTTCTGTTGTGGTTTTGGTTATCTGACCTGTAATTTTGTGCTGGTCACAGAAACTGCATTTATTGGGACACCCTGCAAAAGGAACAAAGATTGAAACATTTGAGCGTTTAATAGCCCATCAACTCCAATGCTTCACGAGCAGCCTGCTGCTCTGCCTCTTTTTTACTTCTTCCGCCACCTCTACCTATAGTATTGGAGTTAAGAAGTACCTCTGCAACAAAATGTTTGTCATGGTCAGGTCCGCTTTCGCTAACCATACGATACTCAAGCTTTTCGCCGGGGTTTTTCTGAACAATTTCCTGCAATGTAGTTTTATAGTCTTTTACAGGTTTCTTTTTTATATTTTTAATCTCGGGAGTAATGAACCCCATAACAAAGTCTCTTGCCTTATCATATCCTCCATCAAGGAAAATTGCCGCAATGAGTGCTTCAAAAGCATCAGAAAGGATTGAAGGTCTATCTGCACCACCACCATGGCGCTCACCTTTACTGAGCTTAATTGAAGAGCCGAGATCTATCTGTTTAGCAAATTTATAAAGAGTTTTTTCACAAACAAGCGAAGCACGAAGTTGAGTTAAATCACCCTCAGGAAAATGAGAGAAGTTAAGATAAATATAGTTTGTAACAATGAGAGAAAGTACGGAATCACCCAAAAATTCCATTCGTTCGTTACACTTTATATTCTTTCCCGTTTCATTTGAATAGGATGAATGAGTAAGTGCTACCTGTAGCAATGATGCATCTTTAAATATATATCCGATTTTAAGTTCCAGATCTGTCATTTTAATCATCTGCCTTAAGACTTGAGAGTGAGTTGCTGATTTCGCCGATTACATCACGTTCTATGTACTGCTTTGTAAGACGAATAGCATTCTTGAATGTTTCAGCATCTGCATTACCATGTGCTTTAAACACAGGCTTGCGAACACCAAGAATTGGTGCTCCGCCGTAATCATTGTAATTAAACTGTGCCTTCATATTACCGAGATCCTTCTTCATAAGAAGAGCACCGATTTTATTTTTAATATTTTTATAGAGAATGCCTTTAATCTTTTTAAGGAAAGACATCGCGACACCCTCGTAGGTTTTGAGAATCAGATTACCGGTAAAACCATCGCAAACGAGAACATCACATACATTCTCGGGAACATCACGACCTTCTACATTACCGATAAAGTTAACAGGTGCATCAGAAAGAAGCTTGTATGCTTCCTGCTGTATTTCTGTACCCTTATGTTCTTCAGTACCAACATTTGCAAGTCCTACACGAGGATTATCTATACCCATAACCTTATCCATATAAATGGAGCCCATAAGACCGAACTGGCGTAGCATTTCGGGTCTGCACTGAAGATTGGCACCTGCATCAAGAATCATAAAATATCCGTTCATACCGGGCAGAATAGGAGCAAAACCGGGTCTAGAAATGCCTTTTATTCTCTTAACAATAAGAGTTGCACCTACACAAACAGCACCGCTGTTACCTGCTGTAACAAAGCCGTCTCCCTCACCATCCGCAAGGAGTCTGAGTCCTACCGCCATTGAGGAATCTGCTCTTGTTTTCATAATATCGGTACCCGATTCGTTCATGGTGATAACAGAATCCGCATGTACTATTTTAAACAGATTCACATCAATATTCTCGTCAGCACAAACCTTCTTGATGGTTTCTTCATTACCGACAAGTGTGATATCGATATTATACTCATTAATAGCAAGAGCTGAGCCCTTGATTATCTCAAGAGGAGCTTTATCTCCGCCAAATGCGTCAATTATGATTCTCATACATTCACAACCTTTCTGATTTAAAGGATTCAAGTATCTCTAAAGATCTTTGAGCATACTTTTCTCCACGAAGTTTTTTATCTCTGGGTCTGTCTTCCAGTTCCGGAAGTAATCCAAAACTTGCACCCATAGGCTGAAATTTAACGATGCTTTCATCTGTAATATAGCGTGACAAAGCACCGATCATTGTTTCTTTTGGAAGTGTAAGGGTCTCAAGAGAATTAAATCTGTTTGCAGCATTTATACCTGCCATAAGACCTGAAGATGCAGATTCCATGTATCCCTCAACACCTGTAAACTGACCTGCAAAGAACAAATTCGGATTACATTTTGCACTAAAATCGGAATTAAGAACTCTGGGACTGTCAATAAATGTGTTACGATGCATTACACCAAAGCGTACAAATTCTGCATTTTTCAGAGCAGGAATGAGTCCAAAAACTCGTTTTTGCTCAGGAAACTTAAGATTTGTCTGAAATCCTACCAGGTTGTACATTGTGCCTTCTGCATTTTCACGACGAAGCTGCAGACAAGCCCAAGGACGATGACCTGTTCTTGGATCCCTGAGCCCAACAGGCTTCATAGGGCCAAAACGAATAGTATCTTCGCCCCTTTGTGCCATAACCTCGATAGGCATACAGCCTTCGTAAACTTTAGGATCCGCTACATCAAAATCATGCAGAGGTGCTCGCTCAGCTCTAATAAGCTCATTGTAGAAGACCTCATATTCTTCTTTATTGAGAGGACAATTGATATAGTCGTCTCCATCACCTTTATCATAGCGGGACTGAAAAAAAGATGCTTCACTATCTATGCTCTCAGCAGTAACAATAGGTGCTGCAGCATCAAAAAACGATAATGAGCCGCCAAACATATCAATTATGTTTTTGCACAACGCATCGGCTGTAAGAGGTCCTGTTGCAATAACAGTTATAGCATCATCAGGAATTTCCATTACCTCTTTTGAAACTATTTCAATATTATCCATTGAACAAATGGCTTCTGTAACAAGAGTTGAAAAAATGTCTCTGTCAACAGCCAAGGCACCCCCTGCAGGCACCATACATTTATCTGCGCATTTAAGAAGAAGAGAATCAAGCTGACGCATTTCTTCTTTTAAAAGTCCTGCTGCAGAAGATGAACGCTGTGCTTTAAGAGAATTAGAGCACACAAGTTCTGCAAAGGTGTTGCTATGATGTGCAGGAGATTTCTTATTAGGTTTCATTTCATAGAGACGGACAGGAATACCGCGTTTTGCAATCTGATATGCAGCTTCGCAGCCTGCAAGTCCTGCCCCTATAACATTAATGTGATTATTTATCATTGTTTTTTCTCGTAACCGCAACCCTCTTTTGCACAATAGAGAGTGGGTTTTTTACCCTTTTTCTTAAAGAGGATTTGTCCGCACTGAGGACACTTCTCGTTTGTAGGTTCGTTCCAAGACATAAAGTTACATGTAGGATAAGAAGCACAACCATAGAAGGTCTTTCCTGTCTTTGTGCGACGTACGATAACATCACTACCACAATCAGGACACTTAACGCCAACATTCTCTACATATCTCTTTACGTTCTTGCAATCAGGATAACCGGGACAAGCAATAAACTTACCGAATCTGCCTGTCTTGATTATCATCTTCTGACCGCATTTTTCACAGATGATATCGGTTTCGTCTTCTTTAAGACGAATCTTTACGCCATCCATATCGGTTTTTGCTTTTTTAAGTGTTTTTTCAAAATCATTATAGAACTGAGAAAGGAGTTCTCTCCATTCTACCGAGCCTTCTTCTACTGTATCAAGATCCTGCTCCATCTGAGCTGTAAACTTAACATTTACAATCTTAGGGAATCTTTCTTTCATAAGTTGAGCCATGGCCTCGCCAAGCTCTGTGGGATGAAGAAGCTTACCGACACGCTTTACATACTCACGGTTAACAATAGTGGAAATGGTTGCAGCATAAGTGGAAGGTCTGCCGATACCGAATTCTTCCAAAGCTTTGATAAGAGAAGCTTCTGTAAATCTTGAAGGAGGCTGAGTGAAGTGCTGGTTGCCTGTAAGTTCTTTAAGTTTAAGAAGAGTATCCTTATCGACTGAAGGCAGTGAATTCTCTTTTGCCTCTTCTTCGTCTTTTGATTCTACATAAAGCTGTGTAAATCCATCAAAATCCACACGATAGCCGTTGGCTTTGAAAATATAGCCGTTAGCTTCGATATCGATCTGTGTTGTTTTCTGAATACAATCTGCCATCTGAGAAGCTGTGAAACGCTCCCAGATAAGCTTATATAACTTATATTGGTCAGTTGTAAGATTGGATTTAACTCTGTCGGGAGTAAGCATAACAGAGGTAGGACGGATAGCTTCGTGACCATCCTGTGCATTTGAACGAGATTTAAACACTCTGGGTTTTACAGGTAAATATGCATCACCAAATGTTGTTTTGATGTAAGCTGCAGCCTCGTTCATTGCATCGGTGGAAATTCTTAAGGAGTCGGTTCTCATATATGTGATAAGACCGGTGGGACCGATGCCGTCAATATCAATACCTTCATAGAGTTCCTGAGCAACACGCATTGTTCTTCTTGACTGGAAGCCAAGCTTTCTTGATGCTTCCTGCTGAAGTGTGGAGGTTATAAATGGAGGTGCAGGAGATTTCTTTCTGGTTCCTGTTTTAACCTTTGACACCTTGTACTCAGCGCCTTCAAGATCTGATAGAATCTTGTCTGTCTCTTCTTTAGAAGAAAGCTCGATTTTGCCATCTTTGTTACCATAAAGGAAAGCAGAGAAAACTTTTCTGCTACCCTTAGGCGAAAGCTTCGCATCAATACTCCAATACTCCACGGGATTGAAGTTTCTGATTTCGTTCTCACGGTCAACAATAATTCTTACAGCAACCGACTGAACTCTGCCTGCAGAAAGACCACGACGAATTTTTTGAGAAACAAAAGGACTGAGTTTGTAACCTACAAGTCTGTCAAGAATACGACGAGCCTGCTGAGCATTAACAAGATCAAGGTTGATTGCTCTGGGAGAACTCATACCATTTTCTACACCATATTTTGTAATTTCATTAAATTCAACTCTGTTTGTATCTTCAAGATTAAGATTGAGAATATATGCAAGATGCCAGGAAATTGCTTCACCTTCGCGGTCAGGGTCAGTTGCAAGATATACTTCATCAGAGTTCTTAGATAATTCTATAAGTTCATCAACAAGTTTCTCTTTGCCCTTGATGATTTCATATCTGGGGTTAAAGTTATTATTAATATCAACAGAGAGTCTTGCTTGAGGCAAATCTCTTACATGACCCATTGAGGCAACAACCTCAAAGTCTTTGCCGAGGTATTTTTTGATTGTTTTTGCCTTAGCAGGAGACTCAACGATAACGAGTTTTGACATAATAAACCTCCGATTATTTAATAGAATAATATCTGCTGCCTACATTTTCGACCAGATCATTCATTTCAAGAGCAGATAATATTCTTGTAACAATGTGCACAGGTAAACCCGATTTCTCGGCTATAGAGTCTATGTGCATAGGCTCTAAACCAAGCAAATAATACACTTCCCTTTCCGAATCAGAAAGTGCAGTGTTTGATTTATGCGTGGCAACAGGCTTATTTTCTGTTGCTGTTGTGTCTTTACGGCTTGTAAGTTTAGTAGGTATAGCCGCAATATCTTCGTAATTATAGTCTTGTTTTATGTCTTCATCGGAAACGCCGATGTAATATTCGAGTATATCTTTGTATGAGGTAACCGGAATCGCGCCATCTTTAATAAGTGCATTGGTACCCTCCGAATAAGGCGAGTCTACATTACCCATAACGGAGAAAATATCCTTATTTTGCGACAACGCACAGTTTACCGTAATCATAGAACCACTGACTTTGGGAGCTTCTACCACCACAAGACCTTCGCACAAAGCAGATATTATTCTGTTTCGTTGCGGAAAGTTTCTTGAAGATGCAGCGGTATTTGGCGGATACTCAGAAATAACAGCACCGTTTACTTTGATTTGTTCTCTCATTCCCTTATTCTCTTTCAGGTAGTCGTAATTAATACCACAACCAAGAACACAAATTGTAATACCGCCTGATTGAAGCACACCTCTGTGAGCTGCACAATCAATACCGAGAGCACCACCGCTTATTACAATAAAATCTTTTTTTGACAAAGAAGAGCCCAATTCAAAGGCTGTACGGATTCCGTAAACTGTTGCTTTCCTCGTGCCTATAATCGAAACGCAATTTTTATCGTCAAAGGAAGGCAGATTTCCGGCTATATAGAGGACCGCGGGCGGATCTTCTATTTCTCTGAGTTTTTGTGGATAAGCTTCTTCAGATATATCCAAAATTGTATATCCAAGATCCTTACAAACAGCTATGATATCTTCGGAAATCTTAAGTGGTGTATTCAATAGTTTTGTAATTTCCGTTTCGGTAAATATACCGCAATATCGAAGCTCTTGCTCACCACCTTCATAAAGAGTTTTAATATCTTTGTAGAGGGTGTTTACGCGTTTGGGCTTCTGACTTGCATATCCAACAGCTTGAGAAAGCCATATCCAATAAAGGGTTCTGTCGGTCATTTTATCATTTCCCACATAAGAATTGCAGCAGCAATACTTGCATTGAGAGATTCAGCGTTATTGCACATCTTAATTGTTACCTTTGATGTGCAGGCATCGATGGTTTCTTTTGTAAGTCCGTTGCCTTCGTTTCCAATTGCAATAAGTACATTGGAGCTAAAATCGGCTTCTGTAACTGAATCCGAATCTTTAACAACAGCAGCAAAAGATTTTCCACTCTGATTAAACTGAGAAATAAATGCACTGGCACTATTTATAATCATAAAAGGAACTCTGTAAAGAGCACCCATTGCGCCTCTGCAAACCTTGGGGCTGTAAATATCACAGCAATCCGATGTCATTATAACGCCATTAATCCCCAGTGCATCGGCTGTTCTGAGAATAGTTCCGAGGTTACTGGGGTCCTGTACATTTTCAAGCAAGATATACTTATTATTAATTGTATCTAAATCAATAATATTGTCAAGGGTTTTTATTACACAAATAACACCCTGAGGTGACTTTGTGTCGCTGGCAGCTGCCAAAGCTTTTTCACTTGTAAGGTACACATCTTTTACACAATCAAGGAGAGGTTTAAGCTCCTCTGCATGCTTCTTGAGTGCAGAATCCGTTACAAGTACAGATAAAACTTCTGCATTGCTCAGAGCTGCTTCTACACAAACTCTAAGACCTTCTGCAACAAAGCAACCTTCTTCCCTGCGGAATTTAGCGCTTGTCTGAAGTTTTGCGATATATTTAATTAATTTATTATCTTTACTTAATATTTCTTTCATTTCAAAAGTCCTAATAGTGAATTTAAAAAACAAAACTGCGTCCGTAAAAACAGACGCAGTTTTAGATTTTTACTTAGATACTACCTGCTCTACAAGCTTTGTGAATGCAGCAGCATCAGAAACTGCAATCTCTGCAAGCATCTTACGGTTGAGTGTGATGTTTGCCTTCTTGAGACCATTCATAAATGTAGAATAGTTTGTGCCGTTGAGTTTGCAAGCAGCGGAAATACGAGTGATCCAAAGACGACGGAAATCTCTCTTTCTCTGCTTTCTGCCGATATATGCATAGTTGCCGGACTTCATAACAGCCTGTTTAGCCATCTTGAAATGTCTGCTCTTTGCACCATAGTAGCCTTTAGCAAGTTTTAATATCTTATTTCTTCTTTTGCGAGTCATCATCGCGCCTTTTACTCTTGCCATTGTATGTTACCTCCGAATAGTTGTTGTTAAATTACTTGTAAGGAATAAGACGCTTTGCCTGACGTGCATTTGTTACATCAGTAACAGCTGTCTGACGAAGACCTCTCTTACGCTTTGTTGTCTTCTTGTTAAGGATGTGTCTCTTGTTTGCGTGAGCACGGATTACCTTACCGTTTTTGGAAAGCTTAAAACGCTTTTTTGCACCACTGTGTGTCTTAATTTTAGGCATGTTAAAAATCCTCCTATTATGATTTTACAGGTTTTGGGGCTAAGAACATAAGCATATTGCGACCCTCGAGTTTCGCGGGCTTTTCAATATTAGAAACCTCTGAACAACCTTCTGCAAAACGCTCCATAAGATCGTATCCGTACTGGGAATGGCCCATTTCTCTACCGCGGAAGCGGATGGAAACTTTAACCTTATCGCCTTTGGATAAAAACTTAACTGCAGCATTACGCTTGGTATCGAAATCGTGAGTGTCGATATTCAGTGAAAGCTGAATCTCTTTGATGTTGATAACCTTCTGGTTCTTTTTTGCTTCTTTTTCACGCTTAGCCTGTTCAAAGCGGTACTTACCGAAGTCCATAATTTTTGCAACGGGAGGCTGTGCCTGTGCTGCAATAAGGACTAAATCCAGATTCTGCTCGATTGCAAGATTCTGTGCTTTGTCAGTAGGCATGATACCAAGCTGTGAACCGTCAGCACCGATTACTCTGAGTTCTTCGCATCTGATATCCTCATTGATGAGGGTTTCTTTTTCTTTCTTGCTAATGTTAAAGCACCTCCAAAAATGATATAAAATAATGCGGACAGAAAGCTCCGTCCGCATAACAATACTACACTAAAAGATTACCACAGGTAAAGATTTTGTGAAAATATTGACCCGTGCAGACGACACCCCACAGGTGAAAGCTCTATGCCTTGCTTTATTGTACGCAAAATATTATATACCCTTACACAGCATTTGTCAAGAGTTTTTTGATATTTTCTGTTTTTATTGAAAAATCAAGATGCAGATGTTATAATAAAGTATATTTTATTAAATGGAGCATCTTTATGAATGATTTTAATACAAACAGCATCATTGATAATTCTAAAGAAGAATTAAAAGATGTAAAAAGAAAAGGAAATCTTGTTGGCTTTATGTCTATAACTGCAACTTTTGCTTTTTTTGCAACATCAGCAGGTATCTCTTACCTTTTTAAACTTCTTGCAAAAAATGTTTCTGCAGGCTCAGATGCAGTTAATATTCTCAATAGTTTTTACAGCGGACTTATTAACCTTGTGGGTATAGGTGTTGTAGGTATGTTTTTTATTCTTATAAAAAAGGACACCACATCAAATCAGTTGCCCTTTAAAAGAGTTAAAGGCTCTACCCTGTTTCCATTGATTGCAATCGGTTTTTCAGTCTGTATGGTTTCAAATCTTCTTACATCACTCTTTATGTTAATAACACAAAGTATGGGATTAGATTTCAGTTACTCCTCTGCAGAAACCTCTGTAATTACCACTCCTGCAGAAATCATGGTACATTTTATCTCTATAGCTGTTGTTCCTGCTGTATCTGAAGAAATTCTTTTCAGAGGTGCTATTCTATCAACACTAAGAAAATACGGAGACGGGATAGCAGTATTTACATCGGCGCTATTATTCGGTTTGTTCCACGGAAATCTTCTTCAGATTCCTTTTGCCTTTATTGTTGGCCTTGTGCTGGGTTGGACGGTTGTATACACAAATTCTATGCTCCCTGCTATTCTGATACATTTTGTTAATAATGCTTACAGTGTATTCGTAAGCATACTTTCAACAAACGAAGAACTTTGGGAGTTAAATCCAATTATCACTACTCTTGGCAGCACCCTCTTTATTGTAGGTGTTTCTATATTAGCATTTTTCTCTGCAATGAAGCTATCAAGAAAAGACCATAAGTTTTTATCACTAAAAAAATACGATGGAACCCTTTCTTCAAGCCAGATTTCCAAAACAGTATTTAAAAGTCCTCTAATAATTATGGCAATCATATTATTATGCATTGAAACAACAATAAATCATATTTTTTGAGTATATATATGGACAGATACGACTTTATGAACGCAGCTCTAGAACTTGCACAGGAAGCTAAAAAGTCAGGTGAAGTTCCCGTTGGCTGTGTTATAGTAAAAGATAATGTAATTATTGCAAAAGGCAGAAATTACACCGAAGAGCTTAAATCACCTACTCGTCACGCAGAAATCGTTGCCATAGAGAATGCTTCTGAAGTACTTGGCAGCAGTACTCTTTCGGGCTGTGATTTATATGTTACACTAGAGCCCTGCCCTATGTGCGCAGGTGCAATAATAAACGCAAAAATAAACAAGGTCGTGTTTGGTGCCTTTGATTTAAATTACGGTGCTTGTGGCTCAGCAACACAACTTTTTTCACTTAAAAACATCCATACACCTGAATGCTACGGTGGTGTTATGGAAGATAAATGCAGTGAAATAATTACTGAATTCTTTAAAAATATTCGAAAAAAAATATAGACATATAGAAAAGCGGAGTGATAAACACTCCGCTTTAGTTTTTATTTAAGATCAATAACTCTCTGAGCTGCAAGCATGATACCAAGTTTACCTGCATCAAAATCATGAGCTCCCTGCAACCATACAGCATAAGGAGGACGAAGAGGAGCATCACAGGAAAGTTCAATTGATGAACCAAGTGTAAATGAACCTGATGCCATTACAACCTTACAATCGTAACCAGGCATATCGGAAGGTTCGGGTACAACGAAACTGTCAACAGGCGATGCCGCCTGAATACCACGACAAAATTCTACAAGTTCCTTATCTGAAGAAAGCTTGAGAACTTGAATAATGTCACCTCTTTCTTCACTATATGCAGGCGTTGTACCAAATCCGAGAAGCTCAAAAAGTGCTGCAGAGAACACTGCTGTTTTAACTGCTTCGCCTGTAATGTGTGGTGCATTGTAAGCACCTAAAAACATCTCGCGGAGGGTATCAAGAGTAGCACCAAGCTCCTTGCCTGTTCCGGGAGTTGTGAGACGGAAAGCAGCCATTTCTACCAGATCACGTCTGCCGCTTATATAACCACCTGTACGAGCAATAGCACCGCCGGGATTTTTAATCATGGAACCTGCCATAAGGTCTACGCCACATTTGTGAGGAGATTCAAGTTCTACAAACTCACCGTAGCAGTTATCAAGCATAATAACAGAATCAGGAGTAATACGCTTTGATATTTCACAAATTCTTTTTATATCAGCATACAAAAGCGACGGACGAAGCTCGTAACCTCTTGAACGCTGAATATATACCATTTTAGGTTTTTCCTGAAGTTTTTTCTCAATAGCTTCAAAATCAAGAGTACCGTCAGCTTTAAGGTCAACTTCCTCGTATTTAACACCAAAATCTTTGAGAGAACCTGCATAATCCGAGTTAATACCAATTGTACCACGGATTGTATCATAAGGTGTTGAAGCCACAGAGAGCATAGTATCCCCTGGTCTTAGAACGGCAAAAAGTGCTACTGCAAGTGCATGAGTACCACTTACAAAATTGTGACGAACAAGAGCGTCCTCTGCATCGAAGGCATAAGCATACACTAGGTCAAGAGCATCTCTGCCTCTGTCGTCGTAGCCATAACCACTACTTCCACCAAACATAGATTCGCTTACTCTTGCCTCTTGAAAAGCCTTGAGCATTTTAATCTGATTATATTCACGGATACTGTCAATTCTCTCAAACTGCTCTCGGCACATCTCAAGTGCTTTTTCGGAAGCTGAACGAATACGATAATCTACATTAAAAAATTTATACATCTTAACCTCACAATTGAATTTTAAAACAGAAACCATTCTGTTTAAATCCGCATTTTTTATAAAATTCTACGTTATGTATTTCACACAATAAAATATATGTTTTATCCTCATTATTACATACAGAAGATAATATTTCACGGGACAGACCATTTCCACGGAAATATTTATGAGTATATGCAAAGGTTATAACTGAATATTCTGAAGGGTTTTCCGTAATAGAAACAACAGAAACAAGTTTATTTTCTTTATAAATACCGGCAACAGATATAAGTTTGTGCCTTAATTGATGGGCAGTATTTAAAAAGAAATCCTCAGCTTTATCTTTATCTAACCCCTGTGTAACAAGGTTCGCAATGTTTTTCGGGGAGTCTATAAATTTAACCTGATTATTTATACTACTGATACTTCCCCTTTTTTTCATCACATAACAGGTTTCTGAGTTCGAAAAGCATATGTTTGAAATAATCTCGCAACCTTGGAAGCCGCTTACAAAAGATTGAATCTCGTCATTTGCATCCTTGCTTAAAATATAAACCTGCGAATTATATCTCATAATAACACTTTTTATCTCGTTATCATCATCTGAAAACTGAAGATAATACTGACAAAAATCAAAGTCTGTGCCGTAAGAATTCAGATAAAGTCTTATATTTTCGGATATAAAAATATAATCATCAAAAAAACACAAAGAGTTTAATAAGAGCTCTTTATCATTGCATAAAGTAATCATAAATTAAAGACTATTTACAAGAGACATAAAATGATTGCCTCTTGCCTCAAAATCCTTGTACATATCAAAGCTTGCAGATGCAGGAGAAAGTGAAACAATGTCTCCATCGGAAGAGATTTCACGCGCAATATTAACAGCTTCTTCCATAGTTTTAGCATGAAGGATTTCGGGTTCGTTTTCTTTATATTTTTCCGAACCAATCACAGCAGCTTCGATTTTAGGAGCTGTTTTTCCGATAAGAATAAGTTTTTTTACTTTTTCGCAGATTACAGGACCAAGAGGTTCGTAAGGAATATTTTTGTCGTAACCGCCACAAATAAGAATGATTTTCTGTTCAAAGAGAGAGAGCATACCACGAGCTGTACGGGTTGGTGAAGAAGCAATGGAATCGTTGTAATACCTTACGCCATCAAGTTCGCGAACAAACTGTGCTCTGTGAGCTACACCCTGAAAAGTACTTGCAACAAGCTGGATTACGGCATTATCTACAAACTCTTTTACAGCACAGATGGCAGCCATATAATTCTCTACATTATGAAGTCCCGGAATAACAATATCCTTGACATTCAGAATCTTTTCTGAACTGTTACCATCAGTATAGCAGATAAAATCATCTTCAAGATATATACCCTTTGAAATCTTATTTGTACGAGAAAATTTAAAAACATCGGCATCAGTGAAATTCTCAAAAGATGAAGAAATATCATCGTTCAGATTAAGTACCGTACGATTATATTGGTTTTGATATAAAACTATGTTTTTCTTTGCATCAATGTATTCCTGCATATCTTTATGAACATCAAGGTGATTGGGAGTAACATTGGTGACAACAGAAATATCGGGACTTTTCTTCATAGAAATAAGCTGGAAACTTGAGAGTTCAACAACGGCAAAATCTGTTTCCTTAATATCGTTTATAAAAGGCAAAAGAGGATTACCGATATTACCGCCAAGATGCACTGTATAACCTTGCTTTTTGAGTAGTTCTGATATAATTGTGGTGGTTGTTGTTTTTCCGTCAGAACCTGTAACAGCAACAATTTTACAAGGACAGAGTTCAAAAAAAAGTTCCATCTCAGATGTAACAATAACACCATCGTTACGCATCTTAAGAAGTGCAGGGTGATTATAGTTCATTCCGGGAGTACGGAAAACAATATCAACATTCAGAGAAGAAAGATAGTTCTCTCCTAAAGAAAGAACTGCACCATACGCCTTTGCAATCTCAGCACAATCTCCAAGTTGTTCAAGGCTCTTTGAGTCGCAGGCAAAAACCTGTGCTCCGGCATCACAGAACATTTTTATAAGAGGAAGGTTGGTACGACCAAGTCCAATAAAAGCAACTTTCTTATCTCGTACAGATTCGAAATATTCCTGAATTTTATTTGCCATATAAAATCCTCCGATATATGAAACTAAAATTGAATTAAACTATATTATAATACTATTTTTGATGTGAAAATTCAATAAAAAAAGAAAATATTAAGAAAATAAAAAACAGACGGCATTATACCGTCTGCAAAATTACTATAAAATTACTATAAAATAACTATTAATTTGTTCTGCCGAGAAGATAATCAACTGAAACCTCAAGAATATCTGCAAGTGCAACAAGTTCTACATCTGTTACATAACGAATCTGACCTTCAAGTTTTGAAAGTCCTGATGCATTCATATCTACGCCGTTAACCTGAAGCTGAGCCAAAAGTTCCTTCTGCTTCATACCGCGTTTTTTTCTTGCTGCCTCAACTCTTGCACCAATAAGGTTGCGATCGCCGAGTTCTTGTTTACGAAGTCTCATACCTATTCTCCCAACAAAATATTTTAAAAATCAAGGGATAGAAAATCAATATTTAATATTCCAAAATAGCAATATCTTTTAAGCGTGAACTAATTATAATACCTTAATCGAAAAAAAACAAGTCTTTTTTGTAAATAAAATTAAAAAATTGAAATATTTTGTTAATTACTGTTACAATCAAGTAAAAAGCAACAAATACTTTATTTTGACAAATTAGAGAAAATGGTATATTATATATAAAAATCTCAAAAATCATCTGACTTGACTACAGGAGGAATTATTTATGAGCAATAATCTTAAAGACAGAAATCTGACCCTTCTTACTGATTTCTATGAGCTCACAATGGCAGGCGGTTACTTTGAATGTGAACATAAAGACCGTATTGCATATTTTGATATGTTTTACAGAACAAATCCCGACAAAGGCGGATATGCAATTATGGCCGGAGTTGAACAGATGATTGAATATCTGACCAATCTTAAATTCACAGATGAAGATATTGAATTTTTAAGAGGAAAAGGAATTTTTTCAGAAGGTTTCCTTGAATATCTGAGAAACTTCAAATTGGAATGTGATGTATGGGCTGTTCCCGAAGGAACTCCTATCTTCCCCGGTGAACCCATTGTAACAGTAAAAGGCCCGCTTATTCAGGCTCAATTTATTGAAACCATGATTTTACTCTCCATAAATCATCAGAGTCTTATTGCAACAAAAGCAAACAGACTTGCCCGTGCAGCAGAAGGCAGAGCTGTTATGGAATTCGGCTCTCGTCGTGCTCAGGGTTTTGATGGTGCAATTTACGGTGCAAGAGCTGCATATATCGGCGGATGTTGCGGTACAGCATGTACAATTTGTGAGAGAGATTTCGGTGTTCCGGCTCTTGGTACAATGGCGCATTCATGGATTCAGTCTTTTGATACAGAATATGAAGCTTTTAAAGCTTATGCAAAGCTTTACCCAAACAACTGCACTCTTCTGGTTGATACTTATAACACACTTAAAAGCGGTGTACCCAATGCTATCAAAGTATTCGATGAAATTCTTAAACCTTTGGGTATAAGACCTAAGGGAATAAGAATTGATAGCGGTGACATTACTTACCTCTCTAAAAAAGCAAGAAAACTTCTTGATGAAGCAGGCTACGAGGATTGCAAAATCTGTGCGTCCAACTCTCTTGATGAATATATAATAAGAGATATGCAGATTCAAGGTGCAAGAGTTGACCTTTATGGTGTTGGTGAAAGACTTATTACCTCTTCCTCATCCCCTGTATTCGGCGGCGTGTACAAGCTTGTTGCAACCGAAAAAGATGGAGTAATAACACCTAAAATCAAAATCAGCGAAAATGTTGGCAAAATCACAACCCCCTGCTTTAAAAATCTATACAGACTCTATGATTTAGAAACAGGAAAATCTATTGCTGATGTTATCACTCTTAACGACGAGGTAATTGACGATACACAACCCTATGAGATTTTTGATCCACAGAACACCTGGAAACGCAAGACAATCGAAAACTTCAAAGCAGTAAATATCAGAAAAAAATACATTGAAAACGGTAAGCTTATTGAAGAATTACCCGATATAACAACAATTAAAAAGTATTGCCAGAGACAGATGGAAACACTTTGGGACGAGGTAATAAGATTCGAAAATCCTCACACCTATTATGTTGACCTTTCTCAGAGACTCTGGGATATTAAAAACGAACTGCTTAATAAAGGCAAAAGATAATATATACATAAAAAACATCCCGTCCGAAATGGACGGGATGTTTTTTTATACGACCGAATCTATAAGCCGAGTTCTGTTGTAAGCAGTTATCTATCTTGGCAGGATGTTACCATCACTGCTCAACGCCACCTCCATAGGACACGCCGAGCAAGCATATAATGTCCCTCCACGGTGTTGCTCCGAATAGGGTTTACAGGGCAGTCAAGTCTCCTTGACTCCGGTGAGCTCTTACCTCGCCTTTCCACCCTTACCTGAAAATATCAGGCGGTATATCTCTGTTGCACTTTCCCTAGGGTCGCCCCCGGCGGCCGTTAGCCGTTATTCTTGCTCTGTGGAGCTCGGACTTTCCTCGGATACAGCCTTTCGACTTATACCCGCAACTGCTCAATCCGCTCGCAAAAGTTATTTTATATCAATTTTATCAGTTTGTCAATCGGGCTATAATCTTACTGTGCCGTCAGCAAGAGCTTGTAACAAAGCATTTTTATTATTTTCTACTTTGTTTTCTATTACATAATCAAGAAGCAGATAAAGTACAAGACCGATATCCTGACCGCTATAACCCATACCAGCAATATCGTTACCATCGACCTCAAGCTGAGCAAGAGAATAGCACTGATTTTCTCTTAAGATTTTCTGAAATTCTTCTTTTACATCATACAAAAGTTTAATTTTTTCTTCTCGTTTATATTCACTTTGGGAATACATATCGCAATTCGCAATCGTTATAAGCTTCTCAAACAAATCTTTTCCGATTACTTTGAGCACTTTCTTAATGCTAACATTTCCCTCTCGGAATCTTTCGTCGTGATACTTTACAAGAAGAGTAACATCGTTTACTAGTGGATTTGGAAAACAAAAACGTCTCAATACAGTTTCTGCAATTTTTGCACTTTTTACGGGATGAGTTTTAAAGTGATTAATTCCCTTTTTATCAGTTGTTTTTACATAAGGCTTGCCTGAATCGTGAAAGAAAAGGCTAAGTCGAATAGTCTCGTCCAAAGGTGCATGCTCAAAAGTATTAACAGTATGAGTCCACACATCATATTTATGATGAGGATTATTCTGAACACAACCGAGCATAGGCTTAATTTCAGGAATGATAACAGCCAACACCTGTGCATACTCTGATAAAACATTACATACATTCTGTCCCATTAAAAGATTCAAAAACTCTTTATTCATTCTGTTGGGATGAACATTCAAAAGACTTTCTTTAAGACTCATAATTGCTTCTGATGTGTGCTTTTCAATAGAAAAACCAAGTACAGAGGAAAATCGAATTGCTCTCATAATTCGCAGGGCATCTTCCGAGAATCTTTTCAAAGGATCACCTGTAGTACGAATAATTCCTTTTTTAATATCCGATACGCCGTCAAAGGGGTCAACAATACCTCTTTGTTCGGAATATGCAATGGAATTCATCGTAAAATCACGACGGCTTAAATCATCTTCAACTCTGCTGCAAAACTTAACCGAATCAGGATGACGGCTATCGGAGTATTCTCCCTCACCCCGAAAAGTTGTAATTTCAAAAGTTTCGTCGTTATTTATAACACTTATGGTACCAAACTTTTTACCTATATCAAAATATTTATAATCATCAAAAACTTTACAAATTTCATCGGGTGTTGCACTTGTGGTAAAATCCCAATCTTTTGGCTCTTTACCCATTATACTATCACGGACACAACCGCCAACAGCATACACTTCAAATCCGTTTGACTGTAATTTTTCAAAAATAAATTTTACTTTTTGGGGTAATTTTATCACACAATTCACCTCGACTCCTATTTTATCATATAAAGTAAAAAAAATAAAGCACATAAAAATTTTGGTGTTAGTTATGAATTAAAGAGATAGTTTAATCTTTACTATGAAAATAATACATAAAGTAAAAAGCTTTCCAAACTAAAACCGCTTAAAGTGTAAAAAATAATCTAAAAAGGAGGTGAAATATGAAAAAAATAATTAAACTGATTTTTTTAATTAATCTTATGATATTTACGGTATCACCTGCAACAATATCTGCAACTGATGAAAACGCAGATCGTATAGTAATTCCCGGCGGAGAAGCATTCGGGATAAAGATGTTTTCAAAAGGATTGCTTGTTACGAGAGTTGAAGGATTTGAGGCAGGAATAAAAAATATCTGTCCCGCAAAAATGGCGGGAATAGAGGTAAATGATATTATAGTATCTGCAAATAACAAAGACTTAAACTCTAGTTATAATTTTAAAGAAATAATCAAAAACAGCAACGGTAAAGCAATTGAACTGAAAATATTAAGAGATGAAAAAGAAATATACACTACTCTTATCCCTCTGAAGGATTCAGCAGGCGAATACAAGGTTGGTATGTGGATTAAAGACAGTGCGGCAGGTCTGGGTACAATATCGTTTTACTCTGAAAAGACTGACAACTTCTGCGGACTCGGACATGGTATCTGCGAACAAGATACAGGCAAGCTTATGCCAATAGATTTTGGTGAAGTACAAACAGCAACAATAACCTCCGTTACAAAAAGCACAAGTGGTAACGTAGGAACACTTAACGGATATTTTTCTGCCGAAGCAATTGGTACCGCTGAAATTAATTGCGATATAGGTATATATGGAGAGGTTCAGAATATACCACAGGAGAACAAAGAACCAATAGAAATCGCCAACAAAGAAGAAGCAAGAAAAGGAAGAGCATTTATTCTGACAACTATCTCTGAAAACGGTAGTGAGAAATTTGATGTAGAAATCAAAAAAATAAAAAACAACAGCACTGAAACTAATATGATAATAGAAATAACAGACGAAGATCTGATACAAAAGACAGGTGGAATTGTGCAAGGAATGTCAGGCTCCCCAATTATTCAGAACGGAAAACTTGTGGGAGTTATTACTCATGTATTTGTCGATGATGTTACGACGGGATATGCAATTTTTGCAGAGACAATGTATGAGAAAATGATGTCTCATGAATAATTTGTCGGATAAAATTTCTTTTTGTCTGCATTCTGAAATTTGAAAATTTTTCAAAAAAATTTATTTGCTAACTATTGCTATTTTTGGTAAAGTGTGGTATTATTTCACCAACAAATAATATTTTTGGGGGATTTACCATGGACAGCAAAATCAAATTATTAATCACTGAAAATCATGAAGATTACAATGAAGAAAGTCTGAAACTAATTGATAACGCGGGATTCGAGCCGGTATTCTGTGAAAAAGACGGAGAAGAAGTTCTCAGAAGAATAAAATCGGAATCACCGCAAATTGTAATGATGGACCTATTTATGCCAAAAGTTGACAGTATTGGTATTATGAAAGCCATAAAACGAGACACAAACACAAGTGCAACTCCTATCTTTGTAGTACTATCTTCTTTCGACAGTCCTGCACTTGAACGCGAGATTATGAGTCAGGGTGCTTCCTACTTTGTAATCAGACCATATGACACTTGCAATCTTCTTGACAACCTTAAGAGTCTCCTTACAAATGAGCAAAGAGATGGCTCAATTCATAAGCTCAACTCTTCAGCGTATATGGAGGTTAAGGTTACCGAGATATTGCATCAGATTGGTGTACCTGCCCATATTAAAGGATACCATTACCTCAGGGATTCTATTATTATGTCAATTGAACACCCTGAGATTATTAATGCTGTTACAAAGCAACTCTACCCTACTGTTGCAAAGAAATTCGAAACCACATCATCCCGCGTTGAAAGAGCAATTCGCCATGCAATTGAGGTTGCGTGGGATCGAGGAGATGTTGATGTACTGAACTCTTATTTTGGGTACACAATCCACATCAGTAGAGGAAAACCAACAAACTCTGAATTTATAGCAATGATTTCTGACAAATTAAGACTCCAGCTTCGTAATGCGAGCTAAAAAAAGGAGACGCATTTTTGCGTCTCCTGATTTTTATTATTCTTCGGTTGTTTCTATTGTATCGGTAGAAATAATTTCCTTAAAAGATGTTGCAAGACCTGCGAGGCTCTGGATTTCTGAAGGAATAATTATCTTCGTTGCTTTGCCATCTGCAGCTTTTTGGAATGCTTCAAGACTCTTAAGAGCGATCACTTCTTTTGTGGGTGCAGCCTCGTTGAGCATTTTAAGAGCATCAGCATAAGCCTTCTGAACTGTAAGAATGGCCTCTGCCTCACCTGCAGCTTCACGGATTTTAGATTCTTTAACAGCATCTGCCTTGAGGATTGCAGACTCCTTGAGACCTTCTGCAACAAGAATCTGACTACGTTTTTCACCTTCTGCATCAAGAATTCTTGCTCGACGCTCACGTTCTGCCTTCATCTGCTTTTCCATTGCATCCTGAATCTCTCGAGGAGGCAAAATGTTCTTAAGTTCTACACGGATAACACGGATACCCCATGCATCTGTTGCTTCGTCAAGAATTATACGAATTTTGTCATTAATTGTATCTCTTGATGTAAGAGTGCTGTCCAGCTCAAGCTCACCGATAATATTACGGAGAGTGGTTGCTGTAAGATTTTCAATGGCAGCCAAAGGATGCTCAACACCATAAGTATAGAGCTTTGGATCTGTGATTTCATAATAAACAACTGTATCAATCTGCATTGTTACATTGTCTCGTGTAATTACAGGCTGTGGTGGAAAATCAACAACCTTTTCTTTTAACGATACTTTCTTTGCGATTTTATCGATAAAAGGTATTTTAATATGAACACCTGTGTTCCAAGTAACGTGATATGCACCCAGTCGCTCGATTACATACGCGTGAGCCTGAGGAACAATTTTAATATTACCGATAATAAGCAAAATAATCGCTGCAATAATAATCAGTATTACCATTCCTGTAGTCATAAATAACATCTCCTTAAATTTCAGTAGGTGTAACAACAAGCTTTACACCCTGTATTTCTTCAACCTTAACGGTCGAACCTACCTTAATTATTTGGTTATCAGAGGAAACTGCAGTCCATTTGGAGCCATCCACTTCAACCTGACCTGTGTATGTATTATACCCAATGTCAGAAATAACTTTACCTGTTCTACCAATGTATTTATCTGCATTTGTTCTTATAAGTTTATTTTTTTTAATTTTCTTGATAAAAGGTCTTGTTACCAAAAGTAAAATTCCTGAAATCACTACAAAAAGAACTATTTGCAAAAAAATACGACCATAAAGAAATGTAGCAGAAGAAACAGCAGTTATAACTGAAGCTATAACAAACCACACAGAGACAAGCTGAGGAGTTGAGAGCTCAACTATCCCAAGTAAAACGGCAATTGCTATCCAGATATATGGTAGAAATTCTGCCACGAAATCACCCCATTTTATAAAATTTTCTGAAAAAGATTATATATTACTTTCTCGAAAATATAATAACTCTAAGAAATTATAAAGTCAATTAAATTTATACTACACTTTATGTTAATTTTATGTTATAATATATTTACAAATTATGAATGGTTGTGATTTTATGGCATTTGATACATTTGATGAAGGCATAAGTCTTGGAGGAATAAGAAGTAAAACTGAGGTAAGAATTCTTATCTGTTATCTTTTTACATCTGTTAAAGAACCCATGACTAAAGAAACTGTTGTTGAAGCTTTACTTGAACGCGGTCTTACCAACTATTTTGAAGCAAGTTCTTGCTTTGATGACCTTGTAAAAAGCGGTAACCTTGCTCCCTTGAAAGAAGACTCTAAGCTTTACACAGCAACTCAAAACGGAAATCTTATATCTGAACAACTTGAAGATAGCCTGGCTCTTACAGTTAAAGAAAGAGCATTAGAATGTGCTATGAGCTTACTCGAAAAGGAAAAGACAGAAAAAGAAAATAAAGTTATTATCGAAAAACTCGATAACGGCTATAATGTTAAATGCACAATATCCGGCGGAGATATTGAGCTTATGTCAGTTTCCCTATTCTTAGCTGATGCTGACCAGGCAAGAATTGTTAAAAAGAATTTTTATAAAAATCCTCAGCTGTTTTACAAAGTTATGCTTGCATCTATGACACGAAATAACAGTCTTATAAAAGATACTTTAGAGGATTTATCTGCTATCAGCTAATCTATAATATTGTAAGAAGAACAATCATTACAGCTATTCCGGGAACGCCCAGACAAACTGATATTGTAATTGATAACATCGATACAGGAAGATATACGCCTGTAAATATCCCTGCTATTTCAACCGCTATCAAAACTAAAAAACCTATAAACATTGTTAGAAAAGCCCTCTTAAAGGGCTTTTTCTTTTTTGCAATTTTATAAATTATTCCGTATAAAATAAAAAAAATAAAAATAACAGCAAAATATTTAAACAACGCACACATTCCTTTTATAAAAAAATAAGGACTGTGGGACAAACCCACAGTCCAATGTATGCGATGATACAAAAAATTATGCTGCAAAACCAAGTGCAAAAACGATAATGTTCATTGCAAGTACAAGAACGAAGAAAGCAACAGCAAAAACCTTTGTCCAACGAGCAAGGAAAGCATCGATAGAACGAGCTTTGTTCTTGGAGAAGAAAGTATCTGCGCCACCGCTAACTACGCCTACGCCCTTTGAGTTACCTTCCTGAAGAATAACAACAATAATAAGTGCGATAGCTGCAACAAGTGTGATTGCACCAACTAACCATAAATACCAAGGCATCTATAACACTCCTTTCTAAGAATGTTTTAAATCATAAACTGTATAACATTGTAATATTATCACATAAGGCAAAATAATGCAAGTGTTTTTTTACTTTATGCAAAAATAATTATAAAAAAATTCAAACTCAAATGATTGAAAGTTGTTCTGCGGTATCTTCTGCTGCAGGTAAAGCACCTAAAGCAGGAAGTGAACGGGTACGATAACGGGAAGGTTTGGAGAAAGTACCCTCTGCATAAGGTTTAATACTCATAAGGCGCTGACCCTTCTTAAGTTTCATAACCGCAACGCCCTGAGTTGTACGGGATGTCTTTAGATTAATAGCACCTGTATGAAGTAAAAGCATCCTGTCGGAAGAAGAAATAAGAAGAAACTCTTTGTCTTCTGCTGTAAACTCAACTCCAACAAGAGGAGATTTGTCGGAATAAGCATTTGTAAGGCGTTTTCTGTTAGTTTTAGTTGCGTAGGAATTAAGAGGAATCTTTGCTACTTTGCCATTTTCAAATGCAAAAATTATAAGTCCCTCATAAGTCTTTGTAGCAATCATAGAAACTGCCTGCTCTCCCTCGTCCATGCCAAGCTTTGCAGGAATATAGTCACCCAGAACACTTGCCTTTGTGTCGGCAAAATCAGATGCTTTTGCTTTATATACCTGAGCTTTATCGCTGAAGAACAGAAGGTCGGTATTATTGGTAGTTTCTAAACAAGTAACAATATAATCGCCTTCCTTGAGCTTATGTTCTCCGCTCATACGAAGGGACTGAGGTGTGATTTTCTTGAAGTAACCTTCCTTAGTAAAGAAAAGGTTCACGGGATAATCAGGGATTTCTTCCACAATTTCCTCAAAAGCCTCGTCCTCTACATAAAGAATCTGTGAACGTCTGTCCTGACCGTGCTTATTCGCAACCTCTTTGAGTTCTTTAACAATAATTGTCTTGATACGAGATTTACTTGCAAGAATTGCTTCAAGCTCTTTAATCTCTTCTTCAAGAGATTCGATATCTTCGGTACGCTTTAAGATATACTCACGATTTAAATGACGGAGTTTGATTTCTGCAACATATTCAGCCTGAATTTCATCAATACCAAAACCAATCATAAGGTTTGGTACAACCTCTTTTTCTTGCTCCGTTTCGCGTACAATTTTAACTGCCTTGTCAATATCAAGTAAGATTTCTTTAAGGCCATAAAGAAGGTGGAGTTTTTCCTGTTTCTTTCTTAAATCAAAATGTGTTCTTCTGCGCACACACTCGATTCTGAAGGCAATCCACTCTTCAAGAAGAGACTTAACACCAAGCACCATAGGTGTGCCGCCAATAAGAATATTAAAGTTACAGGAAAAGGAATCCTCTAAAGGTGTAAGCTTATAGAGTTTCTTCATAAGAAGCTCAGGGTCTGTACCACGCTTAAGATCGATTGTAATACGAAGTCCATGAAGACCTGTTTCGTCTCGGATATCTGCAATTTCTTTAATTTTGCCTGCCTTAACTAAATCGATAACTTTCTCGATTATAGCTTCGATTGTAGTTGAAGGAGGAATTGAGGAAACATCAATACAGTTATTTGCTTTGTCGTAAGTATATTCGCTGCGAACTTTAATACTGCCGCGACCTGTTTCGTAAATATCTCTGAAAGCTTGTTCATTATATATTATCTGTCCGCCACCGCAAAAATCGGGTGCGGGCAGAGTAGAGAAAACATCGTGATTTTCATCACGGATAAGTGCTGCTGTAGTTTCGCATATTTCGCGAAGATTAAACGAACAAACTGAAGATGCCATACCAACTGCGATACCTGTATTTGCATTAACAAGCACCGAAGGAAATGTTACGGGCAGAAGTGTAGGCTCCTTCATTGTATTATCGTAATTATCTACAAAATCTACTGTATCCTTATCAATATCGCGGAAAAGCTCATTACAAAGAGGCTCAAGCTTTGCTTCTGTGTATCTGGGTGCCGCCCAAGCCATATCGCGTGAATAAAATTTACCGAAGTTACCCTTTGAGAGTACAAAGGGATGAAGGAGTGCTTCATAACCACGGGAAAGTCTAACCATTGTATCGTAGATAGCTGCATCACCATGTGGATTAAGCTTCATGGTATCACCAACGATGTTGGCAGACTTTGTAAGATTACCCGTGAGAAGACCTTTCTTATACATAGTATAGAGGAGTTTTCTGTGAGAAGGCTTAAAGCCGTCTATCTCGGGAATTGCTCGGGAGAGGATTACGCTCATAGCGTAAGGCATATAGTTAGTCTCCAGAGTTTCTACAATCTTCTGTTCAACTATTTCGCCTGCTTTATCGATAACACCTGATACGGTAGGTTCGATAACTGCTCTGTCTGTTTTCTTTTTTGCCACTTTTCTCTCCCCTTTCTTAGCTTAAATCAAGATTGTCAATGTAATTCTCGCCATACTGTACAATGTAGTCTTTTCTGCCCTGGAGGTTATCACCAAGGAGAATATCGAACATTTCTGCAGTATGCTCTATATCGTCGGGAATTACTTTAATAAGTCTTCTTGTTGCAGGATTCATAGTTGTAAAGTTCATCATATCTGCCTGGTTTTCGCCAAGACCCTTGCTTCGCTGAATTGTAAATTTGGCAGAGCCGATTTCTTCAATATACTTTTCTTTTTCCTGCTCAGTGTATGCGAAATATGTTTTGTCCTTTGAGGTTATCTCGTATAGCGGAGATTCTGCGATATATACCTTACCCTCGTCAATAAGTGTGGGAGTAAGTCTGTAAATCATAGTAAGAAGAAGAGTTCTTATCTGGTATCCGTCAACATCAGCATCAGTACAGATGATAACCTTGTTATATCTGAGGTTATCAAGATTGAATGCTGATAAGTCTTTGTTAGATTTAGAATTGACTTCAACACCGCAACCGAGAACTTTGATAAGATCAGTGATAATATCGCTCTTAAAAATTCGCGAGTAATCTGCCTTTAGACAGTTGAGAATTTTACCCCTGATAGGCATAACAGCCTGAAAATAAGGATCTCGGGCCTGTTTACAGGAGCCAAGAGCAGAGTCACCCTCTACTATAAAAAGCTCACGCTCAGCACTATCTTTGCTTCTGCAGTCAACAAACTTTGCTACACGGTTGGTCATATCCATTGTAACAGTCAGCTTTTTCTTTAAGTTTTGTCTTGTTTTTTCTGCATTTTCGCGGCTACGCTTATTAATAAGTACCTGATTACAGATTTTTTCAGCATCAAGAGGATTTTCGATAAAATAAATCTCAAGCTGATGACGGAGGAATTCGGTCATAGCCTCCTGAATACCCTTGTTTGTAATTGATTTCTTTGTCTGATTCTCGTAAGAAGTAACGCTTGAGAAAGAGGATATAACAACCACAAGGCAATCTTCTACATCGGCAAAAAGCACCTTAGATTCATTCTTAGTATATTTGGAATTTGCTTTAAGCCATGAATCAATCTGATATACAAAAGCATTTCTTACTGCCTTTTCAGGTGCACCACCGTGCTCAAGCCAACTTGAGTTATGATAATATTCTGCACAGGAATGCTTGTTGGAGAAAGCAAAGGCAAAGTTCATTTTACACTTATATTCGGGCTTATCTGCTCTGTCGCGAGCCATACGTTCAGTCTGCCAATGCTGAGGGGATGTCAGAGACTCCTCGCCTATCATCTCTTTTACATGATCAAGGATACCATTCTGATAGAGAAATTCTTTAGTTTCAAATTTATTAGCACCGGTCTGATATTTAAATATAAAACGAATACCTTCGTTTACAATAGCCTGACGCTTTAAAATATCAAGGAAATAGTCAGGAGCAATATCAATATCAGTAAAAACCTCAAGATCAGGCTTCCAACGGATGATAGTACCTGTGTCCTTCTTTGTGTACTCCTCCTTACCCATTTTGCCTGAAATCTTACCCTTTTTAAAGTTAAGAGTATAACGGAAACCGTCGCGTCTGATATCGGCGGTCATATACTCGGAGGCATACTGAGTTGAACAAAGGCCAAGACCGTTGAGACCTAAAGAGTACTCATAACTGCCACCATCGTTATTATTATATTTACTACCGCCGTAAAGCTCACAAAAAACGATCTCCCAGTTATATTTTTTCTCTTTAGTATTATAGTCAACAGGCAGACCTCTGCCATGGTCCTCAACCTGAATAGAATGGTCAGAGAACAGAGTTACTGTAATTTCTTTGCCGTAACCTTCTCGTGCTTCGTCAATTGAGTTTGAAATAATTTCAAAAGCAGAGTGCTGACAACCTTCGATGCCATCAGAGCCGAAAATAACTGCAGGACGCTTACGGACTCTGTCCGCTCCTTTTAAGGTTGATATACTTTCATTTCCGTATTCATTCTTTACATTCTGTGCCATACTTATTTCCTATCCTTTAACTTATTGATTTTATCTCTTAAAAACGCTGCGTGTTCAAATTCCAGCAATTTAGCGGCGGCTTTCATTTCTTTTGTTAACGCCTCGATAAGTTCTAACCGCTGTGCTTTCGTTAATTTTCTGAAGTCCTCTTCAGTTTCATCCTCGCGTGTAGAAATTTCAAGAACATCAGCAACTTTTTTGACAATAGTTTTTGGAATGATTCCATGTTCTTCGTTATACTGCTGTTGAATTTCGCGTCTTCTGTTGGTTTCGGTTATAGCTTTCTTCATAGAATCAGTAACAGAATCAGCATACATTATAACATAACCCTCAGAGTTACGGGCAGCTCTGCCAATAGTCTGAATAAGAGAACGCTCTGAACGAAGGAATCCCTCTTTGTCGGCATCAAGGATAGCAACAAGAGATACCTCAGGGATATCAAGTCCTTCACGAAGAAGATTGATACCAACAAGTACATCGAACTTGCCAAGTCGTAAATCGCGAACTATCTCCATTCGCTCAACAGTATCTATATCGTGATGCATATAACGAACCTTTATACCTAAATTATCAAGATATGCAGTAAGATCCTCTGCCATTTTTTTAGTAAGAGTTGTAACCAGTACCCTCTGCTCTTTTGCGACTCTATCGTTAATCTCGCTGACAAGGTCATCAATCTGACCCTCTACGGGTCTGACTGATATTTCGGGATCCAGGAGTCCTGTTGGACGAATAATCTGCTCGGCAATAACAGAACTTTTCTGAAATTCCAGATCACCGGGAGTTGCGCTGACGAAAACAGCCTGATTGATATGATTATAAAACTCATCAAAATTAAGAGGTCTGTTATCGAATGCTGAAGGAAGTCGGAATCCGTAATCTACAAGGACTTGTTTTCTGGCTCTGTCGCCTGCAAACATACCTCTTACCTGCGGAAGTGAAACATGGGATTCGTCCACAAAAAGCAGAAAGTCATCGGGAAAATAATCCAGTAGAGTTGTGGGCATACTGCCCGGTGCTCTGCCTGAGAGTACTCGGGAGTAATTCTCAATACCTGAACAGAAGCCAACTTCTCGGAGCATTTCTATATCATATCGGGTACGCTGTTCTATCCGCTGTGCTTCGAGAAGTTTTCCTTTTTCGGTAAAGTACTCTATTCTCTCCTCAAGCTCTCGTTCAAGTTCTTCTGTTGCCATTTTAATTTTATCTGCTGAAACAATATAATGAGAAGCAGGATAAACGGCCGCGTGTTTTACATTACCGATTAACTCTCCGGTTAGAGCATCAATCTCGGAAATGCGATCAATTTCATCGCCGAAAAATTCAACTCTAATAATTTTTCCTGCAGAATAAGCAGGATAAATCTCAACCACATCTCCACGCACACGGAATTTATTTCTTATCAAATTTACATCGTTGCGTTCGTACTGAAGTGTTACAAGCTTGCGAAGAAGGGCATCTCTGTCCATAGTCATACCAAGACGCAAAGAAATAACCATAGCTCGATAATCTATGGGATCACCTAAAGAATAGATACAAGAAACAGAGGCAACAATGATTACATCTCTGCGCTCAGAAAGTGCAAGGGTTGCGCTATGACGCAGTTTATCTATTTCATCGTTAATTGCGGAGTCTTTTTCGATGTAAGTATCGGTGTTTGGAATATAAGCTTCGGGTTGATAATAGTCATAATAGGAAACAAAATATTCTACTGCGTTTTCGGGGAAGAATTCCTTGAACTCTGTACATAACTGTGCAGCAAGGGTTTTATTATGTGCAAGTACCAAAGTAGGTCTGTTAAGACGAGCGATGATATTTGCCATTGTGAATGTTTTACCCGAACCTGTAACACCAAGGAGAGTTTGCTCACGATTGCCGCTTTTAATACTTTCAACAAGTTTATCTATTGCCTGAGGCTGATCGCCTGTGGGTGAATATTCTGAAACAAGATTAAAGCAATCCATGAAAAAAACCTCCTTTTATAAAATCTATTGTATGCAAATGGGTATAGATTACCACTATATAAAGCATATTTATAATACTATAACACAACTTATATGAAAAGTAAATAAGAGAGCCGATAAAATCATTAATCGCAACAATAAGTAACCCCCGACAATTTCTTGTCGGGGGGTTACTTATATTATATGTTTTGAGTATTCAAAAATGTTTCTGCTGCTCTATTGTATGTATAGAGTGCTTTGGCAACATTTTTAAGAGAATCGTTATTGGTGTACATTGCAGAATAGCCATAGCTGAGTGCGCTATACTTTACTGTAAGACCGCCAACAGTAACAACATACTCATTATCCAGATTCTGAGCAGGAATATCCTCAACTCTGATTCTGTAAAAATTGTTCACCTTAACAGGTTTTGTAGCTACACCATTTACATAGAACTCAGGTATATTCTCTTCATCTTCTACAATAAAGTAAATATTGATTACAGTTTCACTATCTAGTGTAAGAGATGAGCCATGATGTCTTACTCCCTCTTCTTTACCTGCTGTTACAGGCTTATAAGGAGTAAGATTCACTTCGTTGAGAGACTTTTCTTCATCCGAGAGAATGTTGTTTGCAAGATTTTCTGTTTCGTACTCAAAATATACTTGTGAATACGCACCATAGTTGAGCATTGCTTTCACAAGAGGAACCGCATCAGTATACAGAGTATTTCCCTCAGATGCTTCTTTGAGCAGATACTCAGCATACTCTACAACAGAATAGCTTAACACATCACTCTCATAACCGGTTGCAAGCACCTGTGCTTTGATGGTGTTTGACATTTGAATTGCATTTACCTCGCAGGTAAATATGTAATAGCCTGCCTCTGTCACCTCGGCATCTTTTACATATAATGTTTGTTTGGTGTTGTTGGGCAGTGTAAATACAACTTTCGCATTATCATCTTCAATGATGTTATCACTCAATGTCATATGGAAGTTTACTGCAATATTTCCGCCGAGGCTGATACTAGCACCCTCAAGTTTGGAAGCAGTATCTTTGATATTGCCGCAGATTGTGCATTTATCATCAACATAAGTATGCTCACAAATTTTATTGCAGTTTAAGCACTCACCATTGGTCCAAGCGTGATTTTTTGCAGGAATTATTTTCTGAGCAGTAATAGTCTTGCCGCAAATAGAGCAGTACTTGCCCTCTGTAAGACCTGTAGATTTACATGTGGCCTCAGTTTCAGGAATCACAACTTCTGTGTGACCTGTTGCAGGAGTGGCGGTCTGTGCAGTAATAACTTCGCCACAACCAGCACACTTCTTACCTTCTGTAAGACCTGTACCCTCACAGGTGGCTTCTACAGCAGCTAAAGTCTCAACATTTGTATGATCACAAGGAACTACAGGTGCGTATACAGCTGCAACATTGTGATATACATTGCTGTACTCAAACAGAAGAAGAATCTGATCTTCAGCATAAGCTACCTCCTCTGCAGCCCATTTACTGTTGGAGGAGCTGTCCCAAGTCTTCATATGTGTAGCATCTGCAGGAATGGTAGTTTTGTAAACCTTGAAGTTCTGCTTCTGATTGCTCCAATAAGCAGAACCAAGTGCATACTGAACTAACTCGCCCGTTGCAGTAAGTGAAACATCACCTGCAAGTCCTACTGAATCATTCCAGTAATGGAGTGTAGGAACAAAATCTTTGATATGCTCAACCACACCTACATAAACTGTCTTTGTTGTAATCTCGGGGATTTCTGGAAGTTCCTCGGAGTCTTTAGAAACAGTCAGTCTCTTTGCATCATTGTACCATGTGAATGTGTAAGTACCGCCGGTAGCCTTAAAGGTACAGTTATCAGAAACATCTGTGGACATTTCCCAACGCATTGCGCTGTCGGTAAATGTACCCTTGTTGCCGTACCAGGCGCCGTTAGAGTCAATCTTGAAGGTATATGTACCTGCTTCAAAAGCCTTTGTGAGAGTATATATATTCTCTGTGTTTGTCTTCTTCAGAGCATCCTTTGATTCCCAACTGTTGAATGTACCCTTAAGGTAGATTGTGGAATTTTCCAGAGAAAGTGTGTTTGCGGTATTATAAGTAATTTTATATGTACCGTCAGCCTTCATCTCGAAGGTCATAGTTCTGTATGTGCCGTCGGAGTTTGCAGTACCAATAATAGCCTTGGAACCTGCAGGTGCGTTTGTATTAACAGTAACTGTGGTGCCATCAAGAGTTACAAATCCTGACTGATTTGTATTCCCCATGGAAATGTCGCCATCCATATTAGCAGTAAAGGAAGTTATGGAGGAGGACATTGTAACAGTTGAGCCGTCGCTTGCAATACCGCCTGCAACGAGGCTGTTCTGTGTATTGTTTGCGTGGAGTGTAAGGGTAAGTCCCTCAACAGACTCTGCTGTAAGCACAACTGTGTTTGTGTCGGGCTTGCTTTCGTTTGAGGAGAAACGGATAGTTACATCTCTGAATTTGCCGTTATAAACTCTGAAAGAGCCGTTAACACCAAGATTCTCAAGATATGCAATAAAGTTTGCGTCGGCTACTCTGTCAAGGACTACGGATGCTTTTGCGGTTGCACCGATTGCCCAATAATTAAGAGTGTTTGTTGCAGAGTCAAAGTATACTCTACCCTCTCTTGTCAGGTACGTTGAACCTGTAGAAGAATCGAGGATACGATATGTGCCGTTTGTAAGAACTGAGGTGATGTTTTCGGGAGGTATAACTGTAAAATCAGATGCAGAGAGGTAATAATTTTCGATAGGCTGATAGTTCATGCTTGTAACGAGGCTCTCGTACATATGGGAAACCTCAGCTTTGGTTGTAACACTTACACCACCGGGCATAACCTGTGTTTTGTTACGGGAATCATCACCTGTAACAAGGAAGATGGTGTTGCCCTTTTTCATTGTGGCACCCGTCTCGATAGAAGGGTTGCTAATACCGTTCAACCAATCGGGAGAAGCTGTAACCTTACCGTCCTCTGTGCTTGTTGCCATAAGGTCAGCATAAACCTCGGTAAGTGACTTACCTGTAAGGTTGGCACCAGTATTTGCATAGTAGTAAGCATAAGCACGCATCCACATGGGACGGCGGGCAGTCTCGATAAGTGCATCTTCTAAATTTTCTTTATCCTTGTAGAGAGTAGCCAGAGCATTTGCAACCTGAGGAGTAATGAATACTACACGTTTTGTGTCAGCATAATCCTCGGGATCGGCTGCACCTAAACCGCCAAGATTTTTTTCGGTGATATCAAAGGCGATAACTTTCATAATCTGCTCAGGCAGGTCTGTTGCGGGAGTTACGTTGTTACCCCACATAGAGAAGGAGGTAGCTGTAACAGTACTTTCGTTAAGACCGAATCCCTGCTGAACATTGTAAGGATCCCAGCCGATATCAAGACAAGCCGCATCGTTTTCTGAGAAAACAAGAGGCTGCATATAACCGAAGGAGGTACTGCGTTCGGATGCGATACCTGCAAGGTTAATAAGTGCGAACTCAATAAATCTGCCCAGTGCAATATTTGCTTCCTCGATGGTCATACCCTGAGTATTGTCAATGCCTAGCTGACGAGCAAGAGGTCCGTTGACAAAAGCCATAGGTGTAAGGCTTCCGTCTTTAAGGGAGCTTACATAAGCGGGATTATTAAATGCCTTTGTGAAAGCAATACAGATAGGCAGATATTCTGCAGAACAACCTGACATAACAGCATTTACTGCTACCTGATATGCAGTAATAACTCTGCCCGTGGAGGATACAGTTGCAACTACATCAGTATCTCCCTCGGGAATATATCTCATAAACTTTTCAACCTTTAAGGTTGTAGGAGGGATAACAGGCATACCGTCTGTCTGACCCTGTGCCTTGTAATAATCCTGAACCTCGTGGTATGCACCTGTGAATACCACGTCTGAACAGTTTATATTAACGGATGTACCGCTGACGGGAGAAACTACCTTGAAAATGTTTTCGTCAGGCTCAAGGCAATCGCAGTCATCCTCGGCACAATTAAGATCTTCGTATGAATGGATTGTATCATCATCGTAATGATATGCGCTTACTGTAAAACCTACTGACATAAGGCTTAAGCCCATCATCAGACACAGGATTACAGCAACTACACGTTTAATTAAATTAGACTTCATAGTAACATCCTTTCTGAATTTTGCTTTAAGCCTCAATTACCAAGCGAGAGCTGTATTGTAGGTAATTGTGTAAGTATTGTTGGAGTTATAGGTGATGGTTAGTGCCTTGTAAGTACCGTCGCCGTTATCTATGCCGATATATGAGGCAGCACCCGGCTCAACAGTCTTTGAAATTGTTGCCTTGTTATTACTGTCGAGGGTAACAAAACCTGAGGTTGAGTTAGATCTCACAACAAGTGTACCTTTAAGATCTATAACAAAGCTGCTGACATCACCATTAAGTTTAACAGTTGCACCGTCCAGAGCCTGACCGCCCTGAGCTGCCTGATTCTTGCCGTCGGTATTTGCGGCAATGGTAAGGCTTATATTCTCAAACACATCACCGTCAAGAGCTGTGGCATCCACAGCCATAAACCTTGAGTTTGAACCCATGCGAAGCACAAGGGCTGTCACCTGGCCATTTTTCACGGTAAAGGTGCTGTTAAGACCCAAAGATGAAAGAACAGTAATAAAATCAGCATTGGATGATGCACCGAGAACAACAGCATCGGATGCACTTCCGCCTACGGGATAGTATGTGAGAGTTGAGGTGGATTTATCGAAGTGAGCCTTTCCTGCACCGGATGCACCGGAAGCAGAATTCACAATACGATAGTCGCCATCTGTAACCCCTGAAGGTACAGTTGCTGCAAAAGAAGGTGTAGGAACAACAGGTTCATCGGGCTTCTCGGGCTCTGTTGTGCCGCCTTCGTTTCCTTCGTTATCCTCGTTACCGCCTATGTTGCCACCACCGGGGGTATAGTTGGGGTTATAGTAACCGTCACCGGTTTCAGGGTCACGTTCAACATCGGGAGTGATTGTTCCGTCAAGAAGACCTGCCCAGTTTTTGGGAAGTTCTATTTCATAAGAAGCACAGTCACCGCCGGGCATTACCTGAAACTCACTTCTCATATCTCCGCCTGTTACAACAATGCCTGTGTGACCTTTGAGCATGGTCTGAGTTGTATCAAGAGTGTCAAAACTCACAACGCCCTGAAGCCATTCGGGAACCTTTGTGTGCTCTACGATATCAGCATCTACGTTTTCTGTTGATGCACCATTGTAAAGATCTGCATAATGCTGATCAAATGTTGTATTAAGGTGAATCTTACTGCCTGTGTTTGCCCAGTAGTGAGCATATGTACGCATCCACAGAGGACGGCGTGCGGTTTCAATAAGAGTATCTTCAAGGATGCCTTTTGATGAATAGCCCTTTGCCAAATCCTCTGCAGTTTCTGCTGTTACAAAAATCATTCGAGGAACCTGTGGGTTAGTGTTACCCAAACCATTCTGCTGTTTCTCGGTAATATCCCAAGCGAGAAGCTGCATAAGCTTCTCTGCGTTATCGGTTGAGGGTTTCACACTATTACCCCAGGTAATTGTAGAACCACAGGTAATAACATTATCTGTTTCCTCATAGCCTCTGAACACATGGTAAGGCTCCCAACCGATAGTTTTGCAGGTATCTTCATCCTCTGCAAAAGCAAAAGGCTCCATATAACCGAAAGTACCCATTCGGTTTTCCTTGATCTTGTAACCGGCAAGGTTGAGCATTGCGAGAGACATAAATCTGCCAAGAAGCTTGTTTGCTTCTGCATTTGTCATATTTTCTGAAAAGCTTATGCCAAGTTCCTTCGCAATAGGACCGTTTACAAGGATGTAAGGAGTCCATGCGTGAGTACTCTGTAAAGGCTTGTAGAAATCTCCGTTACCAAGACATTTGGTAATAGCAATACAAAGAGGCATAAACTCCGGAGGACAACCCGCCATAACAGCATTTACAGCTACCTGATATGCGGCGATGGAGCGGTTTGCAGGAGGTACGTCCTGAGGCTCGCCACCATATTTTGTGCAGACAATATCTTCTGCCTCATAGGGTGTGAATGCAAGGTAATATTCAACCTTTGCCTTTGTGGGAGGCACTACAGGAAGTCCGTCGGTCATCTCGTTAACCTCAAAGAACTCCTGAATTCTCTGGTATGAACCTGTAAAGATTACATCGTCATACTTTGTACTGCCGATATCACCAGCAATACGATCAATCTCACTCTGTGTAATCTGGGTTGTGAGTCCCTCAACAACCTGTGAGTAGAGAATTTCTCTTGCTTTTCTTTCTTGTTCTTCTGTTGTATCAGCAGCAAAAGCGCCGGGGTATGTAGCAGTTCTTACAACAGGAACACCACGATTAAAACCTGTGGATTCAATCTGTGCAATAAAGGTCTCGGCACCTACTACAACTGCAGGGATACCGATGTACTCCGCAGCAAGGGCGTTACCTGTTTCTTTTACAGTACAGATACCGCAGCCGCAGTTACCGGAAATTACAGCGTCAACCTTATAATCTTTAAGTTTCTGCTGGAACTCTTTGGACTGAGTGCTCTGGTTATTGGGGTTGAATGTACCACCCTTACCAATCTCGTCCATAAAGTAAATTTTACAGCCGAACTCTTCTACCAGCATATCGCGAACGATAGCGTGTGTAACAGAAGCACTGAAGCTTCCGCCCACAAGGGCAATAGTCTTGCCCTTAAGGGTATCAAGTCTTTTGGGCTGTGAGATTGGCTCAATGGTTGAGCCTGTTGGTACAGGCGACACTACCGCAAAGGAGTTATTGAGAGGCTCAATTTCAGAAAGTTCCGTGGCAGATACAGAAGGCAATGCCACTAAAACCATTGAAAATAAACTCAATAAACAAAGCAAAAGCGATAGCGTACGCTTTGTGAAGTTTGATTTCATAAAATCATCCTTTCATAAAATTTATATAGCACTGAATAAAAGTCCGTTATCCAGTAAAATATACTTAATCTGCAGATGGTACTGTAACCTTGGGGAGATTTTCAGCGGTATAGAAAGTAAAGTTGCCGAAGAAGGCATCCGCAAAGATAGAACCTGTGGTTGTATCTCCCATAAACTTCAGATTTCCGCTTTCGTCAAATCCATAGAGCATAGAATATTCAGTATCCTTATCCGTAACCGGACTGAAAGTAAGCTTTGAATCCTCTGCGGAGTATGCGTAGTACATATATCTGTCAAGGAGCAAATCAGCACTCTTGTAGTGAATAATCATAATACCATTATTCTTAAATTCCACACTCTGCTCATAGGTGTATGAGTACTGATAATAAGAAAGTGATCTTTCGTTATTTATCCAAGTACCAAGGAGCGCCTTGTCCACATTGAAGTCATCAAAACATTGCTTTTCGTAATCAGGATTTTCTGCTTGCACAAAAACATATTCCGAAGCCTCTTTTTTAAGGCCTGTCATCTCGTCAGTTTGCTCGGGATAAATTATTGTAAGCTCTGCATCTCCTTTACTCTTAGAGCCTGTTATCTTATACTCCATATTCTCGGTTCCGAGATTTATCTTCTCTACCGAATCTTCTTCAAGAAGTTCGTACTTAAAATATTCTATTCCGCCTTGATAACAGGTGTAATAACTGCCTCTGCCGTATTTATCAGGAGTATCAAAAACATAGTAAGCGTTTTCTCTATCTGCTGCTTCGTCCGTTGAGGCTGTAAGTTCGGGGTTTTCAATAAGCTCCCATGCACCTGATATATCTGTATCATCATCAGATTTTTTAAGTATCTTAGGAATTAAAATGCTTGCTGTCACTACAACCGCTGTCAAAAGAACTATAGTAGCAATTAAAACTATCCTCTTTTTCTTCCCAATATTTTCTGCAGTAATGTTCTTTTTCATGTCTATCCCTCTTTGCCGAATAATTTATAATGATTCCAAGATAATATAAACACAAAAATTTGATATAAATGTGTTAATTATCATTTTTCTATCAAAATTTATGTTATAATATAACTATAATTATCAACGGAGGCGACATAATATGAGTAACAGTGCTAAAATTCTCTTGGTAGAGGATGATGATAAACTCCGTAACACAATAGAAGATTATCTGCAAATGAATGGTTTTACTGTAACCGCCTGCTGTGACGGAACTTCTGCCATATATGCTTTTGAAAACCACTCCCCTTTTGATATAGTTCTTTTAGACGGAATGCTTCCTGATATCGACGGCTTTGATGTTCTGAAAAGAATAAGAGAAACATCTGATGTTCCCGTTATAATTCTCTCGGCAAGAGAGACCGAAAGAGATCAGCTCAGCGGATTTCACTTAGGTGCAGACAACTACATAACAAAGCCATTTCTTTTAAGTATTCTCAAAGAACATATTAACGCTCTGCTAAGTCGATCCGGACATTTTATAAAAAATAAAACTCAGATACAAAAAGGAGCCTTATGCCTTAACACAGTAGAACGCAAGGTGTATCTTGACAATAATCCGATTCAGACCACACCACGCGAATATGATTTACTTCTGTTTTTTATTAAAAACGAGAAAATTGTTTTTAGCCGAGATACAATTCTCGATCGGGTATGGGGAAATGAATATTTCGGTGATTTGCGTACAGTTGATACTATTGTAAAACAGTTAAGAAAAAAACTTCTGGACCACGACGAGTACATAGTGTCTGTGTACGGAATAGGATATAAATTTGAGGTAAATGATGAAAAATAAATTAACAATAAAACTGATTACAATAATTGTGGCTTCTATTACGCTTATAGCTGCTGTTCTGATACCTCTCTACTTTTATCTGCAACCCAAAATGTATATAAGACAAGAAGCTCAAAAAGTTTCTGTATTTTCAGAAAAACTAAAAAAGGCAGAACCTTTCAACAGTGCTAAACTCAAAAAGGTTTTTGATAATTCAGGAGTTGCCTACCGCGTTTACATATTTGACGAAAACTATGAACCATACTTTACATCATTCGAACTTGGGAATAATAAAAATTTTATAAAAAAACTTTTTGGAGACAAGATTGATCGTTTTCATGAAACTTCTGAACCGTATTATTCAAAGCTTGATGATGAATCTGCCATAAGACTTTACACTCGATATAAAATTGACGGCAAAACATATTACATTCACATAAAGAATAATTTAAGTGGTGCTGATGATGTATTTACGCTTTCAAACAAAATATTGGGCTTTGTGGTTGTTGGTTACATTATCATCTGCTCTGTTGTACTATACCTTGCAATTTCACCTTCCATAAAATCTCTAAAAAAAGTAACAGATGTAGCAAAAGATATATCTAAAAATAATCTTTCTGTTCGTTTTGTAGGCAAAATTCGTAAAAATGAAATTGGCGAACTGGCACATAGTGTCAACAAAATGGCAGATACCATTCAGGAAAACATCAACAATCTGGAAAACTACAATTTTGTACTGCGTGAAGATAATCAGTATATGATGGAATACGAAAACTCCCGTCGTATACTTCTTCGTAATATTACTCACGACTTAAAAACACCTTTAGCCGTTATCTCTAGCCAGGTTGAAATGATAAGAACCTGCGAGGAACAGGAAAAGAAAGATTATTATTATGACTCTGCTATGGAAGAAATAAGTAAGATGAGTCATATGATAAGTGAGGTTCTGCAGATGACCGTGGATGAACGTCGTATAGCAACAAAAGAATCACAGTTTTTAAACGCAAGTGATATTATCACTGAGCTTTGTAATAACAACAGTGCATACATAAAATCCTGTGATCTGGAATTAATTAAAAATATTGAACCAAATCTACAATTAACAACAATTAAAGATTATATGGAATTTGTGTTCAGGAACTACCTTGCTAACGCTGTTCAGAATGCAGACAAAAAAACTGCTATTTTAGTTTCGCTCAAAGAACTCGGAGGCACAATCCGATTGTCAATCGAAAACACAGGCAAACAAATTCCCAACGAAATGAAAGAAATCATCTGGACAGAAACCTTTACCACTTCTTCGGATGGTAGCAGAAACAGCGGACTGGGTCTATATATTGTAAAAGAAATAGCACTTATGGAACACACCCTTTGCGGATTTGACAACACGGGAAACGGAGTTAGATTCTGGTTTGATTTTAAGGACTACAGCAACAAATTTTCAGATAGATTATCCTGAAAATAAACTGCAAAAAAACATCGTTGAGCAAAAAACTCAACGATGTTTTTTATTAAAAGGATATATTCACTTTTTAAACAAAAGAATCAAATTGTATATGAATTATTCTTGCAGACATTCAATGATGATGAGAAAAACTCGGAAAGGAGTTTTTTCATATATTCGGTATCGTCTTTTCCTGCTGTTTCAAAGGAGGAGTGCATTGCAAGTTGTGCAAGACCAATATCAGCTGTAATCATTGAGAGGTGCGTGTTTGCAATATTACCGAGGGTTGAGCCACCTGCAATATCACTTCGGTTTGCATAAGCCTGACAAGGAACCTGTGCACGATTGCAAAGTACTTTCACAAGTGAAGAAGACACTGCATCGGTGCAATATCTCTGATTTGCATTATACTTGATAACAACTCCCCCATTCATCTTAACCGAGTTATTCTTATCGGTAAGTTCGGGATGATTTGGATGCACAGCATGACCGTTGTCGCAAGAAAGCATAAAGCTATTTGCAATAAAGTCGGCAAACTCAACATTGGAATACCCCAGTGAAGCGGTAAGCTTCAAAAGAATATTATAAAAGAAATCTGAGTCTGCACCTTGCTTTGTGCCGCTGCCTACCTCTTCATTATCAAAGACAGCGAGAACAGGAACACTTGCTTTTGCATCTGCATCAATGAAAGCTTCCATTGATGCAAAAACACACTGCAAGTCATCGATACGGGGAGCTGATATAAAATCTGACCAACAAACACCTTTGTCTGCGTTGTACAAGAACAAATCGTATGATAGAATATCCTCTTCACAAACACCTGAAAGTTCTGCCACAGATGCTTTAAAAGAAGATGTGCTATCACCAATACTAACAAGAGGAACAAGGTCAACTGCAGCATGCAGAGAAGTCTCTTCATTCGCTTTTCTGTTAAGGTGTATTGCAACATTCGGAACAATTGCAACAGGCTTTTTAAAATCAACAAGAACGGATTTTACAACATTATTTTCCGTATAAACAACTCTGCCTGCCACCGACAAGGGTCTGTCAAGCCAAGTGGAATTGATCATTCCGCCGTATCTCTCGCTTGAAAACTTTGTATATAATCCCTCTGAATAAACAGGATTTTCTTTAAGTTTGAAGCATGGGCTGTCGCTATGAGTTGCAGCAATCATAAAACCACTAAAATCATCTTCGGGAACTTTAAAAGCAACAACCGAAGAATCGTTGCGGGTTACATAGTATTTACCGCCACGATTAATTTCCCATTTCTGACCCTCGCAAAGTTGTATAAAACCATTAAGATTGAGAGTTTCTGCGATATTGCTCACTGTATGAAATGCAGTTGGTGATTTTTCTATAAATTCAAATAATCTGTTGTTCATATAAAACACCTGTATAAAAATCAGAATTTTCTCCAGACCATTTTGTTGACTACACCTGTGTAGGACTGGATAATCTTAACAACCTTTGTAGAAACATTCTGGTCGAAATAGTCAGAAACAGTAGAAACCTCTTCCTCGTTTTTTACAAGGTTTACTGCAGTATCAACCGCCTGCAGTAGTGAGGCTTCATCGATACCGGCGAGGATGAAGCCTGCGGCTTCCATAGCTTCGGGACGCTCTGTAGATGTACGGATACATACTGCAGGAAAGCCCATACCATAGGTATCAAAGAAATTGGCTTCTTCGGGAAGGGTGCCGCTGTCGGATACAACTGCAAATGCATTAAGCTGAAGACAGTTGTAGTCATGGAAACCCATTGGCTCGTGGCAGATAACTCTGCTATCGAGCTCAAAACCGCTCTCAAGGAGTCTTTTCTTGCTTCTGGGATGGCAGGAATAAAGGATGGGCATATCGTACTTTTGAGCCATTTTATTGATTGCTGTAAAGAGTGAGGTAAAGTTCTTTTCTGTATCGATATTCTCTTCTCTGTGAGCAGAAAGCAGAATATATTTACCTTTCTCAAGATTTAGCTTTGTTAATATGTCGCTTTTGAGAATAGACTCAAGATTGGAGTTCAAAACCTCTGCCATAGGACTGCCTGTTACATAGGTACGTTCTTTAGGAAGTCCGCAATCTGCAAGATAGCGTCTTGCGTGTTCGGAATAAGCAAGATTAACATCTGAAATAATGTCAACAATTCTGCGGTTTGTTTCTTCAGGAAGGCACTCGTCTTTGCAACGATTACCTGCTTCCATATGGAAAATAGGAATATGCAGACGCTTTGCACCGATAACACTGAGGCAGGAATTTGTATCGCCAAGAACAAGTACTGCATCGGGCTTAATCTCTGCCATAAGGTTATAAGATTTAGCAATAATATTGCCCATTGTATCACCTAAGGTATTGCCTACCGCCTCCATATAAATTTCGGGAGGGTCAAGCTCTAAATCTTTGAAAAACACTCCGTTTAAGTTGTAATCGTAATTCTGACCTGTGTGTGCAAGGAGTGTATCGAAATATGTTCTGCATTTTTTGATGACCTCTGAAAGACGGATAATCTCGGGTCTTGTACCTACGATTATAAGAAGTTTAAGTTTGCCGTTGTTTTTGAAATTAGTATAAGACATATTAATCACCTTTTGTATTTTATTCACCGATTATAAGAGACGAACAAAGCTCTGTATCTCTTAAAGACACATAATCGTCATCAGCAACAATGATATGGTCTGCAAGTCGTACTCCGACAGTTTCCAGTGTTTTATAAAGCACATTTGTAACTTGTATATCTGCTCTGCTTGGCAATGCAACGCCGCTCGGATGATTATGTGCTATTATTGCTATTGAAGCGTTATATCGTAAAGCAAGATCTACAATCTTTCGCATGGGCACATCGGATGTAATGTTATTTCC
Organism: Ruminococcus sp.; assembly: GCA_045647135.1. Taxonomy (GTDB): domain Bacteria; phylum Bacillota; class Clostridia; order Oscillospirales; family Acutalibacteraceae; genus Ruminococcoides. The sequence goes on along the minus strand of JAZRMA010000005.1, from coordinate 26,347 downwards.
TGTTGAAACCACACCACAATAGAGTTCTTTGTTTTTAGAATCGAGCAATAATAAATATATAGCCTCGTCAAATCTTCCGATAAACTTATGAAGAAAATATTCTCCCACATCCGAAAGATTAATTATCTTCCGATTTGAATTATTGCGATCATCATAATAAACCCGACAAATATCGGGTATCATTTTAAGGGTTACGGCTACGCTTTCGGAAATCCCCACTTCCATAAGACTGTCTAAAGGAGCTTCGAAAACCGCACTGAGTGAACCAAAGTGTTCCAGAAGTTTGTGTGCTATGTCGTTAGTATTTCTTCGTCTGTAACAATTGTAGAGAATCATTTCCAGTATCTCGTGGTCCTGAAATCCATCAAAGCCACTCTCAAGATACCGCTTCCTCATTCTGGCTCTATGACCATCGTGAGTATTATCCTGCAACATAGAATCACTCCCTTCTTAATTATTAATACCATTATAAAATACTTGGCATATTAATGCAATATAAAATTAAAAAGGTGACGGGTAAACGCCACCTTAATAATTAATATTTATCTTTAATGAGATCAAGCATTTTATATATCAGTCTGTAAAACTCTTTCGTTTCTTCTAAATCAAGATTAAGATTCTTTGACATTTCGTGAGGAATATTCAAAGCTTTTTCTTTAAGTTCTTTACCCTTTTGTGTTAACTCAACAATGAGAACTCGCTCATCTTCAACAGAACGGTATCTGTTTACATAACCTTTGACTTCAAGTGCTTTAAGCACAGGAGTAAGTGTGCCTGAGTCAAGGTAAAGCCTTTTGCCAAGTTCTTTAACACTTATCTTTTTAACCTCCCAGAATACCATCATAGCAACATACTGGGTATATGTTAAATCCAAAGGCTCAAGATAAGGTCTATAAAGTTTAATCATTTCTCTTGATGCAGCATACAAGGGAAAGCAAATCTGATTTTCAAGTTTTAAAGCTAAATATTCTTTTTCACACATAGTATCGACTCCAAAATATTACATATATATTAACGTACTAAATTATACAACGATAAGTTGTAAATTGCAATATTAAATAGAGGTCAATTGATTTTATATAATAAAGAGATCAAAAACAAAAACCGTAACACAAGAAGCTACCGCAACGGTTGTAAGCCCTTGCCTGAAGAACGCAAGTAATACTGCTACGAAGAGTCCTGCAATTGCTGCATAAATATTATTTGTTGCATACAAAGCTGCAGGAAAAGTCATAGCGCTAAGTACTGTATAAGGAATATAGTAAAGAAAGGACTTTATAAACCCATTACTTATCTTATTGCGAACAAGAGCAAAAGGAATTGCTCTTATTAAATATGTAGACAGGACGATTATCAGAAGATAAATCCAGTAATCAGCCACAAGAATCATCCTCCTTTACAGGAAACAGCAAAGCACCTAATAATGCAGCGGTTACTGCACATATACTGATTGATAACCCTTGAGAAACTTTGCTAAGTACAGGCAGATAATAAAAGAGCGAGCTAAACGCAATTGTAAAAATAACAACCGCAAGAAGCTTTGAGGATTCCCTTACTTTAGGCACAACTATAGCAACAAACATACCATAAATAGCTATACATAGAGCGTTCATTACTACTTCGGGCAACACATTACCCATTAGTGTACCCAAGAGAGTACCAAAAACCCAACCGAAATATGGAAAAACAGTGAGTCCTGCAAAAAACTTTGTGGATATTTCTTTTTCATTTGATGCAACAGCAAAGATTTCATCTGTTATAAAAAAGCCAAAAACAAGTCTTCTTATACCTTTAAATTCTTTTGAGGTTTTTTGTGATAAAGATACAGACATAAAAGAATATCTGATATTAACTGTAATCTGAGATAACAGCATATCAACATAAAGACCGGGATTTACCATAAGACTAACACCCGCAAGCTGACCCGCGGATGTTAATGTAGTCATAGAAATCAGAACTGCCTGCCACCAGGCAAGTCCGTAAGAAACAGCAATTATTCCAAAAGAAAACGATACTGACAAATAACCCAGCCCTATAGGAATACCTGATTTAAGTCCTCTTGTAAAACTTTTCATATTATGATTATTCACTATCCTTTGAATCGGAATTATTTTTATTTTTTACTATCTTATTATATGCAATGAATCCTGCAAGGCTGAGAATTCCTGTTACAGCATACAGAATAATGGCACCTATGTAATTTTCTTCACCAAGCAAATGACCTCCAACAGTTGAGGATAATACAGAAGGTATTCTTGCTACAAGGGAAATTAAAAGAAAAGATATGAACTTAATATCGGTAAGTCCCACAAAGTATGTGAGCAAATCCTTTGGTGTACCCGGAATAAAAAACACAAGAAATATAAGAAAATTTCGTTTTTTAGGGTTATTAAGGAACTTCAACTCGTTAATTTTATCGGGAGAAACAAATATTTCTACAAGTTTTATACCAAGTTTTCTTGTTAAAAAGAAAATAATTGCAGAACCGATTGCGACACCTGCATAGCAAATTAATGTGCCAATTAATGGTCCGAATGCAAAACCTGCAGCAGATTCCAAAAGTTCACCCGGAATAAGCGCAACAAAAACCTGTAGAATCTGCAGACACAAAAGCACAAGCCATCCTAAAGCTCCGAAAGAATTTATATAGTCGCGAAAACCTTCCTGAGAAAATTCCGAGAGCCATTTCCAGATGAATATGGTTAACCCTATCATCAGAGTTAATATAACAATTAATGAAATTATCGAAAACACTTTTCGTTTATGGGTATACTCCATATCGGTCTTTTTTTCCATTTCCCCACCCCATTCCAAGTTATTATATATTATCTGACAAATATTTACAAGCAAAAACACCGCAACTTTGAAAGTTGCGGTGTTTTGAAATTTATAAGTATATTTATCTTTCTTCGCGGAAATAAGGTAAACCAAGATGTGCAGGAGGCTGGTGCTCACGCTTTTTACGCATACTTGTAAAGACAAGTACGATAATAGTTACAATATAAGGAAGCATTTTGAAGAGTTCCTGAGTTTCAACACCCAAACCTTCTGAATATACATTTGCATTACACAATGCACCGAACAGGAATGCACCAAAGATAGCCATATTGGGTTTCCACAAAGCAAAGATAACAAGTGCAATTGCCATCCATCCTCTGTCGCCAAAAGCATCGTTTGACCAACATCCGTTTGCATAAGCCATAACATACTGAAGTCCGCCAAGACCTGCGATTGCACTGCCTATAATTGTTGAAAGGTACTTATACTTTGTTACATTGATACCTGCTGCATCAGCTGTTGCAGGACTTTCACCCACTGCTCTCAGATTAAGTCCAACACGGGTTCTGTTAAGTACAAGAGATAAAAGCACAGCAGATATAATTGCAAAGTAAGTAAGAAAATCAAAGGAAAGGAAAAGCTCACCAAACCATCCTAAGTCGTCTGCAAAGGGTAACTTCTTACAGAAGAAACCACTGGTTTTTGTAAGTGCAATAGAAGGCATATCACTCTTAATGAGTTTGATAAGAGATGCACCGAAAAAGTTACCAAGACCAATACCAAAGGTAGTGATTGCCAAACCTGTAACATTCTGATTTGCTCTGAGAGTCACTGTGAAAAAGCTGTACAGAAGTCCCATAATTGCAGAACCTAAGACAGAGCAAATCAACGGAATAATGATAGCAAGAAAAGGATTCATATTTTCAAGCACATTACCGCAAGCATTCTCATAAATAAAGGCACCTGAAACACCGCTGATTGCACCAACATACATAATGCCGGGAATACCCAGGTTTAAATGACCTGACTTTTCTGTGAGGATTTCACCGGTTGCACCATAAAGCATTGGTACACCCAAGAAAATAGAACGAACTATATATCCAATCATTTGTTATCCTCCTTTTTTGAGCCGCGGAATTTTACAGAATAACGAATAAAGAATTCACAGCCGACTACTAAAAGAATAACCAATCCTACAGCAATATCTGCGTAAGAGGAATTCAGATGACAACTGTCTGCTACCTTACCTGAGCCAAGCTGAAGGAAGATAACAAGAGCAGACATAAGAATCATAATAAAGGGATTAAACTGTCCGAGCCAAGATACCATAATGGCGGTAAAACCTTGTCCACCTACAGTTGTAGTATCAATTGAATGATTTGTGCCTGATACAAGAAGCATACCAACAATGCCGCAGAGAGCACCTGACACTATCATAGTACGAATAAAGACTTTTTTAACATTGATGCCAATGTATCTTGCTGTGTTCTGACTTTCGCCTACTACTGTAATTTCATAGCCGTGTTTGCTGTAGTTAAGATAAATAAAAATAAGAACTGTAAGAACAAGAACGATAATTATATTAAGTAAATACTCATTACCACCAATAACAGGAAGATTACCTTCGGCTACAGGATTGATTTTGTTTGAGCCGCCACCTTCTATGTAAAGATAATACTTAACAATCTGAGTAGCAACATAGTTCATCATAAGGGTAAAAAGAGTTTCGTTGGTGTTATACTTAGCTTTGAAAATAGCAGGAATAACACCCCAGATAGCACCGGCAAGAATGCTTGTAAGAACGATAACAAGCATAAGCAAAGGATAGGAAAGCTTATCACCAAGCTCGATCATACAAATCATTGAAGCCATACCGCCTGCAAGAGCCTGTCCTTCTGCACCACAGTTCCAGAATTTCATCTTGAATGCAGGTGTAACTGCAATTGATAAACCTAAAAGTATTGCTGTTTTCTGCAAATAGCTCCAGAGCATTTTGGTTTTACCTTGCTCAAGCTTACCAAAAACACCACGATACATGGTTTCTACAATACTACCAAAGGATTCCTTTGTGAGTAACATTGAAATAAAACATAAAAGAAGAAATCCAATGATGATAGTGCCGATACGGATGAGCCATGCTCCCCACCATTTCATATCATCTCGTTTTACAAGGTGGAATAAAGGTTCTCTTTTATTTTTAACAGCCTTTGTATCACTCATCAGTACCACCCTCACTTTCAAAATCAGACTTAAGCATTAAGAGACCGATCTCTTCTTTTGTAGTTGTACGAGCATCTACGATGCCCTTGATTTTACCTTCGCCGATAACCATAATTCTATCGCAAAGATCTACAAGTGTATCAAGGTCTTCACCAACAAAAATAACCGCTACACCTTTTTCTTTCTGCTGATTGAGAAGATTGAAGATTGTATAGGAAGAGTTGATATCCAAACCTCGAACAGGATAAGCAACCATAAGAAGTTTTGGAGATGCTGCAATCTCTCTACCTACAAGAACCTTCTGAATATTACCGCCGGAAAGCTGTCTTACGGGAGTTGATACACCGGGTGTAACAACGGAGAGTTCCTCGATGATTTTCTCTGCCAGATCTTTAGGTGCTTTTCTCTGCAGGAAGAAGGAACGACCTTTCTTGTAGCTTCTGAGCATCATATTATCGGTGATATCCATATTTGCAACAAGACCCATACCTAATCTGTCTTCGGGAACAAAGGAAAGTCTGACTCCCAAATCACGAATCTGCTTAGGAGTTTTATCACGGAGATTTTCAACAGAGTCAGTCTTGGGATTGATGTAAATAATCTCTCCTGCATTAACCTTCTGAAGACCTGCTATGGCTTCTAAAAGTTCTCGCTGACCGCTGCCTGCAATACCAGCAATACCGAGAATCTCTCCACTTCTTGCAGTAAATGAAACGTCACTTAAAACCTTAACACCTGTTCTGTCAACACACTCAAGGTTAGAAACTGTGAGTCTGTCCTTAGGATTCTTAGGTTCGGTTCTGTCGATATTAAGGGAGATTTTCTCGCCAACCATCATCTCTGTAAGCTGTGATTCGTTGGTATCGGCTGTATTTACACAACCGATGTACTCACCTTTACGAAGTACAGCAACTCTGTCAGAAAGCTCCATAACCTCATTAAGCTTATGTGTAATGATAATAATGGACTTACCTGCTTCTCTCATTCTGCGAAGAACCTTGAAAAGCACTTCAATCTCCTGAGGAGTCAGAACTGCAGTAGGCTCATCGAGGATAAGAATATCTGCACCTCTGTATAAAACCTTGACGATTTCTACTGTCTGCTTTTCGGAAACAGACATGGTGTAAATCTTTTTATTAGGATCAAGATCAAAACCGTACTGATCGCAAATAGCTTTGATTTTTTCGATAGAAGCTTTAAGGTTATATTTACCATCCTTAATGCCAAGAACTATATTTTCTGCAGCAGTAAACACATCAACAAGTTTGAAATGCTGATGTATCATACCGATTTTATAATTAAATGCATCCTTGGGCGAGGCAATAACAGCCTCTTTACCGTCAATATAAATCTGGCCTTCATCAGGAAAATAAATACCCGAAATCATATTCATAAGAGTTGTTTTACCTGAGCCGTTTTCGCCAAGAATGGAGAGTATTTCTCCTCTGTGAGCAGTTAAGCACACATTCTTATTAGCCACAACCTTACCAAAGGTCTTGGTAATATTTTTAAGCTCGATAGCAGGAATTTTGTCCATATATATCCCCCTTCGTTATTCCTCAAGAAAACATTAAGAAATAATACTTTCTTCAAAAATAAAATAAGATACAGGCGGGGCAAGAAGCCCCGCCTCTGAAACAATGTGAATATTAGTATTTCTCGTCAAGAAGAGTAATGCCGTCGATTCTGAGATCGAAGTAAGGAGCAGATCTGAACTTGGACTCCTTAAAGATACCGTTCTCGATAACTTCTGTATCCTTCTCGTAGTTAGCATCGAAATCAACATCTGCAATATAAGATGTCAGAGTTTCGCCGCCAACTGTGAAGTTAGCTGCATCGAATACTTCAATAGTACCATCGAGGAGCTGAGCCTTAACTTCTGCGATCTTCTCAACAGTACCTGCTGCAGCTGCCTTCTCGTTAACATCTGTAAGAACAACTGAACCTGTGTCGATTGTACCTGTCCAGTCAGTATCGATTGCCTTATCATCCTGAACGCACTCGATCATATACTCGAAGTAAGGCTGCCAGTTGATACGGGAAGAAACAATGAAAGTATTGGGACAAGCTGCTACAGTAGAGCCATTGTAAGAAACATTGGGAACACCGGCGTTTTCGCAAGCTGTGGGAGCACCCATGGAGTCAGCATGCTGAGAAATAAGAACACAACCGCCGTTGATAAGAGCAAGAGCTGCTTCTTTCTCAAGAGTCTCATCATACCAGCTACCTGTAAACTTAACATCCATTGTTACTGTGGGGCAAACACTCTTTGCACCAAGATAGAAGGATGTGTAACCGGAGATAACCTCTGCAAATGTGAATGCACCAACATAACCCATCTTAGCCTGTTCTGCTGTGATTGTACCGTCAGCGATCATCTCGTTGAGTTTCATACCAGCTGCAACACCTGCAAGGTATCTGCCCTGATAGATAGAAGCAAATGCATTGTGGAAGTTTGAAAGACCTGCTGTGTGAGCCTGATTACCTGTTGCGTGACAGAACTGAACATCAGGATACTCTTCTGCAGCTTTCATAAGGAAAGACTCATGACCGAAGCTGTCTGCAAAAATGATGTTGCAACCATCAACCTCGATAAGCTCAACAGCTGCTTCGTAACACTGATTATCCTCGGGAATCTGTGTCTTCTGAGCGTATTCAACGCCCATAGCATCGCATGCAGCCTTAGCTGCATCCATGAAGTTCTTGTCGTATGTGGAGTTTTCATCGTGAAGGAAGATGAAACCTACCTTTACATCGTCAGAACCTGTTTCTCCGCCGCAAGCTGCAAGGGAGAACACCATAAGAGCAGCAAACATCACGCAAAGAATTCTTTTGATTTTCATTTTGATTTCCTCCTAAAAATTTTATTATCATAGGGATTTGCACCCTATAAATACCTGATTATATAATTATCTGAATATAATCTCACCTGTTTCGGCGTTCATGGATTCAACAATTGCAAGAGATTCCAATCTGATACCACGATTACGAAGGTCATCTCCGCCTGTCTGAAATCCTTTTTCGATAACAATGCCGCATCCTTTAAGCTCTGCTCCTGAGGACTCGATAATATCTATAAGTCCGCGAAGTGCACAGCCATGAGCAAGAAAATCGTCAATAACAAGAACCTTATCGCCGTTGCCAATAAAATCTTTGGAAACAATAACATGATTTAAATTGCCATGAGTATAGCTCATTACATCACTCTGATAAAAATCGCTGCTGATATTAATAGACTTGGATTTTTTTGCAAAAACAACAGGACAATTAAAATATTGAGCAACAATACAAGCAATACCAATACCTGATGCTTCAATTGTTAAAATCTTGTTTATTTCGCAATCAGAAAAGCGCCTCTTGAACTCTTCACCTATCTTATTAAGTAAAGAAATATCAACCTGATGATTGAGAAAACTATCGACCTTGAGAATGTTTCCGGGAAAAAGCTGTCCATCTTTAGTTATTCTCTCTTTAAGAAGCTGCACAATACCACCTCGACATAAATATAGATATATTTTATTATAGTATAGCAACAATAAATTTTCAAGATAAATAAACAAAGTTTTTATGTTTTTTGACAAAAGCAGAGTATATTCTGTTTCTGATATATATGCACACACTAAAAATATCCCCCAAACGAAATTCCGTTTGGGGGATATCTTTTTTCAGGAATATTCCCGATTAATAATTTGTTGTAACTCTCAGGTTATTACTTCTTGCCAGTAATCTTCTTTGAATACTTGGTACGGAGAATTCCCTGCTCATCTCTGTACTGTACAAAAGAGCAAGCAACCCAGCCATCACCTGTCATAACCTGAGGAATGGTTACAGAATGGATTCCTGTGGAAAGCTGATACTTTCTTGCAGGAACAAACTGGATAACATCACTGTTAATTGTACCTGCTTTAAAGGAAGACTCTATATAATCCTCTTCTCTTACAAGAAGCAGACCTGCATTGACGAAGATGTAACCTGTATCCTCGGGAACCTCCCATGAGAAGATAACCATATTGCTGTCACCAAGTGTTGATGTGTCCATATCTACATTGGTTACAACATCTTTTTCTACATGATTATCCACCATTCTAATTCCAAAGATAACCTTATCTTCTAAAACTTCGTCTACTCTGTAGACATAGTCTTTTGTGCCATCTGAGAATACAATCTTATTGACAAAAGCAGGAATGAGCATTGAGTAAACATCGTTGCCGTTTTCATCTTTTTCAACGAAAACTGCTTCGATTTCGTATGTACCTCTGTCATCTGTATAGGTTACTGTGATGTTCTCCCAATTGCGATCATTTACAAAATAAACTGTGTTCAGATTAGAAACAGTGTACTGATTATCCCAACCGGGACTAAGAACATACATGTTATTCTTACCTGCGTTCAAAACAGATATATCGCTTGTCTGATTCCATGCATTATCCCAACTGAACTCGTCGGAAGCAGGATTCATTCTTACAAACTTAATACCTGCATACTTAGCGGGAAGCTGTGCTACGTATACATTTCCGTTTACATTTGTAAGTTTAACCCAAGTATTATCTTCTCCGTTGGCGAGATTCCATCCATAGAGAGCAAACCATGCATCATCATATGCCCACTCTTCTGATACATAGAGGTAGATTGTGTTAATCTGTGTATCTGTGTTACCGCCGGAAGACTCAACTCTGGAGTCGTTGATCATAACATTATTTCCGTTGTCCCATGTCATACTGTACTGACGACCATCAACAAACTGTGTTATATCAGGTGTCTGATCGCGGTTACCCGAACCATCGTCTTTGATACCATTGATGATGAAACCTGCAACACCTGTGGGAACATCATATACATATATATCAAAAGTTCCGTTGTTCTCAAGGAGTGTCATGGGAGCACCAGGCCACTCAGAAGCTCCGTCAACACCCCAGTAATAGATGGATACATCAGTCCATAACCAGTTGTTCTCAAAGTAAACCTTGAAGGTCTCACTTACAGTTTCAACTGTTTCGGGCTCTGCCTTTGTACCAATAATATCAACTCCGAGAGCTGTGGTGCTGATGTAGGTTGCAGTTATGACTGTATCCTTATAGGGATAGAACTTATACTCGGGGCTATAACTGAGCACATTGCCATTTTCGTCTGCCCAGTAAGCAAATATCTTACCTGAAGACGCCTTATTTGCTGTAACTGTTGTGCCCTTATAGCCTACATACTTGCCATCAACAGGCTCGGGTGAATCTGTAATTTTACCACCATTCACCTTAATTGAGAAGTAAACATCCTCATTTCTCCACATAGGAAGAACTGTTACATCCTTGCCCTCTTTGAGTTTTGCCTGAATCTGAGCCTCTGTGGCATTCCATCCCATAAACTCATAGCCGGGGAAAGAAACATCTTCAGGGAACACAATCGTGTCTGTTGATGAGTAATACTGAATATCAATAACCTGATTTGTCTTGTCGTTTCTGAATGTTACTATACCTCTATCGTCAAGGTCTGTGTCAAACAGAGCAACAAGAAGATCGTTACCTGATGTATTGAAGCTGTATGTGACTGAGGTAGTCAGCAGATTACCGTTCTTTGCATCCATCCAACCAATAAAGTTATTGCCATTAGTTGTCTGTGCTGTAACCGTAACAGCTACACCTAACTCCATTTTGGGATTCACATAACTTATACCCATGGGTTTTGCATCGCTTACACCCATGCTCATATTAAAGTTTGTACCACCGGAAACCTTTACCTCAAGGTAACCAATCTTGCCTGCTGTTGTAGCAGAAGAAGAATAAGTTGCTTTAACAACTGTATCCTTTGTGATATTTGAGTAATCTGTGTCCCAACCTGTGAAGGTGTAAGTATACCAAACATCCATAGGTCTTGTAGGATCAGCAGGAGCATTTGCTGCTGTGCCGTCTCTAACCACCTGAGTGTTCAGAACCTTGTCGTCGAAGTCAACAAAGGTTACTGTATGACTAGTGCGGTATGCCTCATCGGAAACCGCTGTGGGTTCTGCAAGTACCATTCCGTTTGCATAAGCCTTAGAACTGTCTGTTGCAACATAACCCGGGAAGAATCCCATGCTATCACGGAGAGGTTCGAAGTTTGCAAATGTAAGTGTGCTATTGATATCAGCGTTCCACTGCTTGATACCACTGGACCACATACGCTCAATCATGCTGTAGTTATAGCCGTAGCCACTATACTTACCGCTGCTGTACTTACCATAAAGGTCGGTACAGCCGTTCCATACCTCAACCTCAGTGTTAAGACCTGCAAAGTCGTTCCAGATCATAAAGTATGCACCTGCAAGCTTATCGCCTGAATAGTTGTAAGATGCACCCATATTGGTATCGGTATATGCACCGAACTGAGAAGCATTCCACTCGTTGTAGAGGTGATCTTCCTGATTTCGGTAGAAATCCCACTGCCTGTTGGCTGGGTCACGGGCATCCATATGAGTTGCTGTAGAAGTAGGTGCTATACGAAGAACATAATATGTCCAGAAGTTTACACCGCTATATACGTTTCTGCCCTGATCTGCAAAGAAGCTTGCACTTCTCAGGTTTGTTTTGCTGCTTGATGCAGCTAACCAGTAAACAACGTCGATATCTGTATCGATACCTGTTGAAGCAGAGGAATATGTGGTGTTATAAAGGAAGTCATTGTACATTCTTGTTCTGTAGCCCTTGGACTTGAGTACTGCATTAACCTGATTTACATAGTTAATAAAGTCTGTGTATGTCCACACATCTGAGCTCTTAAGCGCAACCTCGTCAGCACCGATATTGAAATCGGTTGAGCCTGCATAATACTTGAAGAATGCTGCGATATCGCTGTACATTGCGTATGCAAAGTTCTTAACATTATTATCTGCCAGATTAAGTACAGAGAAATCGTATCTGGAGTCGCTTGACCCTGTGTAGTTACGATAGTTAATCTGAGCAGGAAGTGTGTAATTTGTACCGTTGTAGGTAAAGTTTCTGATAGATGAACTGGAGTCATCATTTACTATATTATAGTAAAGTTCTGTCATATAACCTACATGAGCAGGAGTATCGAAGGAAGGAATAATCTCGATATTGTACTGCTTTGCGGTCTGACAAATTTCGATAACCTCTTCGGTTGTCAGATACTTGCCCTTATCTGCTGTATCCTGGAACTGCTCGAATACCCAGGGAGCAGGGTTACTGCCGCATACCCAGGAGAAGTCATTGCCTGTCATACCGGGTACCTGACTTAAAGCTGTATCGCCCCAGAAGTCCATACGGAAGCCGCCGTCCTCGGAGAAGTGGAGCTCGAGAGCATTGAAGCCCATCCAGGAAATCTCTGCGATATAGTTCTTAACTGACTCAACTGTCTGATATTTTCTTGCTACATCAAGATGGAGTGCACGCTCCTTGGTATCGGGGGCATCCTGAATTGTGAAGCCCTTGATTGCACTTGAGTTAGCGTTTCGGAAATGTTTCTGCAGAGTATTGAGACCATAGAGTAAGCCGTTGTCATCGGCTGCATAAACCTTTGCTCTGTCTGTTACGACAATCTTAAACTCTTCTGCACCATAACCTGATTCATTTGCATAGATGAGGATATCCCCTGCTGCTGTGTATTTTTCAAGACCCCATACAATCTCCATAGGATCTGCAGTGGGACGTTTATCAGCCATAAACTGAGTCTGAACAAGCTGTGCTGTCTCGATTGTTTCATAGGAGGGTTTTGCATCTTCTGAAGTTGTTACAATATAGATTTTGCTCTCTTCAGTCAAAACAAAGTTGCTGTTTTTATCTGCAGTGAAGCTATCGTAAAGAACGCCAAGAGCACTTGTGTCTACTCCCTCGGGAGCAGCTTCACCGTTCAGATTGCTGTACATAACCACATTGGACTGCATCTGACCTGAAAGTTGCAGGAAGTCAACGAACTTTGAAGTATCCAGAGTATTACCGTTATTGTCGATGATTGTGTTATCAAGTTCATCACTATAGGAAATCTCGGGAATATCGGGAACCTCTGATGTATTCAGAGTATTAAGCTTAAGTCCGTTGAGCTTAACGCTTGTATATGATGCCATGCCTGTAATATCAGAATCATTAACTCTGAGGACAACCTGATATCTGTTGTTCTCTGCATCATAAGGACATTCTGCATAAGGAATAGTATAGTACTGCTCAGCAGTTGTAAGGATAGTTGTGAGGGGCTTCCATACAAGATTTCCATCTACAATTGCACCATACTGAATTTCAGCATGGATAAATCCCTTATTTTCAGAGTCAATAAAGGCACCGTAGTCAAGAGCACGAATTGCAACCTGCATATTATGAACAGGTGCAAGAGCTTCTTCTGTTACATAGAAAACAAGTGCAGACTTTTCTTCGTCTGTAGATTCAATCATATAAACTTCGTTGTTAGGACCAGCAATAATGTAGTCTGTAACGCTGTTTACTGTGTTATTCTTCCAAGACTTGTAACGATTTGAAGGAAGAGTATTGTTACGGTTCTCAATCCATGTGTTTGTACCGCCGGAAACAGAAAGACCTTCTATGTCGCTATACTTAACCGCAAAAGCCTGACGCTCTGCAATAAGATTTCTGATTTCTGTGAAGGAAGCACCGTTTTCGGTCGGGAGATATGCATCATTTCTACCGGGAACTGTAATCTCTTTACCATAAATTTCAACTTCGTTGATAAGAATCAAACTGCCAGCCTCTGCACCTACTGCAAACTTGATGTACTTTGCAGTAACAGGAGCAGATGTTATGTCAAGACCTGCCCAATATGGAGCTGTCTTTGTGCTGTCAGGATTGATTGTATTAAGGTATTTGAAAGTAATTCCATCAGAAGAATAATATACATTGATATAATCAAAAGTTCCTGCTCCTACTGTATTTGAACCTTTGAAGTGATGAAGTCTGATATTGCTGATTTCAGCTTCACAACCCAAGTTAACTGTAAATACTGCTCGGTTGTTATTGTTAGGATTGATGTTTCCTGTTGCGGCATCTCCTGTATTTTTAAATCCAAACCAGTTGGCATTATTGAGAACGGTCTCTGCTTTGCCGTCTGTAAGCTTTGAATTATAAGGAGAACCTGTATAAGAAACAGCATCGTACTTCATACCAAGTGCAAGATTTTCGCCCTCGCAGTTGCTGTTATCAAGAGGCTGATAAATTCTAACGCCGTCGATATAGATATAGGAACTCAGTACGGGAGGTCTTGCCTCACCCGATGCCCAATTATCAAAATCATAAACGGGAACACCATTTATAGATACTGAATATGTACCATACTGAAGACCTGAGAATCGGATAATTGGTACAGCAACTATGGATTCTGTACCACCGTCAGCACCATTGTCAAACTCGGTGATAACGGACTTCTGTGCTACAACATTACCGTTTTTATCCTTAACAACAACTCTTACAGTACCTGATTCGACTGCACGAGTATGTCCGATAATCTCGAATCCGGTACCTGTAAACTCGAAGGTTGCGAACTCTTTGTTGCTATTAATATCGATATTAGTGAGAGAACCACCGGTAATCTCATCATTTTCAGAACCCTGATATGCATTATCCTGACCATATCCCTGATTCTGATCAACACTCTGAGAAAGACTTCCTGATCCCTGTCCGTAATGTGTGATTACATTTTCACCATCAGTGTTGTATTTGATACCTGCGAAGTCATCTTCATAGTAAACAACACTTGCAGGAATAACAGTAATCTTTTTATACATCTGGACTTCTTTTGCGATGTTGATGGGATTGCCGAGAGCAGTAGCTTTATAGTCATTAACATTACCTTCGTCTTCCTCATCCACCTTGTTCTCATAAACAGTTATAGCTAACCACATACTGTATAAAGAGTCCATAAAGTCTGTGGGAGTAAAGGTAAAGCCTTCCTTCTCTGCATTCTCACCATAAACGATATCGGTCAGATAAGACATACCAACAGTATATGTGTTATGACCCTTATCGTTTTTATAATCATTGATCTTTATATGGTTCTCGATACCCATATAAAACTCGGTAATATCATCTGTCTGTTCGCTGCCGTTGTTTATAACAAACTTGTTGTAACCTGCAGGAATTTCAATGCTGAATGTACCATCGCCGTTATCCTTTGCAGCGTTGCCATTCCACTCTGTTCCGTGTGTAGTTCCATTATTATCTGTGTACCAGTAGTGAACATATACATTATTCCAACCTGCAGGAGGTTCAATGTGAAGCTCTGTAGGAGCAACAGGTCTTGCATTCTTATTTCCATAAAACTCTACTTTGTTTGTAGAACCGAGTATGAGCTTAAGGTCTTGAGTCTGCAGATCAGAACCATTGTTTATAATATATTTTGTTGCACCATCAGGAACATCTATTCCGAACACTCCGTCTTCAATCTTTGAAGCAAGGGAACCGGGCCACGCAGAACCTACAGCCTGACCTGCTTCATTAAAGAAATAAACATAAGTATTAGTCCAGTTTGAAGGTACATTTGCCTCAATCTTGGTTTCTGCTGAACCTGACTTAACTTTGACATCAAACCAGGTCTCTACACCGGGAGTGATTGTGATGTTATGTGTCTGCTTGTTATTGGATACATCTCCGTTATTAAGAACTACGTTCGTAACATCAGCAGGAATACCCTCGATATGATAAAGACCATCCTCGCCCTTTGTCATAGAAAGACCGGGCCACAAAACGCCTGTTTCACTACCGTTACTGTTCCAGTAATACAGAGAAGCACCTGTCCAATCATCCGGTACTGAAGCGTGCATTGTAACAGTTTCTGTAGAACGAGAAGAAGTTGCGCCGTATATATTAACTCCGTTTTCTACATCCTCTTCTACAACTGTATCGTTTACAGTAAGCCATGTTTCAGAACCTGCGTAAACAACCTGGTCACGTGTTTTCTTGCCATTGTCACCATTGTTGATGATAACATTTGTAATATCGCCGGGGATTGTAAATGTATAGTAACCGTTTTCATCTGCTTCTTCAATTTTTGTACCCGGCCACTGCTCAAGTCCGATACCTAATGCGTCCCAGCAATAGTAATATACATCTCCCCAATCTTCAGGAACAGTTACATGTACAATACCGTCTGCAGTCTTATACTCTACTGTTGCATAAAGTTTTTCGTCTGCATTAAGAGTACCGGGAATATCAACCCAAGTCTCCAGACCGGGATTAAGATTAAGGTCAACAGTCTGATTTGTGCCGTTACTGATAATAATATGAGGAACATTGCCGGGAATAGCCAACTCATAGTTACCATGGCTTGTCTGAGTCATTTTTTCGCCGGGCCAGATGTTATTTCTGCCATTGTCATACCAGTAATACAAATAAACATTTTTCCAAGCAACAGGACAGTCAACATGCATTGTTACTGTACCTGTATCGGTCAATGTGTACATTCCTGAAAAATCATCATAGTTGATTTTTTTGCCTTCTTCAGGAATATGAATATTTACATTGTAGTAGCCATCTTCTGTCTGAATCTTGTTGCTTTCGGACAAATCAAGAGGATTAAAGTTGATTCTGTTGAAATCTGTTCCACCCGAGGTTACATTCATATAAGAAGGTTCTATGTTTGTAACACCCATAAGGAGAGCTTCTGTACCACTGAGTGAACCGAAAAGTTCATCATCCTTAAAGAGTTCGCCCTTGGCATCAAGATTTTCTGTTGACAGACCATAATCGAGAACATACTCACTGTCCTCAACATCAGCAACAATTATAAGCACACGAACAATAGCATACTCACCAAGATTCATGGTGCTTACATTACCGGATTTTCCATTCAGGTACATTAACAGATAGAACTCGTAGATACCTGTTTCGGGATAACATGTTTTATATCCGAAAGTACCGTCTCCGGCTGCGTAACCGAGCGTTACATATTTATAATAATCGTCACTTACGAGATTACCCAATCTGTCGCAAAGTTTTGTATTAAACTTGGTAATATCACCATTAACCGTATTAAAGAATGTAATATAGTCATGAAGCATACTGCTCTCGTTACCCGCTTCAGCAGACGAATCATCAAGAACACGCTTCTTTGAAATATACAAGTCATGATCTGCCCACTGATAATAGGAAGGAATTGCAGTTACATACACTCTGTGACGTGCCTGGCTTCGAAGAGTTTCGTTTGAAACATCGTTAGGATCAACTCTTGTTGTAGCAGTAACTAAAACGGTATTATCAAACATACCTGCGTCTTCCTGATCTTTGGTCATGGTGTAGTAGATACCCTTGAAAGTAACATCTGCATCAACCCAAAGACCTGAACCCTGCTGTGTAAGCTCATCATCTACGATCGTTCCATCTGTATTTTCGCTCTGCAAGGTTTTGAGGAAGTTTTTCAGAGCATCGTTATCTTTAAAGTTGATCGTAATTCCGTCATAATAGACATGGGTACCTGCCCCATCTGTTACCTTTGTGTAGGTATGTCCGCTCTGAATATAATTACCACCGGAGCCGACATTCATATAACCTGTAACAACAGCGGTAAGGTCTTCTGCATCAAGACGATCTCCACGAGCATCTGTTACATAATATCCATTGATATCGTCAAGTTCACTCTCTGTGTTGTCACCTACAACACTAAGACCATTTTCAGGTGAAAGAGAAACACCGATGTCAGAATCATCAAAAGTAAGGTTATAAAGTTTTGTATTACCAACATTAGAAAGTTTAAAGTTGTACTCGATGGGATCATCAGCATCAACAATTCCACCGTACTCAATCTGCTTACCACCCTGATAAGCACTCTTCTCTACACGAAGAGCAGGGTCAGTGATGTGCATATTGGTTACAATACGCATATTGGCACCATAACCATGTCGCTCCATATAGTAGAAGTCGAAGGTTGCAATCTCGCCGTTTGAGAGGTCGAGTGCACGAGCACGGGAAACCTCTGCGTCTGTGTAATTAGCGGGGTTCTTGAGAACCTCGCGAGCCCATGTTACATAATCGTTAACATTAAATTTACAAGCTGAAATGGAGTGACCGCCACCAAGGTCAAGAACAAGCTGACCATTAAGGAACAGATAAACGTCGTCGTCTCCTTCGAATTCAAAGAAGAGGTTGTCTTCTTCGTGGTAAACGAACTCACCATTTGAAGAAAGAACATAGTTGTAGTTTCTGTTTTTATATGTACCGAACTCGTCGGTATAGCTGCGCTTACCATCTTCTGCAAAGTAGTAGGAATCTGTACCACCTGCATATACACCCTCTGCACCTGTTACAGGAAGGAAGGGATACATAGTTGTGGAAGAACTTGTAGTATAGTAGAAATAGTCCTTCTCATCTACCTTATTAATGGAGATTGTTCCATCTCCACCATTTTTGAGTGAGCTGTACTCAATAGCGCTATCGCTCAATTCCTTGTATTTTGTCTGTGAAATTTTACCGCTTGCAACATCATCGAGACTTGCACCGTTAGAGAAACCACCGTCAAATACATAAGCGTCCTGTCCGTTATCAAGTTTTGCACTTGAGAGTGTAAGATAACGATAATCGTTCTGAAGCTGGTTATAGGAGTTTGCTACAAACAGATTGTTAAGCAAATAGTATGCTGCATCCATACAGGTATTAATGTTAGGAGCTACAGTAAGGAATGCACCTTTGAGACTATCTGCTTTTTTGAGGGTTTCTGCGTAAGTACCCATCTTGGGTGCCGCCGCGTTCTTATTGCCCGAGAAGGTAATTCCCAGACAGTTTCGCAGCGCTTGACCAAGGTCGTTGGGCACTTGCTTTCCATCTACCTCGGTATATCCGTACTGCTCCCCATTCTTAACACCCGCAATAAAGTTATAGTTATGTCGGCCGTTATCACCTAATCGGGAGATTACCAGAGTTTTACTGAGCATATCCGCAATATACCGCACCGTTTCTTCTCGGTACTGTGGTGTGCCATCCTTACCGAGCTGACCTTCAAGAAGACCTGTTGTAAATATACCCCTTGTGGCCTTTGTCAGCAAGTTGTATCCGTCATACTTAAGCTCGGACATATCATATTCGCTGTTTGAAAAAGACTTGGGTCTCATAAGATATATCATATGAGAATCGCCGATAAGATTACCTGTACCGTTATATCGACCATTAGAATCAACACCATCTTTACGGTTTTTGGCAATGTAACCCGCAGTAGTCCACTTGGACTCGTATTTTTCGGGGAAGCCTCCTATAGCCTGAGCCCAGTAACCTGCGTACTTACCACCGTTTGTTGATGTATCAGGGCTACCACCACCGGAGTTTGCCCAAGGACCGCCGTTGGACGCGTAAAGCATACCGAAGCTATCGTTACCTGCGCCGTTCCAGTAGTTGCCGCTGCGGTACTCGCCGGGTTCCTTGATAAACTCAAGACACTGCTCACCATAGGCTTTTGCTTTTGCTTCAGTATTAAAGAATGCTATATGTGACATCTCAAAATAGTCAGACGCTGAATCCTGAGGAAGTCTGAAACAAATACCTTTAATTTTATTATTAGTAAGTTTTCCCCAGCTTGTGCTATTCAGGCTTTGTATATCACATACAAAAACCTTCCAATCGCTGGAATCTGATATTGTTTCACCATCTGTATTAAAAATACTGCTTCCGGGACTTGCTGCAGGGAAACGCCATTTAGTACCACTAGAACTGCCATCTATGACAGTAAGCGCAAGAGCGGGCCAACCATTTGCAGCACCTATACCATTTGCACGGTATACAAACACCATATATCGAACATCGGCCTTTGCTTTAGCACCACCATTATCGTCATAAAAGTTTGCTACTCTGCAGTTCAGGTTATTATTATTGGGGTCCTTATTTGTTAAGTAACCACTTTTGGTTGTAATACGCAAATACTGAGGGCTCTCGTAGTCAACAGCAGCCACTTTTGTTTTTACATATCTATTAGCTGAGCTTTCGTAGGAAGAAGTAGTAACCTTCTGAGTTGAAAAGGCATAGTCAGTGGTATAGTCATGACCCACCGCATTAGGAGCCATAGGCTTACCAAGTACATACTGACCTGAATAGTCATCTGTTTCTTCCGTGTTATTTGAATACATAGTCGCACCGTCAGCCTGTGCGTACTCAAACAACATACCATCTGCAAGATAGTCGTATATCTTGATAGGCCAGTTGATTGTGCCGTTTTTGTTGAGAGTATCGTTTTGAATTCCTGTGTAGGTAATGTCACGGTCTGTAACCATATCGAACTTGGTTGCAGCCAAAGTACTGAGAGGAAGCAAAGACGCTACCATAAGCATTACCAGCACAAGTGCAATAACTCTAACTCCAAATTTAGTGTTTTTCATTTGTGTTACTCCTTTCATAGGGACCTTTTTTCATTTAAAAAGAAAAATATATGTAAATACAACATAAAAATATGCTGTAGAATTCCCGAAATTTATACACTTAAATACATATAAATCATTTGTATCCAAATAATTCAAATTATATCACTAAAAGCACATTGAGTCAACATAATATTAGTACATTTTATTATAAATAAAGAAAGCACTTGACTTTTTAAGCCAAGTGCTTTTTCACTAGTAAGCTATGATTGCATATCCGTCTTTATATTCGTTGTCAATCTTTGAAAATAGGAAATCCCCTAATATGGGAATATTAGAATTATAACTTATATAAGTAACATTATATGTAATCAACAAGTCATTTAAGTCATTTGATAAACATTCAAGTCTCTGAACATCCTCTTCCGTCAAACTAAACACCGTTGTAAACTCGTGATTTGTACTCTTATCTTCATAATTCCAGTGCCAATCATATGGTGTAATAGAAGAATCATCAAACTTTATTGACTCGCCCGAATCTTTATCAATAAAGACCCAATAGCCTTTGATTTCAGAAATATCTTTTTTATTAATATTTACTGTATAAGACATATTAAAGTATTCGATAGGCTTATAAGAATCAGAGCCATCATAGTAAAAATCTGTAACTTCTATTTCTATATGCTTGGGTGAATAGACTGCATTCTCAATAGCATTAAAGCCAACTACAACAAGTGGTGCAATAACGAAAAAGAGCAATCCCAGTTTGTACCATTTCTTAAGAGTAGCAAGAAAATCAAGGTACAGTTCTTCTATATTAGTTTGCAACTTCTTGTTATATATAAGCATTATAGAAACTATAACCCATATGATTAGTGCTAAGGGCACCATAATTATCATTCTGATAATGCTGAAGATTATTCCGCCACCTCTGTCTTTGCCACTACGGACAATATATCCGCCTTGTCCCACCGGAGTTATAACAAATGTAGGTTGTACTCCGACACCGAAAAAGAAAAGAACAAAGAACAAAAATCCCCAAGGCAACATTATTACAACAGATATAAAAGACATCAAAGGATGCGAAATACCTCCGAAACACATAGCGGCTACATTAGATACAACAAGAATGCCACCGATAATAAGAATCGGAACTAACGCAATAACTACAAAAGCTTTTAGTACAAGTTTGAATATATTCATATCATTTATCACTTCACATATATCACAATTATTTAAGAGATAAAAAGGGACTTAAAAGCCTAAACTTCTAAGTCCCTATCAAATCATCATTGAAACAACCAATCACCGGATAGGATTCCTTCTGGTCATAATATGCTTTTACTTAAAGCTTATTTGACTTTTATTGTAGCCAAGTGCTTTTTAATATGTTTGTATAAGCATTTATAAATTATCTGAGCAAAGTCATTAATATGTCACATCTTCCGACAATCCGACCATGTGCATCACATGTAGTATTATTCATTGCGTGGTATCTACCGAGAATGAAACCGTTAGAATCCCAAAGAACTTTATCTCCGTTGCTTTTCACTTCTAATCTACCTATGATTTTGCCCGAAGCATTTCTTAAATATGTACTATTAGAACTCATCCGTACTCATCTCCTTTTTTACTTAACTAAATTTTTCAAGTTTTCTGCAGAAACCTCTCCTTTTTCATCGAAAAGAGGTAATAAATTATAAAAATCACAAAGCTCATTAACCCAAGCTTTTGTACCGCTGTCGTTTATACGGGAGACTACAGTATAAAGAAGTTCAACTGTTTTTCGTTTGCCTATTTCTGTTAAATCAGTATTTTTGATATAATTTCTGCAGTAGACTGTCATTTCAAGGGGCATACTCATAAAGTCAAAGTGAAGTTTATGAGCAAAACCTGAGTAATCTTCTGACTTAAGTGTAGATGTATCGAGATGTCTGAAAGCGGAAAAAGATTTAAAAGAAAACTTTTTGAAAGGCTTCTTATCACTTACCTTACGCATAACAAATTGCTGGTTTTCCATATCAATACAGAGATCATAATAACCTGCTACTGTGGGTCTTCCCATAAAAGAAGATACAGAGCCTACTGATGAAAGTTTCTGAATTGCTTCAACTTCTGCATTTTTCTCTGCTGCTTTTTTGTCATTTTCCTCCTTCATTGATGAAATTTTTTCTGTAGCTGTGTTAGCCACAGATTTTGCGGTGTCTTTGAGTTTGTCAAACAGTCCCATAAATGAACCTCCAAAAATTTATTTCTTCGGCAATCTCTGTGCCGATAAGATTCAATATTTATCAATCAGCAACTACATAAACCCACGATTATTGGCGGCGTTCATTGTGGCATTATCTATGTGTACATCTCCAGTATCATCAAAAATAGGCAATAAATTATAGAATTCACAGGTTTTATTGACCCAAGCCTTTGTTCCTTCCTCAGAGATAGCATCTATAAATAAATATATAAGTTTAAACAGTTTTGTTTTTTCGTAATTGACAACAGCTTTAGAGAGTTCGGTCTCTTCTTTAGGAAAATTACAACAAACAAAAAAATCAATATAATACTCTTTTGATATGGTTAATCTGAAATAATGCATAAGGGCGGATTCACCCTCATTAAACTCTCTGTTTTCACTTTTTATATACTCAAACTTATTAAAAAGTACATATGGGTGAGCAAACAGAAATTTATACTTATATAGTCCCTCGTCTGATTCTTTACGAACAACTATTCTTTCTTTTCCGTCATCAAGACAAATATCATATAATAAAGCATCGTAACCGGAGTAATTAGTGACAAGTCCTAATGTTGGAAGAGTCTGAATTTGGGCATCTTCGTTTTGTACAGGTAAAGAAGCCGTTTTATTTTGCTCCTGTACTTTTGAATCACTGATAATCTCTGTGAAGCTTTTTACTGCAGATTTTGTTGCTTCTTTGAATTTGTCAAAAAGTCCCATACCTTAATTCTCCTAACCTAATGTTCGGCTAACTTAGATAAAATTTTAAAGTAAATAACACATAATTAGTTATATATCACTAATTATATCACCACATCAGCCAAAGTCAATAGAAATTAGTGATATTTAACTAACATAAACAATTATAGTGATATATCATCATACATATAACACAAAATATATTTAAGGTGATGAAATGGGTATTTATCAGTTCACAGTAAATCGAATCTATGAACTTTGTAAAGAAAGAAAAGTCACTCCCAATGCGTTGAGCTATATGTGTGGAATTCCACAAGCTACACTGAAAAGCATACTAAATGGAGAAAGCAAAAACCCCGGTATTGTTACACTCAAAAAGATATGTGACGGACTTGAGATTACAATAATAGAATTTTTCGATACTCCCGAATACAAATCACTTGAACAGGAACTTAAATAATTAATTCTTTTGTTGCCTTTGCTCCTAATTTACAACCGCTGAAAAAGGCATCCTTTACTTCCAGAAAATGTATCTGCGATGTAATATCAAACAGCTCTTCAAAGGAAGTTGTCTGTTCTACTGTAAGTATACTGCGAAGGGTATTTTCTTTTTCAATAGCACTTTTTGTTAATGCGGAATACTCGTTATTTGTTACTATGTTTTGTTCAGAAAGATAATCGGAAAACAATTTGGCTATTATCATATCCATAGTCTCCCCTCCTTTCACTTTATAGTTTAAGACATTATTATATAAAAATCTTATGCTGTCAGCATAGAAAAAAGCCGTGTTTTGTCGATGATTGACAAAGCACGGCTTGATTATTATAATTATTTATATAAAAATATTTGCTAAATTGAAGGTGTTATCATGGTAAAAGACACTTCAGAGATTATTGAAGAATTAGGGATTTGTTCTGATTTCAAAAGTTTCTACAATGAAAACAAAGAGTATATGATAAAAGAAAGTTTATCAGAACTTTTAGATAAACTTATTAAAAAACATAATCTGAAAAAATCACAGGTTATCAGAGCCGCAGAAATGAGCGAAGTATACGCCTATCAGATTTTTTCAGGGTTAAGAGTACCTGAGAGAAAGAAACTCTTGTGCCTGGCAATAGGAATGTCCTTAAATCTTGATGAAACACAAACACTGCTTAAATGTGCAGGATATTCTCAGCTTTATGTCAAGCTTCCTTTTGACAGTATCGTCATTTACGGAATCTGTAAAAAGTTTTCCGTGGTTCAGATTAACGAATTGTTATTCGAATATGAGTTGGAAACTCTGGGGTAATGAAATGAAAAAATGTCCATTCTGTAAAGCTGAAATTGAAGAAAACGCTCGCTTTTGCTTATACTGTATGACTCCGCTCGAAGAAAAGAAGTTGTCTGTAAACAAAGAGAAAGAGAAAAAATTGTTACCCATCATAATTATTTCTGTATCTTTGATTACAGTTTTATTTATCGTTATGTTCATTTTCAGTAATAACGAAATTTATGAAGATGATTCGCACGCATCAACACACGCAGAGCATACTACTACTGAAAATTTCACAACAGAGAGTTCGGAATCTTCTACTAAGGCAAATAACGCAACAAATAACACGCAGCCATCAACAGATAGTTTTTCTGATTCATCCCCCATTTACAGAGACCCTGAAAATGATAAAACAGAACCAACAATTGATAACAACAATAAAGTAAACAATATTACCAATCTGCCTACAAACACTCAAAGTCAACCAAACAACACTACAAACAACAACGAAACAGAACAAACCATCCCTGTTCCTACAGGAAACAGTATATATAACTACCGCGATGCTATTCCAGCAGATGATTACAGAGCCAGTCCGTCAATAACCAACAACGCTGTAGTAATCACCTCGGTTAAAACCGTTGTTTCAAATGGAATATATGAAATACCAGAGGAAATCGACAACAAAAAAGTTGTTGCTATTATGGACAATGCGTTCTGCGATTCTAGTGTCAGCAACACAGTAAAACAGGTAATTATTCCAGCTTCTGTTAAAACAATTAATGCCTACGCATTTTATAAGTGCTATAACCTCACGGATATCTACATTAGAGGCGAGGAAGTTGCTTGTCCTTCTGTTTTCATTCCCGAAAAAGAAAAACGCAATTACACCTTAACTATACATTGCTCATCAACTTGTAACGACAGAAATTTCAGAACATATAAAACATTGTGTTCCTACTGGGATACAGTATACAAAGAATGGAACGGCTGATGTATGACAAGAAAAGAATATTTAGATAAGATTCTAAAGAGCTACTCTCTTGTTTCGACACTAAGCAACAAAAACAATTGTTTAGTACTTCGTTTAAGAAACAAAGCCAATCACAAAGATTTAGTTTTACGAAGTTATGAAACTCCAATATTCGCATACGAAAAACTATACAGTATAAAGCACGATAATCTCCCTATAATATATGATGTTATTATCCTTGAAGATGGACAGATTGTGCTTGAAGAATTCATTGATGGTATAACCGTTGCGGAAGTTATGGAGAGTGGCAAATATAAATATTCAGGAACTCGCAAAGTTCTGCGTTCAGTATGTTTCGCCCTTCAGACACTACACGAACTGGGATTTGTACACAGAGATATAAAACCTGAAAATATTATGATTGATAAAAACGGGCGTGTTGTTCTGATTGACTTTAATGCCGCCCGTAAAATCTGTAAAGCAGGAAAAGATACTGTTATTATGGGTACTGTTGGCTATGCCTCCCCTGAACAATTAGGAATCTCGCAAAGCGATGCACGAACCGACCTTTATGCAGTAGGAGTTACCCTGAATGTTATGATTACAGGAAAACACCCAAGCGAAAAACTTGCAAAAGGCAAAGCAGGAAGAATTGTCACTAAATGCACAAATATCAATCCTGACAAACGATATCAGTCTGCAGAACAACTGGCAAGATTACTATAAAATAATAACAATTATTTAAATATTGTAAATAAAAAGCAACCGCCAATCAGCGTAAATGTACTGCCCCAAATTGTGCGGACAGTACAAAAACGCCCCTAGTGGTAGAAAAAATTAAAATTTAAGCAACATACTGACATCGCTTTTCAAGTGGTGTCAGTTTTGTTTTTAGTTGAATTCTTTGGTTGTTGTAAAAGTAA
>JAZRMA010000004.1:0-127767 GCA_045647135.1 Ruminococcus sp. | reverse complement strand
GGTAAGTGCAAGAGTTGACCTGAGATTTGTCGGCGATACAAACGCAGACGGCATGGTCAACATCAGAGACGCAACATACATCCAGAAGGGTCTGGCAGATATACTCGTAATGAGCAAAACAGACCTTGAAGCAGCGGATGTTAATGATGACCTGAAAGTTTCGGTCAAGGATGCAACCCACATCCAGAAGAAACTGGCAGGCATAATCAAAAATTCCTATGAAGTAGGAGGTAGTTTGAATGAAACACACTAAAAAGTTTCTTGCACGCGTGCTCACAGTTGTGCTCGTGGTAATGACATTGTTCTCAACAATGTCTGTAGCCTTTACCGCAACAGCTGCGCAGATGCCCGAGTCATACACCCAGGAATTCGACCTGGGTGGCGACTCTACCGAGGCACCCAAGGGCGACGCTCATGTAGAAACACCCGAAAAGAAACCCGAGGAGCCTGAAGACTCAGCTTCGGCTACTGCGGGAGCTTCTATCCTTAATGTTCTCGGCAGAGCAGGTAAGGATATTGCTAATGTAGGTGCCAATGTTGATTTGGCAGGTACAGGCTGGACTTGTGGCAGCGGTACAATCTACTTTGACGCAGGTTCCTGGTCAGTTAGTACCCTTTACTTTATGATTGGTCACGACACCTATTCAGAGTGTTACAAGATGTCCAAAGACACCGGTACCATCTACAAGGTATCCCTTCCCAGCGGATGGGACGGTGCAACTGAATGGTGTATCATTAACGCCGGCTCCGGTTGGGGAAGTGAGAATAACTCACCTTCTCACCGTAAAGGTTATGCAACTAACGCATCAAGCGTTAGATCATCTGCTCCTTCAAGCGGTACATGCTATACATCCAGTGGTACAAAAACCTTTAAAATTACTGTATCTGCAGGTACAGGCGGTACTGTATCCGGCGGTGGTTCATCCTTAAAATTCAGATCAACCACAACCATTAAGGCTACAGCTAACACAGGTTACTCCTTCAGCAAGTGGTCCGACGGCAATACATCTGCCAGCCGTACCATTACTGTTACAGGTGATGCATCCTACACCGCTTCTTTTACAAAGAACAGCTATACTATTACTGTTAAAGCAGGTACAGGTGGTACAGTTTCCGGTGGCGGTACTTATGAGTACAACTCAAGTGTAACCATTAAAGCCACAGCTAACACCGGTTACAACTTTGTTAGTTGGGATGATGGTAATACTTCTGCCAGCAGAACAATTACTGTTACAGGTAACAAAACCTACACCGCAAGCTTTGCAAAGAAGACCTATACGGTTAAATGGCTCGACGGCGACGGTTCAACTCTTGAAACAGACACTGTAGAGCATGGCGGTTCCGCAACTTGTAGCAAGACACCTACAAAGGCTTCCACAGCACAGTATTCCTACACCCACAGCGGTTGGGATACATCTGCATCTAATGTTACAAGTAACCTGACAATTAAACCTACCTTTACCAGCACAGTACGTTCCTATAAGATTACTGTTAATGCAGGTACAGGTGGTTCTGCATCCGGCGGCGGTACATATAAATATGGTACTGAGGTAACTCTTAAGGCTACTCCTGATACAGGTTATAACTTCTCAGGTTGGAGTGGCGGAAGCACAAGTACCAATAGCAGCATTACAATCACTGTATCAGGTGCTAAAACTTATACCGCGAACTTCACCATTAAGAGTTATACAGTAACGTTTAAGGATGACTCCGCAGTAGGCGGCGATACCCTTAAGACTCAGACCGTTAACCACGGCTCTGCCGCTACTGCACCTTCTGTAAGCCCCAGCGGCGGTTGGGAGTTCTACAGTTGGGATAAGGATTTCAGTAACATCACAGGTAATACCACAGTTACAGCTATCCGTTCCAACAAGAACGTACAGCTTCTTGGTGATGGTAACATCGGTGGTTGGTCAACAGGTACATCCAGACGAATGACCTACCACTCCGACGGTACCTCCACAAAGACTGTTACACTTCCTGCAGGTAAGTATGAACTCAAGATTTATACCGAAGAGTGGGGCGAGTGGCTCGGTAACAGCGGTACTGTTAGCGACTCTTGTTCCGGTTGGGACATGGGTAGCGGTAACAACCTGACACTTAACGCATCAGGTGGTAAGTACACCTTTACATTCAATCGTAACACAAAGAAACTTTCTATCAGCTTCTCTGCTATTAAATACACCGTTACACCCAAGGCAGGTACAGGTGGTTCTGCTTCCGCAGACTATACATCAGTAAACCTTGGTGGTACAACAACTCTTACAGCCAAGCCTTCAAAGGGTTACCATTTCACAGGTTGGTCTATCGGATCTAATGGTACAATCGTTTCAGGTTCAACATCTTCTACATCTGTAACTATTCAGGTTTCAGGCGATGTAACCTGTACAGCTTCCTTCGCAGGTAACGCAGGTACTGTTAAATTTGCAACAGGGGATAATGGTTCTGTAAGTAATTCAGGCTCACACTCCGTAACATACCCCAATGACTCTTCCTCTAAAGCTACACCCGCTACAGGTTACAGCTTCTCCAAGTGGACTGTCAGTGGTGGCACAGAGGGTACAGACTGGGATTTCACAAGCGGCAGCACAACCTCTGCTTCTATCGGCATTAAGGTTTACACCGCAGGCAAAACAATCACTGCAACTGCATCCTTCACTGCTAACAAGCGTACTATCAATTTCGCAGCAGGTTCAGGCGGTACAGTTTCCAGTGCAGGCGGCGCTGTAACTTATCCCAGCACAACATCTTCTACTGCTAAGCCCAACACAGGCTACCACTTCACAAGCTGGTCTGTTTCCGGTGGTACAGCAGGTACAGATTACAAGATTACATCAGGCAGTACATCATCTGCTTCTATCACAGTTCAGCCTCTGAAGACAGGTACAACTACCTTCACAGCTAACTTTGAGATTAACTCTTATACAGTTAAATTCGTTGACCACGATGGTACAGTGCTCAAGACTCAGACCGTAACCCACGGTTCAGGAGCTACAGCACCCGCTAACCCCAGCAGAACAGGTTACACTTTCTCAAAGTGGGATAAAGCTTATAGTAACATCACAGCCGACACAACAATTACAGCTGTATATACTATTAATACTTACGATGTTACACTTACAAAGTCTCCCTCTGCAGGTGGTACAGTAAGTGCTAACGATTACACAATCGATTACAACAAGACCTGTACAATTACAGCTACACCTAACGAGGGTTACTCCTTCGTTAAGTGGGAGATCACTTCCGGTACAGGTAAACTTGCAAGCGCAACTTCCGCTTCTACAACTCTTACAGTTACAAGTGATATCACAGTAAAAGCTACATTTGATATTGCTGTTTATACTGTAAACTTCCGTGATCACGCTGACTTCGGCGGCGAAATTGTTAACACACAGTATATTGAGCACGGTTCTAACGCAACAGCTCCCGCAGGCTCTCTTATCAAGCCGGAAGGCGGTTGGGAGTTCTACAGCTGGGGCGATGCAAGTGCATACCAGAATGTTAAGAAAGACTTAAACATCTACGCAGTTCGTTCCAACAAGAACGTACAGCTCCTCGGTGATGGTAACATCGGTGGTTGGTCTACAGGCACAGGTATGCGAATGACCTACAACTCCAATGGTACATCCACTAAGACTGTTAAACTTCCCAAGGGCACATATGAGCTCAAGATCTACACTGAAGAGTGGGGTGAGTGGAAGGGTAACAATGGTACAGTTGTTGACACAACCGACACCACAGCCTCTGCAGGTTGGGATATGGACGGCGGCAACAATCTTAAGCTTCAGGCAAGCGGTGGTAACTATACATTCACATATTACCGCAACACCAACAAGTTAAAGATTACATATTCTCCCATAACATATAAGGTTTCTACCGAAGTTAGCCCCTCCGCAGGCGGTACAACAACAATTTCTCAGACCTCTGTTCACTATGGTGATACAACAACTCTTAAGGCAACCGCTAAAGCAGGTTATACATTCTCCAAGTGGACATTTACAGGTTCTCCCAAGATTACAGACGGCTCCGCTACAAGCGCAACCGTAACAATTATGCCTTCTCAGGCAACAACCGCTACTGCAGTATTTACTGCAAATACCGCTACTGTTAAGTACGCATCCTCCACAGGTGGTACTGTTACCAATATGGGTGATAACTCAGTAACCTATCCCGATCAGGTTAAGTCTACTGCAACACCTAACAGTGGTTACACATTCTCTAACTGGAATGTAACAGGCGGTACAAAGGGTACAGATTGGGATTTCGCAACAGGCGATGCAAACTCCGCTACAATCGGTATCAAGGTTTACAAGAAGGGTGCAACAATTACTGCTACTGCAATCTTTACAGCAAACGCTGCTGTTGTTAACTTTACAGCAACTGAAGGCGGTTCTGTAACAAACGCAGGCAATAACACAGTTACATACCCGAACACAATCAAGTCTACCGCTACTGCTGCAGTCAGCCACAACTTCACAGGCTGGACAATCACAGGCGGTACACTCAACACAGACTATAAGATTACAGCAGGCAGCACATCCGATACTTCTATCACAATTCAGCCTATCACAGGCAAGAAGATCACAGCTACTGCAAACTTCACAATCAAGAAGTACACAGTAACATTTGTAAACTGGGACGGCTCAAAGCTTGCAGCCTACAGCATTAACCACGGCTCCAATGCTACTTACTCAGGTTCTACACCTACTCGTCCCTCCACAGCTCAGTATTCTTACACATTCAAGGGCTGGGATAAAACATTTACAAACATTACTGCTGACCTTACAGTAACAGCTCAGTACACAGAGGCTATCAGAAGCTACACCGTTAAGTTCGTGGATCACGACGGCGATGTGCTCAAGACCCAGACCGTTGAGTATGGCAAGGGTGCAACTGCTCCTTCCAATCCCTCCAGATCTGACGGCTGGATCTTTGACAAGTGGGACAAAGCCTATAATAATATCACAGGCGACACCACAGTAACAGCTCTCTACTGGGATAACAACGTTTATCTGGCAGGTTCCTTCACAGCTTGGGAGGCTAACTCCTCCAACAAGATGTCTTATGGTACAACATCCTCTATAACCTTTAACCTTAATGAAGGTAACTACGAATTCAAGTTTATCTACAAGGGTTATTGGCAGGGTAACAACGGTGAGGTTGTAAACACAACAGACAACAACGGTTCATCTAACCCCTGGGAAACTTACGATGGCAACAACATCAGACTTAAGGCTATCGGCGGTAAGTACACATTTACATTTAATAAGGAAACTTACAGATTCGAAGTTAAACACGTTCCTATTTCTTACACAGTTAAATTCGTAAGCGACGGCAAGACTCTCTCTACTCAGACAGTTCTCAGAGGTGAGGACGCTAAGGCTCCCGCAAATCCCACAAAGGCTGCAGATGCTCAGTACACCTACACCTTCGAAAAATGGGATAAGAGCTACACAGGCGTTCGCTCCGACCTTACAATCAACGCTGTATTTACAAAGACTACCAACAAGTACGTAGTTACATTTAAAGACCACGATGGCACAATCCTCAATACTCAGAACGTTGAGTATGGCAAGGGTGCAACTGCTCCCGCTAATCCCGTTCGTGCAGGTTATACCTTCGCAGGTTGGGATAAGGACTTCAGTAACATCACAGGTGCTCTTACAGTAACTGCTAAGTACACAGTAAATACCTACACAGTTAAGTTCGTTAACTGGAACGGTACAGAGATCAAGACCGAACAGGTTGAGTATGGTAAGGCTGCTACTGCTCCTGCAAATCCCACAAGACCTGCAGATGCTCAGTACACCTACACCTTCAAGGCTTGGGATAAAGCATTCAACAAGATTACAGAGGACACAACTGTAACAGCTACTTACACACAGACTGTAAACAGCTACACAGTTCAGTTTGTTAACTGGGACGGCAAAGTTTACAAGACTCAGACCGTTGAGTACGGCAAGGCTGCTACAGCACCTTCCAATCCCTCCAGAAACGACGGTTGGACATTTATAGGTTGGGATAAGGATTTCTCTAACATCACTGGTGACCTTACAGTTACAGCTCAGTGGACAGATAACAACGTTTACCTCCAGGGTACATTAACAACCTGGACCGAGAAGGCATCAAGTACAAAGATGTCTTATGGTAACACTTCCGTTATGTCCCTTGAACTTGCAGCAGGTACCTACGAGTTCAAACTCATCTATGGTTCCAACGAAAGCGGAAACGTATGGTATGGTAACGGCGGTGAAATTAACGATACTACCGAAACCACATCTCCCGGTCTTGGTTGGGAAATGACAACATCCGCAGGCAACTGTAAGCTTATTGCAACCGGCGGTACATATACCTTCAGATTCAATAAGTCTACAAAGTTCCTTATTGTTGAGTATTTCTCCAACGCTAAGAACGTAACCTTTAAGGATCACGACGGTACAATTCTTGCAACCGCTAAGGTTGAAGAGGGTAAGACAGCAGCATCCGTTGCTCCTGCTGATCCCACAAGAAACGCTGATGCACAGTACACCTATACTTTCGCAGGTTGGACACCTTCCATCAATACTGCAATCACAAAAGATACAGTATTTACTGCAACATACACACAAACAAAGAATAAGTACACAGTTACATTTGTAAACTGGGACGGCACAGAACTCGGTAAGAGCACAGTAGAATACGGCACAGCCGCAACTGCTCCTGCTCAGACACCCACAAGACCTGCTGATGCTCAGTATACCTACACCTTCTCAGGTTGGGATAAGGATATCACAAATGTAACAGCAAACATTACTGCAACAGCTAAGTACAGCACTACCGTTAATAAGTACAATGTATTCTTCAAATACATGACTGCAGACGGTAAGACTGAGAAGACAGATATTAAGTCTGTTGCATACGGCTCCGAAGCTGATGCACCTACAGTTCCCACAAGAACTGACGGCTGGACATTTATCGGTTGGGATAAGGATTTCCACTATATCACAGGCGAACTTACTGTTACAGCAAAGTACAGAAACGACAACATCTATCTCGTACTCGGTCCCAAGAGCTCAGATTCAGGCTGGAACACATACACAATGTCCCAGAGCGGTGACACCGCAACCTACAAAGTAGCACTTGTTCCCGGTACATATCAGTTCAAGCTCAATCAGGATACTGTTTGGTACGGTAACTGGGGTACCTTCGACGATACAACAGATACAACATCCGCATCCGGTTGGGATATGAACGCAGACGCAGGTAACTGTACATTGAATGCATCAGGTGGTACTTACACCTTTACATTCAACAACGCTACCAAGAAGCTTATTGTTAAGTATGTTCCTACAACCTATACAGTTAAGTTCTTTGACTGGGATGGTACACAGATTGGTTCTACTCAGACAATCGCAATCGGTAAGCCTGCAACAGCTCCTGCAGACCCCACAAGAGAATCTACTGTTTCTCACGATTACACATTCTCCGGTTGGAGCGAGAACTTCTCCTCTGTAACCAAGGATATGGAAATCTATGCTCAGTATAAGGAAACTCTCAGAAAGTACACAGTTGTATTCAGCTACATCGATGCTGACGGCAAGACTGTTAAGACTGAGAGCCAGCAGGTTGAGTATGGTACAGCAGCAACTGCTCCCAAGCTCCCCTTAAGAGCTGACGGACAGGCACTCAGAAAGTGGGATAAGGACTTCTCAAATATCACAGGTGACATCACAGTTACTGCAGAGTACTTTGATGACAATGCATACATCAAGGGCAACTTCAACAACTGGGATAACACAGGTGTTCTCCAGACTTATGGTAACAAGACTGTTTCCAAGAGAATTGAACTTGCAGCAGGTACTTACGAGTTCAAGTTCTTCCACGATGGTATGTATTATACCGATACAAACGCAGGTACAGTAGAAGATACAACAGGCGAGTATTGGTGGAATACTACAGACAATGGTAATGTTGGTAACACAAAGCTTTCCGCTAAGGGCGGTTGGTACACATTTACCTTCAATACCGAGACAAAGGCATTCAAGATTGCTTACGAGCCTTATATGTACACAGTTACATTCAAGGATTACGATGGTAAGGTTCTTGATACTCAGGAGGTAGCAATCAGCACAGCTGCTAAGGCTCCTGCAACACCCACACGTAACGACGGTTGGGTATTTGAGAACTGGGATACAGATTTCTCAAATGTTAAGAGTGATCTGACAGTTACAGCAGTTTACTATGATAACAACATCTACCTTATGGGTATTAACGGTGATTGGACAACAACTAATGCCAATAACCGACTCACAAACAAGGGTACAAATAATGTTGTAGAACTTACTCTTGAAATCGGCAAGACATCAGGCGATACATTCACTCAGTCACAGCACGAGTTCAAGTTCAAGCAGCACAACACATGGTACACTTACAAACCTACCAGTGGATCAAGCAGAGTAATCACTGATTCTACTATGGGTAACTGGTACAATACTATTTCCGGTGATGTTGGTAACACAACTCTTAAAGCTTCCGGTGGTACTTACACCTTCAAGTTTGCTACTGACACTAAGGACTTCAACATTCACTATGAAGCAATTAAGTACGAAGTAATCTTCTACGATTACGCTCAGAATGTACTCAAGAAAGAGATGGTTAGCATCGGTCAGGGCGCAACTGCTCCCGATGTTCCCACAAGAAGCAACGGCTTTAAGTTCCTCAAGTGGGATAAAGACTTCTCTTGTATCACCGACAGAACAGAAGTTTACGCTCGTTACTACGACGATAAGATGTATCTCTCCGGTGACTTCAATAACTGGGGTACAACAGCTCTCGGCACATACGGCGACAAGATCCAGAGTGCAACAATGGTTCTTGAGCCCGGTAGTTACAGCTTCAACTTCTTCCATAACGAACCCGTTAATGGCGAAGCAATAAGACACTATCATACCGACATTAACAATGGTACATTTGAAAACGAAACCATTAGTGATAATGACGGTTGGTGGGATACAAAGAAAGCTGATGGAGGTCAGACAACTCTTATCTCCACAGGTGGTATCTACACATTCTACTACAATACCGAGACAAATCAGTTCAAGGTAACTTATGTTCCCAATGTATTCGATGTAACCTTCATTTACTACGATGTAGACGGCAAGACTCTCATCGAAGAAACACAGGAAGTTAAGCTTGGCGAAAATGCTATTGCACCCGAAGTTCCTGTTCGTAAAGACGGTTGGGTATTCGATAAGTGGGACAAGGAGTTCACAAACATTCAGGGCGACTTAACAGTTACAGCTAAATACATCGACGGAAATGTATACTTCACAGCTATGTTCAACAACTGGAACGAGAAGGCAACTCCTCTCCAGCTTACAGAGAACGAGAATATTGTTAAGATTAAGCTTGAGTTTGCTCCCGGCGAGCACGAATTTAAGCTCCACAAGGGTGATGGTTGGTACAGCTACGACGGTACAATCACCGACGAGACTACCTCTGCAGTTGCTATGTCCACAAGCGTTCAGGCTAACGCAAGACTCAAGGCAACAGGTGGTTACTACACCTTCACTTACAATAAGGCAAATGATACTCTCGAAGTTTCTTACGAGCCTTATATGTACACAGTAACATTCGTTGATTACGACGATAAAGTTCTCAAGACAGAAGAAGTTGCAATCACAAAGGCTGCAACAGCTCCTGCAACACCCACAAGAAACGATGGATTCATCTTTACAGGTTGGGACAAGAACTTTGACTACATCCAGTCTGACCTTACAGTTAAGGCTCAGTACAAGGATGACAACGTATACCTTATGGGTATCGACAAGGGCTGGACTAAGGAAGATTGCAACATCATGAAGTCTTCCGATGGTAACACTGCTACATACACTATCAGAAACGTATCCGGTGCTGCTACCTACGAGTTCAAGTTCCTCTATGAAGACGTTTGGTACACAGACATTAATGCGGGCACTGTTGATAACAAGACAGAAGGCTTCTGGTCAACCACTAACGATCAGTCAGTAGGTAACACAAAGCTTAATGCTTCCGGCGGTTCCTATGTAATCACATTCAACAAGACTGATAAGACATTCCAGATTGAGCATAAGCCCAACATCTACCACGTAACATTCAATTACTACGGTAAGACATATCTTGAGCCCATTACAACAACTGTTGCTGTTGAGGCAGGCGGAACCGTTGAGCTTCCCAAGCTTGAAACCCGTACAGACGAGTGGTTCTACCTCTTCTGGGCTGAGAATAAAGACGGCAAGCCTTATGGTACACGTTATATTATGCCTATCACAAACGTAACACAGGATATGGTTATCCAGGCATGGTACTTCGACGATAATGCTTACCTCATCGGTGACCCTGTTGACGGCGTTTGGTCAAGAACTCTTGATAACATTATGGAAGACTACAACTTCGAGGCAGGCACTTCCAAGAAGGTTATCCATCTTGATCCCGGTCGTTACGAATTCAAGGTTATTCATAGACACGATGATGGTATGAATGACTACATGTACGGTAACAATGGTACTGTATACGATACTTGCTACAACTGGGAGACATCCACAGCTTATAATAACTTTGTTCTTAATGCGAGTGGTGGTACATACACCTTCACATTCGACAGATTGACAAAGCGTTTGTCAATTGAATATGATCCTGACTTCTTCGAGGTAACCTTCGTAGATTACGACGGAACAATTCTTGACACTCAGACAATTCAGAGCTCACACGCAGCTACTGCTCCCAAGCATGCAGATCGTACAGGCGAAGGCTTTAAGTTCAGTGGTTGGGATAAAGACTTCTCCAGAGTTGTTTCCGATATGACAGTTACTGCACAGTATTACGATGATAAGGTATATATTGTTGGTGACTTCAACGATTGGGTAACAAATCAGGCAATGGGACCCTACGGCAGCAATCCTGTTTCTGCAGGCTTCCACCTCGAGCCCGGCACCTATAATTTCAAGCTTCTCCATAATGGTAGCTGGTATGGTAACAACGGTACTATCTACGACAGTGCAGAAGGCTGGACAATGTCAACCTCCGAAGGTAACTGCACACTTGTAGCAACAGGTGGTTACTACACATTCCAATATGATCCCGAAACAAATAAACTCACTGTACTCTATGATCAATCTGCCTTTACAGTTAAGTTCTTTGACTGGAACGGTACACTTCTCGATACTCAGATCGTTGAAAGAGGTAAGGCAGCTGTTCCTCCCACAGGACTTACAAGAGAAGGCGATGTACAGTACACCTACGAGTTCTCCGGTTGGGATAAGGACTATACAAACATTCAGTCCGATGTTGATATCACAGCACAGTACACTCAGATTACCAACAAGTACGACGTTACATTCGTTGACCACAACAACGCAGTAATTGCTGTAGTGCCTACCGAATACGGTACAGCAGCAGTAGCTCCTGAGGTTCCCGCACGTAATGATGGTTGGGTATTCTCACATTGGGATAAGGACTTCTCCAATATCACAGGCGAGCTCACAGTTCAGGCACAGTACATCAACGGTAATGTATACCTTGCAGGTACATTCAATGATTGGAACGAAACTTCTCTTCCCATGAAACCTACAGGTAATGCAAACGAGTTCTCCACAACAATCATTCTCCACCACGGTCTCGAGCACGAGTTCAAGATCAAGGTAGGTGACGGTTGGTTCGGTAACTCCGGTACATTTACCGATACAACTGATGTTGACGGCAATCCTAATCCCTGGCAGATGAGCCAGACATCCGATATGAATGGCTCTAACACTCATATCAACACAACAGGTGGTTACTACACCTTCATTTACAACATCGTAACTCAGAAGATGGAAGTTAAGTACGAGCCCTTCGTATATACTGTAAACTTCTATGATTACAACGATGTACTCCTCAAGACAGAGCAGGTTGAAATCACAAAGAGTGCAACTGCTCCCAAGGAACCCACAAGAGGCGGCGGCTTTATCTTCAAGGGTTGGAGCACAGACTTCTCAAGAGTTATGAGCAACCTTGATGTATACGCTCAGTACTTTGATGATAACCTCTATCTCAAGGGTACATTCAACGAGTGGGGTACAGAGAATATGTTCACCAAGTATGGTGACAAGATCGTTACTACTACTGTAGAGCTTGAGCCCGGTACATATACCTTCAAGATCTTTAAGGAAACAGAAAATGGTGGCGAACTTTGGTTCTCAGCTCCCAGCGAGACAATCGTTGACTCTACAGATTGGAAAGCTTCTGATTACGCTTCAAGTCTCGGCGATACAATCCTTATCGCTAACGGTGGTTACTACACCTTCACATTCAATCATGAAAACAATAACTTCAAGATTGATTACAAGCCTTACCAGTACGAAGTAACCTTCGTTTATAAGGATGCAGACGGTAAGACAGATATCAGAACAACTCAGACAGTTGACAGAGGTCAGGCTGCTACAGCTCCCACACTGCCCTTCAGACCCGATGGTTTCGAGTTCAATGGCTGGGATAAAGACTTCACTTATATCACAGAGGATATCACAGTTACAGCAAGCTACTTTGATAACAACATTTATGTTGTAGGTGACTTCAACAACTGGACACCCTCCGATGCATATAAGCTCAACACTTACGGCAATGCAGAAGTTTCTGCAAGAATAGAGCTTGCACCCGGCGACTACGAGTTCAAGTTCTATAGAAATGGTATCTACTACACCGACTTCGAGTCTGCAACATTTGTTGATAAGACCGATTCTGCTCAGGCTACAAAGACCGATGGCGGCAATACAAAGCTTGATGCAACAGGTGGTTGGTACACATTCACATTCAATAACAACTCTGAGCAGTTTACAATTGCTTACGAGCCTTATGTATACACTGTAAACTTCATCGACCACGACGGAACAGTTCTCAAGTCCGAGAAGGTTGAAATCAGCAAGGATGCAACAGCTCCTGCAGATCCCACTCGTGAGCACTACAACTTCACAGGATGGGATAAGAGCTTCACAAATGTTCAGAGCAACCTTGATGTTCACGCAACTTATGCAATCCACACCTTCGAGGTTACATTCCTCTACTACGCAGCAGATGGTAAGACTCAGCTTTCCGCAAAGCAGACAGTAGATTACGGTGCAGCAGCAAAGGCTCCCACACTTCCCAAACGTGCTGATGGTTGGGTATTCAGTTACTGGGATAAGGACTTCTCCTTCATCTCTGAAAATATTACTGTTGAGGCACATTACATTGACGATAATGTTTACCTCGTAGGTGATTTCAACAACTGGAACGAAACCGCAACTCGTATGGAACTCACAGAGAATGAAAATGTAGTTA
This sequence comes from Ruminococcus sp., assembly GCA_045647135.1. Classification (GTDB taxonomy): domain Bacteria; phylum Bacillota; class Clostridia; order Oscillospirales; family Acutalibacteraceae; genus Ruminococcoides. Next base: position 114,453 of record JAZRMA010000004.1, on the reverse strand, counting down.
AGATCAAAATCACTCTTGACGAAGGCGAATATGACTTCAAACTCAAGAGAGGCGATGGTTGGTACAGCAACACAGGCGATATCAACAACACCACTGATATAAACGGTACATCTAATCCCTGGGATATGGATGCTACAGTAGCTCCTAATTGTACACTTATCACAGCAGGTGGTAACTACACATTCATCTACAATAAAGAAACACAGAAACTGGAAGTTAAGTACTCTCCCTACACCTTCGTTGTAACATTCGTAGACTGGGACGGCACAGTTCTGAAGACTCAGACTGTTGATATTGGTACAGACGCTTCCGCTCCTCACAACCCCACAAGACCTGACGAGGGTAACATCGTTTACACCTTCAAGGGTTGGGATAAGAGCTTCTCCAATGTTAAGGAAGATCTTACAGTAACAGCTCTCTATGAAGAGACCTCTCGTCTGCTCACAGTTACATTCGTAGACTGGGACGGCAAGGTTCTCAAGACAGAGAAGGTTGAAAAGGGTCAGGATGCTACACCTCCTGCAACACCTGTAAGAGAAGGTAACGCAGAATTCAAGTACACATTCGCAGGTTGGGATCCCGGCTTCAAGAATGTTCAGACAGACCTCACAGTTACTGCAACTTACATTCAGGAAGTTCAGAAGTACACAGTAAACTTTGTTGACTATGACGATAAGATTCTGAAGACAGAAGAAGTTGAGTACGGCAAGTCCGCTACTGCTCCTGCAGATCCTTCCAGAGGAGATAACTACATCTTCACAGGTTGGCAGGGTGACTTCTCCAAGATTACAGAAGCTACTACTATCAAGGCTACTTACGGCGACAACAAAGTATATCTCAAGGGTGACTTCAACAACTGGGGCAACACCACAGTAATGCAGAAGACCGGCGAGAACGAGTACACAGTTCGTATCGAACTTGAAGAGGGTTCTTACGACTTCAAGATTAACCGTTTTGAAACCTGGTATGGTAACAACGGTGAGTTTACCGATACAACCGACGAAAACGGCGTATCTAATCCCTGGTTTATGCCCACCGATGCAGGCGATTGTACAATCAATGCAACCGGCGGTGAGTATATCTTTATCTTCAATACTCAGACTCAGACACTTGAGGTTAAACACATCCTCGAGAAGTTCACAGTTGTATTCCAGGATGCAGACGGTACAATGCTCAAGACTGAGGAAGTAGAGTACGGTAAGTCCGCAACTGCTCCCGCAGCTCCCACAGCTCCCGCAGGCTTCAAGTTCGTTGGTTGGGATACAGAGTTTACTTTCATCACAGCCGACACAATCGTAACTGCAGTTTATGCAGAAATCGGTGCTCAGTTCGAAGTTATCTTCGTAGACTGGAACGGCACAGTTCTCTCTACTCAGATCGTAGAAGCAGGTGAGGCAGCAATTGCTCCTGCAGATCCCACAAGAGTGGGCGACGCTCAGTTCAGCTACAACTTCACAGGCTGGGATAAGGACTTCTCAAAGGTATCTGAGAACATGACTATCACAGCTACTTATGAGCAGGTTGTTAACAAGTATAATGTTACCTTCATGAATGGTGACAGAACTCACTCAGTAAAGATCGTTGAATACGGCAACAAGTTAACAGATTACCCCGTTGATCCTGTAAAGGATAACGCTTACTTTGTAGGTTGGGTTGATGCAAACGGCGAAATGTTCGATCTCTACAATACTGTAATTACAGGTGAGATTACTCTTTATGCTAAATTTGCAGACAATAACCAGCTCTTCACAGTTAAGTTCTGGAACTACGACGGCTCCAAGCTTCTCAAGGAAGAAACAGTTACAGCAGGTTCACCTGCTACTGCTCCCGAGGGTCCCGCAAGAGCTGAAACAGCAGAATTCAAGTTCGTATTCACAGGTTGGGATAAGAACTTCTCCGCTGTAATGTCTGATCTTGATGTATATCCCGTATACAACGAGATCAAGCAGATTTATAAAGTTACATTCAAGGATTACAATGGTGCGGTTCTCGATATTGCATATGTTGAATATGGTAATCCCGCATTCACAACCGTTATTCCTTACAGAGCTGCTGATAATGGTTACTCATACGAGTTCAAGGGTTGGAGCCCCAATCCCAGCTATGTAACAGGTAATATGACCGTTACAGCACAGTACACATCAAGCGTTGTAAGATACAATGTATATTGGATTGTTAAGGGCGAAGTTATCAAGACCGGTACTATTGCCTACGGTACAAATGCAACACCTCCCACTAATGTAGGTGCATACCTGGCAGCAGGCGAGACCTTACAGGGTTGGCACACCGGTAACGGCCAGATCGTAAACAACTACAGAATCGAAGGCGATACAACATTTATCGCATCTATCCTTAACACAACTGTTTACATCGGCGGTGACTTTACATCTTGGGGATGGGTTCCCATGACTCAGTCCGCTACAAATGGTAATGTATATACATATACAATTAACCTTGCACAGGGCGTATATGAGTTCAAGAATCTCTATCAGGATGTATTCTATGGTAACGATGGCGAAATTTTCGATTCAACAGGCGGCTGGTGGTCAGCATCAGGCTCAGCAGGTAACGTAACACTTAACGCAACAGGCGGTCAGTACACATTCGAGTTCAACAAGCAGACCAAACAGCTTCAGGTTAAGTATGGTGCACCTAAGTACACCGTAACCTTCCAGGACTGGGACGGTACAGTTCTTAAGACTCAGGATGTTGAGCGCGGTAAACCTGCAACAGCTCCTGCAAATCCCTACAGAGAAACCGAGAATGGTATTACATATACCTTCACAGGTTGGGATAAGGACTTCTCCTACATCACAGAGAACACTGTTGTAACAGCAAAGTATGCACAGAGCACAAGCTCTTTCACTGTAACATTCGTAGATTGGAACGGCAACGTTCTCAAGACCGAGCAGGTTGAGTACGGCGGTGCAGCAACAGCTCCTGCAAATCCCTCTCGTCCTAACTATCAGTTCATTGGTTGGAGCAGAGAGTTCACAAATGTTACATCCAGCATCACTGTTGAAGCACAGTACGAGGGTAACCTCTACTACATTAATGTAAACGCAAGTCAGGGCGGTACAGCTTCTACAAATAAGTCAAGCGTACGCTACGACGATGTAGTTACACTTACAGCTAAAGCAACAGGCGAGAACAACTTCAAGCGTTGGACAATCTCCGGCTCCTTCGAAATTGTTTCTGGCTCTACAACAAGCTCTACAATTACAATCAGACCCACATCCGATATCAATGCAACAGCAACATTCGGTGAGGGAGTAAACCTTACAGTTCATTCCTACTCAGTTTCCGGTTATGAGTATCTCTTTATTAAGGAATCTGACGGAACAAACACAAACTATCCCGCAGGTAACGCACCCGGTACAAAGCAGCCCGCTACAACAAACTTCCATGGTGTAAATTGGAAGACATCCAACGAGCTTGAGATGACAAGAGGCTACTATGATTCCGTTATTGCTAACCTTACAAATGGTAACAATGGCGTTCCCGCAGGAACAGGTAATCTTGTAGTATTCGAAAATACTCTTAACTGGTCAAGTGTACACCTTTATACAGCAGCAGGTAACATCTGGAATGGTGACAACGGCTGTACAACAAAGGGTGCAACACATTACACCATGACAAGAATCGGTTCTACAAATTACTGGTATGCTTATGTATCCAATACCGGATCAATCCTCTTCATGAAGGATGAGCAGAATGATTACGATAATATTTGGAATACAGCAGCTGCATTCAGAACCGACTACAACAGTTCATATCCCACATTCACACCCAGCACAACCTCCAGCCAGTCTACTAATGGTACTACATACTATAGTAACGGTAACTGGTCCGGTACACCTTCACTTAGCCTCCAGTCTGCTGACTTCACACTTCAGAATGTGCTTTACAAGAATGGTACTTGGGCAGGCGTTGAGGAAGTATGGCTCTATGATGGTGGCGGTAACAATGTAAGAGTTACTGTTCGTAGAGACCTCCTTGATCTTATTGACGTTATGACACACACCTACAACAATGGTGTAAATCCTGACAATATGTACACAGAAGATTCTTGGGATATGTTCGTAGAAGCATACGAATATGCTAAGGAAATTGTCGGTAGCAGCACATCAACTCAGGATGATATCGACGAAGCAGAAATCTTCCTTCAGGATGCTTATGATGCACTTGAACTTCAGGCATTCCATCTTGTTAAGGTAACTCAGACAGGTATGCCCGGTACAGTAGTTGTTAACTCCACAACAATCACAACTGCTTCCGGTACAGCTCAGGTTAGTCATAATGGCAAGGCAGATATCAGCGTATCTGCTCCCAACAACTACTACATTTCCGGCATTATTGCAAACGGCGATGTACTCTTCACAAACACTAACCAGTCAATTACTGCAAAAGCACTCACACTCACTTCTATTGTAGAGGATGTTGAACTTGAAGTTCAGTTCGAGCGTAAGCTCAGCTACACAATCACAGTTCATCCTTACGATCAGAACGCAGGTACTCTCTACTACGGCGATACAGTTCTCAACGCAGAGGGTGATGCAATCACCGTATTTGCAGGCGAGAATGCAACTATCACAGCAGTAGCTAAGGATGGCTATGCAATCAGAAGATGGGTAATTGACGAAACAGGTGAGTTCTACAAGAGCTCTTACACCTTTGCTAGTGTTAAGGAAAATCACGAAATCGCAATCGAGTGGCAGCAGGTTAAGGAAGTAACCCTTACAGCACAGGTAAATCCTGTAGGTGCAGGTACAGCTTCTGCAACATCCGGTAACAACAACATCACAACTGAAGGCTCATCTTCAATGAAGCTCAATCAGTACGATACTGTAACACTTACCGCAAAGGCTACCGATCCTCGCTACATCTTTGATAGCTGGAATATCGAGGGCGAATACAGTCCCGCTGATAATTCAACTCGCTTTGATAAGACATTCAATATTGTTATTACAGGCGATGTAACAGCAACAGCTAATTACATTGAGGCATATCGTAAGATCTACCTTGATAACGAAGCTAACTGGAATGAATGCTACATCTACTATTGGGGTAGCCAGCTCGAGACAGACCAGTGGCCCGGAACAAAGATGGAAATCGATCCTGTTTCCGGATATTATGTAGGATATGTTCCTTACGATATTACAAACCTCCAGTTTAACAATGGTTCTAACCAGGCTCAGGTTGAATTCAGTGATGTTACACCTAACCTTTACAGCAACGGAAATAAGAAACCCACTACTTATGTAGAACCCGGTTATTATCTCCAGGGTGCTTGGAATGGTATCAATCACACAACATATGACCTCGAGAAGTTTACAGAGAATCCTGATGGCACTTACAGCATTACAATCTCTGTAACAAGCACAGGTGACGGTTACATCTATGTTAACCCCACAAACGAGCTTTCACACTTCTGGAACGCAGAAACTGCTAATAAGACCGATAATCCTCAGGTTCTTATTCCCACAGGTGAAATCTTGTCAACACCTAATCAGGTTAAGGTAGAAATCGATACCAACGATTTAGAGGCAAATTACGATGTTAAGTTCACCTTCGATCCCGACGGTAAGGTTGGTGAAGAAAACGGCTTCTGGTGGGAAGTACTCTCTAAGGAAACCACAATCAATGTTATTGCTACCGACGGTAGAGGAACAAACAGTGCTGATAATACAATGGTTACCAACAACGACAGAGTAGGTAAGACTTACTTTGATACAGATACAGTTGTTAAGGTAAACGGATATCAGACTCATCAGATTGCAGCTGTTATTCCCGAAACTGCAGTAACATTCTCAACTCAGGTTAACCGTAACGGTTTCGGAACTTACGACTACTATGTATATGGTTGGGTAATCAACGGTACAGAGTTCGTATTTGCTTCCAATATGGGTAACGGTCTCTACTCAGGTTCTTACATCTTTACTCAGGATAACTCCACAGTTGTTCCTGTTTATTACCACACAGAAGAGTGGCTTGCTGCTAATGGCGTTGAGCAGGTAACTGTTTACTCTGTTATCGACAAGAACATTGAAAACTGGGATAAATACATTTCTGTTTACACATGGTACAACAACGGCCAGAATGTAACAGAGTACGAGCAGTACGGTCAGTATCCCGGTCAGCTCATGGTTCCCATCGCAGGTCTTGACGGTGTTTACTACACATTCGTTGAACTTACATCTCCTGCAGGTCTCAACGTATCCGGTATTGTATTTGGTAACTATGCACCTAATGTAAATGATTCCAGCAATATGGATACAATCGTTGTAGATTACACAACAATCCAGACTTACGACTACTATGACTTCATCGCTCTTCTTGAAGACGGTAACGAAAACATCACATTTGTTGTTAAGAATACTAACGACAAGTACAATGCTGACAGACTTAACGGTACATCTGTAACTCTCAAGGACTACAACTTTGTTCAGTATACAGACTACTCCGGTCTTAAGACTGATATCTTCGGCACAAACATTGAGTCTATCAATGACAAACTTACCGATGATAACGCTCTCTACATTATTCAGGCTGGTAATAAGAGTGTACACGAAGGTGTACTCAACGGCGACTACTATGTACAGTGCTTCATCTATGATGCATCAGGTAAGCTTCTCGGTTCTTGCTACTCTTACGAGCTTCACGATAAGGATTCTGCTCTCTGGACCGGTATCCTTGCTCCTTACAAGAACCAGCGTGCATACTTCTCTTACGAAGCTATGAACAGCAACCGTTACGACGGTGAGTGGTACGGCGATAGCGACCTTAACGTTGACATCAATGTTTCTGTAAATGTTGGTCTTAAAGTTGAAGAGAATATCACAATCAACGAAACAGAGCCCGTGAATAAGGCTACATACGGTGAAGCTTATGTAAATGCTACAGAGCAGAACATAGACATCTTCCGTGGTACTAATTTCACACTCACAGCTGTTCCTAAGGCAGGTTACAGATTTGTTGGTTGGTATTCACAGAATGGTATGCTCTTCTCAACAAACATCTCTTATGTTGCAACATCCGCTGTTGGTGCTACTTACACAGCAGTATTCGAAGAACTTGATAAGGAAAGCTTCTATGTAAACCACTACATCTACACAGGTGTTGGTACTACATCCAGTCTCATTCCTAAGGCTCACGGCGGTAACGCAGAGCTTTATGTTGGCATTAAGAATGTAACAATGGGTGCTGAGGTTGCTCTTACTCGTACAGAGTCCGCTGCAATCCAGGCTCGTGTAGGCGACAAGCTTATCATTACAATTGCTACTGATGCTCTCGGTGCAGACAAGTTCTTTGCTTGGTATGTTCAGGCTAAGGATAAGTATGGTCTCACTTCCTTCGAAGAAGTTGGTGTAGATTCCTACGACAACATCTACGATAATAAGGGTACTGTTATCGGACGTAACGATATGGTTTACTTCCAGTTCGAGTATACAGTTAAGGCTGATGTTCATAGCATGACTCTCTATTCAGACCTCATGCCTGTATCTGCTGAAGTTACTCTCGAGTACAACTACAACGACCGTAACGGTAAGGTTAAGACATACTATGTTCCTTACACACTCTCTTACGAAGAGATTGAAGGCTTTGCAGGAAACAACTTCACACCTTACACACCTGCTTACATCTCAGGTGATGGTTGGATCAACACAATTCTTGCAAATGCACCTCATGTTGAAGATCTCAAGAAGGATACAACTTGGGTAATCAACAAGGCAATGTACGATGATACAACCTTCGTACTCTGGGCTACACAGCCTGATACACTCTACACAATCACATCTCAGGTTGGTGACCAGGTAATTGTTGTTCAGAAGGTATTCGGCGAACTCTGCACATTCGATATCCGCGATATCCTTGGTGAAGAGTACGATATAAGCCTTAAGGGCTTCTGGTACAACGACATCAATAACAACGGTAAGTATGATCAGGGTATTGATATTATCCTCACATATGGTCCTCACTATGGTTACCGTGTAACAGCTGATATGAACATCAACTATATCGAAGTTGATAAGTACGACTTCCAGATCTTCACAGATCCTGCTGTATACGGTCGTGAACAGACATCTAACGAAGACGGTTCTAATAAGGTCGACAGAGTTAACGTAAGCTTTGTTAACAACATTCTCACACCTTACTTCTACAATGGTACTACATTTGTACCCAGCAAGGAGCCCGGTAGAGATGAAGAGATGGGTGCTCATGTAACAATCAAGACACTCAGAGAAAAAGGCTACACAGTTAACTTTGGTACTATTCTTGAGCAGGTAGGTTCCTTCGAACCCGGCACTGACAAGTATCCCACATTTGAGGATGCACTCAAGGCAGCTCAGAATAAGAACTACGGTGTTGCAACAGACCACGATATCCTCCTGAACGAAGTTCTCGATGGCTACAAGAAGCCTGTTATGACATCTACAGGTACATACTGTACAGTATACGATCTGTCCGGTTTCGACACTTCTAACAAGAACAGATATATGTTCACATTAAGCCTTAGCAATACAATGGCTAACCAGAAGAGATTCTATAATGTATATTCTTATGTAACTATTACAACACCTGATGGTGTAACAACTACTTACATCGGTAATGTACAGACTCTTAACTTCTACACAATCGGTACATCCCAGGTAGAAAACTAACAATACTTTATTCAATTAATCATTATTGTTCTTGACAATAAGAATAATGTGTGTTAAACTTAAATAAAGTTTTGGCAGGAGGTAGAATATCATGAAATACGAAGAGCCGTATATTGAAGTGATCAAGTTTGAATTTAAGAATATTCTTGCTACTGTCAGCAATGGTGGCGGCGGCAACGAAAACGAGGGTGGCTTTAATAACCCCGAAATCGATGGCGACGATGATCTCAGCTACGATCCTTTCGCATAAGAGTTTCTTATTTGAAAATTTGATTCTAAACTAAAAAATAGGGTGGATGCTCAGGCATCCACCCTTATTTTTATGCTTACTAAATTCCTCTTTAATATTGATTTTATCCTTGTTGTTTGATATAATAAATAAGATAATAAATTAAAATAAGGGTTTGTGTAATTATGAAGAAAAAGCTTATTGTATTTATGTTAACTGTTGTTCTTACTTTTTCCGTATTTGCTCTTACTTTTTTCTCTGCTTCTTCTGCAACTTACATTGAAGACGGCGATTGGAAATACGAAAAAAACACAGCTAATGCTCAGGAATATTTTGTTGCAGGGTATAACGGAACATCTGACCGTGTCAGAATTCCCGCGCTTTTTCAGTCAAAGCCTGTTACAAAGATTAACAATAACACTTTCCTTAATAACGACTTCTTAACCTATGTTGAGATTCCTGCAACTGTCAAGTCTATTGGTATGAATGCTTTTTATGGTTGCACTTCTCTCGAGTCCGTAACAATTCCAAACACAGTCACAGAAATAGGCCCAAATGCTTTTTATGGCTGTTCAACACTGAGTTATATTGAATTTTCAACCGACACATCTCTTAAAGAAATTCCCAGAAACTGTTTTAACGGTTGTATTTCTTTACAAAATGTTACAATCCCAAAAGGAATCGAAATCATTTCCGATAAAGCCTTTATTAATTGCACGAATCTTCGTGATATTATTATCAATCCTTCGGTTACATCAATCAGTCCCGATGCTTTTAAAGGTAATGAGAATATGCGAATTCTCGGCTGGAACTTTACTTATGCTCAGAATTACGCAGAAGAACACAATATTCCTTTCATTTCTTTGGGTGATCACGCAATTTTCCCGACAACAACTACATCTGTTGACGAGGTTGAACCTACATCGGTAGTAACATCCGCTTCGCAAGACGAAACAATGCCTACAACCGTAACAGTAAGTGAGCCCGAAACATTTCCTACAACTGAAACAACAGTTACCACTACCGAAGGGAATACAGAACCCCAAAAGGTTTATCTTATCGGTGACTCCGACCTTTCAGGCAATATAACCGTTAAGGATGCCACCGCAATTCAGAAATATGCAGCAGACCTTGGAAGACTGGACAGAGACCAGCTTTTCCTTGCTAACTGCGATGGCGTAGGCGGCGTTAATGTTAAGGATGCTACTCAGATTCAGAAATTCTGTGCAGGATTCAAAAATATCCTCTTTGTAGGTACAGAAGTTATTTTCTGATGCGGGAGAACAGATTATGCCTAAATTTAAAATAGCCGATGTAATTGTAGAAATGCCTCTTAAATACGAGGAAACAGCTCATTGGTATGCTCCGTATCTTGTATCTGATGACGCAGAACCTGATATAGTCCTTGACATCAAACAGGAATATATTGATTATTTTGTCGAAAACGGAGTAGATATTACAGAACCGATTTCAGAAAATATGGTTTTATGTAATATGTTCAATTCCCGTCTTATTCGTTTTTTTGGCAGTTATATTCACAGCTCTGCTCTTAAGTACGAAGATAAAGTTTATCTTTTTTCTGCAGATTCAGGAGTAGGTAAGTCTACTCATGCAAAAAAGTGGTGCAGACTCTTTCCGGATAAAGCTCGTGTTATTAATGATGATAAACCGTCTTTCCGTATTATTGATGGCAAATGCATTATATACGGTTCACCTTTTTCGGGAGGCACAAACATTCACCTTAACGAAAAAGGGGAGCTTGGTGCTATAGTTTTTATAGAACGAAGTAGTGAAAATAAGCTTGTTCGTCTTGATACCCGTCAGGCGATAGTCTTGCTTATGCGTCAGACACACAAAAGGGTTTCTGCTAAAGCAAGAGACAGACTTCTCTCTATGATGTCAGAGATTCTTACTAATTACCCTGTGTATAAACTATATTGTGCAGATAACGACGAAGCGGTCGAAGCTGCATTTCAGATAGTAAAATAAATTTTAGGAGATACATATTATGAAAATCAAAGAAAATTTTATGCTCAGAAAAGTTGCAGATTGTTTTGTAGTTGTTCCTGTTGGTGCAGCAGTTGCAGATTTTAACGGTATGATTAACTTAAACGAAGCAGGTGCATTTCTCTGGCAGGCTCTTGAGAGTGAAACAACTATCGATGCTGTGGTAGCAGCAATGCTTGCTCAGTACGAGGTAGATGAAGCAACAGCTAAGAAAGATGTAGAAAATTTCGTTGCACATCTTCGCGAAGCAGATCTTCTGGAAGAGTAATAAATAAAATTATGCTGACAAGCCGTACAGCCACCTGTGCGGCCTTGTTTGTTATATTTAATTATAGGGATGTGATATAGAGTGGAAAAGAAATTCTCCCTAAAAAATATATTAAAAACTCTCACAGACAGCAGAGCTCTTAAATGGATAATCACGGTATCAAAAAAACAGCACATATTTATAATACTTATTGCTGTTATGAATATTCTTCTGGCAGGCGCTGCGGTTGCTGTTTCTTATATGCTCAGGTTTGTTGTGAACTCTGCAACAAATTCCAGAATTTCGGTAGAAGAGCGTTTTGATGGCGTTGTGTTCTGGGGTATATTTTTTGCAGCCATTGTACTGCTTCAGATTATAATCCAGATAATTGATAAACATCTTGTTTTCAGGGTTACTGCCCGTCTTACAATTGATATGAGAACAAGGATTTACAGCACTCTTTTACACAAGGATTATGCCAAAGTAACAAAGTATCATACAGGAGAAATGCTTAATCGTATCAATAACGATGTTGGAGCAGTCACAGGTGCAATAACAGGAATTATTCCTACACTGTCTTATACCCTTGCAAAACTTATCGGTATTCTTGTTGTTCTTGTCAGCATTGATATATTGTTTGCTGTTATGTTTTTCTCTGTTGGAATCTTTGTTTTTGTAGTGTCTTCATTTTTTAAGAAAAAAATGAAGAGCTATCATAATCAGATTATGGAAACCGACGGTAAGGTAAGATCTTTTATGCAGGAGACTCTCTTAAGTCTTCTTGTAGTCAAAGTTTTCAGCGCAGAGAAAAAGGTAGTTGATACTGCAGGCGATTTGCAGGAAATCAATTATAAGAGAAAAGCAAAGCGTAACATTGTTTCTCTTATTACTCACAGTTCTTTTAACCTTGCTTTCAGAGCAGCATACCTTTTCGGATTGTTCTATTGTGCCGTTAAAATTATCGAGGGTGACTCTGTTATAACATACGGTGTTCTTTCTCAGGTGCTTTCGCTTATCAATCAGATAAGTGTTCCCATAAATTCCCTTACAAGTATTCTTCCTGCATATTATTCTGCGTTAGGTTCTGCAGAAAGAATTATGGAATTTGAAGAAATTGACGATGAGATTGAGTACAACGATACTGACATTGATGTAACTCAGCTTTACAATAATCTTGAATCCATAGAGTTCGATAACATTACCTTCAAATACGACAGAGACCTTATCTTTGACAACACAAGTCTTACTATTAATAAGTGTGACCTTGTTGTTATGACAGGCATCTCCGGTATTGGTAAGAGTACTCTTTTAAAACTTCTTCTCGGAGTATTTAACATTGAGAGCGGTTCTATCTATCTTAAAATGAACGACGGAACAAAGCTTGTGATTGACCGCAATCTTCGTTCACTCTTCTCTTATGTACCGCAGGGTAATTTCCTTCTTTCCGGCACATTAAGAGAAAATATCACCTTCATAAACGATACCGCAACAGACGAAGAAATCTGGAAAGCAATCGATTTTGCATGTGCAGGATTTATTCGTGACTTACCTCAGGGACTCGATACTGTAATCGGTGAGAAAGGTCTTGGCCTTTCCGAAGGTCAGGTGCAAAGAGTGGCTATTGCAAGAGCAATTCTTTCAGGCTCACCTGTAATTCTTCTTGACGAAGCAACATCTGCTCTTGATGAATCAACCGAGCTTCAGCTCCTCGAAAATATTAAGAAACTTTCCGACAAAACCTGCATTCTTATTTCTCACAAAAAAGCAGCAAACGATGTTTGCAACAAAGAGGTAAGAATTGTAGAAGGAAAAATTAAGGTGTATGGATTAAATGAAACCATCTGATCTGAAATATAAAGAAAGCTATAAATATTTACTACGGTTGCTTTCTTCTGTCCTTAATAATTCACAACCTCCAAAGCCCAATAGGAATACCGATTGGGCTTCGGTTTTTTATGTAGCAAATCTTCACTCTGTTGTGGGTATGACCTGCTATGCTCTTGATAAACTTTCTCCTGAGGATTTACCACCAAAGGAGATTATGAAGGAGTTTAAAGATATACAGCGTAGTGAGCTTATTCTTGAATCAAATATCCAGTTTGAAACAGATAAGATACTTAAAATGTGTAAAGCCAGGGGACTTAAAGTAGTTGTTCTTAAGGGTATGGTGTTAAAGCACTATTATCCTTTACCAAATATGCGTACTATGTCCGATGTGGATATTCTTTACAGAGAAGAGGATAAAAAACAGATAATCAATCTTTTCAAAGAAATAAACTACAAGCTTTCTATGGAAGTTGATAACGAGCTTAATTTTTTAAAACCGCCTTTTCATCATTACGAAATGCATGCTTATCTTTTGCCACCTCGCAGCAAAGCTCACCGTTTTTTTACAGAGGTCTGGAATCGATTAGAGGAAACAGACACAGCATATATAATGAGCCTGGAAGACCAATATCTTTATATGCTGGAGCACCTTGCTAAGCACATAGAAAAAGCTGGTGCAGGACTTAGAATGCTTATGGATGTTTTTCTCTTTTTAAAAGCAGAAAAATCAAAACTTAACAGAGAAATCGTAAACAAAGGACTTGAAAAAATCTGTCTTTCCCAATTCGAACAAAAAATAATATCTCTTTGTGACAGTTGGTTTTTAAGCGATAATCCCGATACCGACACACCCGCAGCTCAGTTTGTGCTTTCTTCTTCTACCTTTGGACTTATGCGTAATTCGTTTATACAAACAAATATCAGAAAAGAGCACAACACAGGAAAAAAACAAAGTGGCATTAAATATATCGTTCATAAGATTTTCCCCGATTATCTCCATATATGTTCAAGATTTCCAAGTGCCAGGAAATTCAGGGTTTTCTATCCTTTTTATATTCCTGCCTATTGGTGTTTGCGTGTTTTCAAGGATAAAAACATAAACACCTCCAATTTCAATAAGTATTTTATTAAGACCGACTCCGATGAAGCAAAATTTATTTTGAAAGCAATCGAAGATTTTGGTCTTGATATAAGAATGTGATGAGGTGATTTATATGAAAAAATATAAAGCAATCATCTGGGATTTCAACGGCACTCTTATTGATGATGTTAAAGCCGCACTTGGTGCAGTTAATGATATGCTTTTAAAACGAGCTCAGCCTAAAATCGATATCAATAAGTATTACGATGCAGTTGATACGCCCATCTGGAAATTTTATCAAAAAGTTTTTGTGCCTGACACTATCACTCCGGAAGAAGCAATTGCGGAATTTGCAACGGGATATGAAAAACACTTGTCGCCAAATCCTTTAATGAACGGCGCAGAGGATGTACTCAATTATTTTAAATCAATGGGTATGATACAGATTGTTGTTTCTGCTTCTCATAAGAGCAAGGTAACAGAAAAACTCAGAACACTCGGAATATCTCATTATTTCGATACAGTACTTGCATTGTCCGATTATAATGCAGGTGACAAAACACATCTTGCACAGGAGTATTTAAAGGATAATGACATAGCCCCAGGTGATACATTAGTTATAGGGGATTGCGTAGCCGATTTTCAAATGGCAGCTTCTCTCTCAGCAGATTGTATTCTCACAACCAAGGGCCATCAGAGTCGTCGGGAATTTGCAAAAACATCGGCTACGATTATAGATGAACTTACAGAAATCATAAATTTATAAAAAAACACCCGAAAAAGAACTTTAGAATTCTTCTTCGGGTGTTTTGATTTGTAAATCTTAATCTTCTTCGTGGCTTCTCATAAGATAAGCAAGTGTCATCAGACTTTCGCTTAAGTGAACATTTTCAACCACACAGTCGGGATATTTGGAAACAATATCAAAATGGCTGAAATTAAGAAAAGCTCGGATTCCTGCGTTGTAAAGGTTATCGATAACCTCCTCAGCAGTAATGGTAGGTAAGCATAGAATAGCCGCATCAATGTGATTCTTGCTCATAAAATTATTGATTTCATCAGGCGAGGTGATTTTAAAGCCTGCAAGCTCAGTATCAATAAGCTCAGGGTTTTTATCAAAAAGTCCCATAAGCTTAAAACCGAACTTTTCAAAATCAAAGTGATAAAGCACAGCTCTGCCTAAATTACCGATGCCGTAAATGATCGCGTTTTTTATGGTGTCAATACCAAGAAGCTTTGCGATCTCTTCACGCAAATGAGTAACATAGTAGCCATAGCCCTGCTGACCAAAACCACCAAAGCAGTTAAGGTCCTGTCTTACCTGAGATGCGGTGATATTCATAGCCTCCGCAAGTTTTCGTGAGGATATTTTTTGGGCACCACTTTGTTCAAGACTGCAAAGACATCTGTAATATTTAGGCAATCTACGGATAACAGGCATAGAAATTTGTCCTGTGAGTTTGCTCATAATAATCCTCCTTTAAAAGTTTTAAGCCATAAGTGTAGCCAGTTTCTTTCCGATTTCTTTGAGGAAATCCTGAGTATTAACCTTCTTTTTCTCCTCCAATGTAGAGATAAGGTAGAGGTCACCGGTCATAATACCGCTTTCAATAGTATCTGTTGTAGCTTTCTCAAGCATATCTGCAAAGTGCATGAGTTCGTTGTTACCATCGAGCTCACCGCGTTTTCTGAGAGCACCGCTCCAGGCAAAGATTGTTGCAACAGAGTTTGTAGATGTTTCTTCACCTTTGAGGTGCTTGTAGTAGTGGCGCTGAACTGTACCGTGTGCTGCCTCGTACTCGTAAACACCATCAGGAGATACAAGTACACTGGTCATCATAGCAAGAGAGCCGAATGCAGTAGCAACCATATCGCTCATAACATCGCCGTCATAGTTTTTGCAAGCCCAGATGTAACCGCCGTTGCTTCTGATTACACGAGCAACAGCATCGTCAATAAGTGTGTAGAAGTACTCGATGCCTGCGGCCTCAAACTTCTCTTTGTACTCATTATCATAAATATCCTGGAAGATATCCTTAAAGTTGTGGTCGTAAATCTTGCTGATTGTGTCCTTGGATGAGAACCATACATCCTGTTTTGTAGCAAGAGCGTAGTTAAAGCAGCTGCGAGCAAAAGAAGAAATGCTCTTGTCAGTGTTGTGCATACCCTGAACAATGCCGTCACCCTTGAACTCCATAATTGTAGAGCGGGTTTCTACACCGTTAGCATCTGTTACACAAAGCTCAGCCTTAGAGCCTGCAGGAGCTTTCATTTCTGTATTCTTATAAACATCACCGTATGCGTGTCTTGCGATTGTAATGGGCTTTGTCCAAGTGGGAATGAAGGGAACAACACCCTTAACAAGAATAGGTGCTCTGAAAACAGTACCGTCAAGAATAGCTCTGATAGTGCCGTTGGGAGATTTCCACATCTGCTTTAAGTCATATTCTGTCATTCTTGCAGCATTGGGTGTGATTGTAGCACACTTAACTGCAACACCGTATTTCTTTGTAGCCTCTGCACTGTCAACAGTAACCTGGTCGTCTGTTGCATTTCTGTTTTCAAGGCCTAAGTCATAATATTCGGAATTAAGGTCAACAAAGGGGAGAATAAGCTCCTCTTTAATCATAGACCAGATAATTCTTGTCATTTCGTCGCCATCCATCTCAACGAGAGGGGTGGTCATTTTAATCTTATCCATTGTTCTGCTCCTTTGTATAGTTTAAGAGACCGCCTGCAAGAATGATATCTCTCATTCTCTGTGTGAGCTCACACTTTGCAACAATAGTCTTGCCTGTAGTTTTGTTCTCAATGATTACATCGCCACCCTTTGTGATGATGTCACGAACCTCAGGCATAACAATTTCGTTGCCGAGAGCGATTTCATCGTAGTCAGCCTCATTTGCAAACTCAAGGGGAAGAATACCTGCATTGATAAGGTTAGCTCTGTGAATTCTTGCAAAGCTCTTTACAAGCACAGCCTTAACGCCGAGGTAAAGAGGAGCAAGTGCTGCGTGCTCTCTGGAAGAACCCTGGCCATAGTTGTTGCCGCCTACGATGATAGAAGAACCAAGTGCCTTTGCTCTTGCAGGGAACTCCTTGTCGCAAACTGTGAAGCAGTGCTCAGAGATTGCAGGAATGTTACTGCGCAGGGGGAGAATCTTTGCACCTGCAGGCATAATATGGTCTGTTGTGATGTTATCCTGAACTTTAAGAGCAACAGAAGCCTCAATAGTTTCCTCCATGGGCTTGGTTGTGGGGAAGGGCTTGATGTTGGGACCGCGGAGTACCTCAACAGAATCCATCTCAGCCTCAGTAGCAGGCTCGATAATCATATTGTCGTTAATGAGGAATTTCTTGGGAAGCTTAATCTCAACAGCCTCGCCAAGAGTTCTGGGGTCTGTGAATACACCTGTAAGTGCAGATGCAGCAGCAGTCTCAGGAGATACAAGGTAAATCTGACCGTCAGCAGTACCGCTTCTGCCTTCAAAGTTTCTGTTAAAGGTTCTGAGGGAGATACCTGCAGAGTTGGGGGATTGACCCATGCCGATACAAGGACCGCAAGCACACTCAAGAATTCTTGCACCTGCTGCAATAAGATCAGCCATAGCGCCGTTCTGAGCAAGCATATTGAATACCTGCTTTGAGCCGGGAGCAATAGAAAGAGACACACCGGGGTGTACTGTCTTACCCTTAAGGATAGCAGCAACACGCATAAGATCAAGGTAAGAGGAGTTTGTACAAGAACCAATACATACCTGATGTACCTCTTTTGCACCGATTTCCTCAATGGTCTTGATGTTATCGGGAGAATGAGGACAAGCTGCCATAGGAACAAGAGTAGAGAGATCAATCTCAACAACCTTGTCATAAACTGCATCCTCGTCAGCAAAAAGCTCTGTAAAGTCCTCTACGCGATTCTGTGCCTCGAGGAAGGACTTTGTGATTTCGTCAGCAGGGAAGATAGATGTAGTAGCACCAAGCTCTGCACCCATATTGGTGATTGTAGCTCTCTCAGGAACTGTAAGTGTCTTTACACCCTCACCGCCGTATTCTATAATCTTGCCAACACCGCCTTTAACAGAGAGAAGACGGAGTACCTCAAGAATAATGTCTTTAGCAGATACCCAGGGCTGAAGCTTACCTGTAAGGTTAACTCTTACCATCTCGGGCATTGTGATGTGGTATGCACCGCCACCCATAGCAACAGCAACATCAAGTCCGCCTGCGCCGATAGCAAGCATACCGATACCGCCGCCTGTGGGAGTATGGCTGTCAGAACCGATAAGTGTTTTGCCGGGCTTAGAGAATCTCTCAAGATGTACCTGATGGCAGATACCGTTACCGGGTCTGGAGAAATAAATGCCGTGCTTTTTGCACACAGACTGAATAAATCTGTGGTCGTCAGCATTCTCAAAACCTGTCTGTAATGTGTTGTGGTCTATGTAAGCAACACTTCTTTCAGTCTTAACTCTGGGCACACCCATAGCCTCAAACTCAAGGTATGCCATAGTACCTGTGGCGTCCTGAGTAAGAGTCTGGTCAATTTTAAGGGCAACGTCTGTACCCCTCTTCATCTCGCCTTCCACAAGATGAGCCTTAATGATTTTTTCCGCAATAGTATAACCCATACGGATTCCTCCTTTATATATTATAAAAATACATAATATATTATATAACAACTTAATTCTAATGTAAAGAAAAAATAAATACTTCCTTTTCTAATATCACAGCGATATGAAGAACAATTTTCATATAATATTACCATAGTATTTTATGTCGCATTGTGATATAATCCTAAATTGGAATTTTATAAAATAGGGATGATATTGTGAGTGAGAATAAGAATTTAAGAAATGTAGCTATTATTGCCCATGTTGACCACGGCAAAACAACACTTGTTGACCAGCTTCTGCGTCAGAGCGGAATCTTCCGTTCAAACGAGGTTGTTGCAGAGCGTGTAATGGACTCTAATGACCTGGAACGTGAGAGAGGTATCACAATCCTCTCCAAAAATACAGCAGTAATGTGTGGCGATGTTAAGATTAACATTGTTGATACTCCCGGTCACGCAGACTTCGGCGGTGAGGTAGAGCGTATTCTTATGATGGTAGACGGCGTTCTGCTTCTTGTAGACGCTTTCGAAGGCTGTATGCCCCAGACAAGATTTGTTCTCAAAAAAGCTTTGGGACTCAAGAAAAAGGTTATCGTTGTTGTAAATAAAATTGACCGTTCAGGTGCCCGACCCGAAGAGGTTATCGACGAAGTGCTTGACCTCTTTATCGAGCTTGGTGCTGACGACGATCAGCTTGAATTTCCTGTTGTTTATGCTTCTGCAAGAGAAGGCTTTGCAATGCTCGATTATCACGAGCAGGGAACAGATATGCGTCCTCTCTTTGAGAAGATCGTTGAGGAGGTTCCTGCTCCTACGGGTGACGCTGAAGGCGGTCTTCAGCTTCTTCTTTCTAATATCGACTACGATGAATACGTAGGCAGAATCGGTATCGGCAGGGTAGAGCGTGGTTCTGTTAAAGCAGGTCAGCAGGCGGTTCTTTGCTGTGCTGACGGCTCACAGAAAAAGGTTAAGATTGCAAAGCTTTACGAGTTTCAGGGTCTTAATCGTGTAGAAACCGAAAATGCTACAATCGGTGATATCGTATGTGTCAGCGGTATAGGTGACATAAATATCGGCGAAACTATCTGTGGTGTGGATTGTGTAGAACCTCTGCCTTTCATTAAGATTGACGAGCCTACCGTTTCAATGAACTTTATTGTTAATAACAGCCCCTTTGCAGGTAGAGAGGGTAAGTTTGTAACCTCCCGTAATCTTCGCGACAGACTTTTCCGCGAGATTGAAACCAATGTTGCCTTAAGAGTTGAAGAAACTGACTCTACCGATACTTTCAAGGTGTCAGGCAGAGGTGAACTTCACCTTTCAATTCTTATCGAAACAATGCGTCGTCAGGGTTACGAGTTTCAGGTTTCTCGTCCTCAGGTTATCACAAAGGTTATCGATGGTGTGACCTGTGAGCCTATGGAGTATCTGATGATTGAAGTTCCCGATAACTATGTAGGACCTGTTATGGAAAAACTCGGTTCCCGTAAGGGTGAGCTTATCAATATGGGTGCCAGAGCAGGAAGCAATATGACTCATATCGAGTTCAGAATTCCTTCCCGTGGTCTTATGGGTTATCGTCCTGAGTTCCTCACCGATACAAACGGTAACGGTATTATGAACTCTGTTTTTGATTGCTACGAACCCTTAAAGGGCGAGATTATAACTCGTCACAAAGGTTCTCTTATCGCTCACGAATCAGGCGAGAGTGTAGCTTATGGTCTTTATCAGGCACAGGAGAGAGGTCGTCTTTTCATAGGTGCAGGTGTAGATGTTTACGAGGGTATGATCGTTGGCGAAAATCCCAAGTCAGAGGATATGACGGTTAACGTATGTAAGCGTAAGCATATGACCAACACCCGTGCATCAGGCTCCGACGATGCTCTTAAGCTTATTCCTCCCACAATTATGTCTTTGGAGCAGTGCCTTGAGTTTATTGCAGATGACGAACTTGTAGAGGTTACTCCCGAATCCATCCGTATGCGTAAAACCATACTTTCAAAAGAACTTAGAATGAAGAAGGCTTTTCGTAAATGAGTTTTGTAATTCTCGATTTAGAGTGGAATGCTGCTTTCAGCAAAAAACGCGGCAAGTACATCAACGAAATATTTGAATTCGGAGCAGTAAAAGTCGATGATAACAGAAATATCATTGACAGCTTCAGTGTGCTTGTAAAGCCCTCTATCGGAAAATTTATGAACCCTTTTGTAAAAAAACTTACAAATCTTACTTTTGATGATTTGAAAGCATCAGAATATACATTTTCTCAGGCAATAAGTGAATTTGCTGATTTTTTGGGCGACAGTGTACTAATGACCTGGAGTACATCCGATTTACTTGCACTCCTCGAAAATCAGAACTATTTCACAGGAGCAGACAAGCTTCCTTTTATTACAAAATATTGCGACTTGCAGAGTTACTGTGAGCATATTTTAGGTGTTGGCAGTGCGGCTCGTCAGCTCGGACTTTCAACATGTGCTGAACTTGTGCAGATAAGTCAGGAGTTTGAGCATCATCGTGCATTGTCCGACGCAGAGCTTAGTGCTTTGTGCTTCAAAAAACTCTACAAAAAATCAGTATTCGATGAGTTTGTAGAGGATGCAGAAGACCCCGAGTTTTATCGTAAATTAACCTTCAAGTCAAAGCATATAACAGACCTTCGAAATCCTCTCGTAGACCGCTCTCAGATGTTTTTTGACTGTCCCGAATGCGGTGCACGATGTGTGCAGAAATCCAAGTGGAATGTAAAGAGCCGAAGTTTCAAAGCTTTCTTTGTCTGCCCCGAGTGCAAAAATGAATTTGCAGGTCAGGTGTTTGTTAAGCAGAAGTACGAGGGAGTGGTGTTTACTAAGAAAATCTTAGAGCCACCCACACACGAAGAAGTAAAACCAAAAGAAGCACAAACTGCCGATAATACCTGAGTTTCTTAGTTGATAATTATTTATAAAAGCATCGTATAAATTTGCGATGCTTTTAATTTTTTTGCAAAAACCGAACAAATATTCGAAAAACTATTGAAAATATGAAAAATATCTGTTAGTATATATACAGGAGATGCTCCGAACATCAAAATAACGAATACGCCCCAATTTGTTATGAGTATGAAGTTTAACGAAAGGAAAAGAAAGTATATGGATTATTTTGTTTGGTCACAGGAATACTACAAGGAGGCAGAAAAGATAAAACGAAATCTTTTAAAGATGAAAGAAAAACTAAAAAAGATATCGATGTATGAGCGAAGAACACTTGAAGATAATATACAGAAACTTCAGATTATTTACTATGAGTGTCTTCACACAGCAAACTATCTTGAATCCATTGCAAGAGGTAAACGAGATGCCGCGTAATTTTGTTGCCAATGATGAGTTAGCGTTTGACAGAGCCTCAATTCTTGCATATTTTGATACAGGTGTGTCAAATACCGATAAAAAAAAGAAGATGACTCTTATTCTGAAAAAAGCCCTTAACGAAGAACTCACAGAAACTCAGCGCTTCTGTATCACTGAGTATTATATTAAGGACAGAAAAATGAAGGATATAGCTAAGTCTCTTTCTGTAAATCCCTCAACAGTTACCCGACATATTAAACGAGCAAAGCAGAAGCTTCAGCATATTGCAAGCTACTACTAAAGAAAAACCTCTCCCGAGTAATCGAGAGAGGTTCGTTTATTATAAGGGTGATATTATAGAGAAAAATCACTTTCGTCAAACTTTTCTAAAATAAGAGGAGAGGCGATTTTTCTCATTGTGGGGTTGTAGTCAAACTTAGAACATTTGCCCTTTTTGTTGATAGATTTTTTATATTTGCAAAAATTCTTACCGCCTTCAACTATACAGTTCTGACAGTAATCACAATTGTGAGGAATATTGGTGCCCAGAAGTTTTTTGTATTTACCCAACATCACGGACCTCCTAGTTTAATGTATACAAAGATTATACCACGAATATTATTGTCTTGCAAGTAATTTTAGTATATAATAGGCTCTGTGAGGTGACGCTTGTGAATTTTTACTCAGATACAATGATTTTACACGAAGGAGAAACTCCTTTTCTTACATACAAAAAAATTTCAGAAATCCCTTTTGTTAATCACGCTTTTTCAACCCGTCTGGGAGGAGTGTCCGAAGGTGAGTTTACATCTATGAATCTCTCCTTTGGCAGAGGTGACTCGGACGAAAATGTTCACGAAAATTACAAAAGGCTCTGTAAAGCCGCAGACTTTGAGTACGAATCTTTGACTGCTTCTAAGCAGATTCACGAAACCATAGTCCGAAAAGTAACCAAAGAGAACAGAGGAGTGGGCATTTATAATCCTGTTGATATGCCATCTGTTGATGCTTTAATTACAAACGATCCCGAGGTAACCCTTGTAACCTACTATGCAGATTGCACCCCTGTTTTCTTCGTAGATATAAAGAAAAAAGCCATAGGTCTTGCTCACGCAGGTTGGCGTGGTACAGTAGGCGAAATTTCTTTGAAGGTAGTAGAAAAAATGACCGAGGAGTTTTCTACCAATCCCGAAGATTTAATCTGTGCCATAGGTCCCGTTATCGGCAAATGTTGTTACGAGGTAAGTGCTGATTGTGCCGATGAATTCCAAAAGCTTTTCGGTGCTGATTCACCCGTTATCTCTAAAACCCAAAAGCCCGATAAATTTATGATTGACCTTGCTCTTGCCAATAAGCTTATCCTTATCAAAGCAGGTGTAAAAGAAGAGAATATAGTCATAAGTGACCTGTGTACACAGTGCAACAGCGACCTTTTGTGGTCACATCGGGCAACCTGCGGCAAACGCGGCACGATGGCTGCTTTTATGCAGGTTAAATATTGATGCAAAATAAGGCGGAAAAGTCAAAGTGCGACTTTTCCGTCTTTTTCAAACCATATTTTCTTTGCTCTGAATTCTTTTTGTGATAAATAGGAGAGGGGAGAGTTTTCACTCAGTTCTCCGAATACAAGCTTATAAGAGTACAAAGCCTGTCCTGTATGTCCCTTGATCTTCAAAGGATGACCGCCGTACTTGGGGTCTCCCGCCAAAGGAGTCTTTATAGAAGCCATGTGAGCTCTTATCTGATGTGTTCTTCCTGTAAGCAAATCAATCTCAACAAGAGAATATTTGCCGTTTGTGTCAAGTACCTTGTATGCTGTCTTTATCTCCTTGCCATCGTCGGAGTTTTTGCTTACACTTACCTTATTTTTGTTTTCGTCCTTTGTAAGACTGCCTGTGAGCACACCCTCTTTTTTCTTGGGTACACCCTCGCAGATACAAAGGTAAAGCTTACTTATATTCCTCTCTTTAATAAGAGCATTGAGCTCCTTGAGTGCCATAGAGTTTTTAGCTGCAATAATAAGTCCGCCTGTATTTCTGTCAAGACGATTTGCCATTGCGGGTGCAAAGGAGTTTTCTGCTTTAGGGTCGTATTCACCCTTGTCATAAAGATAATGCTGTACCCTTGCTACCATAGAGTCAAAATGATAGGTCTTATCGGGATGAGCAAGGACACCCTCAGGCTTGTCGAGTATCAGAAGATTTTCATCCTCATATACAATCTCAAGCTTTTTCGGTGCTTTCATAAACTCATACTCATCGTATTTAACCTCAAAGAACTCGTCCTTTATGTAAAAGGTCAGTACATCTCCCTCTTTAAGAGTGTCGTCAATAGAACATTTCTTGCCGTTGAGCTTTATGTACTTTGTGCGTATGTATTTGTACATCAGAGATTTCGGCATAGTTTTAAATCTTTTAGTAAGAAACTTGTCAAGTCTCTGATTTGCGTCGTTCTTATTAATAGTTATAGTTCTCATAAAATCAGCCTTTAATAATGATATGGTAATTATATCAATAATTCTTTTCCTTTTCAATATATAATCTTTCACAACTTTCTTATCCTTACATATTATACCACAGAGGTGATGCTGATGAGATGTTTCTGCACAAGCCGATGTATCTGGTTTGCCGCAGGGCTTTTGGTCGCAAGTTGTCTGCCTTACGAGTTTGTGGTTGTGGTGGCAGCAATAACAATCATAGTTATCTGTAATATGTTCAGGAGGCGTGTCAGATGAAAGTTGTACTTATAGAGAATCCCCGATTCATATCCTTCTTTTTGCGAAAGTTTTACAAAATCCGAAAAGAAAAACCTAAACAATAAATTTAATATTTCGAGTATTTCAGACAGCTCTCTTGTGTAAAGGGAGCTGTCTTTTTGTGTATTGTAGGGGCGGTTATTGGTAGGCTGTCAGTATAAAACTCTCGTTTCAGAGCGGGTGCGAATACATTTGAACAAGCGAATGGTTAAAAATTATCTAAAATGTAAAAATTTGCAAAAATTATCTTGCAAAACATACGCCTTTCTGTTACCATAAAATCAATAAATTAGGAGGTTTTTGCTATGAAATTTTCAAAGAAATTAATTTCATTACTGCTCGTGCTGATGCTTACCCTCAGCTGTGTGGTAATAGCTTCTGTATCTGTCTCTGCTGCAGGCGATACAGTTTATGTTAAGGTGTCCTCAACTTACGGCACACCCAATTGCTATATGTGGAACTCCACATCCGACCAGAATTCAGGTTGGCCCGGAGTTAAGATGACAGCAGAGGGCGACGGTGTATACTCTTACACACCCGATAAGGCTTTCGCAAATGTTATCTTTAACAATGGTTCTGCTCAGACAGCCGACCTTACTTATCCCGGTGCAAACAATATCTACATTATGGATACAGGCAAGTGGGAAACCTACGATGTTTCTTCTGCTGAGCCTTCCGTTATGATCGGCAAGAAGGATGGTTCTTCCTTCAAGACAGACACAATTACAGTTAATGTTACAGTTAAGAACGCAGACTCCGCTTACTACACAGTAGACGGCGGTGCACAGAAGTCCTTCACAGACTCTGTTGATGTAACTCTCGGCGCAAATACTGCTGTTGGCGGCACAACAACTCTCTTTGTTTCAGCTACAAACGCTAACGGCACAGTTACATCCTCTGCTACATATACAAAGAAAGAAGCTGCAGCAGGCGGCGACAGCGACGGTTCAACATCTGCAGCTCTCGACGGTTATTTCTCCACAAATCCCAATGGTCAGGTTGGTAAGCAGGCTAATATCACAATCGACGGCTCTATCTCCGATTGGGACAGCTCCATGCTTATCGCACAGGGCGTTGCTAACGATGACCCCCGTGTATATCGTCCCAACTCCATGTACGAAATTGCTATGGACGACTATGCTCTCTATGCAGCATGGGATAACAAGAATCTCTATCTTATGTGGGAAATGGCAAATGTTCAGGATGCAGTAGCACCCAGCGATACATATCCCATCTCTCAGGGTAACCTCTGGATCAACAATATGCCCGTATTCCTTTACCTCAGCACAGATCCTTCTATCGAAGGTGACGGCTCTACAACAACAGATGCAACTATCTGGAACAGCGGTATTACTCTTGATGCTAACATTGATACTGTTGTAGCATTCTCCACAAACGGCTCCAACGGTCCCTTCGTTTACAAAGCAAACGACGATGGTAAGATTGTTTATAACGATACAAGAATTTCCTCCATTCAGCTTGATTGGGGTAATCAGGTAATCAGTGAGAACCTCTGGGGTATTGACGAAGGCTACGGTGAGTGGAACAATCGTGTACCCGGTGACGTTCTTGACGATAGCAGCAAGTGGATTGATTTCTACACAGATCCCGAGCACTCCAAGAAGATCGATATGTTCTACGAAATGGCAATTCCTTTCGATGTTCTCGGTATTTCTGCTTCCGACCTTACATCTCAGGGTATCGGTCTTATCAAGGTTTCCACCTTCGGTACATCCGGTATGAACAGCCTTCCCGCTGACCCTTCAATGTGGGATAACGCAGACAAGCCTTACACAGGTCAGGAGCCTAACTCTCACGAGAAAGAAGACGCAGACCATATCACAGTTCCTCTTGCTCGCGTAGGTAAGCTTCTTTCAGGTTCACAGGGCGGCAACACACCCACTAAGCCCACAACTCCCACACAGCCCTCTGTTCCTACAACACCTTCAAATCCCACACAGCCTTCCAATCCTACAAAACCCTCAAATCCCACAACTCCCTCTAATCCTACAACACCTTCCAATCCTTCTCAGCCTTCTGACCCCGGCACAACTCCCGGCAAGTATTTCCTCGGCGATGCTGATATGAACGGTACAGTTAATGTTAAGGACGCAACTCTTATTCAGAAGGTAGTTGCAGGTCTTGAGAAAAACTTTAAAGACGAAGCTCAGATTTGTGCAGATGCCAACATTGATACAGAAATCAATGTAAAGGATGCAACAATCATTCAGAAGCATGTTGCAGGTCTTCCTGTTAACACTCCTGTCGGTGAGCCCGTAGCAGTATAAGTAAAATTTAATAAATCTTTAAAAGAGTCATCGTTTATGCGATGGCTCTTTTTTGTGCATATTTTTAAGGTTCTCTTAATAGAATGGTGTTAGAACATAAAAGGAGAGAAAAAATATGGACTATAACCTTAAAACCCGACTTTATTCAAATGCAACCGAAGTTCTGAATACTGCAGTACAACAACCTGTAGACCTTGATTTTACTCTTGCAGATTATTGTGCCGATGTAGAGAAGATACTCAAATACAGTATTACACCCAAGATTTACAGCCGAACATTCTCTGCAGGCGAGCTTCGTGTGGACGGAGCCTGTGTAGTCAGAATTCTATATTGCGATCAAAATAAAAAAGCTCTCAGATGTTGTGAACAAACAGTACCTTTTTCAACCGCAATTCCCGTCAATGCCGAGGTTTCAGATAATATCATTCTTGTCAGTGCAAAGCAGGAGTACATAAATTGCAGGGCACTCACACCCCGCAGACTCACGGTTCATGGTGCTTTTACTATTTATGCAACTATAATTTCAAAATCAGTTGACTCTATAACAGAGGATGCCGAAGAAGATATACTTCAGATTCTTCGCAAAGATGAGAGATTATGTGAACTTTGCGAGTTTTCTCAGGAGCAGTTTACTGCCTCAGAATCTGTACCCTTAAGTGTAAAAAATCCGGTTGAATCTATAATCAGAAGCGAAATGTCAGCCGTTGTCACCGACTACTCAAAATCAAGCGGTAAGCTTAATGTTAAAGGTGAAATTACTCTTCGTATGCTTTATATCTGCAATGCACAGGCCGGAGAGTGTGACAGATTTGTTTATGTTTTTCCTTTTGCTCAGTCCATAGAGTCTAAGGATAATGACTGGGATATTTCTGATTTGCAGGTAGATATTCTTAACTACGATTTGCTTTTAAAATCCGAAATGCTCTCCGAAGAACCAACACTTACTATTGATGCAAAACTCTGTGTGTCACTTATGGGCTATAAAGAAAGTACAATATCCTACATTACAGATGCCTATTCAACAGAAGATAGTATTGAACTTTCCTATGAGCATCTTAATCTTTGTCAGTGTGTACATCCCGTTAGTGTATCAGCTTCTCACAAAACATCCCTGCATCTTGGGGATAGAAAAGTCTGCAGAATACTTGATATTTATAATGACCAACCTAAAATCAAAGCCGAAGTTAACGACAAAACTCTGCATTTCTTCGGTAAAATCAATTTATCAATTCTGGGGTTTACCGAAGACGGAGAACTTGTGTGTGTAGACCGACAAATAGATATCGATTTGTCTGAGCCTCTTGATAAAGACTATACTTTTGCAAAGTATTTAACCTGTACGGTCACCTCTTTGAGCTTCCGTATGAGCGACAATAACGAGCTGGAAATACGCCTTGATTTGCGTCTTTCTGCAGTAACCGGCAAAGATAAGGTGATTTGTCAGGTTACATCAGCCGTAAGCTCTGACAACATCGTCAATGCTACAGACAGAAATTCTCTCGTTCTGTATTATGCAAGTAAAGGCGAAAAAGTCTGGGATATTGCAAAGCGATATTCTGCATCCATAAGCACTATTTGTGAAGAAAACGATTTATCCGAAGAAGAACTTTCCGAATCCCGTATGGTGATGATAGTAAGATCTTAACTTAATATTACAGTAACTTTAGCTCTCAGGAGGCAAAAGAATGGAACAAAGAAACATTTATCAGGATATAGCCAATCGCACAGGCGGTAATATATATATAGGCGTGGTTGGCCCTGTCCGAACAGGTAAATCTACCTTTACAAAACGATTTATGGATACTCTTGTTATTCCTAATATAAGCGATGATTACAGAAGAGAACGTGCAAACGACGAACTTCCTCAGTCAGCCGCAGGCAGAACAATAATGACAACAGAGCCCAAATTTATTCCGGAAGATGCAGTACAGATTGATCTGGCAGATAACGTAACCCTGTCTGTCAGAATGATAGATTGCGTTGGTTACATAGTAGACAGTGCTCTGGGATATATTGAAGAAGATACACCCCGAATGGTAAAAACACCGTGGTTTGATACCGAGATTCCCTTTGACAAAGCCGCAGAATACGGAACAAAGAAGGTAATAACAGACCATAGCACCATAGGTCTGGTAATTACAACAGACGGCTCTATAACCGATATTCCCCGCGAAGATTATATAGAGGCGGAAGAAAGGGTCGTAAGGGAATTAAAAGAAATCGATAAACCCTTTGTAATGCTCCTTAACTGCTTGGAACCTACCTCGGAAGATTCCGTCAGACTTGCATCGGAGTTGGCAGGTAAATATATGGTGCCCGTAATTCCCATATCCTGTATAGAGCTGGACGAAACAGAGATCAAGCGTATTCTTGCACAAATTCTTTTCGAGTTTCCTATACAGGAAATCTCCATTGATATTCCCTCATGGGTGGTAGCTCTTCCAAAAGACCATTGGCTAAGATCAAGTGTTTTGTCTACCATAACCTCTTCGGCAAACAATATTTCAAAGCTCAGAGAAGTACAACAGGTTGCAGAGGGAATTTGCAGTAATGAGTATATTGTGGCATCCCGCCTTAATTCTCTTGATATGGGAAGTGGCAGGGCAGGACTAAGTATTGTTCTTGACAGTTCGTTGTTCTTTAAGGTTCTCTCTGAGCATACAGGGCAGGAAATACCTGACGAAAAAGCCCTTCTCGGATGTTTTTCAGAGCTTTCGGGCAAAAAGGACAAATATGAGCGTATTGCCAAAGCTTACGAAGATGTGCTGGAAAACGGCTATGGCATCGTAATGCCTACAATGGAAGAACTTACCCTAGAAGAACCGCAGATTGTAAAGCAGAGCGGAAAATACGGAGTAAAACTCAAGGCATCTGCACCATCTGTGCATATGATGAAGATTGAAACTTGTGCAGAGGTAACACCCCTTGTGGGCAGTGAACAGCAATCAGAAGACCTTGTTAAATCTCTTCTCAAAAAATTCGAAGAAGATCCCGTCAAAATCTGGAACTCCGATATTTTCGGCAAATCTCTTAACGAGCTTGTAAACGAAAGTCTGCACAATAAACTCTATCGTATGCCAACAGATGCCCGTCGTAAACTTACAGAAACAATCGAAAAGATAATCAACGATGGATGCAACGGACTTATCTGTATTATTTTGTAATTTTTTCAAAATAAAAATTACAAAGCTTCGGAAGAGAATGTTTTTTTCTGATCAGCTCGTAATTTAAAAAAGATGAAAACCGTCGAATTTTTTCGACGGTTTTTTCCATTTACTATTGAAAAGTAATAAAAATAGTATATAATAGTATTATCTAATGCTATATGGTAAAAAGGTTTGTTATGCATTTTTACATAAGTAGCATAATCTGTTAAGGAGGCAGTTGCCTATGCAAACAATCCCCAATGTTTTTGCAAATCAGATTGTAAATTCTGCAGCTAAAACTGCAGAGGAAGCACCCGACAACCAATCACTTATTATCCTTATCACAGGATTTGTTGTTGTTTTTCTTGTGCTTTTACTGCTGATCGGTATTATCAAGGTATATTCAACTATCGTAAGCACTGCCCAGAGCAAAGCAGAAAAAGCCAAAGCAAATAAAGAAAAAGCAAAGGAAATCCCTGCAACTGTTGTTCAGGAAGCTTCCTTGGTATCTGCGGAAATTGAAGAAGGTCTCGATCTTCAGACGGTAGCGGTTATTACCGCCGCAGTTGAAGCTTACTACTCAAAGGGTAAAAAAGTCAGAATTACGGGAATCCGTCCTGCTGACACCCGCAAAAATCAGTGGGCAAGTGCATCTCTTGCACAGAATATTCCCGCTATGAGATGGGAGGGACTGCTATAAATGGATATAATTAAAGGTTTTTTAGATGCTCTTGTCGGTCTGTATTATGATTCCGGTCTCGTTGCACTTAACTGGAAAAACTACGTAATGATTGCAGTCTCCTGCGTTCTTCTTTATCTTGCAATCAAAAAGCAGTACGAACCGCTTCTGCTTCTTCCCATAGCATTCGGTATGCTTATTGTCAATCTTTATCCGCCCATTATGGCTGCTCCTTCAAACGAGCTCGTACCTGTCACCGAATATCTTGCAAGTCACGGAGGCGAGGCACCGGCTTATGCCATTGAAACCTTAAATGGTATAGATTATTACAAAGTTCCCGAATACGGCGGACTCCTTTATTATCTCTATCAGGGTGTTAAGCTTGGTATTTATCCTCCGCTTATATTCCTTGGTATCGGATGTATGACCGACTTTGGTCCTCTTATTGCTAACCCCAAGAGCTTTATACTCGGAGCAGCAGCTCAGATTGGTATTTTCTTTACATTTATTGTTGCTACTCTCTTAGGATTTACCGGTCAGGAAGCAGGTGCTATCGGTATCATCGGCGGTGCTGACGGTCCTACTGCAATTTATGTTACATCAAAACTTGCAGACCATCTGCTCGGACCAATCGCCGTAGCTGCATACTCCTATATGGCACTTGTTC
The DNA here is from genome assembly GCA_045647135.1 of Ruminococcus sp. Lineage (GTDB taxonomy): Bacteria > Bacillota > Clostridia > Oscillospirales > Acutalibacteraceae > Ruminococcoides. The sequence goes on along the minus strand of JAZRMA010000004.1, from coordinate 82,920 downwards.
CTATTATTCAGCCTCCCATTATGAAGGCTCTTACAACTAAAAAAGAGCGTGCTGTTGTTATGCAGCAGCTTCGTCCGGTTTCTAAACTTGAAAAAATTCTTTTCCCGATAATTGTTACAATTATTTGTGCTCTGCTTCTTCCCAGTGCTGCACCTCTTGTTGGTATGCTTATGCTCGGAAACCTCTTCAAAGAGAGCGGAGTTGTAGACAGAATCTTCAAAACAGCCCAGAACGAGCTTATGAATATCATAACAATATTCTTGGGTCTCACAGTTGGTGCTACCGCAACAGGTGATGTGTTCCTCAGAGCCGACACCCTTAAGATTATCGGACTCGGCCTTGCAGCCTTCTGTCTGGGTACTGCATTCGGTGTTCTGTTCGGCAAACTTATGTATGTTTTAACCAAGGGCAAGGTAAATCCCCTTATCGGCTCAGCAGGTGTGTCTGCTGTACCTATGGCAGCCCGTGTTGCCAATAAGGTAGGTCAGTCCGAGAATCCTTCAAACTTCCTTCTTATGCACGCAATGGGTCCCAATGTTGCCGGTGTTATCGGTTCAGCAGTTGCCGCAGGTGTGCTTCTGAGTATTCTCGGATAATATTTAATCATTAAATTATCAAAGTATTAAACTAAATGTGCTTATTATTCTATTTTGGAATAAAAAATACATCTCTTTAGGTTAAACTTATAAGGATGTGTTCAGCACATACAGGACTATTATGTAAGGAGATGGTACAGATGAGAGATATTACTATTAACGATATTCTTAAAATGATAGTAGCTCATATTAAACTCGTTGTAATCGTATCTGTTGTAACTGCTCTTTGTGCATATATTTATGCTGATAATGTTATCGACAAAAAGTTTTCAGCCAGCACAAGAATTGTTGTTAACTACACAAAAGAAAGCTTAGTTGAAGAGGGGCAGGATAAGATGTCTGCTTCTGCAGTTTCTCCCGCTACAACTCTTGCAGAAAACTTCGCAACAATTTGTCGTTACAGCGAAGATATGCTCAGAATTATTCCTGCAGGATATTCTGTTTCTATTTCACCTGTAAGCGAATCAAATGTGCTCTCAATCACCGTTACCGGCGGAGATGCCAAGGTTTGTGCTACTACTGCAAACTCTTTGAGGGATAAAGCTCCTGAGGTATTCAGCGAGTACTATTCCGACGGTAAGGCTCAGCCTCTCGGCTTCGATGCAAGTGCACCTTCAAAGCACTCTTCTCCCAACGAGGCAAGATATGCTCTCATAGGCTTTGTTGCAGGTCTCATTATTTCAATCCTTATTTCAATTATCATTGAGATTGTAGATACAACAATTAAGAGTTCAGACGATCTTTTCAAAATGTATCAGGTTCCTGTTTTTGCTGAAATTGTTGACTTTGAATCCGAAGGATCCGCTAAGAAAGGTGGTGCCAGAAGATAATGAAATTAGGTTTAGGTAAAAAGAACAGCAATTATGTTGACAAGTCCCGTAATGTTATCAGCGGCGACAGTAAGTTTGCTATTGTTGAAGGCTATAAAATTGCAAGAACAAATCTGGTTTTCTCTCTGGCTGCATCCGAGAGCAAAATTGTTGTAGTTACCTCCTGGTCAAAGGGTGAAGGTAAATCTACAGCAACCGCTAACCTTGCTATTTCTTTCTCTAAAATGGGCAAGAAGGTACTTCTTATCGACTGTGACCTTCGTCGTCCCAATATCCACAATCTTCTCAAACTTCAGAACAACGCAGGTCTTTCCGAAATCCTTGGTAAGTTCAAAACATACAACGATGTAATTAATCCTAATGTCCTTCCTTGCCTCGATGTTTTAACAGCAGGCTCAATTCCTCCCAATCCTTCGGAGCTTCTTGCATCTCCTCAGTTTGAGAGTCTTATGAATTATGTAAACGATATTTACGATTACATCATCATCGATACTCCTCCCATTGGTATCGTTACCGATTCTCTTATCCTCAAGGATTACATCTCAGGCTATGTTGTAGTAGTTCGCGAAAAGGTAACAACCCACGGTGATATCGAAAAAACAATACAGAATATGACCCTTGCCGACAGTAAAGTTCTTGGTTTCCTCAAGGTAGGATGTACTCTTACCGAGAAAAAATATGCTAAAGGCAAATACGGTTACTATAAATATTATTGATTTTCTACAACCCGTTGCGAGTCAACGGGTTGTATTATGGTAAAGTATGCAGGATTTAAAAACAAATCTTGCAAAAACCGAAAGAATATGTTAATATATCATTTGTATTTATTTAGGTTATGAATTATTTATTTGGAGCGTGAGCAAAATGTCTTATTTGAAATTAACAAAAGAAGAACTCTCACAGGAGCTTTCTTCCCTTAAAACTCAGTATGAAAATTATGTTCAGATGGGTCTTTCTCTTGATATGTCCAGAGGTAAGCCCTGTACAGAGCAGCTTGATGCTTCTTCTGCAATGCTTAATGTTCTCAATTGCGATGAGCTTTGTGTTTCACAGCAGGGTTTCGATTGCCGCAATTATGGTATTCTTGATGGTATTCCTGCTGCTAAGGAGCTTATGTCAGGTATGCTTCAGGTAGAGCCTTCTCAGGTTTTCGTTGGCGGTAACTCCAGCCTTAATATGATGTTTGACACTATTTCTTGCTTTATGACTGCACCTGCAGCAGAAGGAGAGGAGCCTTGGTTTAATGTTAAGGACAGAAAGTTCCTTTGTCCTGTACCCGGCTATGACAGACATTTTTCTATCACAGAATACTTTGGCTTTGAGATGATTACAGTTCCCATGAAGGAAGACGGTCCCGATATGGATGTTATCGAGGAACTTGTTTCAAAGGATGCTTCAATCAAGGGTATCTGGTGTGTTCCCAAGTATTCCAATCCCACAGGCATCACATTTTCTGACGAGACAGTTCGCAGATTTGCTAACTTAAAGCCTGCAGCAAAAGATTTCCGTATTATGTGGGATAACGCATACTGCATTCACGAGCTTTCTGACGAAGGCGATACACTTCTTCCTCTTATGGCAGAGTGCGAAAAAGCAGGTAATTCCGATATGCCCATTATCTTTGCATCCACCTCAAAGGTAACATTCCCCGGTGCAGGTATCGCAGCTCTCGGTACATCCGAAAACAACCTTAAAATCCTCAAAAAGCGTTATACAACACAGACAATCGGTCACGATAAGCTCAATATGATTCGTCATCTTCTTTTCTTTAAGAATTTTGATGGCCTTAAGGAGCATATGAAGAAGCACGGCGAGATTCTCAAACCCCGCTTCGATACAGTAATTTCTAAGTTTGACGAGCATATCGCATCTCTTGATATTGCTAATTGGACAGTACCCCGCGGCGGCTATTTTGTAAGCATCGATGTTTATCCCTTCACTGCAAAGAAGGTAGAGAAAATGTGCAAAGAAGCAGGCCTTGTGCTTACACCCGCAGGTGCAACCTATCCTCTCGGAAATGACCCCGAGGATAAGAATATTCGTATTGCACCTTCTTATCCCACAGTAGCTGATCTGTCTCTTGCTATGGATGTTTTCTGCACATGTGTTAAAATCTGTGCCATTGAAGAACTCCTTAAATAATCCAAAGTATCAGCCTTATTATGTCTTTGTTTTGTCGCAAACATTGACTTTTATCGTAAATAATCTTATAATTACTCTGTTATGTGTTTTACATAGCAGAGTATTTTTTTGGAGGTGGGATGTTTATGAAAATGTTAGGTAAAATCTTATCTGTAATGTTTGTTTTACTGATTCTCATTTTTAGCATTCTATCTGTTTCGGGTTACAGTTATTATTTCGGCGACAATAAAGTTACCGTGTTTAAAGGAATTAAAGATCTTAAGCTCTCTGAAGATTTAGGTGGGGGAGTTAAGTTCACATTAGATCCAGTAACTGCAGATGAAATTTACTTTGATGCTCCTATCGTTGTGGATATTATAAAAGAAAGAGCAGCTGCAGCAGGAATCAATGACTACCGTCTGTATGTTCAGGACTCCACAGGTAATGTTGAACTTGTTGTGCCTAACGATACCAACTCCGAGTTTGGTGCTTTTGAGTTGGCATCATTTCTTTCCTGCATCGGCGATGTAACAATCAGAGAAGGCAACAGCTTTCAGCAGTATGCTGTTGACACAAAAGGCAACAGCGTTTTCACCGATTTTTACGATACCGAATCCGAAACTGTTATTTTTGACAGAAATTACATTACAGGGGCAAAAAATATTACTCGCAAAGTAGATGGAGTAACCTATCATTGCCTTGATATCGAGCTTAATCTGGAGGGGGCTGCATTTTTATCTCAGTTTACAGACCCCACAGCAAATTCAGACGCTTCTTACTATAATTCAACCGTTTCATTCTGGCTTGATGACAGAATGATTTCATACGTTACCCTTTCAGAGCATCTTACAGAGGGCATTATCACCTTCACAGACGAGAGCTTTACTGCCGAAAAAACTAAGCTTTATGCTGCAATTATCAATGCCGATGCAATGCTTTTGCAGCCTACACACATACAAGATGCAGAATATTATCAGATTCCTCTTATAATGATTACGCTCATTGCTGGAATTGTGCTTGTTGCTTTGGCTTTCGTACTTATTTACAGATACAAACTCTGTGGCGGAATAGCTCTTGTTTCCATATTCTTCCAGTTTGCCATGCTTCTGGCTTTCTGCACGGGTTTCTTTGCTAAGGCAGGGGGAATAGTTATGGACACATCCGCTGTCTGCGCTTTTGCGTTTACTCTTATGCTCACAATATTCAGTAATGTATATGTTACTGAAAAAATCAAAAAGGATTTTACACAGCATAAATTTGCTCCTGCAACTATTCATGAACAGTTTAAGTCCTGCAGAGCTCTTATATTTGGTATAAATGTAATTGTTTTGCTTGTTGCCTTTGTAGGTTTCTTTATGTTTGGTACATCAGGACTTGCAATCACACTTTTCGGCGACTCAGCAATCAGCAGTATCCATAAGTTCTCCACAGTTCTTCTTATTGGTACAGCGCTCAATTTTATTTCAGGTTATATTCTGCCTGAGTTTTTCTTGCTCAACTTCAGGAATTTCAAATTTGCTCAAAAGGCTGAGATGTTTGGAGGTAAGAAGAATGACTAAAAAAATAGATTTCACAAAACTCTTTTTCCCTTCACTTGTTTTTAGCGGTGCGGTATTTGTTTTAGGGCTTCTTATGCTCCTTATCTTCGGCGGCAAAACCTATGCTGAATTTACCCTTAATAATCTTTGTTGGGGATACCTTGTAAAAACAGGATTTTCACTTGCTTTTGTGTTTATTCTTACAACCCTCTATTTTGTTGTGTGTTATAAGAAAAAAGGTTTGTGGTTTGGTATTTTCGGTGTTGCAGCAGCTTCTGTAAATGCGGTTGTATCCTTCTTCCTTTGTGTTGTTTTTCGAGCAAATCTCGGTGAGCTTACATTTGCAGTAATTCTTCTTTCGGTTTTGTTTACTTATATTACAACTCTTGTTTTTTCTTTTACAGTCACCGAGGGTTTAAAAGAAAAGAAAAAGAAGAAAACCACATTGCTTTTAGTTGAAAAAATGTGTTTAAAATCTTTCAGAACTATGCTTTTGCCTCTTGTTCTTACAATTTTCGCTATTATCATTTCTTTTGTTTTAGCACTTATCTTTGGTGTGTCAGACCTTGCTTTATACGCATTTCCGGTAATATTTAGCATTGTATCTTCTGTTGTTACCACTCTTGCATATATCTGCAGATTTTACAAATCTTAATTTAACATATCGGGCGGGTTTTCCGCCCGATGTTTGCTTATTGTAAATTTTTATAGAAACAGGGATGTTTATGTCGCTTATTAAAGTGCAAAATCTTAAAATCGGATATTCAGATCGACTTGTTCTCAGCGATGTTTCTTTCGAGGTGAACGAGGGTGATTACCTTTGCGTAGTCGGCGAAAACGGGTCAGGTAAAACCACGCTTATAAAAGCAATCTTGGGTCTTGTTCCAAAGATAAGCGGTACTGTGGAATTTGACGATATTCTATCTAAAAATCAGATTGGTTACCTTTCTCAACAGCTCAGAATTTCAGGGGAATTTCCTGCTTCTGTAAAGGAAATTGTAATGTCAGGCTTTCTCAATAAAAAGAGATTCGGCTTTGGCTACTGCTCTTCTCAGAAGGAAGAGGCAACAAGAATTGCAGAGCTTGTGGGAATAACCGATATTTTCAAGTCAAACTTCTGCCACCTTTCAGGAGGTCAACAGCAGAGAGTTCTTCTTGCAAGAGCCTTGTGTGCCGCTAATAAGCTTATTCTTCTTGATGAGCCTACCTCAGCACTTGATCCCATAGCAACAGCGGAATTTTACTTGCTCCTCAAAAAAATCAATTCACAGGGAGTAACCGTTATAATGGTATCTCACGATGTGAATGCTGCTGTCCGCAATGCATCACATATTCTTTGCCTTGCTTCAGATAACAACTTTTTCGGCACAACCCACCAGTATGTGCATTCCGAACTTGGCAGCAGAATGCTTCTCTCTGATTGTCCTTGCGATGATTGCAAACATTTTACAAAAAGGGAGGGAGCAAATAATGTTTGATTTTCTTCACTATGGTTTTATGGTGAATGCTCTTATAGTCGGTGTGTTAATTGCAATCTGTTGTGCACTTTTGGGCGTAGTGCTGGTACTTAAAAGATTTTCCATGATAGGTGACGGACTTTCTCATGTAAGTTTTGGAGCTCTTTCGATTGCCGCTGTAATGAATATAAGTATGCCTCTTTATTTTGCACTCCCTATTGTTATGGTGGCGGCGTTTTTTCTGTTGCGACTTACCGAAAACAGCAGAATTAATGCTGATGCTGCAATAGCAGTTATATCAAGCTCTGCTCTTGCAGTAGGTGTTTTTTTTGCAAGTGTTAACGGCACAAATATCAATCTGCAGCAGTATATGTTTGGCTCTATTTTAAGCATTACAGAAACAGATATCGCTATAAGCATAATCCTTACTGTTATCGTGATTCTTCTTTATGTGCTGTTTTATAACAAGGTTTTTGCCATAACCTTTGATGAGAGTTTTTCTTATGCTACAGGTATCAGAACAAAACTTTACAATACCCTTGTTTCTTTGTTGACTGCAGTTACAATTGTGATTGGTATGCGACTTTTGGGTACTTTGCTTATATCCGCTATGATTATTTTCCCTGCACTTACATCAATGCGTCTTTGCAAAAGATTTTTCTCTGTTGTAATCGTATCGGTTCTGATATCCCTTGTTTGTGTTGTATCAGGACTCCTCACATCTTTTTACTGTGCAGATGTACCGGTAAGTGCTACCATTGTTCTTTTTAATCTTTCGGTATTTGTAGCATTTGTGATTATCGCCTTTGTAAAAAGACTTATACTTAAAAAATCCAATAAATAAACTATGGGCATCACTTGTGTGATGCCCATTTTAAATTATGTTTTCAAGAATAGGAACCTCGCTGTTTTTAAGAGAGGTGAGTTGTATCTTCAATTCCTCGCAAGTGGTTTTAAACATACTTGTATTGTCGTCCTTTAACAGAATCTGAAGTTTGTGTGCATTTACACGAATGTCATCTATATAGTCGTGGAATAAAAACGCATCCATAGGAGAGGCAGATTCATCCAATTCTTTGGAAAACTCGTTGCAAAGTTTCAGTGCTTTTGTTTTGTCAAGTTTATACTCTTTCTCGATATATTCAAGCTTTTGTATATAATGTTCACTTGTGTTTTTCACAAGGGTGTATTCAGAAAAACAAACAGAAGCCGAAATCAGAAGCAGAACAATTGCAATATATATTCTTTTCAATCTTAACCCTTCCTGATTATATTATATTCCTTGAGCTTGTTGGCTGTCATTATCATAATATCCTTTGCTTTTATGTGTTCTTTTTTTAGAATGGAATCAACCCATTCCTTTTCAACATTACAAAGCTTCATAGAGCGATGTAAATATTCACCGTCACTTATAATAACCGCATCAATTCCCGAGTCTTTTGCCGGAAGTTTTAAATCCTCTGTACTCGGATTTCTTTTCTCCGGCTTCAAAAGTACACTTATGCTTCCGTTTGTTTCCATAATGCAGTACTGTACATCGTCAATGTTAAATACACCCTCTTGTCGCAGCAGCACAGATAAATCTTCTGTGGTCAGTCTTAAATCCCTTAGCATCTTTTGTTTAAGTTTTCCGTTTTCTATAATAATTTCCGGAGTACCGCATACCAGATTTCTGAGTGTAGGGATTTTAAGCATAAGTATGCTTATAACAATCTCAAGACAAATAAGTATCAGAATTGGGATAATACCGCTTAAAAGGGGCTGTGAAGTATTTTGCATAGGTATGGAAGCAATATCTGCAATTATCATTGTAATTACAAGCTCCGAGGTCTGCATATCGCTAAGTTGTCTTTTGCCCATGATGCGTATAGAGGTAATAACAAAAAAATACAGAAGTATAGTTCTTATCACGGTTATTATCATATTTTCACCCCGAATTATTATTGGCAAAGAGGGGAAGAATATGCAAAATAATTCCTTAATAAAAACAAGACTGATTAAAATTCAGTTTTTGCATATTTTTTGCATATATTTTTATAAAAACTCTTTTATTTTTCTTTCTGTTGGGTTATAATATAATCTGTATAATTGTTTATATATAAGTATTTTAATATACTGTATTTTTTGTGTAATAAGAGGTGTTATTATGAGTGCTCAATTTTCTGTTTCACTTGCAAAAATGATTAAAGAAAGTCAGCTTGAACCTCTGTATATGCCCAGAGACCCCGAGGATATAGATATCGTATCAATGGATATCGACAGACCGGGTCTGGAGCTTGCAGGTTACATGGACTTCTTTGACGAAAATCGCGTAATTATTTTTGGACTTACCGAGTATTCATATCTTGGACAGTTTGATGATGATACCCAGTTTGAGATGATAGACAGACTTTTTTCAAAGCATCCTCCTGCAATCATCATCGCAAGAAGCTTACAGCCTTCCGATGCAATTGTCCGTTCTGCTGAGAAGAACAGTGTTCCCATTCTTCGTTCGGCAGAAACAACATCTGCGATCTCCGCATCTCTCATCACATTTCTCAATGCGGTTCTTGCACCTCGTATCACTCGTCACGGTGTACTTGTTGAGGTTTACGGTGAAGGTGTTCTTCTTATCGGCGACTCCGGTGTTGGTAAATCCGAAATCGCTGTTGAACTTATCAAAAGAGGTCATCGTCTTGTAGCCGATGATGCGGTTGAAATCAGACGAGTATCCAATCGTACACTTGTTGGTTCTTCTCCTGAAAATATCCGTCACTTTATTGAGCTTCGCGGTATCGGCATCATCAATGCCCGTCGAATCTTCGGTATGGGTGCTGTAAAGCTTACCGAGAAGATTGACCTTGTAATTAATATGGAGCAGTGGGATCCTGATAAGATTTACGACAGAATCGGTATGGATAATACATACACTGAGATTATGGGTATCCAGATTCCCATTATGACAATCCCTGTCAAGCCCGGTCGAAACCTCGCAATCATTATCGAGGCTGCCGCTATGAATAACAGACAGAAGAAGATGGGTTACAATGCAGCGGCAGAACTTCTTCAGGGTCTTGGTATGGATATCAGTCAGGAACAGATTCAGAATAGAAAAGTTGACACAGGGTGGGATTTCTGATGAAAATTGTAGCAGACCTTCATACCCATACTATTGCTTCGGTTCACGCTTATGCAACAGCGCTTGAAATGATAACCGAAGCCTCCGAGCTGGGACTTTACGGCTTTGCAATTACAGACCACGGCGAAACAATGCATGGCTGTCCTCATCCTTACTACTTTATGAACCTTCATGCTATTCCAAAAGTTATGAAAGGTGTAAGAGTTCTCAAAGGTATCGAGGCAAATATTGTGGACAGAAAGGGCAGACTTGATGCAGACGAGGGGATACTTTCAAACCTTGATATCTGTGTTGCTTCCATGCATATGCCTACCTTCAAAGATAAAGTTAATGTAAATACTTGCACAGAAAGCTATCTTTCTATAGCCGACAATCCTTATGTGAATATCATTGCTCATTCGGGATCTCCATATTTTAAGTACGATTACGATGCTGTTATCAAGCGTTTTGCAGAGTGTGGTAAAGTTATTGAAATCAACAATTCTTCAATTAAGCATAAGCCCGATTTTCACTCAAATTGCAAAGAAATTGCAAAACTCTGTATGAAATACGGTTGCAGAGTATCTGTTGATACAGATGCTCATTTTATCACTCAGCTCGGCAGAGCTGATGAAGCTCTTAAATTTCTTGAAGAAATTAAATTTCCTGAAGAGCTTGTTATTAATGCAAGTGTAGAAAATTTTGAAAAATATCTGAATGAACTTAACATTCCCCTCAAATAAAACGGAGGTTTTATGATAAACGAAAAATTTGTATCCGATGTAAGAGCCACAGGTGCCGAATGTTTGCTTGATTCTTATATGAAAGACCATACAACATTCCGTATCGGCGGTGTAGCGGATTACTTTATTACTGCTTCAAATACAGAGCAGTTAAAAACGATAATTTCTCTTTGCAAAGATGCAAAGATTCCCTATATGATTCTCGGAAACGGCAGCAACCTGCTCGTATCCGACGATGGACTCAGAATGGCGGTTATTCGTCTTGCAGGTGAGTTCAAGAATATCACACATAAGGGCACAAATCTTATCTGTGGCGCAGGTGCAACTCTTGCAAGAATTTGTACCTATGCAATGCAGCAAGGTCTTTCGGGTCTTGAGTGTGCTTTCGGTATTCCCGGTACAGTAGGCGGGGCAGTTTATATGAATGCAGGAGCTTACGGTTTCGAGGTAAAAAACTCCCTTCTTCGTGTAACTCACCTGACCTTTGACGGCGATATTGAAACGGTAGAAGCCGATACTCTTAACCTTTCTTACCGCCACAGCATTTATAAATATAATAAAGCAGTTATTCTTTTTGCTGAGTTTTCTCTTAAAGATGGTGACAGCACAGAAATAAAAGCTCTTATGGATGATGTAATGAACAGACGAGTAACAAAACAGCCTTTGGAATACCCTTCTGCCGGCAGTGTGTTCAAGCGTCCCGAAGGAGCTTTTGCAGGTGCTCTTATACAGGAATGTAACTTGAAGGGTGCTACTGTGGGCGGTGCTCAGGTCAGCGAAAAACACGCAGGATTTATTATCAATAAAGGCGGGGCTACTTGCAGCGATGTTTGTAATCTCATAGAGCTTATACAGAAAACCGTAAAAGAAAAAACAGGCTATGAACTTGAGCGAGAGATTATTCGTCTTTAATTTTCACTTGGGGTGATTTTATGGAATTTATTATTATAACAGGACTTTCAGGTGCAGGTAAATCCCATGCACTCAGAGCTTTGGAGGATATCGGTTTCTATTGTGTTGATAACATTCCTCCTGCAATGCTTACAACTCTTTACGAGTTGTGTGAGTCATCAAGCGACACAAGAATGAAGAGAGTAGCAGTTGTTGTTGATGTGCGTGGAGGAGAAGTTTTCGACACTCTCTTTGAACAACTTCGTAATTTTCATACATCAGGCAAGAAATATAAGATTCTTTTTCTTGATGCAAAAAGCGATGTTCTTCTTATCAGATATAAAGAAACAAGACGTAAGCATCCTCTTGCAGAGTCCTTCGATGGTGGCACAAGCGAAGAAGCGGTTCTTCTTGAAAAAGAACTTATGAAGCCCTTCAAAGCAAAAGCCGATTATATTATTGATACCACATATATGGCTCCCAAACAGCTCAAAGAAAGAGTTACCACTATGTTTTCCGATAATTCCAGCGATGGCTTCATTATTACCTGTTTATCTTTCGGCTTTAAATACGGTATTCCTCTTGAGGCGGATTTGCTTTTTGATGTTCGCTGTCTGCCCAATCCTTACTATGTTAAAGAACTCAAAGAACTTACAGGCCTCGACGAAGCCGTCAGGGAATATGTCCTCAAATTCCCCGAAACTCAGATGTATATCGAAAAACTCCTGCCTTTGCTCGACTATTCTGTTCCAATGTACAAAGAAGAGGGTAAGAGTGAACTTGTAATTGCAATCGGTTGCACAGGTGGCAAACACCGCAGTGTAACCCTTGCTCGTTACCTCAACAGCCACTTTATCGAGCAAGGACAGAAATCCACCATTCATCACAGAGATGTTTGGAAAGCATAAGTCTTTATTGTTATAAACAGGAGTATCAAGATGTCTTTTTCTCACGAAGTAAAAAAAGAATTATCTAAAATATTGAATAACGATTATGCCCGTGATTTTTCAGAGTGTTATGGTCTTATGCTTTTCTGCCGACCTTTTTCATCTTCGGAAATCAAGCTCAAGACCGAGTCTATAAGCGTGGCAGAGCGCTTTATTTCTCTTTCAAATGTGCTTTTTTCACCGGTTGTGGAGAAGCAGTCAACCCTTAAGGCATCAAAGGATTTTATCAATCTTCACACAATAAGTCTGATTCTGCCTGATGAATGCAAGAATGTCTACACTGCTTTTGGTCACGATGATAACGACACAACACTCCGACTTAATAGAGGCAATATAGAGAACGATATGTGTCTCAGTGCTTTTCTTCGAGGTGCATTCCTTTCCTGCGGCTCGGTTAACGACCCATTAAAGAATTATCATCTTGAGTTTTGTTCAGCATATAAAAATCTTTCAAACGATCTTTGCCTTCTGCTAACAGAAATAAGAGAGTGTAATCTGACTCCAAAGATTACCCTTCGCGGTGGTTCTTACGTTGTATATCTCAAAGACAGCGAGCAGATTACAGATCTCCTTACCTTTATGGGAGCAACATCCTGTGCTATGGATATTATGAACGCAAAGGCATATAAACAGATGCGTAATATTGCAAATCGCCGTACAAATTCCGAACTTGCAAATATTAACAAAACTGCAACAGCAGCAGCCCGACAGCTTGCTGCCATTAATATTATAGAGTCGACCACAGGCCTTGAAAGTTTACCTGAACAGCTTTACGAGATTGCTGTTTTAAGACGAGATAATCCCGAACTTTCTCTTCGTGATCTCGGCCTTCTTATGCAAGAACCCATAAGCCGAAGCGGAGTTAATCACCGACTTATGAAGATTATAGAAATTTCAGGAATCGACAGTGATTCCCATTTAGAATAAATTGGAGATTAAGTATGAGTAATTTAAATACAAAAGATAAATTTGAAGGTATGGATTACGAAACAGCCATCAAAGAACTCAATAACCATATTGGAATTTTAGAGAGAGGTGAGGGTACTCTTGACGAGCTGATGGCTGTTTACAAAGAGGCTTTTGAGTACTACAACTTCTGTAGCGAGTATCTTGCACAAACCTCAGAAAAAATTAAGGAACTCAACAATTCCTTAACAAGCTTTAATAAGAACCAAGGGGAGATTTAAAATGTCAACCTCATTAATGATTGAAAATGCGCTCAAAGAATATCTTTCGAAAAACGGAACTCTCTATGATGTGCTCTGGGAGTCTATGAAGTATTCCGTAGGTGCAGGTGGCAAAAGGGTAAGACCACAGCTTACCTTAGAGTTTGCCCGACTTTGCGGTGCAGATTACAAGAACGCAATTCCCTTTGCCTGTGCTGTGGAGTTTATCCATACTTATTCTCTTATTCATGATGACCTTCCTTGTATGGATGACGATGATATGCGTCGCGGCAAACCCTCAAATCACATTGTTTATGGCGAAGATACAGCACTTCTTGCAGGGGATGCTCTGCAGAGCCTTGCTTTCGAAGTAATGCTTTCTAAGGAAACTCTCTCTGAAGTACCTGCCGACAGAGCGGCTGCTGCCGCCTTTACTCTTGCAAAATTCTGCGGAGCAGACGGTATGGTGGGCGGACAGGTTATCGACCTCGAGTTTGAAGATAAAAACGCCGACGAAAATGTAATCGGTACAATGCATCTTCTTAAAACAGGTGCGCTTATTAAAGCAGCTTGTCTTATGGGATGTCTTGTTGCAGGAGCAGACGAGGTTAAGCTCAAGGCTGCCGAGGAATATGCCGAGTGCATAGGTCTTGCATTTCAGCTTATTGACGATGTGCTTGATGTAACCTCCACAACCGATGAACTTGGCAAACCTGTAAATTCTGATGTTGAGAATAAAAAATCAACTCTCGTATCTCTTTATGGCATTGATGAATGTATGAAGAGGGCCGAGGAACTTACAGCGAAAGCAATAAACGCCCTAGATGTTTTCGATGGCGACACCACATATCTCAGGGATTTTGCCCTGAAACTTTCAAAAAGACGCAACTGAATATTCTTTTTGAAAAATACATCTCTTTTGAGATTTTAAGGGATTCATATATGGAAAACAACAATTTTGAACTTTTATCAAAAATTAAATCACCAAAAGACCTGAAGAAACTTAATATGGAAGAACTTAACATTCTTTGTGATGAAATCCGTCAGAAACTTATTTTAACGGTTTCTGAAAACGGCGGTCATCTTGCACCAAACCTCGGTGTAGTTGAGCTTACTGTTGCTATGCACTATGTCCTCGATTGTCCAACAGATTCAATCGTGTGGGATGTAGGACATCAGAGCTATACCCATAAAATGCTTACAGGCAGATTCGATAAAATCGAGACTATCCGTAAAGCAGGCGGTCTTTCGGGATTCCCAAGAAGATACGAAAGCGAGTACGATGATTTTGGTGCAGGACACAGCTCAACATCTATTTCTGCGGCTCTCGGCATCGCAAAAGCAAAACAGCTCAAAGGCGATAAATCCTGCACAGTAGCCTTCATTGGTGACGGCTCATTCACAGGTGGTCTTGCTTACGAGGGTATCAACAACGCAGGCAGATTTGACGGTAACTTTGTTATTGTTCTCAATGATAATAAAATGTCAATTTCAAAGAATGTTGGCGCTATCTCCAAGTATTTCAGCGCTATTCGGATAAGCCCAAGATATGTAAGTGCAAAAACAGGTCTTGAAAAGTTCCTTCATAAGATACCTCTTGTCGGCAAACCCGTAACAAAAGGTCTTACAAGAATCAAAAATTGGTTCAAGAAAAAGATTTTCAAAACGAATCTTTTCGAGATTTTCGGTTTTCGTTATTACGGCCCTGTTGATGGCCACAATCTTGAAGACCTTATTAAAGTTATGCAGATTGCAAAGGCGGCGGACAAGCCTATAATCATCCACGCCCTTACAGTTAAAGGCAAGGGCTATCAGTTTGCCGAGGATAATCCCAAGAATTTCCACGGTATCGGTCGTTTCGATATCGAAACAGGTGAGCCGCTTTCTCACTCAGACTCATACAGCGATTGCTTTGGCAGAACAATTTGCGATTTTGCAAAAGAAGATAAATCTATCTGTGCCATTACCGCAGCTATGACAGTTGGTACAGGACTTACAGATTTCTCCGAAAAATATAAGGAAAGATTTTTCGATGTAGGTATTGCAGAAGAACACGCTGTTACCTTCGGATGCGGACTTGCAAGCCGCAGTATGACACCTGTTTTTGCCGTATATTCCAGCTTTCTGCAAAGAGCATACGACCAGCTTATCCATGATGCTGCCGCACAGAATCTTCACCTTGTTCTTTCAGTTGACAGAGCCGGTGTGGTTGGCGAGGATGGAGAAACCCATCAGGGTGTGTTTGATGTTTCCATCCTTAACTCAATTCCCGGAACAACCATTTATTCACCTTGTTATTTTGAAGAACTTCAGAAAACTTTATATTCAGCAATTTATAAAGACAAAGGCCTTACAGCCGTAAGATATCCTCGCGGTACAGAACCCGAGAAGCCTGCAGACTTTGTATGTCGCGATGTAGACTTTGCAGTTTACGGCAATCCTAACGCTTCCCGACTTATAGTTACTTACGGCAGACTCTTTGCAGAAGCAGTCAAAGCAAAAGAATTACTTTCTTCGGTGGGTATCGAATCCTGTATTTTAAAGCTCTGCCGTATTAAACCTATTCACAAGGAAGCTTTGAATTTTGCTGTTAATTTTAAAAAGATATTTTTCTTTGAAGAAGGTATGCGCAGTGGTGGAGTAGGAGAGAGCTTTGAGTACGAGCTTTATAAGAAAAAGTACGATGGCTCTTATTCACTTACTGCAATAGACGATACATTTATTCTTCATTCCAAAGATACTCAGGCACTCCATGCTTTAAAGCTTGACGCTGAGGGTATATATTCAATTATCAGAAAATAATCGGAGATTATTATGAAAAAAAGACTTGATGTTCTTGTTTTTGAAAAAGGTCTGTGCGAAAGCCGCGAAAAAGCAAAAGCGGTTATTATGGCAGGTCTTGTATATGTAAATAATCAGAAAGCCGATAAATGCGGCTCTACTTATGAGGAAGATGTAAATCTCGAGGTCAGAGGCCCTCAGCTTCGTTATGTAAGCCGAGGCGGTCTTAAACTCGAGAAAGCGATGACTTCTTTTAATCTTAATCTTTCTGATGTAGTGTCTATGGATATAGGTGCTTCAACAGGCGGATTCACAGATTGTATGCTTCAAAATGGTGCAAAGAAGGTTTATTCTATTGATGTTGGCTACGGTCAGCTTGCATGGAAACTTCGTAATGATGAGCGTGTTGTCAATATGGAGCGTACCAATTTCAGAAAAGTAACTCCCGATATGATAGAAGATCCCATCGATTTCTTTTCTGTTGATGTTTCTTTCATATCTCTTAAATTGATTCTTCCTGTTGTCCGTCCTTTGCTTACAGAAAAAGGCGAGGGTGTATGTCTTATAAAGCCTCAGTTTGAAGCGGGAAGAGAAAAAGTTGGAAAAAAAGGTGTTGTCCGCGACAAGACCGTTCACGCAGAGGTTATCGAGTCAATCCGCAGCTTCTGTCTGGAAACAGGCTTTGATGTTTTAGGCCTTGATTTCTCTCCCGTAAAAGGACCCGAAGGCAATATCGAATATCTCATACATATTCGTAAGAGCGAAAATCCCACAGATAATACAAATATTTCATCAACCGAACTTTCAGAAATTTCCCATAAAGAACTTGATAGGGAGGGGTAATTCTTGAAGATAGCTGTTATTCCCAACACCGAGAAAAGAAAAGCAGTTTTGTGCGGCAAAAAAATAGCTAAACTTCTGATTTCAAACGGAGCTTCTGTAATCGTTCACGAATCACTTAAGTCTGACTTTCCGGATTCAGAAGTGGAGTTTCTTCCTGCATACGAAGAAATATTCAAGGCCTGTGATTGTGCTGTTACAGTCGGTGGTGACGGAACAATCATCAGAAGCGCTCGACTTGCTGCAAAAGCGGGTAAGTCTGTACTCGGCGTTAATCTTGGCAGACTTGGTTATGTAGCAGAGCTTGAAGCATCTGAAATTTCAATGCTCAAACAACTTCTCACAGGTGACTTTGTAACTCGTGAGCGTATGACTCTTGATGTTACGGTTATCCACAAGGACGGCAGTACGGAATCTTACCTTGCTGTAAATGATGCGGTAATTTCCCGTGGTTCACTTTCAAGAATTATCGACCTTGATGTGTATGTGGAAGGCAAGAAAATTTCCGACTATCGTGCAGACGGATTGCTTTTTTCAACTCCCACAGGCTCAACCGCCTATGCTCTTTCTGCAGGCGGTCCTGTTATCGACCCATATCTGAATCTTATTGAGCTAACACCTGTTTGTCCCCATTCTCTTTCAGCAAGAACAGTTATCTTTAACGAATCAACTGTCATTCATGTTGTTTGTAACTCTCCTGATACAGCTTTTTTGACAGTTGACGGACAAATTTCTGTTGCGCTCAAAGACAGCGATACAGTGCGTATCAGAAAATCAGAATTTCCGCTTAAGATGAATGTTTTAAAAATGACGAATTTCTACAAAGTAGCAGGCGATAAACTTACACAACCGAATTAATAAAGCAGGTGAATGTAATGAAACTTAACAGACATGCAAAAATCCTTGAGCTTATAAAAAACTTTCCCATAACAACTCAGGAAGAATTACTCGAAAAACTCAGAGAAGAGGGTTATAGCGTAACTCAGTCCACAGTTTCACGAGATATCAATACTTTAAGACTTCAGAAAACCCACCACATCGACGGCAAACAGCGTTATACTGCACCTGTCGGAATCAGGCCTGATGTAAAGAATGGTTTCAATGGCATCCTCTCGGGCTCTATCATTTCTATGGAAGTTGCAATGAACCTTGTAGTTATCAAAACCTTCAGCGGCATGGCGTCTGCAGCTTGTGCTGCTATTGATTCTATGAGCATTCAGAATGTGGTAGGCTCTATTGCAGGTGACGATACAATATTTATTGCCTGTAAAGACGAAGCATCTGCTTTGTCGCTTAAAGAAACATTTAAAGATTACATAGTATAAAACAAACTTTTCACTCACGGAGTAATTATGCTTACAGAACTTTATATTGAGAATATTGCAGTTATCGAAAAAACAAATATTGAATTTAAAAAAGGTCTTAATGTGCTTACAGGTGAGACAGGTGCAGGTAAAAGCATTGTTATTGATGCTATTTCTGCCGTTCTTGGCAGAAGAACCTCCCGCGAACTTGTTCGCACAGGTGCAAATTCCGCTTTTGTAAGTGCAACCTTTGAGGATATAGGCGTAAAATCCCAAAAGGTTCTTTCTGAACTCGGTTATACTTTAGAGGATAATAGACTTCTTATAGAGAGAGAATTTACCCTTGCAGGAAAAAACATATGTCGAATCAACGGCAGACCTGCGGCGGTTTCCGTGCTTCGTGATGTGGGACAGTATCTTATTAACATTCATGGTCAGCACGAATCCTACGAGCTTATGTCACCGGAACTTCATATCGGCTATATTGATGCCCTCGGATCACTTTCTGAACTTCTTGAGGATTATCGTGTTACCTATGACGAGTATAAGGATATAACAAGAATCTTGAATCAAAAAGAAACCGACGACAGAGATCGTGCAAGAAGAGCGGATATCCTTCGTTTTCAGATTGAAGAAATAGAGGATGCAGACCTTAAAGCAGGCGAGGAAGAAGCTTTACTTTCCGAGCGTCAGATACTCTCAAACAGTTCAAAGCTTCGTGAACTTTTATTCAGCTCTTCCTATTTTCTCAGCGGTGACGGCGGCGATTTTTCAGGCGGACTTTCCTTTGTCTCAGATGCTTGTGATAATATCGACACCGCCTCAAGCTTTGTGGACTCTTTTTCTGAGCTTTCTCATAGATTTCGTGATTGCTATTATGAGCTTCAGGATATAGCTTCCGATATAAGCAGGGAAGCTGATAACATCGAAGACGATCCGCAGCGACTGGAAGAAATTGAGCTTCGTCTTGATCTTATCGGTAAACTCGAAAAAAAATATGGTGCTACAATAGAAGAAGTACTTCAATATCTTGAAGAAATAAAAGCGGAGCTTGAAGGTATAGAAAAATTCGCAGAAAACCGCGAAAAACTTTTTGAAAAACAATCAGAGCTTTACGGTATTGCTTTAAAGAAAGCTCAGATTATATCCGAAAAAAGAATAAAAACTGCCGCAGAGTTTTCAGAGGCTGTGGCAGATAAAATGAAGCTTCTCGATATGCCCAGTGCAAAAGTAGAGGTTTCCCATAAAATAACAGATCTTACCGATAAGGGTATTGACGAAATGGAGTTTTTGGTTTCTACCAACGCAGGTGAACCCGTAAAACCTGTTGCAAAGGTAGCATCAGGCGGTGAACTTTCCCGAATGATGCTCTCTATAAAAACCGTATTGTCAAGCTCAGACCCCACAGATACCCTTATTTTTGACGAGGTAGATACAGGTATCTCAGGTTCTGCCGCACGCAGAGTGGGTGATGCCTTAAAAGAAGTAAGTGAAGGTACTCAATCTTTGTGTGTGACTCATCTTCCGCAAATTGCAGCTCTTGCAGATTCTCACTATTTAATTCGCAAGACCGAATCCGAAGGCAGAACCTACACGCAGGTAAACCTTCTTGACACAAACGGCAGAGTAGAAGAACTTGCCCGAATTATCGGTGGCGTAAATGTAACCGATGCCGCTTACGACTTTGCAAAAGACCTATTAGGAATATAAATTTAAAACTTGGAGCAGATTATGAGGAAATGGAATGTTTCACAATTTGATAAAGCAGAAGCAATTTCGATAAGCGAGAGTATGGGTATTCCTATGCTTCTCGCAGTTCTGCTCTGTATTCGCGGATATACAAGTGAAGAGGAAATCCGCAAATTCTTAAATAACGAGCCTGATTTTTCTGACCCCTTTATTATCAAAGATATGGATAAAGCGGTAGAGCGTATTAAACTTGCCATAGAGGAATCAGAGAAAATATGTGTATATGGTGACTATGATGCTGACGGCGTAACCGCCACATCCCTTCTTTACTCTTACCTTGAGTCTGTTGGAGCAGATGTAATTTATTACATTCCTTCAAGAGCAGAGGAAGGCTATGGTATGAATCCCGATGCTTTAAAAGGTCTTTCTGAGCAGGGGGTTAAGCTGATTGTTACTGTAGACAACGGTATCTCAGCCTTACAAGAAATTGCCTATGCAAACACATTAGGAATCGATACAGTAATAACAGACCACCATACCGTACCCGAAGAAATTCCCGATGCAGTAGCAGTAGTCAATCCTCATCAGGAAGATTGTCCCAGCCTCTTTAAAGAGTTCTCAGGTGTTGGTGTGGCTCTCAAACTTGTTATGGCTATGGAGGGTGAATATGGCGATACCCGTCAGATTCTCGATAATTTTGCAGATTTGGCGGCTCTCGGTACAATCGGTGATGTGGTAAGTCTTGTTGACGAAAACCGCACTATCGTTAAAGAGGGCGTTAAACTTATTGCAAACAGCGACCGTCCGGGTATCAGAGCTCTTCTGAAAATCGCAGGTTACGAAGAAAAACCCGTAACCGCAAGTACCCTTGCTTTTACAGTCGTGCCCCGAATCAATGCTGTGGGCAGACTTGGACTTTCCACAAAATCTGTTGAGCTTCTTCTGACGGAAGATGATAACGAAGCCAATGCTTTGGCGCAGGAGCTTTCGGATGACAACGCGACCCGTCAGCAGATTGAGCGAGATATTCTCTCGCAAATAGAAGAAATGATAATTAATGACCCTGCACTTGTAATGCAGAGTATTATAATAATAGATGGGGAAAACTGGCATCAGGGAGTAATAGGTATAGTTGCGGCAAGAATCAAGAGCGCTTTCGGTAAACCTTGTGTTATTATTTCCCGCGAGGGTGACAAAGCAAGAGGCTCAGGCCGCTCCGTTGCAGGTTTCTCTCTTTCCGATGCTATTAACTATTGCAGTGACCTGTTAACTCACTTCGGAGGTCATCCCATGGCTGTTGGATTTTCTCTCGATAGTATCGATGTGGATGTTTTCAAAGAAGCAATGTACGATTACGCAGATTCCTTTGAGTATATGCCTCTTCCGGAGATTAACCTTGATTGTAAACTTAATCCGTCGCTTCTTGATATATCTTTGCTCGATAGTCTCGCTGCTCTTGAGCCTTTTGGTGCGGGCAACCCTTCGCCGCTTTTCGGACTTTACAATATGCAAATTAATGATATCAAAGAACTCTCGGGCGGTAAGCATAGAAAACTTACAGTATCCAGGGATAAATCTGTTGTTACAGCTATGTGCTTCAATACCGATATAACAGGATTTCCTTACAAAGTCGGAGATACCGTAGATCTTGCAGTAGCCCTTGATAAAAACTTCTATGCGGGCAATACATATCTCTCTGTTGTTGTCAGGGATATCAAGCTCTCAAGTGTAGATAGTGAAGCAGAGCTGATATCAGAGCGGATCTTTGAGCGTTTTGCAACAGGACGCAGTATCCGTACGGAAGATGCCTTGAAGATATTACCCGACAGAAACGATTTCTCTCTTGTGTATCGTTATCTTCGTAGTGAAGGCGGATATACAGGAGCAGTAGATATGCTTTCTGTAAAACTTTCTCTGCCTCTTGGTAAACTCAGAGTGGTACTTGTTGCCATGTGTGAGCTTGGACTTCTCGAAATGCGGGAAGGTATGACAAAAGCCGAGATTTATCTGTGTCAGGTCAGCGGTAAAGTTGATCTTGATACAGCACCCATAATTACAGAACTTAAAGAGGTGTGTGTATGAGTCAGGAAATAAACACCATAAATAATGATAATGAAGAAAATTGCATAGAAATGAAACACTATAATGACTACGAAAAGCTTAAGGAACTTATGGCTCTAAGCGGATATAGGTTTGACCTTGAGCGTATTGACAAGGCGTATAATTTTGCTCTTGCAGCCCATAAGGATCAGCGTCGTGTTTCAGGCCTTCCTTACATTCTGCATCCCACATCCGTTGCTTGCATCCTTGTTGGACTCGGTATGGATACCGACTCGATTATCGCAGCGCTTCTTCATGATGTCGTAGAAGATACCGAGTATACCCTTGAGGATGTTACCAAGCTTTTCGGCTCGGAGATAGCACTGCTCATCGACGGTCTTACAAAACTTGCAAAAATCAAGTACAGTAACCGCGAAGAACAACAGGCAGAAAACCTCCGAAAAATGCTTATAGCTATGAGCAACGATATCCGAGTTATAATCATCAAACTTGCCGACAGACTTCATAATATGCGTACAATCGGGTGTATGAAGGAGCAGAAGCGTCGTGATAAAGCCCTTGAGAATATGGAGGTTTATGCTCCTATTGCTCATCGTCTTGGTATCACAGCAGTTAAAGAAGAGATGGAAGACCTTTCTCTGCGCTATCTTGACCCTGTTGGCTATGCGGAAATTCAGGAGGAACTCAATAACACAGCCCACGACCGCGAAGAGTTTATTGCATCTCTTAAAGAAGAAATTTTAGAGCGAAGCAAGAACACAATCGATAAAATTTATATAAGCGGTCGAGTAAAGAGCATCCATAGTATCTATCGCAAGACATTTATGAGAGGTAAAACTATGGACGAAATCTACGATATCTTTGCTGTAAGAGTTATCGTAGACTCTGTTATAGATTGCTACAACGTTCTGGGTGTTATTCACGATATTTATAAGCCCATTCCAAATAGATTCAAGGACTATATTTCTACTCCTAAACCCAATATGTATCAGTCCTTGCACACAACAGTTATTAATCACAGAGGTATTCCTTTCGAGGTGCAGATTCGTACATGGGATATGCATCATACTGCAGAATACGGAATCGCGGCACATTGGAAGTATAAAGCAGGTGTTGGCGGTAAAAGCGGAGACAGCCTTGACGAGCATCTTTCCTGGGTTCGTAAAATGCTGGATACTCAGAAGGATGCAGTTGATGCTACCGATATTGTAAGCACAATCAAAACCGACCTCAATCCCAACGAGGTGTTTGTGTTCACTCCCAAAGGCGATGTTATAAATCTGCCTAATGGTTCAACAGTTATCGACCTTGCATATACAATTCACTCTGCTGTAGGTAACAGTATGATTGGCGCAAAGGTAGACCGCCGAATAGTTCCCATTGATTATCAGCTTAAAACAGGTGAAATTGTAGAAATCCTTACACAAAAAGAGGGTCAGGGTCCCAAAAGAGACTGGCTTAAGATTGTAAAAACTTCCGAAGCACGTGCAAAAATCCGTTCATGGTTCAAGAAGGAGCGTCGTGAAGAAAACATTCTGGAAGGTCAGGTCGAGTTTGATAAAGAACTGCGTAAATATGGTATAAGCATCCCTGAAAAAGAACTTCCCGATTTTCTTTCAAAAGTTAATCTCAAGATTCAGGTTAACAATCTTGAGGATTTTTATGCTGCTATCGGTTATGGCGGTATTCAGCTCTGGAAGATTATGCCTCGTATCCGCGAGCTCTTCCAGAAACTCTATGGTAAGCAGACAACCGATGTTGTGCCAATTAAGACAATAGAGCAGCCCCGCAAGAAAGTCGGTTCGGGTGTTATTGTTGAGGGTATGGACGATGTTCTCATTAAATTTTCCCGTTGCTGTAATCCTGTACCCGGTGACGATATTATCGGATTTATAACCCGCGGCTATGGTGTGTCCATTCATAAGTGCGGTTGTACAAATGTGCCCGAAGATATTTCTAAGGCAGAAGAGCCGGACAGATGGGTATCTGCACATTGGGAGAAGAGCGTCAAGGAAACCTTCCAGACCAGTCTCGAGATTATTGGTGCAGACCGTACAGGCTTCCTTGCAGATGTATCCAATCAGCTTTCTGCTCTTCATATTATGATTCGTTCTCTTAATTGCCGAGAACTCCCTCATGGTATGGCTATTATTAACGTAACTATCGACGTTACAGATACCGCACACCTTAAGAGCATTATGTCCCGTCTTTCAGGTGTTCGTGGTATAACCTCAATTACAAGAAAATAATTTAAAGGATTTATTATGAAAGCAGTTATTCAGCGTGTCAGCAGAGCATCAGTCTCTGTTGACGGAAATGTTATAGGTAAAATTCAGAGCGGATTTCTTATTCTTCTCGGTGTTGAGAAAGAAGATACCAAGATAGAAGCAGAAGTACTCTCTGCAAAAATTGCAGGTCTTCGTGTTTTTTGTGACGAGAACGATAAAATGAATCTTTCTCTCTCTGATATTAACGGAGGTGTACTTGTTATTTCCAACTTTACTCTTTGCGGCAGTTGCAAAAAGGGCAGAAGACCCTCTTTTGATAACGCCGCAAGACCCGACACAGCCTTGCCGCTATATAAATACTTCTGCGATTGTATGCGTAAAGCGGGAGTAGAATCTGTGGAAGAAGGGGAGTTTGGCGCAGATATGAAGGTAGACCTTTTGAATGATGGTCCTGTTACTCTTATTGTTGATTCAAAGGAGCTTTCCCGATGATTGATGTAATGTTGTTTTCTACCGGTGTTTTAGGTACAAACACTTATGTTATCAAAGATAAAGAAACAGATTTTATTGCAATAGTTGATCCGGGATGTGAGGACAGAGCCCTTACAAATTATCTTGACAGTGTACCAAAAACCAAAGTAAGATTTATTCTTCTGACACATGGCCATTTTGACCATATCGGAGCGGCGGAATATTATAAAAATCGCTACGACGCAAAGATTATAATATCTTCTGAAGATGGCGATTTTCTTAAAGACCCTGATCTTAATCTTTCGGGGATGTTTGCAAAACCCCTTGAGCCCTTCTCTGCAGATACTTATGTTTTAGACGGGGATGTACTGGGGCTTGGCAGGTCTAAATTTACCTTTAAACTTACACCCGGTCACACAAGGGGCAGCGGCTGCTTTATATTTGAGGAGGATGAAGTTATCTTTTCGGGTGACACTCTTTTCTTTTCGTCAATCGGAAGAACGGATTTTCCCACATCTGACCCTCAGAAAATGCAAGAATCTTTAAAGAAAATAGCGTCTTATACAAAGGATTACACCATTTATCCGGGACATAATCAGATTACTACTCTTAACAGAGAAAAAGAAAACAATCCCTATTTGAATTTTTAAGGTATTTCATTTATGAATTTATATACAGTCAATCACAAGTTTCACTATGAACTTGAAAATTTAACAAGAGCTTTTTTCCCGAACGAGAAAATTGCAGTGGAGATGCTCGACGAAATCCCTTGTGAGTTATCTTCTCCTTACATTCTTACAGTAAGTAATGATGTGCTTTTTGTAGCCGTCTCTTTTGGCGATTTTTATAAAGAACTCGAAGCTCCAAAGGGAGACGACGATGAGCTTATAATTGCCACTCTTCTCTATAAGTTATTAGAGGAGTATACAGGTATTACGCTTTCCTGGGGACTTTTAACAGGTGTCCGACCCATAAAGCTCCTCAGAAAACTCAGAGAACAAATGGGAGAGGAGGATGCAGAAACTTATTTCAGAAATAATCTTCTTGTAAGTGATGAAAAAACAAATCTTGCAAAGGTCACCTGCGTAAATGAGCAGAATATTCTCGATTTGTCACAAAAGGATTCTTTCAGCCTCTATATTTCAATTCCCTTTTGTCCTACCCGATGCAGTTATTGTTCTTTTGTTTCTCAGTCTGTCGAGAAGTCAAAGCATCTTATCCCTCGTTATGTAGAGCTTTTGTGCGAAGAAATCGCTCAGACCTCAAAGATTGTTAAAGACTTAAACCTTCGTCTTGAATCCGTATATATGGGCGGAGGTACTCCCACAAGTTTAGAAGCCGAGGATCTTGCTAAAATTCTCAAAACTGTAAGAGATAACTTCGATATGTCTACCTGCCGCGAGTTTACAGTTGAGGCAGGCAGACCTGATACCATAACAGAAGCAAAACTTGTAGCTTTAAAAGAAAACGGGTGTGACCGCTTAAGCGTAAATCCCCAGACTCTTATTGACGAAGTTTTAGTGAATATCGGCAGACGCCATACGGTAGAAGATTTCTATAAATCCTTCGAACTTGCCCGCAAAGTCGGATTTACCCACATAAACACCGATCTTATTGCAGGTCTCCCGGGTGATACTCCCGAAACCTTCAAAGTAACAATGGATGGTATCTGTGCACTTTCTCCCGAAAGTGTTACAATACATACCCTTTCTATGAAGCGTTCGTCCCGTCTCACAGAGGATAATATGCAGATTGCAAAGAAAGACTCCGAGAATGTTTCTGCTATGCTTTCCTATGCATACAAGAAGTTAAGCGAAGAGAATCTTGCACCATACTATCTATATCGCCAAAGCAGAATGCTTGGTAATATGGAGAATACAGGCTGGTCAAAAAAAGGCTTTGAAGGTATCTATAATGTGTTTATTATGGACGAAACCCACACAATCCTTGCATGCGGTGCAGGAGCGGTTACAAAGCTTAAAGACCCCAATTCAGACAGAATCGAACGCATATTTAATTTTAAATATCCGTATGAATATAACGACAGATTTGAGGAACTTATAGAAAGAAAGTCAGCGATTGTCCCGTTCTATAAGGAACTTTTCTAAAAGAAGGAGATTATAATGAGCGAAAATGTAAAAACTAAAAGCGCTTCCCAGAGTTTTCTTAAAGGTGCTTTGGTACTTACAATAAGTATGATTGCAGTTAAGCTCTGCGGACTTGCCCAAAAGGTATTGCTTACAAACCTGTATGGTACACTTGGCGAAACCTACGCAGAGTTTGGCACAGGCCTTTTTGCCAATGCTTACGAGTTGTATGTGCCTCTTTTTACTCTTGCAACAGTAGGCTTCCCTATAGCCGTATCACGACTTGTTTCCGAGAATTACGCAAAAGAAAGATACAACGATGTCCGTCAGGTGCACAGAGTAGCAAAACCCTTCTTTCTGGTAATGGGTATTATCTGCTTCCTGATTATGACAGTAGGTAGCTTCTTCTATGTTGGTAGCTTGGGCATCAATCAGCCTTATGCTTTGCCTGCACTTTTAATGCTTGCACCCACAATTCTCTTTGGTTGTCTTGTGTCTGTGTATCGCGGTTATTACGAAGGTATGCGTAATATGACCCCCACAGCAATATCCGAGGTTATCGAAGCATTTTCAAAAATTGCAATCGGTGTAGTGTGTTCCTATATAGTTGTTAATATCGGTGTAAATCAGTACAGTAGCTCACAAACTATTTTTGGAATGTCTTTCGCTACAAAGGAAGAAGCGTACAGTACGCTTGTTTCAATTTCAGTGGCAGCATCTATCTTTGGCATTACAATGGGAAGTCTTATAGCCTTCCTTTTCCTGCGAATTCGTTTTGCACTCAGAAAAGGCGAGATACCTGCTGACTATTACATTAATTCCGTAGAAGCTCTTTCAAAGAAAGAAACTTTCAGAAAGATGGCAGCAACAGCTCTCCCTATTGGTATCGGTGCTCTTGTTATGAGTCTTACAGGTACAATCGACAGCTTTATTATTCAGCGTGTAATTCTCGGTATGGCAGAGAATCAGCCTGCAGAACTTATGGCAGAGTTTAACGGTAAGCTTAATTCTGCTTTGGCAGAAGGTTCAATTCATACATGTGTATGGGGCTATTACACTGCATCTCTTACACTTGTCTCTATTGTTATTGCAGTAACTCAGGTTTTTGGTACAAGTGCTATGCCCAATGTAACCGCGGCGTATACAAAAGGTAATAAAGAAGAACTCAAAGAATCAATGAACACTGTTCTTCGTCTTACAACTATGGTAACATTCCCTTGTGCAATCGGTCTTTCTGTTCTTTCCGAGCCTGTTCTCTCGCTGGTATATTCGGGTAACGAAAATATTTCTGTGTTTGGTTCAGAGGTTTTACAGGTGCTCGGTCTTGCAGTTATCTTTATGGGTACAATAACTCCTATTTGTTCGATGCTGCAGGGAATAGGTAAGGTTAAGAGTAGTATGGGTATCTATATTTTCGGTACGGTTTCAAAGGTGCTCGTGTCTTATCTCTTTGCACGAAATATCTCTATCAATATAGTAGGCTCTGCCATCGGCTCTCTTGTTTCTAATTTTATGATGGTTACAGTTGCGCTCTTCATTTTGGTCAGAAGCACAAAAATTATGCCTGACTTTGTGTCTGTTGCGCTTAAACCTATGCTCTCAGCGGTGTGTTGCGGCGGTGCAGCGTACCTTTGTGCTTATATTTTAGGTCTAAATCTGCTGATTTCCATAGTGATTTCTGCTATAATCTATCTTGCAATGCTTCTCATATTGCATACTTTTACGAAAAATGAGGTTTTAATGCTCCCAAAAGGTAAAAAAATTGTAATAATACTTGAAAAACTTCATCTTATAAGGTAAAATAAATAGTTGGAATGCGGTTTTCACCCAATTCCTTTGGAGGCAATCGATTTGAATACAGCAAAATCACAGTTTAAATTTAAAGATAATTACAATTTTCAGGATCTCGTAGATATAATGAAAATACTTCGTGAGCCGGGTGGCTGTCCTTGGGATGCAGAGCAGACTCACGAAAGCATCAGAAGAAATTTCATCGAAGAAACCTACGAGGTTATTGAAGCTATCGATACAAATAATCCTGAGCTGCTTTGTGAAGAACTTGGCGATGCATTAATGCAGGTTGTTTTTCACGCTCAGATTTCACAGGAAGAAGGCACCTTTGATATTAATGCGGTTTGTGACGGGGTTTGCAAAAAACTTATCATCCGTCATCCTCATGTGTTTTCCGATGTTGTTGCTGAAACTTCCGACAAGGTTTTAGAAAATTGGGATGCAATTAAAATGCAGACCAAAGAGCAGACAACTCAGGCAGAAGTTCTCGATAGCGTAAGCCACAGCCTTCCTGCTCTTATCCGTGCTCATAAAGTACAGCATAAGGCTCGCAAGTTTGGCTTTGATTGGGACGATGTAAGCGGTGCACTTCAAAAACTCTCCGAAGAAATCGACGAGCTTCGCAATGCTATCGAAAATGGCAGCGAAGAAGAAAAATTCGAGGAATTCGGTGATGTGCTCTTTTCAGCAGTCAATGTTTCTCGTTTTATTGATGTAGAACCCGAACACGCACTTTCCTCATCCTGCGATAAATTCATTTCAAGATTTGCAAAGGTTGAAGCTCTTGCAAATGAACGCGGTATTGATATGAAAACCGCTACACTCGAGGAGCTCGATGCTCTTTGGGATGAAATCAAAAAAGCTTGATTTCAAATTTATTATTGTTATTTTATCGGCGTTGCCGAAATAAATAAAAAAATATATGGAGGTTCAATATTATGAACAAGACAGAATTAGTAGCAGCAGTTGCTGCAAAGAGTGGTATTTCCAAGAAGGACGCAGACAAGGCAGTTGCAGCAGTTCTCGATACAATCGTAGAGTCCATCACAGCTGGTGAGAAGGTAGCTCTCGTTGGCTTCGGTACATTTGAGCAGAGAACAAGAAATGCAAGAACAGGTTGCGATCCCAGAACAAACGCAAAGATCGAGATTCCTGCTTCCAAGGTTCCCGCATTCAAGGCTGGTAAGGCATTCAAGGACGCTGTAAACAAGTAATTTGTTATCGATGGGCATACCGAGGTATGCCCATTGTTTTTTACGGAGGATATATGAGACTGGATAAATACTTAAAAGTGTCAAGACTTATTAAAAGAAGAACTGTTGCCGCAGAGGCATGTGCGGCAGGCAAGGTAAGTGTAAACGGTAAGGTAGCTAAAGCATCTTGCGATGTGAAGCCATCTGATGTTATTGAGCTTACATTCGGCGAAAAAACAGTAAAGGTACAGGTAGTTTCTGTGCTCGAACATGTCAGAAAAGAAGATGCCGACGCTATGTACAAGGCTCTCTGATTTTCATATTTATAATTAATAATGCATAGTATTAATGAAAACTTTATTGAAAGGATAATACTATGCAGGAAAATTCAGTTTTGCCACACAGCCTAACTCTTGAAAACAGGAATGTGCTGAATTTAACAGGAGTCAAGGATGTATCGGGATTTGATGAACAGACTGTTAATCTTCTTACACCGTTCGGTTCTTTAATTGTAAAAGGAGAGCAACTTCACATAAGCCGACTCTCCCTTGATACAGGCGAGGTTACGATTGATGGTAAAATAAACTCTCTCCAATATCTTGAGGATATGCGTCAAAAAGGTTTTATGTCAAAAATCTTCAGATAAGCTAAGAGGTAACATATGACGACTACATTGTCTGAGCAGATGTTATCTTTTGTTGCGGCATACCTTGGCGGGATTATTTTGGGGGTTGTTTACGAGATTTTCAGAATTATCCGACATCTGCTCTTGAATTCAAAGATAACCACTTTTGTCTGCGACTTTTTGTTTATGATTCTGTTTGCTTTTGTCACTCTGTTTTTCAGTATGGCTTATTCTTTTGGCAGAACAAGGCTTTTTACTCTTTTTTCAGAAGTATGCGGTCTTTTGAGTGTAAGGTTTACTTTGGGACTTGTCTCTTTGAGACTCTTCTCAAAATTTTATGGATATATAACTTGCTTTTTAAAAAAAATACTGATTAAATCTAAAAAAATTACTAAAAAACTATTGCAACCAAAAGACAAAATGATGTATAATAGAATAAAGAAAAAGGATGCTGTCACAAGCGGCAGCGTAAAGTAACGAAATTTTTACGAGGTAAACGGTACATGGAACTTGAACTGCTGAGCAATAAGAAAAAGAGACATCCTCTGCGGTACTTTGTTCTTGGTGCCGTTTTTGTGATTTTTATGATCTATATGTTCATAACAATTGCTCACAACAACAGCTTGATTAAAGAAAAACAGCAGGAACTCGACTTAATCAATTATAATATTGAAATTAAGAATATAGCTATTGCCTCTCTTAAGAATGAGAGTGAGTACAATGGTAACTACTCTGACCCCGGATATTTAGAGGATGTAGTCCGCAGGGCTCATAAGGTCCTGGATTATGTGAGACCGGGTGAAATTGTTTTTGTTATTACTGCAGGAAATTAATCCCTGCTTAAAATTTATATTTAGAAAAGGAAAAGTATGAAACCGGAAATTGGACAGATTTATGAAGGAAAAATTACCAGCATAACAAACTTCGGAGCTTTCGTTACATTGCCCGACGGCCCCGATGGCATGGTACATATTTCAGAAGTGTCAGACAGATTTGTAAAGAATATTCAGGATGTTTGTCATGTTGGCGATGTTGTTAAGGTAAAGGTTATTTCTATTGCCGATAATGGCAAGATTGCTTTGTCTATAAAGAAAGCTATGGATAAACCTGCTTTCGATAAAGATAAAGACAAAGATAAAGATAAAGACTTTAAACCTCAGCAGCCTCGCAAACCTGTGAGAAAACCACAGGAGCAGAAAAAGTCATCACCTCCGCCTGTTTTCTATCCTGACGGTGTTTGGGAAGAACAGGTATCTTCAAATCAGAATTTTGAGGATATGATGTCTAAATTCAAGAAGTCCAGCCAGGACCGTATGTCCGACCTTAAGCGTGGTTCAGAGAGTCGCGGTTACAGTCGTCGTGGTAACGGAAACGGCAGAAAATAAAATATAATACTCTCAAAGGAGGCAATAGTATGAAGATTACTTATGTTGCACGAAAAGTCACACTCAGAGATAATTTCAAAGATCGTGTAGAGAAAAGACTCCAGAAATTCGAAAAAATCTTTTCCGGTTCTGCAGATGCAACTGTAGTTGTTACTTTGGAAAAAAATCGACAGACTGTCGAAATTACCATCAAAGACAACTCCATGGTATATCGTGCAGAATCCACAATGGCTGAGATGAACGATGCTCTCGATAAAGTAATCGAAATTCTCCAGCGTCAGCTTCGTAAGCACAAAACCCGTCTTTCTAAGCGTCTGCGTTCTGCCTCTATTGATGAGTTTTTACCTGCTTTGGATGAAGAGGATGTTGAAGAAGATATCACTCTTTTGCGTAAAAAGCAGGTGCCCTTAAATCCCATCTCCACAACAGAGGCTATTCTTCAAATGGAAATGACAGGACATAAATTCTATATGTTCTTAAATTGCGACACAGACGAAATCAATGTAGTCTATGCCCGTGACGATGGTGCTTACGGACTATTGGAGCCTTCTGTAAACTGATAATTTTATTTGAACTAAAAGGCGGGGTAATTCCCGCCTTTTCATTTTGAGGTAAGAATGAATAAACTGAATTTTAGTGCGCCCTGTCATTTTGGTACAGAGGGTATCGTTGCTAATGAGCTTCGATTTATGGATATTAAAGATGTAAAAGCTGAAACAGGCAGAGTTCTTTTTACAGGGGATTTCAGCACCTTGGCAAGAGTGAATCTGCGACTTCGCTGTGCTGAAAGAGTTCATATTCTTGTTGCTCAGTTTTACGCAACAAGCTTTGAAGAACTCTTTGAAAATACTCTGAAGCTTCCTTGGGAAGAATTCATTGGCAAAGATGAAGCTTTTCCCGTAAAGGGCAGTTGCCTTGATTCAAAGCTTATGAGTGTTTCTGATTGTCAGAAGATTGTTAAGAAAGCCATTGCTAAAAGACTCGGCGATAAATACTCTGCATCCTGGCTTAGTGAGACAGGTGCTTTGCATCAGATCCAGTTTCTTATAAGGCAGAACAATGTATCTCTGATGATCGACACCTCAGGTGCTCCTCTTCATAAACGAGGATATCGTAAAGAGGCTAACGATGCTCCCATCAGCGAGACTCTTGCAGCAACCATGGCGGATTTAAGCAGAGTTCGTCAGAATCATTTTGTAACAGACCCTATGTGCGGCAGTGGTACAATACTTATTGAATCTGCCCTTAAAGCACTCAATATTGCTGCAGGCATTAATCGTACCTTCAGTGCAGAAAATTGGTCTTGTATCGATAAAAAGGTTTTCAAAACCGAACGTGAGTTGGCAAAATCTTTGGAGCGTCACGATTGTGACTTTTTTGCAGTGGGCAGCGATATCGACCCCAAAGCTCTGGAGGTTGCAAGAATTAATGCCCAAAAAGCAGGAGTAGGGGATAGAATTGAGTTTGTAGAGCGTGATTTGCGAGATTTCCTTCCTGATAGAGAACGAGGTACCCTTATAACTAATCCGCCTTACGGTGAGCGTCTTCTCTCTATAAAAGAAGCAGAAGAACTTTACAGAACAATGGGCAAGGTTTTTGTCCGTAAGAGTGGTTGGAGCTATGCCGCTATAACTCCTGATGATGATTTCGAAAAGTGTTTCGGTCGTCCTGCGGATAAACGTCGCAAACTTTATAACGGTATGCTTCAGTGCCAGTTTTATATGTATTATCTGTGATAAAGTTTTTTACTTTCCATAGATTATTACAAAGGAGGAATATTCATGATATTCTATAATAAGTATGTAAAAGGTGCTGTTCTGTTAACCCTTGCTGCTTTAATGCTCCTTTTTTTCTGTGCTTGTTCAAAAACAAATGATAACGGCAGTGCTCAATCGTCATCTACTGCAGACGAGGCTGAAGTTACTTCAGAAGTGGTTACCACAATCCCTGAATCAGAACCTGATGAGCCTGCAAAATATACAATCGGCGTCTTGCTTTGCGGTGATAACGAGAACGATAAATTTGCATATAACGGCTTTGTAAATGCCTTTGAGCATCGGGACTTTGATCAGAACGGTTTTCATCACAATATAATTCTTGCTGAGTGTAAGGATGAAAAAGAATGTAAAGCAAAAGCTCAGGAATTTGTTTCTCAGAATGTAGATCTTATATTTGCGGTTGGTGATACAGCTTCAGTTGCCGCCGCTAAAAGTACAGAAGTAATCCCTGTTATCTTCTGTTCTGTGTCTGATCCTATGGAAGCGGGACTCCTTACATCAACCTCCGCTCCTGATAAAAACGTAACGGGTGTTTCCGATTTTACACCCTGCAAGGAGCAGATGAATTTCATAAAACTCCTTTATCCCGAAGCAAAAAAAATCTCTGCAATTTATTGTGCAACCGATGAGAACTCAATTCTTGTTTCCAATATAGCACAAGCCGAAGCGGAAACTTTAGGATTTGAGTACAACTCCTATGCGGCTTCCAACGAGCATCAGATTGCAATTACAGTAGAAAGTGCCGCAAAAGACGGCGATGTTATCTATCTCTGTGAAGACGAACTTACTCTTTCTGAGCGTAAAACAATCTTCAAATTTGCAAAAGAGAAGAAGGTTCCCGTGTTCTCGTCAACAGGTACATTCATTAAAGATGGTGCTGTTGCAACCTGCCTGCCTGATTATACCGAACTTGGTTATGATGCAGGCGAACTTGCACTCATTGTTCTTAAAGGTTTGAAACCTATAAATGAGATCGCAGTAGAGTATCCTAGGATTTGCATAAATTATGTAAATGAGGAATATATTGATGAATTTCCCATAGAAGAAGCGGATGTAACAATTGTTTCTCATGTTGGGAATAGGAATGTTGCAGCACAGCAGATTTCTGTTCAATCACAACAATCTGCCTATTCCGACGAAGAATATATGCAGAAGGTTATTTCGAGGGCTCATAGTGAAATGGATTCTATAATACGCTGAGAGATTGTTTTAAGTGTATTAACATAAAATTAACATCTGCTGTCAAAATTCACTTGATTTTTTACAAAAAATGGTATAGAATATTATTAGCACTCAAATGTTGAGAGTGCTAATTCTTTGTTAAATATTGTTA
The DNA here is from genome assembly GCA_045647135.1 of Ruminococcus sp. Classification (GTDB taxonomy): domain Bacteria; phylum Bacillota; class Clostridia; order Oscillospirales; family Acutalibacteraceae; genus Ruminococcoides. The sequence goes on along the minus strand of JAZRMA010000004.1, from coordinate 47,968 downwards.
GGAGGATATATATGACTATTAAACCTTTACTCGACAAAGTTGTTCTCAAAGTTTCCGACGCAGTAGAAACAACTGCAAGCGGTATCGTTCTTTCCAGCGCTGCTCAGGAGAAACCTCAGTTTGCAAATGTTATTGCAGTTGGTCCCGGTGGTAAGATTGACGGCGAAGAGGTAACAATGTATGTGAAAGTAGGCGACAAGGTTATCACATCTCAGTACTGTGGCACAAAGGTAAAGATTGAGGGCGAGGAGTATACTATCGTTCGTCAGTCAGATATTCTTGCACTTGTTGAATAAGAGATATTTGGGGGTATATTTAAATGGCAAAACAGATTATTTATGGCGAGGAAGCTCGCAAGGCTCTTAAAGCAGGTATCGATAAACTTGCAGATACAGTTAAGATTACTCTTGGCCCTAAGGGCAGAAATGTAGTTCTTGATAAAAAATTCGGTGCACCCCTTATTACAAATGACGGTGTTACAATTGCAAAGGAAATCGAGCTTGAGGATGCATTCGAGAATATGGGTGCACAGCTTGTAAAAGAGGTTTCCATCAAAACAAACGATGCAGCAGGCGATGGTACAACCACTGCAACTCTTCTTGCACAGGCTCTTATCCGCGAGGGTATGAAGAATGTTACAGCAGGTGCTAATCCCATGATTTTAAAGCGTGGTATCGACAAGGCTGTTGATACTGCAGTGAAGGCAATTATCGCAAATTCTGTACAGGTTAAGGGTACAGAGGATATTGCTCGTGTTGCTACAATTTCTTCTGCAAACGAGGACATCGGTAAACTTATTGCAGATGCTATGGATAAGATTACTCAGGATGGAGTTATCACAATCGAAGAATCCAAAACTGCAGAAACATACAGCGAGGTTGTTCGCGGTATGATGTTCGACCGCGGTTACATTGCACCTTATATGGTAACAGACTCTGACAAGATGGAAGCAGTTCTCGATGATGCTCTCATTCTTATTACAGATAAAAAGATTTCCAACACACAGGAGATTCTTCCTCTTCTTGAGCAGATTGTTCAGGCAGGCAGAAAACTCCTCATTATTGCAGAGGATGTAGAGGGTGAGGCTCTTACAACTCTCGTACTCAATAAACTCCGTGGTACATTCACTTGCGTTGCAGTTAAAGCTCCCGGCTTTGGCGACAGACGTAAAGAAATGCTTCAGGATATTGCTATCCTCACAGGCGGTACTGTTATCACATCTGATCTTGGTCTTGAGCTCAAGGATGCAACTCTTGCACAGCTCGGTCGTGCACATCAGGTTAAGGTTGAAAAAGAGAACACAATCATCGTTGACGGTGCAGGTGATCCTGCTGCAGTTTCAGGCAGAGTTGCACAGATTCGTCAACTTATCGAGACAACAACCTCCGATTTCGACCGCGAAAAGCTTCAGGAGCGACTTGCAAAGCTTGCAGGCGGTGTAGCAGTTATCAAGGTTGGTGCAGCTACCGAGATCGAAATGAAAGAGAAAAAGCTTCGTGTAGAGGATGCTCTTGCAGCTACCAAGGCAGCAGTTGAAGAGGGTATCGTTGCAGGTGGCGGTATCGCTATGGTTAACGCTATCTCCGAGGTTGCAAAGCTTGTAGACGAAACTATCGGCGACGAGCAGACAGGTGTTCGTATTGTTCTCAAAGCTCTTGAGGAGCCTGTTCGTCAGATCGCAGCAAATGCAGGTCTTGAGGGTTCCGTAATCGTTGAGAATATTCTCCGCGAGGGTAGAGTAGGCTATGGTTTTGATGCTCTTACAGAGGTTTACACAGATATGATTCCTGCAGGTATCGTAGATCCCGCAAAAGTAACAAGAAGTGCTCTCCAGAACGCAGCATCTGTTGCATCTATGGTGCTTACAACCGAGTCACTTGTTGCAGATATCAAGGAACCTGCTCCTGCTGTAGCAGCTCCCGATATGGGCGGTATGTATTAATCAAAAATGTAAATTTATATAAAATCTGCGGCATACGAAAGTGTGCCGCTTTTTTGTTTTGTAAGGGTTACTTTTTGTTGACATATTATCTGTAGTTTTGTATAATAAAAAGGTAAATTATTTTAGGCGGTGTTCTTTTATGAAAAGATTATTAGCGGTTTTATTTGCAGCTCTTATGGTATTCTCTCTCTGTGCTTGCTCAAAGAACGAGGATGATGTTAACACAACAACACAAGCGGTAAATTCTCCTTCGGATACAAGTAACGGTACATCGGTTATTGTCAAGAAAGATATTCCCGATCCTCAGATGCTCGGTGCTTGGAAAGCGGACAGCGAGGATGCTCCCTATATTATCTTTACAGATACAAGCAAGGTTCGTATCGTCAGAGGTGCACATACTCTTGAATCAGAAATAGCTTACGGTGAGGATGGTCTTGGCAACAAGTCAATTGCAACCGATTGCAGCGAGTTCAAAGGTCAGTCTGTGTATACAATTAAAGACGGTGTTCTTACAATTATTCATCCTGTTCTCGACGATAACGGCGAAGTTAAAGAATACGAAAATCTTATTTTCAAAGCAGCAGCCGATTACTCACCCCTTGATATCCGTGCTAAAGAGGATTTTGTAGCTGACGAGGCTCTCGTGGGTATATGGACCAATGAGCTTACCGGTGAAGAGTTCGAGTTTACAAATGATGGTTTTCTTATTATGAAAGCTCAGAATTTTAACGGAAATGTGGAGACTTATATCATTGAGTCTACATATACTGTCTCAGAGAATGATACTGTAACTATTTATTCTATTTCTGACAGCAATAATAACGAGACAAAGAATGAACTTGATTATTATATTGAAGGAACTAAGCTTATGCTTGGTGGTGCTGACTACTATCTGAACGGCGAGGGAGACCCCAACGCAATAGTTGCAGAATAATTGAATATGCAAAATAATATGCATAAATATGCATAAACGATCTATCCTTTCCGAGTTTAGCAGGTATAAATCAAACCTGTTTTTATAATCGGAAAGGATTTTTTGTTTTAATTTGTTTGTCACTGTTTGTATATAATTAATATTTGTTTGTTAAATTTATACAAAAGGGGGTAGGGGGATTTGTAGTATTACAGCAAACTAATGAAATTTTTAATTTTACCCTCAAAAGTCTTGCATAAATATTCTGAATATGATACTATTTATGCATATTCTAAAATCATATATTATATTTGGAGGTATTCATCATGAATAAAAACAAAGAATTCAAGAAAATCGTACTTGCATATTCCGGCGGTCTTGATACATCCATCATCATCCCTTGGCTCAAAGAGAACTACGGTAACCCCGAAATCGTTGCTGTTTCAGGTAACGTAGGTCAGGCAGATGAGCTTGAGGGCCTTGAGGAGAAGGCTATCAAGACGGGTGCTTCCAAGTGCTATGTAGAGAACCTCACAGAAGAGTTCCTCACAGATTATGTTTTCCCTTGCGTTCAGGCTGGTGCTCTTTACGAGAATTATATGCTCGGTACAGCTTTTGCTCGTCCCATTATTGCAAAGCGTATTGTAGAGATTGCTGAGGCAGAGGGTGCAGACGCTATCTGTCACGGTTGCACAGGTAAGGGTAACGATCAGGTTCGTTTCGAAATGGCTATCAAGGCATTTGCTCCCGATATGCCCATCATTGCTCCTTGGCGTGAGTGGGATATCAAGTCCCGTGAAGAGGAAATTGACTACGCAGAAGCACACAATGTTCCTCTCAAGATTAATCGTGAGACAAACTACTCCAAAGATAAGAACATCTGGCACCTTTCTCACGAAGGTCTTGACCTCGAAGATCCCATGAACGAGCCTACCTACAACAAAGAAGGTTTTCTCGAGATGGGCGTTTCTCCCGAGATAGCTCCCGATAAGCCCACATATGTTACAATCCATTTCGAGCAGGGTGTTCCTACAGCAGTTGACGGTAAAGAGATGAACGCAACAGAGCTTATCCTCACACTCAATAAGCTCGGCGGTGAGAACGGCGTAGGCCTCCTCGATATCGTTGAGAACCGTCTTGTTGGTATGAAGTGCCGTGGTGTATACGAGACTCCCGGTGGTGCAATTCTCTACAAGGCTCATAATGTTCTTGAGACAATCTGTCTTGATAAAGAAACATCTCATTACAAAGCACTCGTTGCTCAGAAACTTGGCGAGATGGTATACAACGCACAGTGGTTCACACCTCTCACAGATGCAATTCTTGCATTCGTTAAAGAAACTCAGAAGACAGTTACAGGTGATGTAACACTTAAGCTCTACAAGGGCAATATGATCAACGCAGGCGTTAAGTCTCCCTTCTCTCTCTACGATCCCGAAATCGCAACCTTCGACGAAGACGATGTTTACGATCAGTCCGAGGCAACAGGTTTCATCAACCTCTACGGCCTCTCCACAACCGTTTACGCTCGTATGAAGAAAAAGAACGGTCTTAACTAATTCAAATAAAAAACTACAACTTTCAGATAGCAGGTATCATTATGGATAAAATGTGGGCAGGCAGATTTGCAAAACAGCTTGATAAATTGGCAGACGATTTCAATTCATCACTCCGTTTTGACTGCCGTATGTACAAACAGGATATTGAAGGCTCAATAGCACACGCTCTTATGCTTTCTTCAAAAGGCATCATCACAAAGGATGACTCTGACAAAATCATCGATGGACTTACCTCAATTCTTGAGGATATCGAGGCAGGTATACTTACTTTCGATGCTGAGGCTGAAGACATTCATATGTTCATAGAAAGTGAGCTTACAAAGCGTATAGGGGACGCAGGTAAGCGTCTGCACACCGCAAGAAGCCGTAACGATCAGGTTGCTCTCGATATCCGTATGTACCTGCGTGCTGAAAATAACGAGATACTCTCAATGCTTCTTACTCTCATCGAAGCTTTAAGAGATAAAGCAAAGGAAAACACCGATGCAATTATGCCAGGTTACACACACCTTCAGCGTGCACAGCCCGTTACCTTTGCTCACCACATCTTAGCTTATGCTATGATGTTCATCCGTGACTACGGCAGAATCAAAGATGCCGTAAAACGTATGAATTCTTCTCCTATCGGTTGTTGTGCTTTAGCCGGTACAACCTACGATACCGACAGATACTTCGAAGCAGAAAAACTCGGCTTTGACAGCATTATGCTTAACAGCATCGATGGTGTCTCCGACCGTGACTTCTGCCTTGAGCTTCTTTCAGCATATTCTGTTCTTATGATGCACTTAAGCCGTTTCTGTGAAGAGGTTGTGCTTTGGTCATCCTGGGAATTCAAATTCATCGAACTTGACGACAGCTATTCCACAGGCTCATCTATTATGCCTCAGAAGAAAAATCCCGATATGGCAGAGCTTATCCGCGGTAAGTGCGGTCGAGTTTACGGCGATCTGGTAGCACTTCTTACTACACTCAAGGGTCTTCCTCTTGCATACAACAAAGATATGCAGGAAGATAAAGAAGCAATCTTCGATGCAGTTGATACAGTTAAACTCTGCATCTCTGTTTTCACTCCCATGATCGCTACCGCAACTGTTCTCAAGGATAATATGCTTACAGCCTCCAAAAAGGGCTTCATCAATGCAACCGACCTTGCAGATTACCTCGTTAAGAAGGGTATGCCTTTCAGAAGTGCCTATAAGCTCGTTGGCGAAACAGTAGCATACTGTATTGCAAACAACACTGTTCTTGATGATCTTCCCTTCGAGAAATACGCAGAGCTTTCCGAGCTTTTTGAAGAGGATGTTTATAACGAGATTTCTCTTGAAACTTGTGTAAACAAGCGTATTTCTGCAGGTTCTACAGGCCCTGCATCTGTTAAAGCACAGATAGATTATGTATCGGAGTTTTTAAACAATGACTAAAGTTTTTATAGACGGAAAAGCCGGTACAACCGGACTTAAGATTTACGACAGACTTTCAGAGCGTAAGGACTTAGAACTTCTCACATTACCCGAGGAGCTTCGTAAAGACACAGCCGCTCGTAAAGAAATGCTCAATACCGCTGATATCGCCTTCCTGTGTCTGCCCGATGCGGCAGCTCGGGAGGCTGTTTCACTTATTGATAACCCCAATACAGTTGTTATCGATACCTCCACAGCACATCGCACAAATCCCGACTGGGCTTATGGCTTTGCAGAACTTTCAGAGGAATTTGAGAATAAAATCAGAACTTCCAAGAGAATAGCAGTGCCCGGCTGCCACGCAAGCGGATTTATTGCACTTGTGTATCCTCTTGTAAAAGCAGGAGTAATCTCAGCCGATACGCTTCTCAATTGCTTCTCTCTTACAGGCTACAGCGGTGGCGGTAAGCAGATGATTGCCGATTACGAGAGCGAGGACAGAAATGCAGAGCTTTCCTCTCCTCGTCAGTATGGTATCTCACAGAGCCACAAACATATCCCTGAGATGATTAGTGTAACAGGTATCAAGAATGCACCCTGCTTCAGTCCCGTTGTCGGTGATTTTTACAGCGGTATGCAGGTTACAGTTCCTCTTCACAAGTCTCAGCTTTGCGAAGGCTTTACTCTCGATAGTATAAAGAATGTCTACAAATCTCTTTATACCGACAGTATGGTTACATTTGTAGATTCAATGGACGAGAGCGGTTTTATCAGTACGAACTCTCTTTCAGGCTATGATAATATGAAAATTACAGCAGTAGGCAACGAAGATAGAATCCTCCTTATTGCTGTTTATGATAATTTAGGAAAAGGTGCTTCCGGTGCGGCAGTAGAGTGTATGAATATTGCCCTCGGAATCGAAAAAACAACATCCCTTCAGATTAAGGAAGTGAAGTAATGAATATAATAAGTGGCGGTGTTTGTGCCGCAAAAGGCTTCAAAGCAAACGGTATCCATTGCGGAATACGTAAGAATAAATCAAAAAGAGACCTTTCTCTTATCTTCAGTGAAAAGCGTGCAGCAGCTGCTGCAGTTTACACAACAAATCTTGTAAAAGGTGCTCCTATTGCAGTTACAAAGAGCAATATCTCCGACGGATATGCTCAGGTTGCAATCTGCAACTCAGGCAACGCAAACACCTGCAATTATAACGGTGTTGAAATTGCAACAGAGATGTGTACACTTATTGCCGATGCAACAGGTGTGTCTGCAAAGGATGTAGTTGTAGCTTCCACAGGTGTTATCGGCGAAGTTTTGGATATTACACCTATCAAAGAAGGTATTCCTGCTCTTGTAGAGGGTCTTGGCAATAACAGCGACCTTGCCGCAGAAGGCATTATGACTACCGATACAGTTAAAAAGGAAATTGCAGTTTCCTTTACAATCGGCGGCAAAGAATGCAGAATGGGTGGTATCGCAAAGGGTAGCGGTATGATTCATCCCAATATGGCAACAATGCTTGTATTCATCACAACCGACTGTGCTATCAGCCCTGAATTGCTTCAGAAAGCACTCAGCACAGACATTCAGGATACTTTCAATATGACCTCTGTAGACGGAGACACTTCCACAAATGATATGGTTTCCATCCTTGCAAACGGTATGGCAGAAAACGAGATGATCACATCCGAGGGCGAGGATTTCAACGAGTTTATGAAAGCTCTCAATACAATCACAGTTTATCTTTGCCGCAATATTGCAGCAGACGGCGAGGGTGCAACTAAACTTGTTGAGTGTAAAGTAGAGGGTGCCGCTTCCAAAGAGCAGGCAAAGCTTGCGGCAAAATCCGTAATCTGTTCCTCACTTGTAAAGGCAGCCATGTTCGGCTCTGACGCCAACTGGGGTCGTGTACTCTGTGCACTCGGCTATGGTGTCAAGGACTTAAATCCCAACACCGTTGATGTTTCCTTCAAGTCTGCAAAGGGTGAAATCCCCGTTTGCGTTCAGGGTGCAGGTATTCCTTTCTCTGAGGAACTCGCTAAGGAAATCTTACTCGAAAACGAGGTCGAGATCCTTGTTAATCTCGGTGTAGGTGAGTATTCTTCTTGCGCTTGGGGATGCGACTTAACCTACGATTATGTTAAAATCAACGGCGACTATCGTACTTGATTTTTAAGTAAATTATAAAGGATAGATTTTTATGAATCTTAATGTTACAAATGCACAGCGTGCCGAAATTCTTACACAGGCACTTCCTTATATTCAGAAATATAACGGTAAGATTGTTGTAGTAAAATACGGCGGCAACGCTATGGTTAGCGAAGAACTTAAGCATCAGGTTATGGAGGATCTGGTTCTTCTATGGCTTGTTGGTGTTAAAGTTGTTCTCGTTCACGGCGGCGGTCCTGAAATTACAGAAACCTTAAAGCAGATTGGCAAAGAGTCCCAGTGGCTCGACGGTCTTCGTGTCACCGATAAAGAAACCATCGATGTTGTTCAGATGGTTCTCGCAGGTAAAATCAACAAGAGCCTTGTAAATCTTATCGAAACCATGGGTGGCAAAGCTATGGGTATCTGCGGTATTGACGGCAGAATGATCAAAGCAGAGCAGAAGGACGAGAGACTCGGTTTTGTTGGTAAGATTACAGATGTTGATGTAACTCCCATCAACGATCTTTTAAATAACGGCTACATTCCCATTGTTTCCACAATCGCATGTGACGACGAGGGTAATGTATACAATATCAATGCTGATACAGCCGCAGCTCGTATTGCAGGTGCACTTAAGGCAGAGCGTCTTATTACAATGACCGATATCGCAGGTATCCTCCGCGATAAAGACGACCCATCAACACTTATTCCCGAAATTGATACCAAGTCTGCAGTTACCCTTTTCCGCGATGGTACAATCTCAGGCGGTATGATTCCCAAAGTTGAGTGCTGTCTTGAGGCTATCGCAAGAGGTGTTGAGAAGGTTATTATTATGGATGGCAGAGTACCTCATTCACTTCTTATCGAAACACTCACCGACGAAGGTGCAGGAACAATGGTAGCAAAGGAACTTACAAATGAGCATTAAAGATTTAGATAAAGAATATATAGCGGCTACCTATGGTCGTTTTGATGTAGCACTTATCAAGGGCAAGGGATCTCTTGCTGTAGCAGAAGACGGTAGTGAATACATCGATATGGCAACAGGCATTGCAGTAAATACCTTCGGCTATTGCGACGATTTATGGATAAGTGCAGTTGCCGAACAGCTTATGGAACTTCAGCATACATCAAACCTCTACTACACAGGTCCTTGTGCAAGACTTGCGCAAATCCTCTGTGAGCGTACAGGTATGAGCAAGGTTTTCTTCTCAAATTCAGGTGCAGAAGCCAACGAGTGTGCTATCAAAGCCGCAAGAAAATATGCTGCCGATAAATACGGCACAGAGCGCAACGTTATCTTAACTCTCAAAAACAGCTTCCATGGCAGAACAGTCACAACTCTTGCTGCTACAGGTCAGGATAATTTCCATAAGGATTTTCTTCCTCTCACAGAAGGCTTCGATTATGTAGAGGCCAATAATATTGAAGATCTTGTAGAAAAAGCGTCCAACGAAAATGTTGCCGCAATTATGTTTGAATTTGTGCAGGGTGAGGGAGGAGTAATGCCTCTTAGCCCTGAGTTTGTTGCAAAGATTTTTGAGATTGCAAAAGAGCGTGACATCATCACAATTGCCGACGAGGTTCAGACAGGCAACGGCAGAACAGGTGACCTTTATGCATTTATGAATTACGATGTATTTCCCGACATCGTGTCCACAGCAAAAGGTCTCGGCGGCGGCCTTCCTCTTGGCGCTACAATGTTCTCTTATAAGGTAGCCGATGTTTATAAACCTGGTGACCACGGCTCAACATTCGGCGGAAATCCCGTTTGTTGTGCAGGTGCAATCAGTATTATCAATCGTCTTGACGAAGAACTGTTCGAAGAGGTTAATAAGAAATCCAGGTATATTATCGACGAACTCACCACTTGTGAGGGTGTAGAAGCAGTAGACGGTATGGGTCTTATGCTTGGCATCGCCACAAAGCGTCCTGTTGACGATGTGGTTCGTGAATGTATGGATAACGGTGTACTTGTTATCAAAGCAAAAACAAAGCTTCGACTTCTTCCTGCTCTCAATATCCCTTGGGATGTTCTAAAAGAAGCAGTAGAAGTGATCAAAACCGCTTGTAATAATACGGAGGTTTAATATGGAAAATACAATTTTAAGCTTAAAAGGCAAGAGCTTTTTAAAACTTCTTGATTTTACAAAAGAAGAAATTACAGCTCTTATAGATTTGGCAGAACTTCTTAAAACTCAGAAAAAAGCAGGTATTCCTCACAGAATTTGCGAGGGTAAGCAGATTGCACTTATCTTTGAGAAGACAAGTACCCGTACACGCTGTGCTTTCGAGGTAGCAGCTCACGATCTTGGTATGACTTCAACCTATCTCGATCCCGACGCTTCTCAGATTGGTAAGAAAGAGAGCATCGCAGATACAGCACGAGTTCTCGGCAGAATGTACGATTGTATCGAGTATCGTGGCTTCGGTCAGGAGATAGTAGAGGAACTTTCTGATAAGGCAGGTATCCCTGTTTTCAATGGCCTTACAAACGAGTTCCATCCCACACAGATTCTTGCAGATTTCCTCACAATCAGAGAGCACTTCGGTACTCTTGAGGGTATCAATTTTGTTTATATGGGTGATGCCCGCTATAATATGGGCATCTCTCTTATGGTTGGCTGTGCAAAGATGGGTATTAATTTCACTGCTTGTGCTCCCAAAGAATATTTCCCCGATGCAGAGCTTGTAGCAAAATGTCAGGAAATTGCTAAGGAATCAGGTGCTATCCTTAAGTTCGAAACCGACCCCAAGAAAGCAGTAGCAGATGCTCATGTTATCTACACAGATGTTTGGGTTTCAATGGGTGAGCCTGCAGAGGTTTGGAAAGAGCGAATCGACGCACTCCTTCCTTATCAGGTTAATAAAGCTCTTATGGACAGTGCTCGCGAAGACACTGTATTTATGCATTGTCTCCCTGCATTCCACGATCTTAACACAGGTGTAGGTAAGCAGGTGGGTGAGCAGTTCGGTCTTGATGCTTTAGAAGTCACAGATGAAGTTTTTGAATCAGAAGCTTCAATTGTATTCGACGAAGCAGAAAACCGTATGCATACAATCAAGGCTGTTATTGCAGCATCTCTCGGCAAAAATAAGTAAGTATATTAAAATAAAAAGGCGGTACAGTGTAAAACTGTACCGCCTTAATGTTTTGCAATATATTAATAAAACTCAGTTTTAACGGATCTTCCAAAAAGCTCCTCCATGGACTTTTCAAAGGGTTTGCCTTCAAAAAGTGTGTCATAAAGCACAGATACAATGGGCATTTCTACATTATACTTATCTGCAAGTTTTTTCAGAGCCTTTGTTGTCATAACACCCTCAGCAAGTTTTCCATAAGCCTTGCCCAGCACAAAACTTTCACCATACATTCTGTTCTGACTCCATTTAGAGAAGAGTGTAGCCTCGTAATCGCCAAGATGACAAAGACCGTAAGCAGAGAAGGGGTTTCCGCCCATAGCTTCAATGAGTCTGGCGATTTCTCTGGTACCTCTTGCCATCAGAGCACCCTTGAGGGATTGATAGTTCATACCATCAAGCATACCTGCAACAATACCGATAACATTCTTTGCTGCAGCACCAATCTCACTGCCTATAAAGTCGTCGCCTATGTACATTCTTATAAGTGAGCTGGAAAACTCGTTGCAAAGCATATTTTTAACATCGGTGTTTTTGCTGTCAATAACCATACAGTTTGGAATCCCTTTTGTAAAATCCTGAGGATGTCCGGGACCAACCCAGACCGCAATCGGAGTCTTTTCTTCGTCAACAAAAGATGAAACAACTTCAGATAGTCTGCAGCCTGTGGATTCTTCAACACCTTTCATACAAAGAACTATAATTTTACCGTCAAGATTGTGTTTGGATATATCAGCCATATATTCTCTCAGATGCTGAGCGGAAATTGAGATTACAATAACTTCAGCTCTCTCTATAGCGTAAGCTAAATCACAGCTTATCTCAATGCTTTGGGGAAACTCAAGGTAATCGTTTTTTCTTGTGTCACGCAGAGTAATAAACTCAGGTGCATTCTCGAGTCCGCAAGAAAGAACATCGTGTCCGGTTTTATCAAGATACCATGCAATACAGCTGCCCCATCTGCCGCAGCCAAGTACAGATACTTTCATAAATTTACTCCTAATTGTGTTAATAAAAAGTCCCGCCTGACCGTAAAAGACATAACATAACCTGCTACTAAAATAAGCAGGTGGGTGCTCTCCCGACAGCTTTTGGCTCCCTTCGTCCCTCTCAGGAGGGGAGGTCTGCACGCCACTGTCGGAGCAAAGCTCCCGATTTAAAGGTTGTAGGGTTATTTTTGCCTTATTCGCGTATCAGGCAGGATTTTTGATGTTTATTAATATTTGATATAATTATTCTTCACCGAATTTATCAGCAAATCTTTCTTCAAAAATATCAGCAAGTTTGTCAATAAGTTCATCATCCTGAACCTCTGCAAGCTCCCAGCCATCCTCGCTGTCCTGAGCTTCCATAATATAGTATTCGCCGCTGTCTGCTACCATATCCTCGGGATTATCAAATACAGGGTAGAGGGCAAGATATTCTTTGCCTTCGTAATCCAGTGAATCAAGAATCTCAAAGTTATGTTCTACATCGTCCTCATCAACTAAGGTAATAAGGTCGGGTGAATATTCGTTACTCATAAATAATGCTCCTTTAATAAGAATTTATCCTTTATAATTTTACCCATTGGGCATAGTTTAGTCAAGTGTATACAGCAAAATATCCTTTATATTTCTTTTATAATAATATAAAAGATTTTAGTTGTTTGTCGAAGCGTGTTAGCACACGATATTTTCCATAAACAGTTGAAAATTTTAATAATGTATAGTATAATTAATCTGTATATTTAGATGTTTTTACGGAGAGCATTATGCGAATGATACCTTTCACATCGCTTCCTGAGAATATGCAGACGGAAGCGGTCAGACCCTATTACGATATATTAAAAAAGAAGAGTAAAAGCCTTTTGCTAAAAAGATCCCTTGATATATTCTCTGCTATTATTTTTATCTGCATTCTTTTTGTTCCTATGCTTATAATCGGGGTTTTAATTGGGGTTACTTCAAAAGGCCCTGTAATTTATAAGCAAGTCAGAGTAACATCTTATGGCAAGAAGTTTCGTATCTGGAAATTCAGAACCATGAAGGTTGGCTCTGACGCGTTGGGTGAGCTTACTTGCTCCGATGACGACAGAGTTACAAAAATCGGTAAATTCTTAAGGAAATACCGACTTGATGAGCTTCCTCAGATTTTCCATGTTTTATCAGGAAAAATGAGTATTGTCGGCACAAGACCCGAAGTTCCACGATATGTAGATAAGTACACACCGGAGATGTTGGCAACTCTCTTAATGCCCGCAGGTGTTACATCCCTGGCAAGTATTATGTTCAAGGACGAAGCCGAACTTTTAGAAAAATCATCAGATGTGGATAAGGAGTACATCCAAGTTATCCTTCCGCAAAAAATGGAATATAATCTTAATTATATAAACCGATTCGGATTCCGTAGGGATCTGTATCTTATTTGTAAGACTATCGTTGAGGTGTTTCATTAACTCAAAAATGTAGTCAGAGGTTTTTCTTATGAATAAACTAAAACAACTTTTTCTTGATACCTCTCTGTTCAGACTTGCCTATATGCTGTGTCTGTTCTTCTGTATGGTAATGTATGTGTTTGTTGCATCCTATGTTGTCCTATGCCTTTTGTTTGTATGGGGAGCGGCACTTACGATTTACACTGTAATAAAGAAAAAGATATACAATAAACTCTATCTTGGATTATGGATAGTGTTGTTTGCTGCCTCTTTCTGTATAACAATACTTTTCAATATATCCTTAAATCTTGCTGCAGTAGGTTATAATATTGTGATGCTGCTGCATATCGGTATATGCTTCTTTATTTTCTACGGAATGTATACCGAGCGAACAGTTCCTTTCCGTTGGGAACTTTACCTTATGGCAAGAGTTTTTGTTTACCTTTCAACAATCTTCACTTTAGTTGGTCTTGTACTGATGCTTTTCACCTCCGGTAAGTTTGATAATTATATGTATTACGAAGGTGTTTTCAAAGGTTTTTACATAAATCCCAACTATCAGGGCTATGTGTCTGTAATTTCAATTGTGTTCTGTCATATGCTCACAAAGCCTAACTTTATTATTAATTCCAATCAGCAACGTGTCAGTCGACTCTGGATAATCAGTTGTGTATTCCTCAATGCAACAGCTCTTCTCCTTTGCGACAGTAACGCAAGTCTTTTGCTTATTATTGTCTATATTGCAGTTTATGTTCTTATGAAACTCTTTGCAATGACAGAAAATCTTACTCCAAAAAAGATGCTTATACGTATGATAATTCTGTTTTTTGTGGGTGTTCTGGCTTTGTCTGTTATGATGTTTGTCAGAGTTTTCTGCCGAGTTGGTGTTACCGCAGTATTCAGCACAGATGGTATTTCCGCTGAAGAGGTCAGGGATATAAGTTCTTCAGCTGTGTTTGTTCCCAACGAGGACTCAGGCTTTACAAGCCGAATGTTCCTTTGGCGAGCGGGATGGCAGCTCTTTACAGATAATCCGATCTTCGGAATGGGTAAGGGTGACCTTCTCGATGGTATTATCGAGGTAACAGGCCGTACTAATTTCAATAATGATTTTGATAACGATGTTTTCCGTATGTGTTTTACAGACCTGCACAGTGGTTATCTCTCGGTTCTTAATCACGCGGGAATAATCGGATTTATTCTGTTCTTTATATTTATTGTCAGGTACTTTATGATGATATTCCCTGTGTGGTTCTTGCAACGCAGAATTATGACCCACAGTGTATATCCTTGCCTCATATCTTTCCTTATCGCATATATGCTGTTCTCTTTTGTAGAGCGAACTATGCTTTTTGATGTAACCTTCTTTGTTATGACTTTCTGGTTGTTTATCGGTTATACTGCTTGTTATGCCCTCGATTTCGGATATATGCGCAGAGGCAATTTCTATATCTTTAACAAAAAATTGCATAAAAAATTAATCTGATGAGTTTTATTATCGTTTTCTAAAAATACTAAATATTAATTTAAACATATTTTTAAGACGGTGGTTGTATGCGTTTGTTTCTAAAAAGAGATAATTCGATGGTTCATTCTCGATTTATTGTGTCTGATTCAAGCGGAAAAACAAAATTTGTTGTAACGGGAAAGTACTCGGAAACTCTTCAAAAAATGGCTCTTTCATCCTGCGACGGTGAGGTTTTGCTTCGAATCCGTATGCTTTTATCCAAGATGCTGTCAACTTTCATTATTAAAACCGATTACGATCATTTTACAATAATCGGAGGAAGAAAAGACAAACCCGACCTCAATATATTCGGTATAAACTGGAGTATTCGTGCTAGTGCGGATTTTCGCTGTTTCGAAGTTTTTGATGCTGACGGTACACTTCTAATGAGCCAGAAAACCGAAACCTATTTGTCAAAAGGCTATTACATCCTGGATATCTTCACACAAAGACGGGAACTTCTCTGCATTGCAATTGCAATTTGTGTGGATATTTATGATTTTGCAGATTCGGTTGTGGCCGCAACTACTTAATTTTCTTTCTAAATTAACATAAGGAGATATATTTTATGGACAGATTACTTAAGCTTATTTCTCAGAATTCATCCTATTCCGTGAGTGAACTTGCACTTCTTACAGGTGATTCAGAAGAAAATGTTAAAACAAAAATCAAAGAATATGAAGATTCAGGCGTAATTAATGGCTATCGTGCCGTTGTAAACTGGGAACTTGTTAAGGACAGCTCAGTTACAGCATATATCGAGCTTAAGGTTACTCCCACAAAAGATAAGGGATTTGATGAAATCGCAGAGAAGATTATGGCATTCGAAGAGGTAGCATCCCTTTACCTTATGGCAGGTACATACGACCTTGCTGTTATTGTTAAGGCAGAAACTATTCAGGATGTATCTTCCTTTGTAACCCGTAAGCTTTCTGCTCTTGACGGAGTACTTGCAACAGCAACTCATTTTATTTTAAAAAGATACAAAGATGAAGGATTGGTTCTTTCCGAAAATCCCACTGATGAAAGGTGTATGCAGTTCTGATGGATTACAGTAAATATCTTAACAATACGATACAAAGTGTTAAGCCATCAGGAATCAGACGCTTTTTCGATATTGTAAACGAAATGGATGATGTCATTTCTCTGTCAATAGGTGAGCCGGATTTTAAAACTCCATGGCATGTTCGAAAAGCAGGTATTGACTCACTTGAAAACGGCAAAACATGGTATACTCCCAACAGAGGATTTAAAACTCTCTGTTCTGAAATCAGTACCTTTGTTAAAAGAAAATATGATCTGGATTACAGCGGAGACTCCGAGATTCTTGTAACAGTAGGCGGCAGCGAAGCATTGGATGTAGCAATCCGTTGCCTTGTAAATGATGGTGACGAGGTACTTGTTCATCAGCCTTCTTTTGTATGCTACGAGCCTCTTACATCTATGAGCGGAGGCACAACTGTTGTCATTGACACAAAAGCAGAGAACAACTTCCGCTTAACTCCTCAGGAGCTGGAAGCCGCAATAACACCCAAGAGCAAAGTGCTTATTCTTTCTTATCCCAACAACCCCACAGGCGCTATTATGGAGAAGAAAGACTTAGAAGCTCTCTGCGATGTTATCATTAAGCACGACCTTATTGTTATATCTGACGAGATCTACAGTGAACTTACATATAAGGGAAGTCATGTTTCCATCGCAACACTACCCAATATGCGTGAGAGAACAATTGTTATCAATGGTTTCTCAAAAGCTTTTGCCATGACAGGCTGGCGTCTCGGTTACGCTATGGGTCCCAAAGAGATTATTGCAATGATGACAAAGCTTCATCAGTACTGCATTATGTCAGCACCCACAGTAGCACAGTACGGTGCTATCGAAGCACTGAGAAACGGCGACAAGGATATCGAAAAGATGCGTAACGAATACGATATGCGCAGACGCTTTGTTGTGGGCAGTTTCAATGCTATGGGACTCGAATGCTTTGAGCCTTGCGGTGCTTTCTACTGTTTCCCTTGCATAAAGTCCACAGGACTCACAAGTGAAGAGTTTTGTACCAAACTTCTCCACAGCAAAAGGGTAGCTATCGTACCGGGTGATGCATTCGGCAATTGCGGCGAAGGCTTTGTCCGCGTTTCATACTCTTATTCACTCAATCATCTGACCGAAGCAATCGGCAGAATAAAGGAATTTTTACAGGAGCTTTAATATGCAAATACAGGCTATTGCACCGGCAAAAATAAATCTTACACTCGACATTATGTCCCGTCGTGCAGACGGATATCACGAGGTGGATATGCTTATGCAGACTGTTTCTCTTTTTGAAACCGTAACTGTGAGTGCCAATCCTGAAGACTCAGATGCAAAAGGGATTATCACTATTTCCTGCGATAAGGAAGGAGTGCCCTGCGATAGCACAAATATTGCTTATAAAGCGGCAAAAGCCTTCTTTGAATATACAAAACTGACACATGGCGATGTTCATATTGATATAAAGAAGCAAATTCCCTTCGGTGCAGGTCTTGCAGGTGGTAGTGCAGACGGAGCGGCAGTTATTGTTATCCTTAACCGACTCTATAACACAGTGCTAAAAATGGACGAGCTTTGCGAAATTGGTGCGAAGGTAGGTGCCGATGTTCCTTTCTGTATTTGCGGTGGTACCAAACGAGCTGTGGGTATAGGCACAACCTTCAAAAAAGTACCCAAACTTACAAAATGTTACATCGTTATCTGTAAGCCCGTTATTTCAATTTCCACAGCCAAAGCTTATGCTCTTGCAGACAGCCGAACCGGTGCAAAATTCTCTTATACTGATCTTTGTGCCAATGCACTTTACAGTGGAAGTATCCGTAATGTGTGCGATTATCTTCATAACGATTTCGAAGAAGTTCTTGCCCTTGAAGAAATAAATAATATTAAATCCATTATGCTCAAGTCAAAAGCTCTCGGTGCCGCAATGAGCGGTTCAGGATCTGCTGTGTTCGGTATTTTCCTTACAGAGCGTAAAGCAAAAGCTTGTGCAGAGATTCTTAAAAACATCTATGAAGATGTTTTTGTTGTAACACCCGTCAAAGAGGGTGCTAAAATAACAGATATAAAACTTTCTGAATAAGCTATAAAAACCTGTCAATAATCAGCATAGAATAACTGATTAGGCGGGTTTTTTTATAATGAAGATTTTACTCAAATCCTTGTGTGTCGGCTTTGTCGTTTCCATTCTTTTCTCCCTGGTATCTTTTGAGGGAGAGTGCAGAGAAATAAGCGAACAAGTTTTCAGAGTCCATATTCTTGCTAATTCCGATAGTAATGAAGATCAGAGTTTAAAACTCAAAGTCCGTGATGCAGTTCTAAAAGAAAGTGAAAGCCTTTTCAGCGGTATTCACGATAAAGAAACGGTAAAGAAAATAACCGAAGAAAATCTTGAATTCTTTAAATGTGTAGCAGTAAACACAATAAGAGCAGAAGGTTATGATTATTCGGTAAAAACTTATGTTACCAATATGTTTTTCGATACAAGGTACTATGAGGATATAACAATGCCCTCAGGTTTTTACGATGCCTTGAGAATCGAGATAGGAGAGGCAGAGGGTAAAAATTGGTGGTGTGTTATGTATCCATCACTTTGTCTGTCTGCATTCAGAGAGAAAGACAGCCTCGAGAGTAAACTCAGCAAAAACCAGTACGGTATAGTTTCCTCAAAAGGCAGATATAAATTTAAGTTCAAAGTTGTAGAGGTTTTTAACAACTTTCTGGATAGACTTTTTTAGCATAGTACTTTTTATGGTACATCTTAAGTGCTATCATTAACTTACAAATTATCATTGGCGGTGAATATATGTTTCGTTTAATATTAGGCAGAAGTAAGAGCGGAAAAACCGAATATGTAAAAAACTATCTCAGAGCATTGGCAACTCAGGGTGAACAAAAGCTTTTGATGATAGTACCTGACCAGCAAACTTTTGATACCGAAAAATCTTTTCTTGATCTTCTTGGTCCTAAAGAAGCTATGAAGGTAAAGGTTTTGGGCTTTTCCAGACTCTGCGATTTTGTATTTGAGGAAATAGGCTTTGCTCCCAAAACCCTTGCGGATGATTCCGTAAGAACTCTTGTTATGAGTATGGCTCTTGAAGATACCTCCGATAAGCTTCGTCTTTACAGCGAGAAGGCTCTTTCTCCTCAGTTGCTTTCTTTAATGCTCGGTGTTCAGAAGGAGTTTGTCCGCAATAAAGTTACAAGCGAAATGCTCAAGACCGATATTGCAAAAAGTAATATAATTCTTCGTGATAAGCTTTACGATACCGAGCTTATCCTCTCAGCTTACGATGCTCTGCTTTCGTCCTCTTTTCAGGATGCAGAGAGTGAGCTTTCAATTGCCTGCGACCTTCTTTCAGAAAACAAAATTTTTAAAGATTATTATATTTGCGTTGATTCATATCTGAGCTTTACCGAGCTTGAGCTTGATTGTCTCAGAATACTTATGAACCAGTGTAAAGAACTTTTAGTGACCCTTTCTGACGATAATTGTGATACAGAAGATTCGTTTTTTGAGATTTCAAAGTCAACAGCAAAACGACTCCTTGCATTTGCAAAGACAGACGGCATTAAGATTTCATCGCCTTTAGTATGTGACTATGACGGCTTCTTCGAAAGAGCAGAACTATCTCATATAGAAAAGAATGTATTTGATTTTTCTCAAGAATATGAAAAACTCAAAGTTAACCTCGATAATTCTTCTGTTTGTATCTATAATGCAAGTAATATTTACGAGGAATCCGATTTTGTTGCCCGTAAAATCCGAGAACTTGTCCTTACAAAAGGCTACAAATACAGCGATATTGCTGTGGTTTGTCGCGACTTAACTCCTTATTGTAATATTCTGGACACTACACTCGATAAATATTCTGTAAGATATTTTATGGATGCACCTGCTTCTATACATTCAAAACCTCTCATAAAACTTATAACCGCTTGTTTTGATGCGGTTACATCCTCATTTGATAAAGACGCAGTCCTTGCAATTTTAAAGTCAGGACTTGTATCCTCAGATGTAGAACTCATCGGTAGCTTTGAGAATTACATATTCACATGGGGAATTTCAGGCATCAAGTTTAAATCGGAATTTACTGCCAATCCCCGAGGTTTTGTCGACGAATTCACAACCAATGATTTGTATGAACTTACAAAGATAGAAAAACTCAGAAAATTTGTAATTACTCCCGTTATAGATTTCTGCGAAAAAACAAAGAACTCAACAGCAGAGACTATATGTAAAGAACTTTATGCACTCCTTATTAAACTCGGAGTAGATAAACAAATTCTTTCTCTTTGCAACATTTACGAGAAAGAAGGTATACAAACTGCTGCAGAAGAACTTACAAGACTTTGGCAGATGTTCTGCGATACCCTTGACAGAACAATTGCTGTTATCGGTAATAGGGTGGTTACACCTAAAAGATTTAAAGATCTCCTTTTGCTTCAGTTCTCGTCTCAGAATATGTCTTTTATCCCCAGAGCCGTTGATCAGGTAACGGTAGGTGATATTGAAAGACTCCGTCTCAGCGGAAAAAAAGTTGTTTTTGTAATCGGAGCTGTTGAGGGCGAATTTCCTAAAGCAACCGGTGATAGCGGACTCTTTACAGGTGTAGAGCGTCAGATTCTTTGTGAATCAGGAGTTCTTACAGACAAATCCCCCGATAGAGACTATCTTCGAGAAGAATACCTTTGCTACTATGCTCTCACAAGTGCTTCGGAGTTTCTCTTTGTAAGCTATCCTTCCTCTGATCTTAAGGGAGCATCTTCCGTTCATTCCGAGATTATAACCTCTCTTAAATCCCTCTTTGACGGACTTGAAGAGATTAATTCTTTTTCAGTGCCAACTATCGACAGACTCTGGGCTGCAAAGCCTTCCTTTGATATTTTTGCCGAGAGAATGAATTCAAATGATAATCTCAGCAAAGCACTTTCAGATTATTACAGAGAGAATGAAGAATACAAATCTTCTCTCCATGTTCTTGAGAATTCCAAAAATCCTAAGGAACATACCATTACCGATAAAAAAATTGCAGAAAACCTTTTTGGGTCAAATATGTACCTTTCGGCATCTCAGGTGGAAAAATTCTATTTGTGCCGTTTTTCATATTTTATGAACTATGGCTTGAGACTAAGGGAAAGAGAAGTAGCGGAAATTGATAACAGAGAATACGGTTCTTTTGTTCATTATATCCTCGAAAAATTTGTAAAAGACCATACCAAAATGCAGATGCTGTCTATGGACGAGGAATGTATAAAATCTGCTGTTACAACGATTGCAAATGAATATGCAGACCTGCATTTTGGAGGACTTGCAAATAAAACTCAGAGATTTGTTTATCTTTTCAAAAGAGTTATTGATAATGCCTCAAAACTTACAAAGCATCTTGTAGACGAACTCGTTCAATCAAGCTTTAATCCCGAAGCTTTTGAGCTTTCGATCGGTAACGATATCCCTGCATATACTCTGACTCTTCCTACAGGTCAGACAATCTCAATCCGAGGCAAAGTCGACAGAGCAGATATTATGCGTACAGAGGATAAAACATACATAAGAGTAGTCGATTACAAAACGGGTACAAAAATTTTCGAACTGTCTGATGTTATGTTTGGTATCAATATGCAGATGCTTATTTATCTTTCTGCAATTTCCAAGGATTCAACGTGTCGCTTTGGTACAGATATAACTCCTGCCGGTGTTCTCTATGTACCTTCGGTTTATCCTCTTATCAAAGCAAAACCCTCCGAATCTGTAGAAGATGTGCTCAAATCCCGCGAGAAAAAACTTCAGATGAACGGACTCATTCTTCGTGATATGGATGTGCTTCAAGGTATGGACAGAGAGATGCAGGGTATGTTTATTCCTGCATATATGAAGAACGGTCAGCTCAAGGGTGCAGGCAGTCTTGCAAGTGCCAATGAAATGAGTGCGATTTTTAATCATATTGATAAGCTTGTATCCGAGATGGCAACAGAACTTTATAAAGGCAAGATTTCAGCAAATCCCGCCGTCGGACGCTATAAAGCCTGCGAGTATTGTCCTTACGGCTATTTGTGTAATCACACAGACGAAGATGAGACGCGTAATATATTTAAATTCGAGAGAAACGAAATCGACGAGATTTTAGGAGTAAAAGAAGAGGAGGTGCAAAATTGAGCAGACAATGGACAGAAAATCAGCAGCTTGCAATAGATGCAAGGGACGGAGCTTTGCTTGTAAGTGCGGCAGCAGGTTCAGGCAAAACCGCAGTTCTTGTAGAGCGTGTTGTGCTTATGGTAACCGACAGCGAAAATCCCGTTCCAATCGAACGATTACTTATTGTTACATACACAAGAGCGGCTGCAGCCGAGCTTAAAGAAAGAATAAGCAAGACCCTCGGCAAACTTATTTCTGAGCACCCGGGCAACAAATGGTATCGCCGACAGCTTATGTATCTGCCCCGAGCTCATATCTCTACTGTTGACAGCTTTTGTGGTGATGTTGTAAGAGAATTTTTTCAGGAGATCGATGCTCCTTCCGATTATCGAATTGCCGATAATAACGAACTTGCTATTTATTTAGATGATGCATTCTCAAAAACCCTTGAACACTTTTATACCGAAGGTTCAGATGAGTTTTCTCAGCTTATAGAAACCTTCACAACCGTCAAGACGGACGGCGATTTTAAAGAAATAGTAAAAGATCTCTATGATTTTTTAAGATCTCATCCTTTCGAAGACAGATGGCTGGAAGATAAACTTAAGTACTATACCGAGTTCACAGGAGCTTCTGAGAGCGTGTGGGGTAAAGTTATAATCAATTATGCTGCTTCTGCAGCAGAATACTGTATCGACCTCACAAATGCCTCTTTAAAAGTGATGGAGCAGGATGCAGAGCTTTATTCTTTAGGCTCTTCACTGTTTCTTCAGGATTTGCAGTATCTCGAAACTCTTCGAACAAAACTAATATCAGGGGAAAATTGGGACGAAATCAGTCGTTTTGCGGATACTTTTGTAAGTGGTAGATTTAACGCAAAAGGTTTTACCGATCACCCTTTTAAACTTCGTGCAGCTTCAAATCGCAATTTAGTTAAGGATACAATCGGAAAAATTCAAAATCTTTTCAGAAAAAAGGAAGATAAAATCAAAGAAGAGGTTATCTGTCAGAGCAGTTTGGTTAAAAAGATGTTTGAGTGTCTTCTTGTTTTCACCAAGTATTATTCCGAGCGCAAACTTTCAAAGAATGTTGCCGACTTTTCCGATGTTATGCATTGGACATTAAACCTTCTTGTAAGATATAACGAGAAAGGTGAATATGAGTTTACCGATATAGCTGATACAATAGCACAGCGTTTTGACGCGGTAATGGTAGACGAGTTTCAGGATGCAAACGAGGTACAGGACCTTATCTTCAAGGCTGTGTCAAAAGGCGGTAATAATCTATTTATCGTTGGTGATGTTAAGCAGAGTATTTACGGTTTCCGTCAGGCTATGCCGGAAATCTTTCTCAATAGAAAAAACACTCTGCCTCTTTACAGCCGTGACCTTGATAATTATCCTTCAAAAGTTATCCTTGAGAGTAATTTTCGTAGTCGTAGCGAGATAACCGATTTTATAAACTTTGTGTTTACCACAATTATGTCAACAGCAGTTGGTGATATGGAGTACACAAAAGAAGAACATCTTATACCCAAAGCACCCTATGTTCCTTCGGAAACACCCTGTGCAGAGCTTCATCTTCTTGACCTTGACAGCATAGGCGAGATAGAAGGTATGGTTGCAGAAGCAAGACATATTGCTTCGATTATTTACGATAAGTTAAAAACAACAAAGGTAAAAGACGGCGATCTCGAGAGACCTCTCCGCTTTGGTGACATTGCAATTCTGATGCGTTACACAAAGCGTAGTGCCGATATTTACGCAAACGAACTTCGTCGTTTCGGTATTCCTGTTGTTACAGATACAGAAGCAGGATTCCTGCACTTACCTGAGGTAAATCTTGTAACTGATTTTTTGCGTATTATAGATAATCCCTTGCAGGATATTCCTCTTGCCAATGTGCTTATGTCGGCAGTATACGGCTTTTCAGTTGATGATATGGCACAAATGCGTGCAGAAAGCAGAAAACTTCCTCTGTATTTATCCGTTAAAATGTATGCAGAAAGCGGCAATATAAAGGCAAAAAGAGTTGTAGATGACCTGGATTATCTTCGTAACCTTTCTCTCTCTATGCCTTGCGAAATGTTCATAAATCTTCTTTATGACAAGACAAGCCTACTTTCTCTTTCAAAGGCAACAGGCGGAGAATATGCCTATAATAACCTCTGCTTATTAAAAGAATATGCTGCAGAGTTTGAAAAAGGTATAAACAAAGGTCTCTCTGCATTTGTAAATTATCTTGACAGACTTATTGCAAACAAAAAGGATCTGGCAACTGCTGTTAGTATTAATCCCGATAACAATAATGTTGTCCGTATTATGACAGTTCACAGCTCAAAGGGTCTTGAGTTCCCTCTGTGCATTCTTGCCAATACACACCGCAAGATTATTTCCGACAAAGATGAAGATATAATAATCCATTCAAAGCTGGGCTTTTCTTCAAAAATTCGTGACGAAGCTCTTATGTGTACTATGGATACATTCTCAAGGGACGCCGTAATGCTGGAGACAGTCCGTGACGAACGCTCCGAAGAAGTTCGAATTCTTTATGTTGCTTTAACAAGAGCCAAGGAGCGACTTGTTATTCTTTCAACAATGAAGAAACTCAAATCCACGGCAACAAAGCTTGGCTCTGCTTTAGCCGATACCACAAAAGTTTCACCTTTTATCCTTCGCGACAGTATCTATCTCAGCGATTGGATGATTATGATTGCACTTATGCATCCTGCCGCTTCCGATTTGCGAGAATACGCCGAAATGGAAAAGAAAAATTTCTCTTGCAACGATACAGGCAACTTTAAGGTGAACATTGTTACAGAACTTGAGTATGATTTTGAATCGGCAGCAGGAGAGGTGAGCGGCAGAGTAGCGTTTGAGGATGTACCTGAAGGTGTGTATTCAATCATCAAATCCCGCTTTGACGATTTAAAATATCCATTAGAAAGCCTTTCGAACATACCCCAGAAGGTTACAGCCTCATCTCTTGCTCACAAAGATACAGAAAAATATTTATCAAGAACTCTTCACAAACCTCGCTTTGAGTCCGATTCACCTCTAAGTGCCGCAGAAAAAGGTACAGCAATGCATACCTTTATGCAGTATTGCGATTATAATTCTGCAAGAGAGGATTTAGAGAAAGAGATAGAAAGACTTGTGTATAATAATCGTCTAACACATAGTCAGGCGAGTGTTCTGGATAAAAACAAACTTATGCATTTCCTAAACAGTGATATTGTAAGTCGTGCTTTGTCTTGTGGTGAATATTTTAGAGAATACCGCTTCACAGTAAATATCCCTGCATTTATGGCAGACGATTCTCTCACAGGTGAAGCAAGAGATTATCCTATTATCCTTCAGGGCTCAGTAGACCTTGCAATTATTGAGGAAGATGGTATAATAATAGTAGATTATAAGACGGACAGGGTAAAAACTGCAGAAGAACTCAAAGAGCGTTACAAAAAACAGCTTGAACTTTATAAATACGCTTTAGAGCAAACTACAGAAAAAACCGTTAAATCCTGTCTCATATATTCTGTATATCTTAGCGAAAGTCTGGAGGTTTTATAATGAAAAAAGTTTTACTCACTCTTTCAGTCCTTTTAGCAGCACTTATCATCTTATGTGTATCTGCATCAGCTTCTGCAGTTGATTTGTATCCAATAGGTGATAGCGATTTAAATGGTGTTGTTAATGTCAAGGATGCTACTCTGATTCAGAAGCATGTGGCTTCTATTGTAACTCTTGATGATTATGCAGCTTTCTTTGCTGATGCAGATGAAAATAAAATCGTCAATGTAAAGGACGCTACTCTTATTCAGAAATTTGTTGCAGGTATGGAGACAAACTCAAATGTCAATACTTTAGCTGCACATCCCGATAGTTTGCAAATTGTTACTACACCACCTGCTACTTCCGAAATCCCCACAACAACTGCACCTGCAGAGCCCGAGGTTCCCAAAATGGATACTAACATCACAATCTATTTCTCCAATAATCAGAAGTGGACAAAGGTAAACGCATACCTTTATAACGAAGCCGAAGGCACACAGAACGCAGAGTGGCCCGGTGAGGCTATGGAACTCCACAGCACCAACGACTACGGTGAGAAGATTTATATGCTCGATGTGGATGTTTCTCAGTTTAACAGAGTTGTGTTCAATAACGGCACAAGTCAGACAATGAATGCTTCTCTTTCTGTTGCAAGCTCAGGCTTCTATATTGCAAAGAACACTCCCAAGAATTCTATGCCTTTGGGTGTGTATGCCTTCAATGAGGTTAATTATGGTAAGATAGATAAAGTAAGTCTTGACTATCCCGACGGCTACAAAAAGCCCATCCAGATCTGGACTCCCAACGGATATGATCCTGCAGATACCAATACAAAGTATCCTGTAATCTATCTCCTTGACGGACAGAATCAGTTCCTTGGCACAACCAACGGCTACGGCGGTTGGGTAACCGACAAGATTGTAACTTGTCTTCAGTCAAACGGTCATAAGGGATTTATCCTTGTAGGTATCGACAACTCCCGCAATCGTGACAAAGAACTTACTCCGGACATTGGTGATGTTATTGCCAAATACAAGGGTACATTTGAAAACGGCGTAGGCGAGACCTTCTCTAATTTTGTTGCAAATGATGTAATGGAATATGTAAAGGCAAACTATAATGTTTCCGATAAACCCGAGGATAATGCAATTATCGGCTCATCCTCAGGCGGTATCGAGGCATTCTACATCGGTATGGAGAATATGGATAAGTTCGGTAACATCGGTTCTATCTCTCCTGCATTTTTGCTTTTCGGTAAAGCCGATTGGGATAATTATCTTGCAAAGTTTGATTTCACAGATGCAGATAAACTCCCAAGAATTTACTTCTTCAACGGCGGTAATGATTCTCTCGAAAAAGAACTCAAGCCATACGCAGAAGCAATGCCTCAGTGGATGGCAAAACTCGGTTACCCTGAAGATAAAATGACCTTTGTTTTCGAAGATACCTTCTCACACAACGAGTATGCATGGCGTATGATTATGCCCGAGATTATTGCATGGCTTTTTGAACTTTGATTTAGGCAAAATAAAAATCTCCCGATTTTATCGGGAGATTTTTTTATATCTTTATTCTTTCGTTTCTTGTGTAGCTTAGTTTTATATTTGTTATGTCTTTGTTGTGCAGCTTTACACTCTGGACAAGTCCGATTCCAAAGTACAGACACATAGCCGACGAACCGCCTGCACTGAAGAAGGGGAGTGTAATACCGATAACGGGCAGCATACCGATTACCATTGCAATGTTGATGATAGTCTGCGATGCAAGCAGTGCAAACATACCGTAACAAAGGTAAGATCCAAGCTCATCTCTTGCTTTAAGTGCATTTGAAAATATTTTAATAATAAGCACAAGCAGGATCAGGAGCACAAGCATAGTGCCGAAAAATCCGCATTCCTCACCGGCAACCGAGAAGATAAAGTCATTTTCCTGCTCAGGAACAGCACCAAGGCCGGTTCTGTAACCATTCCTAAGACCATATCCGTCAACTCCGCCTGAAGCAATTGACACCTTGCTCTGATATTGCTGATAACCATAGTCGGTAAGTGCATTTCCGTCAAGATCAGCCAAAGCAAGAATTCTGCTTCGATGCTCTTCGTTCATAATAACATTCCATAAAATTGGAATACCTACAGATAATAAACAAATAAGTATAATAAAATATCTGGCCTGAACTCCTGCTACGAACATCATAATAATTGCTATGAACAAGAAGATAAGAGCCGAACCGTCATCACCTTGAAAATGAATGATTGCAACAGGAAATAGTGCGTGTGCAAGCAGACTGAGTACCGACACGAATTTTTCTAACTTGCCATTCTTTTTAAGATGATCAAGATGTTTTGCAAAGGTAACAATAAAGCAAATCTTAACAAGCTCAGAGGGTTGAAAGGTAAGTCCGCCGGGAAGTCTCAGCCATGCTGTATCGTCAGTACCCGCAACAGTTACACCAAATAAGAAAACTGCTGAGAACATCAGAATAGAAAGAATTGCCGCTATATACCAGTATCTTGCCAAATATTCATAGTCAATCATCGAGATAATAATAGCCACTATATATCCGATTACAGCAGCTATTATCTGTGTTCGAACAAACAAGCCACCGGCTCTCTCAACGCTTTTTAGCAAGAGACAACTGTAAACGGTGGCGATGAAGGAGAATAACCAGATGGTTTTATCGGAGGTTTTAAAATAATCTCCTATACCACTGAAAATTCTTTTCACTGTGTTTCGCCTCACAATCTTACTTATTATATATAACATAATAGAAAATATCAAGTCAAAAGAGAAAAGTTGTCAAAATACTTGAAGATGAGTTTGTATGGTGTTATAATTATAATGTAAAAATATTAATTTTATTAAAAGGAGCGATTATATGCTTTCCGACATTCAGATAGCTCAGGAGACAAAACTTACTCCTATTACAGAAATTGCCGAAAAAATCGGTGTAGCTTTCGAAGAGCTGGAGCTTTACGGCAGATATAAAGCAAAGCTTAGTGATGAGCTTTCCGCAAGACTTCAGAATAAACCTGACGGCAAGCTTATCCTTGTTACCGCAATCAATCCCACTCCTGCAGGCGAGGGTAAAACTACAACAACCTGCGGTCTCGGTCAGGCAATGGCAAAAATCGGCAAGAATGCAATTATTGCCCTTCGTGAGCCTTCTCTCGGTCCTGTTTTCGGTGTTAAGGGCGGTGCAGCAGGTGGCGGATACAGTCAGGTGCTTCCTATGGAAGATATCAACCTGCATTTCACAGGTGATATGCACGCAATCACATCTGCCAATAACCTCCTTTGTGCCCTTCTCGATAACCATCTTCAGCAGGGCAATACTCTCGGTATCGATCAGCGTAGAATCCTCGTAAAGCGTTGTCTTGATATGAACGACAGAGCACTCCGTTTTGTTAATGTCGGTCTTGGCGGCAAAGTTAACGGTATTCCTCGTGAAGACGGATTTATTATCACCGTTGCAACCGAAGTTATGGCTATCCTTTGCCTTGCCAGTGATATTGAAGATTTAAAGTACAGACTCGGTAATATCCTTGTTGCATATAATTACAGCGGTGAGCCTGTATATGCTCGCGATCTTAAAGCAGAAGGTGCTATGACCGCTCTCCTCAAAGATGCTTTAAAGCCTAACCTTGTTCAGACAATCGAGGCTACTCCCGCAGTTATGCACGGTGGTCCTTTTGCCAATATAGCACATGGTTGTAACTCAGTAAGAGCTACTAAACTTTCTCTTAAACTTGCAGATTATTGTATTACAGAAGCAGGCTTTGGCTCCGACCTCGGTGCAGAGAAGTTTTTTGATATCAAGTGCCGTTATGCAGGTCTTAAGCCCTCTGCTGTTGTGCTTGTTGCTACTTGCCGTGCTCTCAAATATAACGGCGGCGTTCCCAAAGCAGAAACAGCTAACGAGAATCTTGAGGCACTCAAAGACGGTATCGTGAACCTTGGTGCTCATATCGAAAATATGAGAAAATACGGTGTACCCGTAGTTGTTGCAATCAACCGATTCCTTACAGACTCACAGGCAGAGCTTGATTTCATCAAGGATTATTGTATTGAAAAGGGTGCAGACTTTGCTCTCTCCGATGTATTCGCCAATGGTGGTGAAGGCGGTGTAGAACTTGCAAAGAAGGTTGTGGAAGCTTGCGAAAAGCCCTCTGATTTTACACTTCTTTATCCCGACACAATGACGATTAAAGAAAAAATCGAGACAATTGCAAAAGAAATTTACAGAGCAGATAATGTTAACTTTACTGCACAAGCAGAAAAGGCTCTTAAAGAAATATCTTCACTCGGCGGCGACAAATACCCCGTATGTGTTGCAAAAACCCAGTATTCACTTTCCGATGATCCAACAAAGCTTGGTGCACCCACAGGTCATACAATCACAGTGCGTGATCTTAAGCTTTCAAATGGCGCAGGCTTTGTAGTTGTATATACAGGCGATATTATGACAATGCCCGGTCTTCCCAAGGTACCTGCAGCAGAAAAAATTGATGTTGATTCCGATGGCATCATTCAGGGTCTTTTCTAAGTTATGACAGAGTATATTTCACGCAGTTTAGAAGATACAGAGCGTATCGCCAAAGAGATTGCAAGTACCCTCAAAGGCAACGAAGTAGTCGCTTATTTAGGAGGCCTCGGTGCAGGTAAAACCACATTTACACGCGGACTTGTATCTTGTTTCGGAGTAGAGAGCGGTGTTCATAGTCCTACTTTTGCAATCGTTAATGAGTATCAGGGTACTGTCCCTGTGTATCATTTCGATATGTATAGAGTAGCGGATGAGGATGATCTCTATTCAACAGGCTTTTACGATTATCTCGGTAAAGGTCTGGTGGTTATCGAGTGGAGTGAGAACGTTCTGGATTTCTTACCGGAGGACACAATTTTTATAGAACTTTCTTATGGGGAAGAAGAAAATACAAGGATCATCAGAAGGAAGTAAATAAATGTTAATTTTATCAATCGATTCCTCAGCAACTGCTGCATCTGCGGCACTTTCGGAGGATTCAAAACTAATCGGTGAATTTTTCACCAATACAGATTTTACTCATAGCCGCACACTTGCGCCTATGATAGAAAACCTCTTTACAGTATGCGGTAAGACTCCATCGGATGTTGACCTTATAGCTGTCAGCAACGGCCCCGGTTCTTTCACGGGAGTGCGTATCGGTGTGTCTGTTGCAAAGGGGATAGCCTTTGCTGATGATCTTCCTTGTATGGAAGTTTCAACCCTTGAGTCTATGGCATACAACCTTACTCTTACAGATTGCATTGTTTGTGCGGTTATGGATGCCCGACGCAATCAGGTTTATAACGCAATGTTCAGAATTCGCTTTGGCGAGGTTGAACGCCTTTGCGAAGACAGAGCAATTGCCATTACTGATCTTAAAGAAGAGATAAGAGATAAATATTTAGGAGAAAGAGTCATTCTTGTGGGTGACGGATCTACCATTACAATGCGCGAAGTTATGGATCTACCAAAATCTGTGGAAATGGCTCCCCAAAACCTCCTTTTCCAAAGAGCTTCTTCCGTAGCTTTGGCAGCATTTTCAAAGCTTAGTAACGGAGAAAAACCAAAGAATAGTGCAGAGTTGTTGCCTTCTTATCTTCGTCTTTCACAGGCAGAGCGTGAACGTAAAGAAAAAGAAGCCTCTTCACAAACAGAATAATAAATTATATAAATCATAAAGGAGAATGTAAAATGATAGCTATCGGATGTGACCATGGCGGTCTTGATATTAAGAACGCAATTGTAGAATATTTTAAGTCTGCAGGTGTAGAGTATAAGGATTTCGGTACATATACGGCAGACAGCGTAGACTATCCCGAGTATGCTTACAAGGTAGCAAAAGCTGTATCAGAGGGTGAGTGCGAGAAGGGTATCATCTGTTGTGGTACAGGTATCGGTGTTGCCATTGTTGCTAACAAGGTTAAGGGTATTCGTGCAGCCACAGTTACCAACGAATTCTGTGCAGAGATGACTCGTCGTCATAACGATTCCAATATTGTTACAATGGGCGGTAGAGTTATCGACGAGGCTACAGCGGTACGCCTTGCAGAAATTTTCATTAATACTCCCTTTGACGGCGACCGTCACACAAAGCGCGTAGATATGATCACCGCTATCGAAAACGGCGAGTTTTAATCAGAAAAATAAAAACAACCGACCTTTTGTTTGTAAGGTTGGTTGTTTTTTATACATAGAAATATTTGCATAATAAAAAGCCACCTCTTAAATTTAAAAGGTGACTTTGGTGCCGGTAGTGGGACTCGAACCCACACGGTATCGCTACCAACGGATTTTGAGTCCGTCACGTCTGCCAATTCCATCATACCGGCGTATGCAATGTATTATACACTATGTGTTTTCAAATTGCAAGATTTTTATAACAAAAAGATTTATTGGTACAATTATGAATTTAGATTTTATTTTTTTTACTAACAGTATTTTGCTTGGTGTAGGACTTGCCATGGATGCTTTTTCTGTATCCCTAGCAAATGGTCTTGCTGAGCCTAGTATGAAGAAAAGAAAGCTTTGTGGCATAGCAGGTGTTTTTGGCTTTTTTCAGGCATTGATGCCACTTATCGGATGGCTTTGCGTTCATCTTTTCGTCAGTTTCTTTTCCTCGTTTCAAAAATTTATTCCCTGGATTGCTCTGGCACTTCTTCTTTACATCGGCGGTAATATGATTTTTGAAGCAATAAAAAATAAAGAGGAAGAAGAGAAAACCTCAAAGCTGGGTTTCGGTACTCTTGTAATGCAAGGTGTCGCTACATCCATCGATGCTCTGTCTGTCGGCTTTACAATTTCCGACTACAATACAGTAATGGCACTACTCTGTGCACTTGTTATTGCAGTTGTTACTTTTATCATTTGCGTAGCAGGTCTTATCATCGGCAAAAAGTTCGGTACCAGACTTGCAGGTAAAGCAAATATCCTTGGCGGAATAATACTTATTGCAATTGGTATCGAAATATTTATTACAGGTGTATTTTAATCGGATATGTATATTTTTTACATATTTTTTCAATCATATTAATTCTATTTTTCTGAATATTTTTGATTGGATATACTTGAAATTAAAAAAACATTGAACTATAATATTTATATTATTTTTAAAGAGGTGTTGTATATGAAAAATAATATGCGTCCCGAAACAATGCAGCGCATTACAACAACTGCTCTGGCAGAAGAATTTATAAATGACCAGATTGCACAGGTTCGTGCTCAGGTAGGCGACAAGAAGGTACTTCTTGCACTTTCCGGTGGTGTTGACTCTTCTGTTGTTGCTGCCCTTCTTATCAAAGCAATTGGCAAGCAGCTCGTATGTGTTCATGTTAATCACGGACTTATGCGTAAGGGTGAGAGCGAGGCAGTTATCGAAATGTTCGGTAACGGACTTGATGCAAACCTTATTTATGTAGATGCAACTGACCGTTTTCTTGATCTTCTCGCAGGTGTAAGCGATCCCGAAAAGAAGAGAAAGATTATCGGCGCTGAATTTATAAATGTATTTGCAGACGAAGCAAGAAAACTCGATGGCGTAGCATATCTTGCACAGGGTACAATTTATCCCGATATTCTCGAAAGCTTCAAGCAGGCAGAGGGCAAGAAGGCTGTTAAGTCACATCACAATGTTGGCGGACTTCCCGAGGATCTTCAGTTCGAGCTCGTTGAGCCTATCAAGCTTCTCTATAAAGACGAAGTTCGTGTAGTAGGCGAGGCACTTGGCCTTCCTCATGCAATGGTATATCGTCAGCCTTTCCCCGGTCCCGGTCTTGGTGTTCGTTGCCTTGGTGCTATTACTCGCGACAGACTCCACGCTCTCCGCGAGGCTGATGCAATTCTTCGCGAGGAATTTGATCTTAACGGTCTTGCAGAAAAGGTATGGCAGTACTTTATCGCAGTTCCCGATATCAAGAGTGTTGGCGTAAAGGACGAAAGCCGCTACGAAGGCTGGCCCGCAATCATTCGTGCCGTTAATACAACAGACGCAATGAGCGCAACAATTGAGGAAATTCCTTATGAAATTCTTCATAAAATAACCTATAGAATTACCCATGAGGTAGAAGGCATCAACCGCGTTCTCTTCGACCTCACACCCAAGCCCATCGGCACAATCGAGTGGGAATAATCACAAATATTCGAGAACATTTTCGATTATCCTCAAAAGAACAATCGAAAATATCCTCTCAAATCTTTTTTCAAACAACAAATGCCTTTCCGCATTCAGCGGAAGGGCATTGTTTTTTTCAAAAAATTATTCCCACTCACTTGTACCTATGTGTCTGTTGAAACTTGCTTAAGACCTGTATTTATCTATGTTTAGTGGCTTTTACCTTATTTACTGAATAGTTTATTTGTACTGTGTGTCTTTACTTACTTGGGTTCATTGAAGCATTTACTAATATATATTTATTAGTTCTGTATAGAGGATAAAGAAGATTGTTCTTTTCAGGCTATTTTACTTTGTTCTTTAATATAGTGTTTTCCTAAAAATGCTTTTTTATAGCTTGTTTTTAGCAAATTTCTTCTATTTTCACTTGAATTTTTCTAAAAACGTCTAATTTGAATATGTATTTAAAGCGACTCGATTATCGGGTCGCTTTTGCTTTATGGAAATGGTATCAACAAGAGTGTTTGAAATGTTTTCGTCCAAATTTATCCTAAAGCGCCTGCTATAATGTAAATGTAATACGGCACAAGCATAAGCCGTTGGGAAAATCCTTTTTGGAGGTCGTTTATTATGGCTAAGACAGCGAAAGGTAATAAGAGAACCTATGTTCATCATTACACTAAATCAAATGGCACGGTAGTTGGTAATCATTACCGATCCAATCCCAAGACCAGCAAGGGTAAAAGGAAATAATATCTCACAGGAGGGCATAATCGTGAAAATCTGCGTACTTTTTGGAAGTTTTAATCCACTCACTAATGCACACATTACAGCACTACGTTCTGCAGTCGAGGCAACTGGCGCAGACAAGGGACTGTTCGTTGCTACCAATGGTAAGTACCTTAAGAGGAAGACTGTTAAAATAGGCGATCCGTTCTATCTCTCAGAAGAGGAGAGAAAAGCCATCATCGAACAAGTTTGCGAGACCGAGCCCAAACTTGAGTTCTGGGGCTTTGAACTTGGCGGTATCAATCCTAGCCGCTTTAAGACACTCTGTAAGATTCAGAAGCAGTATCCGGATGCCGAGATCTACGAGATTCAGGGAGCAGATAAAGTACATACACTCATTAAATCCAGCCATGGTGAGGAATATGTCAGCAGCTTCCGTTTTGTTATTTTTGAGAGATATGGCATTGACCTTGAAGCTCAGTTTAGTGAAAGTCCGTTGCTTGCCAAACTCCGAGAATCTTTTGTCATCCTTCCTCCGCTTGACGAGATTAGCTCCACCGATGTTCGCAACCGATTCTATGCAGGCAAGGATTTTTCTGCCCTTGTACCCAATGCAGTAGTCGAGACAATGAACAAGTATCAGCCCACTGATTTTAGCATCTCCTTCGAGGAGCGCATGAAGGTTATAATGGCAAGTGGTAGGTTTGGCCGCCAGAATGCTCGTAAAGAGATTTACAAGCTCAACACTAAACTCTTCCATGATTGGCAGAGTGGAACTGCCGATATCAACTTTGGTGACCACAAGGCTTTCCTTGACGGCGCGAAGCTCTATAAGAAGTCCTTCGATGTCAACGGTATGGGAACAATATATGAGGCTACTCACACCGGTTGCATCAACGCAGACTGCGTGGATGTTGCTGAGCAGTTGATTGCGCAGGGATATAATCCCGCCATTTTAAACCTTGCTTCTGCTAAGCGACCCTGCGGTGGTTGGGATGCAGGCATGGGTGCCCAGGAAGAGTCACTTTGCTTTTCTTCAACTCTGAGTCAGTCGTTGTATCAGTATGGTGACCCTAAGTATAAGAACGTTCGTGACAGCGGTGTTCCCTTAAAGGAAATCGGCTATCCGCACGATATCAACTACGGCGGAATTTACTCTCCCGATGTTACATTCTTCAGGAACAACATCTCTAAGTACTACACGCTCAGAGACGAGTACTTCAGGTGCGATGTTATCACTG
The DNA here is from genome assembly GCA_045647135.1 of Ruminococcus sp. Classification (GTDB taxonomy): domain Bacteria; phylum Bacillota; class Clostridia; order Oscillospirales; family Acutalibacteraceae; genus Ruminococcoides. The sequence goes on along the minus strand of JAZRMA010000004.1, from coordinate 12,121 downwards.
TAGCTGCGCTCTGTTTTAATGGCAGATCTCACTATGCAGGTATTGACGAGCTTTCTTATCAGTCAGAAGACGGAGGCTTTACCCCTGAGGGTAAAGAGGTTATGCTCAACAAGATTCGCACCATCTTCCGCATGGGTGTGGAGCACGGCAAAGATTCACTTGTTCTCGGCGCGTTCGGATGCGGAGCCTATGCACTCCTGCCTTCTGCGGTTGCCCCTTTGTTCAGAATCGTAATGAACGAACCTGAGTTTAAGAATAAGTTCAAGCTCCTTGTGTTCGCTATCTTGGAACGTCCTCGCAGACCGCATGGGCTTGACGGCCATTTTGCTCCGTTCTATCGCGAGTTCGGAACATACACAACAGAATAATTATAACATCTTCCGGGAGAGTCCATCCTCCCGGAAGAGTTTGCGCATATTCCCGGTTTGAATATAGGGACAAATATGTCCTATATCATTTGCTATAATAACGTTGTAATAAATGAAGTGGAGGAAACGCATATGAGACAACCTAAAGTCTTCAACACTTTACTAGCTCTTGCAAATCAGGGAGATAACAGAGCTCGAGGACAAATTGGTTCAGCGTATTATTACGGGAGTTGCGGTGTTGAACAAAATTACGAAGAGGCTGTAAAATGGTTCAAAGCGGCGGGAGTGGGCTTGTATGGAAAGCTTGGCCTGTGTTATTTGTACGGTCATGGTGTTGAGCAAAATTACGAAGAAGCTGTAAAATGTTTTGTTGCGGCGGATGACAAGGATATGCTGGGCGAGTGTTATCTTCATGGCTTAGGTGTTGAACGCAACATTGACAAAACCATTGAATTATGGGAAACAGCCTGTGAAGAACGCAGTCGTTATTATGATGTTATGCTTAAATTGGCACATTTATATGGTGATGGCATTGAAATGGAGCCTGATTACAAAAAGGCTTTAAATTGGTGGTACCAACTTGCCCAAAACGATAGCGGGGAATTTGGTCAGGAGGGTGCTTTTGCTGAAGCGATGTTCCAACTTGCTTGTTACTACTATGAAGGAAAGGGTGTTAAGAAAAGCTTAAAATGGGCTCTAAAGTACTTCAGATATACCATCGATTTATTCTACAACATGCAAGTAAAGGGAAATGTATGTTGGGTAGAATACGACAGGGAGAAATACGCGATCAAAGTTAATCTTCATAAAATTGAAGGTGATATCACAATCTCCGCCGAGCCCGATTTTATTATTCATGCACGCAAGATTCTCGTTAAACACGGTTGTAAGAGCGCGATAAATAAAATCAAAAAGGCTGCCCAAAATGGTGATGAAAAAGCAGTTGACATTTTAAAAGAGTTTGGGATTGAGTTTATCATTCCTAAACTACCTGAGCCTGTATTGGAGGAAATCGGTAACGAGACTGTTTGGGTGGAAGAAACAAAACGCGAAACACCCATTCAGCTTACTGTTGGTGAAGCTGTTACACACAAAATCTTTGGTGCAGGTGTTGTTTGTAAAGCTGACGGAGATATTGTTTGGGTTGAGTTCGTTTCCGTGGGTAAAAAGAAGTTTTTGAATCCGCAAGCCTTTTCCGGCGGTTATTTAAGTCTGGTAAGGCTCATTTGATGTAAGCTGTGCTTACACATATCGGTAATTGGACGATATCGTCCGAAAGTAAGTGATAAAATATAATCACAAAAAATTAAAGAGAGGTAATTACTATGAACGCACAGATGAGAAACAATTTAACTCCCCAAGGATACATTCGTCAGATGTTTGCCGAAACCAAGAACGGTGAATTTAAGGTAGGATACGAAAATTCTGAAAACGGCTTTGCCGAAGAGGAAAGAACGTTTTATATAAATTGGACTGCGGAAGATGCTGAGGAAACAGTACATCGCTATAATTTGCTGACTTTTGCACTTGCACGCATTGGCCGACTTCACGACCGGTTGAAAGATGAAAAAAACAGAAAGGAACTTCTTTCGGAAGCCGATCTTGAAGTTTACAATACTTATGTTCGTCCTTATGAACCCATGGAGGTGAATTGGGATGAGTTGTATCCTATTCCTCCTTGCGAGCCTTCTGAACTGATGGCGTTGATTGGAGAGATCCACGAACGCGGTAGATATGGAGATTTGATTGAAGAGGAAGAATTACTCTGGAAACAGTATTGTATGTGGAATGAAGAACAGAGTCAGAAAAGAATCCCCTTCAACCGTCGCTCTTGTGCAAATCTGATCGAGATAGCGATGGTTTACGAAAAACTCATCAGCCTTGGCGCACCCGAAATCGTCGTGACCGAAGAAGGACGTTGCCTTGCTGAAGAAATGGTGCTCTATTATTTTGGCAAAGAAGAGCCAATCATTTGGGACTGAATATCACAGATAATTATATTTAGGGGCGTTTTGTATGAGTTTTTGCTTTTCTAAATCCAAATTCGTGTCCGCGTACACCCACTGTAACAAGTATGCCTGGCTGGATCTATACAAGTCCGAATTCAAGAAGCAGGTAGACGAATTTACCGAATCATTATTTGATAATGGTCATCAGGTGGGCGAGCTTGCTAAAAAGTATTTCAACGCAGATGTTGATGTCACCACCTATAAAGAGAACAGTCAGCTTGATCTGGCTGAAATGGTAAAAGAAACGGAAAAGTACATCAAACTTGGCACTAAAGTAATTGCGGAAGCCTCTTTTAGCTTTGGCGGCTTCTTTTGCTCCGTTGATATTCTTGTTCGAAATGATGATGGTTCATGTAATATTTACGAAGTGAAGAGTTCGAAGCAAAACAAAAAGAAAGATAAGAAGTTTGGTTGCGTAAAAGAGAAGTATATCATTGATGCCGCTTTTCAACAATATGTGCTTAAAAACTGCGGCATCAACGTGAACAAGGTTTTCGTTGTGCTTCTGGCAGAAGATTACGTTAGAGGGGACTGTTTTGAATTAGACAAGTATTTTGTCCTTTGCGACGTAACAAAGCATACGGATAACTGTCAACAAATGGTTACCGATAAACTTGTTGAGTTGGGAGCAATACTCTCCGACCCTTGTGAGCCCACAACCATATTCTCGAAAAATTGCAACAAGTGTGACTATTGGCAGTTTTGTACCCGACACATTCCGACACCTTCTCCATTCGATGTGTACGATTTGAACTTCAAAGACAAACTTGGCTTTAATGAATATGGAATCTCATTTTTTGATATTCCAAATCTCAGGCCTGATCTGAGCCCTGCAGCGGTTCGTCAGATTGAGTATTATAACCGTCCTGATGACGCTTATGTTGACAAAACTGCGATTAAAGAATTTTTGGATGGGCTGGTATTTCCTCTTTATTCCCTTGACTTCGAGACCTATCAGGCGGTAATTCCCGAGCATAAAGGAATCTCAACCTATGAGCAGGTGCCTTTTCAGTATTCATTGCACATCGTAGAAAGTTCCGATATCGATATTGCTGATGTCAAAGAATGTCATTTCCTTGATATTTCCGGTGCAGATACCCGTCGTGCCATTGCCGAAAGTCTAGTTAAAAACATTCCTTACGGTTCTTGTGTTATAGCTTATCACGAAAGCACGGAAAGGAATATTGTTGACCGCCTGGCAAAGCATTGTCCCGACTTAGCAGACCACCTTTTAAGCTTTGTGTATAAAGATCCTTTAAAGCTTTTTACAAATGGAAACTATTACGTAAAAGCAATGGGAAAATCTTTTTCTTTAAAAAGTGTAGCACCTGCTCTTTATCCGAATGATAAGGATATGGATTATCATAACTTGGAGGGAGATGTTAAGAACGGTACCCAGGCAATGAATGTTTATTTGAAAATCAAAGACTATACCGAAGAGGAAAGAAAAAAGATTGAGAATGACCTAAAAAAATACTGTGCTCTTGATACATTAGCTGTAGTGAAAATTTTGAAAAAACTTTATGAAGTATCTAAGTGAGTGTTTTAGATATTACACAAAAGCAACACATAAAGGAGCTTGATATGAATTCTAATCTTCCTAAAATGAAAAGTTATGCAGATCTTTTTGCAGATACCGAAAACACATGGAACTATCCGTGCGACGAAGACTCCCACATAGACACCAAATATGTTGATGGGGAAAAGGTGGAATACGAAATCATTTTCGGCAACGAAAAGATTGTGTTCATAAAGGCTGGTGTCGGAGGAAGCGTACGAGGTTATGAGAATAAATATATTCGAATGGCTCAAAGAATACATGAACGATTCGGTGCCACAGTAATTTGTGCCTCTAACCCCGAAGTTCCGCACAAAGAACTTGACGAAGCGGAGATTAGATGGGTAATTGCTGAAATGAGATTGTCTAACTTTGAGATTTCCTTTATTGGTGCGTCTGACGGTGCGTACCACAATCTTTCTCTTGCAAAACGATTTCCTGAAACAGTGAAATGTATCGGTATAAATACATCTTACATAACAGTATCTGATCTGCAAGAGCGGTTGATGGCATTGCCCGATGTGTTTAAGGTGATGGTTTACGGAACAAAGGATGACGATTCCAGTGAGGTTGTACCTGTTTTGAAAAATCTCGAGAGTGACAAACTTAAATTAGATTTTGTTGAAGGTGCAGATCATTGCTTCACGGGTATGGTTGAGGAATTTGTAGCCTTGGCAGATGAATTGTATGATTAAATGCAAAGAAGGGTTGAGTATATGGATACAAAACATAAATTTACAATTACATTGATAACAGATGAAAATACCGAAACGAAACTGTGGTCAGGAAAATGTACATGTGGGGAATTTGACAAAAAGTTCCACGATGCGATAAAGGTGCAGCTGGATAAATACCACTCAGATCATAAATGGTGTCAGCTTTGCGCCTACGATGATACAGGCAGAAAAATTGCTCAAGAAACATTTCACGGAAAAACTTGAGGATAATGTGTAAAGGTATTAATCGTTTGAAAAGAAAATGTGATCTGATAAGTGAATAATCTGATGAAGAGAGAGTTTTCTGTGATTTAACCTGATAACACAGATAAATATATTGAGAATGAAACTGATCTTGATTAGATTATGTTCAAATTGGGCATGGAACCACTCGGAGATTGTCAGCTAAAAGAACTGATGTTGTTTGTCGTGCAAACCCCTGACAATTAATTGGCAGGATGATTATTTGGAGAATATAGGACGCAGGGATAATCTTACTCGCGAGCGTGTATGTCAGATTCTTTATAAGATTGCGTGGGATTATTGGAGCGCCAAATCTGAATTTAAGTATGTAAAACCCAATTATATCGAACATATTGCGTTAATATCCAATGAGCTGCGCAAAAATCATAAATTTAACAGATAATTCTTAAAGTAATCGCCCAAAATTGTCTTAATCCGGATGATACAATATATTTGTAAATAATAGTCCATAGGACTTAAAACAGGAGGAACATATGAAAACTTACAAAGTGGTTTATACCATTGCAAACAAACCCGGAAGACATATAGCATTTTATGAAGCTACTTGCGCAGACTTTGCTCGCATACGCGCACGTGATGAACTTGGCGGTTGGGATATTGTTACTATTTGGGAAGTCACAGAAGTCAAAATGTAATGACGTTGCGGTTTTTGAGGTGGTCCTTGATGGACCACCTCTTTTCGTAAAGCGTATGTGATAAACTTGAAAAATTCATGAGTTTTGGTATAATATTTATAATATGATGAGCGGTAGTAAGTGGAGGTCAGTATATGGAGAAATTAGATCGTTTTAAAAGCGAAAGTGCATCTAAAGGAAATAGTGAAGATTCACTTTTGGTTATTTATATCTTGCAGACTCTTAAAAAATATAGTTCTCCCAAAAATCCTCTGTCTTCTCAAGACGTAATGGATCATTTGAGAGGGGATTACTCTATCGGCAATTTGGATAAAGCAGATGCCCAACGAAAGAAAGTAAGAAGACATCTGGATACACTTCATGAATCTTATTGTGGCGGATGTATCAAAAAGGTAGAGGGCAAAACAAGGAACGGTCATAAATGGTATTATGATATCACACGAGACAAATTTGCCAACGAAGAAGGCATAGTTCACGAAACTCTTTCCGAAGTGGAAGTAGAACTTTTGATTGATCTTATATTGTCTACAAAGATTCTGAATTCAGAGGGCACACGCGGTATAGTCGATAAGCTTCTAAAGAAAACATCAATTTCTAATGAAGATAAAATTCTAAGATTGGCGGCAATTCAAAAAGAAGGTTGGTTTAAGACTCCTAATTCGGATCTCGTAGAAAAGAAAGATCTTATTGAAGGGTGTTTTGAAAATTGCTGTTTAACTTTTGATTACGAAGATGAGAAATCCATTACCGTAACACCGCTTGGTTGGCGATATGATGAAGGAATATGTTTCCTTCATGCTAAGGTTGGGGATGAGCACCGTGAATTTGCACTGGATAAAATTCGAATTTCCGATTCTGATGTGGATAGCTTTGAAGACCTTGAAGATTTCAGATGTTATGACGAAGAAGCAGATAGTGATAAAACAACATTAGACAGTTTGCTTGTCAACATTCCTACTATTAAGAGCGCAATAGTAGGTAAAAAATGCATCCGTTTTCTGTATCGTTCTTATGCGGTTGCTAATGATCGAGTTGTCTTTACAGACGAAGAAAAAAGTGTGTTACCACATAGTCTTGTTTTTAATAATGGTAAATACTATCTAATCGGAATAGACGAAAATACTCCCGAGCTTAATAAAATTGCGTATTTTCGAGTGGATCTTATGTTTGAGCTATATTATGCGGAAACGAAGATTAAGCTTTCGAATTGGGACAAGCATGTTTTTGAGACTATAGAACGAGCAAGATTGGTTGAGAAACACCCATTGATGATGGCGGGAAAAGACGTTGAGATTACTTTTAAAGTTGTAGAGTCTGCTCTTGATAGGGTTATCGATGCTTTTGCAGTGAAACTGGATAAATTTTCTGTTACCAAAGAAACCAGGATGATTAAAGATTCTTTCGGGGAAGAGTTTCACGAAGAAAGGATTTTGAGAGTTAAAGTCAGAACTACCGTTGAGGAGGCTTTTCGTTGGTCGTTGGCAAATGCAGATGCGGTTGAATTAGTATCTCCTCAGGAAGTTCGAGATAGAATAGCTCGACTCGCTGATCCGATTCATAAAACATATGCAAGAACAATGGTGGATCGAGTGCGAGAAAATATAGATTATATTCGTAAAACCGGTGTGTTTAAAATATCGATGAATGTTGATGAGGATACTGCTTTCGAAACCTATAAAAAGTTAAAAATACAAAATGACTTAGACCTTGTGAACAAAATACATATTGGCAAAATAGAAGGCGAACCGGGAGATTACTTCGGTAACTTTGTGAACGCTCAACATTTGAATATAAGGTTTGCATCAAATTGTAAAAATATCATATGGGCATCTAACCTTACTAAAATATCAAGCATAGATATCTTTAAAACACAAATAAGAGATGTGTCTTGGTTGAAAGCAATGGAGAAACTAAGAGTTGTTGAAATTTCTGAAACACCAATTTGTGATTTATCTGTGTTGAAAGATCATAAACATATTTTGCTTTTAAATGTTAGTAATACTTTAATAACGGATATCGGATTCATAGAAAGTTATGAACGTTTATGTAAATTGGACATTAGTGGATGCCCTATTAAGGATTACACACCTTTGCTAAAAATTCGACCGCTTGACATTTTGTTTATTGATGAAAAAGCCGTTGAAGCACTTGGTATGGAGGCATTGGTTAAACACCATCCGGATGCTGTGATTAAAGTTCAACAAAAAATCGATAATCGAAAAGTTTAATAGTTAAATATTTAGGAGGCTTCGGCCTCCTTTTACTATCGCTAAAACGAACAAATTACTTAACTTGTTTTAGAGATCTCTTTTTGTGTGGATATCGTCCAAATTTGACCTAATTGCTTTTGTATTATATATGTAAAGCTTGAGAATTGATTACAAAACTATTTAAAGTATATTTGAACTTTTAAAGTAGACAGAAAAAATGAGTGAGTTTAGCAAGTATTTTTACATGGTTTTGGTAATTTCATAAGCATAAGATGAAAATAAGGAGTGTCAGAAATGTCGAATCCATATAAAGTTACAGAGCAGGTGATAGCTGAACTTCGTCAACGTTATAAAAAAACGCTGAAGAGTATTTTCCCGCAAGGTGTCCCTCCTGAAATACAAAAACGCATTGAACGAGAAGAAGCAGCCTTGATGACTACTCCAAACACTTATGGTTTGTTAGTTGTTGACGAGGTGATTAAAACACTTCGCAGGCACAATTTTGTCGCAAGAGTTGATGGCGATTGGTTTTCCAGTTATATTGCATGGTTATTAGACCTGACCGTAGACAATCCGATTGATGTTCGACTCATCCGGGATGATTGCGTATCATCTCCAATAGAAATTGCGTTGTTTCCGGAATATGGCAAATCTCTGTGTCAGGAACTTATCGAAATGTTTGCTCACAAATACGACTTTTGGATTAGTAAGTGCCCTAAGCAAAAGGATTGTATTATGCTTATTAATGAATGTTATCGAGCTGATGATATATATGCCAAGTGTGCACCGATTATCAAGATGGTTGATAGATAATATAGCAAATAGTTAACAGGATTTTATACATAAAGAAAATTGGTTATGAGAATATAAAGAAAAATTAAGAGGCGGATCGGAGAGACCCATACTATTATTATATCTGTGTTTTAATGAATTCATATAAGTTGTTTTCTTCATAGGAGGAATATATGAATGTGTTAGATTACATAAATTCCGAAGATATTAGAGAATATTGGTCCGAAATTGAATACAAGCCCTATTCCGTTCAAGAAAGGCGATATTGTACGTACTGTAAGAGGGTTATATACTCGGCCATCTAATTGTGATGGCACGTTTGTTATTAATACAGTTGATGACGAAGTGAATGGAGTTATGGTCAGCGATAGCGGAAATGTATGTCACCAGCGTATTTTTAACTATATGGATCTGGAGTACATTTTCAGAGTTCATGAGGAAGAAGTGAAACTGTTAGCACCCATCAGCAAATATATGAAGGAAGAAATAGATATTGCGGCACTTCTTAACGAATATCTGTATGTTCTTTGCTCTTGTGAAGCTAATAGAGTCAAATGTTGCCGGATGACTGGCATCAAAAAATTAATTTAGGTGATGAAAATGAAGTGTAAACAACTTTTTGAAAAAGCGTATTCGCGCTTGACTGAACTTTATGGCGGAGAATATTCTACACCGGATATTATTATTTTGAGTCGCTTCTATCGAGAAAAAATGATCCTTGGTGAGAATGAACTTTATATGCGTTATCTTGATTTTTTGAGTAGAGTCAGAGAAACAGCAAATCGAAAAGGCGAGCATATTTTTGTCAGAGGAACAGCGGGATCGTCTTTTATTGCGTATCTTTTGGGAGCAACCGATATTAATCCTTTGCCAAGACATGAGCGTTGTCCGCATTGTCATGCCACTAAATTCGCAGGAAATCGTACCCCCTTCAATAAAGCTCCCGTAAGATGCTCTTGCGGAGCAGAGATTGAGACTGACGGTCATGATATTCCCTTCGAATCCAACTTAAAAAGTGTAATGGCAGAACGTATTCAGTTCTGTGTTTCCCATGCTTTCTTTGATGAGGCGAAAGCTATGATTTATGATGAGATGTGGGACAAGGCAATTGTTACACTTACAGATGGAGATGTTTCTCCTACATGGTTCTGTATTATCGATAAGGAGACCAATGAGAGCGGAAACTATGTGTTAAACGGGAACTGGGAGATTTTTGCAAATTACCCCAGAATAACTCTTGTGCCTGATAAAATGCTTGATAAATATCGTGAACTTGAAAAAGTTACAGGCTTCAAAATGAAAGATATCGGATCGGATGAACAAAGTCTTGCGTTTTTTCGATTTATGGAGCGTGATTTCCAGGGGATACCACACTTTGACAATTGTTTCATGAAGGATATCTGGAGCACAATAGATCCACTAAGTTATGATGATCTTCTGAAACTTATAGGCTTTGCTCATTCGACTAATATCTGGAAAAATAATTCTGATAATCTTTTTAATGACCACAGAATGTCACTTCGTGAGATCCCTGCATATAGAGAGGAACTATATGTAATGATTAGAGATCGCCTTTATAGAAAAGGTGTTTATGATGAAGGGCTTGCATATGAGGTAACAGATAAAACGATGCGGGGATATTATGCAAAAACAGGGGGAGTTGATGAGGATACAATGTCTGCATTATTGAATATTGGATTCGATATGGATTTTATATTTTTCCTTTCTGAGATCAACTATATGTTTCCTAAGGCACATGGGGTTGCTTATTTGCGAGAAGCAATTGCAATGATGTTTTACAAGATTAAATTCAATAAAGAGTATAATGAAATTATTTTAGATAAAACGGATTGAATTGTTGCTAATATGATGATAGAATCCAAATTATATATATTTTTTGGTATTTCATATTTTTACAAGCCTTTGCATTAGATGTGCATCAAATCCATATACAGAAAGGCGGTAGAGAGTTGTTAATCTCTCTACCGCCTTTATCATTTATGCGTAAATAATATCGTGATTTACGATTTCTGCATCTCTTTGACCTATGTTATTCATCCTACCGACCAATTCAAGTTGATTGTCTGCTTTGAGTTGTTCGGTAACGCATTCTTGAACCGCCATTATTTTGACCAACGAGAATGTCATCGGACAAACTTGTATATCCTCAAAAGAACAAACTTAAATATTCTGGTTAACTAACAAAACCGCCTTTCAGTTTACGCACAGGTCCGTAAAAAACGGACAATAGAAAAGAAGAGCCCCCTATGGTAGAATTAAGAAAACTACCATAGGGGGATTTTGTATGCCAAGAGAATACCGACACATACAAGAATACGAGAATGAGATTTTGGGATTAAGGAATCAAGGTTTGACATTTAAGGAAATAGGCAAACGATATGGATTCACGCATAAACAACTGCATGATTTTTTCACCAGATACAATAGAAAACAACGCAAACTTGAAGCGGGAATAGAAATAAAACCAAAAGGTAGACCGAGAAAAGACGGAACAAAAATACCACCATCAATACAGCAATTAAGTAAGGTGTCTCAGTTGCGGTATGAACTTAAAAGTAAAGAGAGATATATAAAGCGATTGGAAATGGAAAACGAATTAATAAGGGATTTTCTCTCGCTCACAGAAAGGAAGTGAAGATAAGTGTGAAGTTTAGAGTAATCTACAGACATCGTGACAAGTATTCAATCAGTGAGATGTGTAGGTTCTTTAATGTAAGCAGAAGTGGTTATTATGATTTCGTTGGAAGAATGCATATATCTGACAGAGATTTGCCGATTGCAGAGAAAATTGAAGAATGTCAGAAAGAATGTGGTAAGACCTACGGATATCGCAGGGTACATCTCTGGCTTGAAAGGAAGGGTATTCATCACAATCCAAAGACCATTCTCAGAGTAATGAACAAGTACAATTTGTTGTCGGTAGTAAGGCGTAAAAGTTATCGTAACTACGATAACTACATCCATCGCTATCCTAATTTGCTGAATAGGGAATTTCATGCTGACAAACCAAATCAGAAATGGGTTACAGATATATCCTACATACATACTCAGCAAGGAGTTTTGTATCTATCAGTTATCAGAGACTTGTATGACAACAGTATTGTTGCTCACAAAACAAGTAAATCACAGAATGTTCAACTTGTTCTGAATACAATCAAAGCTGCTAAGAAAAAGGAAAAGGTCACTGCAGAGGTGCAACTCCACAGTGACCAAGGGTTTCAATACACTTCGAACCAGTATTTTAACCTAACTAAATCTTACGGCATTACGCCATCAATGTCAAGACGTGGTAACCCATACGACAATGCTTTAGCCGAAAATTTCTTTTCAATTCTCAAAACTGAATGTATTTACAGAACCAAACTCAAAACCTATGAGGAGGCTCGCCTTCTCATAGACGAGTATATTTACTTTTACAACAACCAAAGAATTCAACTAAAAACAAAACTGACACCACTTGAAAAGCGATGTCAGTATGTTGCTTAAATTTTAATTTTTTCTACCACTAGGGGCGTTTTTGTACTGTCCGCACAATTTGGGGCAGTACA
>JAZRMA010000003.1:0-115441 GCA_045647135.1 Ruminococcus sp. | reverse complement strand
ACTCTGTTTGAGAATGCTCTGTCGAATACCTTTGTATCGGTTGTACCGTGAACAAAGGTGTCTTCGTTATAATCAGCCTTATCAACGATGATGATACCAAGTGCTGTTACTGTACCTACTGCACTCTTATCTACATCCCAGGCAAGAATGTATGTGATCTTCTCGCCTTCTGTTGTGGGATTAGCAGCCAGTGTTACGATAGGTGTAACCACTACTGTCTCGTCTTCTGCTACATATACTGCTGTAAGCTCAACACTTGCTGCAGGATAGAACTTGTATGTTGCCTTGTAGCTGAGGATGTTACCCTCTGCATCTGTCCAGTATGCAAACTTCATACCTGCAGAAGCAGCATCTGCTACTGCTGTAATAGCGTTGTATGCAAGGTACTTGCCGTTTTCCTGTGTTTCTGTAGTGATAGCACCGCCGTTTACCGCAATATCAACATAAACCTTTGCAAGTGTCCATACTGCAAGAACTGTTACATCCTCACCTGCAGAGAGCTTTGCCTTAATGTCTTCTGCTGTCATATTCCAGCCTGCAAAGTCGTAACCTGCCTGAGAAGGAGCATCGGGGAATACAACCTCATCTTCTGACGCATAGTACTGCATATCGATGATATGTCCTTTATTTCCTGCCGCTTTGTCGTTTTTGAACATTACGGCATTTACGCTGTCAACGGGAGTTTTGTACATCGCTTTAACATAATCATTGCCTGTTGTTGTAAATGTGTAAATCTCGTCAGCAGACTGAACAACACCTGCTTCATTTACCCAACCAAGAAATTCAAGACCGTCCATACCGTCAGCTACAAGTGTTACCTCTGTGCCGATTGGCATCTTGGTGTTGGCGTAAGATGTACCCTGAGGACGAGCAACACCACTGTTTACTGCAATTGTAAAGCCTGTGCCGCCTGCAACCTCGATTCTGAGTTTGCCTGTTGTTTTTACAGGCGTAGGTTTTTCGGGCTCTTCGGGCTCTTCGGGTTCTACAGGTTCTTCATTCTTTTCATAAATAGCTGTAACTATCAAATTATCTGTTATATTATCAAAATCCTTATCCCAGCCGACAAATGTATAGCCTTCGAGCACAGGTGCATCGGGTTCAACTGCACTTTCGCCATAACGCAATACCTGTTCGGACAAAATCTCTTCACCAATTCCTTTGAACACAACTGTATATTCAATCAGATGTTCATCAAAAACAGGTCTTACAATCAGATTCTCTGTAATATCTTTAAAGGATTTATCCCAGCCCTTAAAAGTATAATAATGACTTTTGGTGGATGATTTGGTAGGTACAGTCTCAGGGGGAGTAGCATTTGCGCCCTCTTCAACAAGCTGTACATCCATAAATACATCGTCACCGTTAAGGAATACTACACTATATTTATTCTTCTCTTCAGGAACATCCTCTACCCTCTCGTGTTCGGTGTAAACAGGATAAACAAACTCGTTTGTCTGGATGTTGTTTACGTTGCCGTCCCAATAAGAAAACTCATAATAATGAGTAGATGTACCGGGCTTTTCGGGAGTTACGGAAGGGAATCTTATAGAGCTGCCCTTTGTAACGGGAACTTTCATATAAACCGAACCGTCATAATCATAGAAGGTAACATACAAAGTCTCTGCATTTGCATCCACTGCAGAAAAAGCAATGGAATTTTCAATTGCAAACTCATGAGCATAGGTGTTCATATATCCGCAGATAACCACCTGAGGAGAATCCTCAAAAGCGTTAAGGCTAATGGAATTTGTATATTTGGAAACATAAACTTCTTTAAGTTCGGGGCAATCGCTGAAAGCATAGTCGCCAATCACCTTAGCAGTTGAGGGTAATGTAACTTTTTCAAGAGAATCACAATGAGCAAAGCAGTATCTTGGCACTTCTTTTAACATTGTGGGCATAGTCACAGAGGTAAGAGAAGAACACTCATAAAACATATACTGACCAATTTGTGTGCAGTTCTTGGGAAGCTGTACAGACTCAAGATTAGGACATCCGTAAAATATACCTCTGTCCAGAGTTGTTATAGAATTCGGTATACTCATTGATGTAATAACCTCGTTATACATAAAAGCATACTCGTTAATTCTTGTTACCTTCTGAGTCAGCAGATAAGAAGGAACTGATACAACCGATTCCGTACCTACATATTCGTGAATGGTTATAACATCCCCTGCTTCTCTGGTAAACTTAAAACCATCATCAACAATATATGTTGCAGCCGAAGCTGCCATTAAAGAAACCGACATAAGCATAACTGCAACAAGAACAATGCTGCAAATTCTGAAAATTGCTTTTTTCATAAACACATTACTCCTTTAAATATTGAAATTTATATTTTAAAATATAATACTTAAATAGCATATACACTTTAATTATATCAAAAAGATTGAATTCAATCAACACAAACTATTCATAAAAAAGCCCCACCCTTATTGGCTATATTAATCAGCAAATTCCTGTTTTTGCATCATTATTACCAAAACAACGTTAAACACTTAGGCATAGTAAACAAAAAGTAATTTCTTTTAAAAAAATCTTTACTTTTCATATATTGGGTGATATACTTATTATATCTAAAAATGTATTTCGGTATATTTTGCAGTAAAACTATAAATTCTCAAGGAGGATATAAACATGAAAAAAGTCATTTCCCTTATTTTTGCACTTCTTCTTATGATCTGTGCAGTTGCTTCTGTTGCTGCAGAAGAAAGCCCCACTCCCCCCGTTCATGAGGACTATCTTATTGTTGATGCTATTCCCGTTCCCGGCGAAGCAGGCGTTACAACACCTGATATCAAGAATCCCGCCAAGGTTAAGGTTGGCTCCGGCGAAGTAGTTACACTTACAGCTACTCCCAACGATGGCTACAAGTTCTCTCATTGGGAGTTTGTTTTGGGTCAGTTCGAGTGGGTTGAAGGCGACCTTACCTCTCCCGTAATCGTAATCAGACCCACAGGCAGCTCAGACGTCAGAGCAGAAGCTTACTTTGTTAAAGAGGGCGAAGACATCACAACTCCTTCCTCTAAGCCCACACCCACTCTTCCCACAGACGACAAATCTCCCATTACAGGTACAGATAACACAACAGCAGTTACAACTTCCGCAATCGTTGGTATTAGCATTGTTTCTGTAGCAATTGTTGCAGTTGTTATCCTCAAAAAGAAGTCAAACGCTTAATTATTTTTAAACTTTAAGCTCCGTTTTTAAACGGAGCTTTTTCTTTTGCTCAAAAGAATATATTTCCTACATTTATTTCCTTCAAAACACTGCTTTTATTATCGCTCTGTTAATTGACAATAACTGCAATATAAGTTATAATGTAGGGTGGAAATAAATTGTTACGAAAGGCGGTCAGCTTATGTTTAATAAAAGTAAAAAATTCTATATTTCCTGTATTGCTCTTATTCTTATCTGCATATCGCTTTTCGCCTGTATGAGCGGATGTAACGGGTGTGTCGGCGGTAAAATGGACCCCGACGATTATGCTAAGGTCACAAACCCCGCAACAACAAAATCAGAGCAAACCCCACCGCCTACCAACCCCTCAACAAACGACGAGGTTGAGGTAGTGCTTGTGGATAACCCCATCAACTTCAAAGAACTTTCAAACCTTAATCCCGACCTTTATGCATGGATTCGTATTCCCGGCACAGTAATAGACAATCCCGTTGCTCAGAGCAGTAACAATGATCAGAATTTCTATCTGCATCACAATTACCTCGGTAACTACGAATTTGCAGGTACCATCTACTCACAAAGACACAACACCAAATACTTTATAGACCGTGTAACAGTACTCTATGGTCACAATATGCTCAATGGCACTATGTTTGCAGGTCTTCATAAATTCTCTGACAAAGACTTTTTTGAAGAAAACGAGCTTATGTACATCTACATAGATGGTCATATTCTTACCTACAAAATCTTTGCCGCCTACGAATACGACGACAGACACATTCTTAATTCCTTCGAATTCCACGATGACGAAGTATATGAAAAGTATCTGCAAGATTGCCTTAATCCTCACTCTTCCAACTCCATTGTAAGAGAGGGAGTTACCCTTACAAAAGAGGATAAAATCCTTACACTCAGCACATGCACAAACTACAATTCAAACAATCGATTCTTAGTACAGGGGGTGCTTATAAAAGATGAAAAGACACGATGAAGATCTTTGGGATTTTCGTTCCGACGCTCAGCAATCAGGCAACAATCAATCTCTCAATACCCCTGCAAAAAACAATAACATAACTGACCAGGAATACAACGAATACAAAGAAGAATATGTTGATATTCTCCGCACGAGCACAGCAATGGATTCTTCCCTTGACAATATGACCTTTGTTATGAAGGACGGTAAAGCTTCTTTCGTTGACAACTCTCTTTTAGAAGCAAAAAAGGAAGAACCCCCCGAGGAAAGCGTTGTTGCACCGAAACCTCCTGAAAAGACTGTTTTGGAGGTTGCCACAGCTCCTGCAACAGAAAAACCTGCAGAGGAAAAACCCGAGCCTAAGACTGAGCCTAAGACTGAGCCTAAGACTGAGGAGGAACCTACTCCTGCTGCCATTAAGAATACAAAAGAAAAGGTTGTATCTCCTTCTCCTGCCGAGTATTTAGCTTCTGTTAATATTTTTCCCACACCTAAAAATTCAAAAAAACCTCAGGAGACCACCTCTGAAAAAAAATCCATCAAAAGAACTCCTGCTCCCCAAAAAGCCGAAGAAGCTCCCAAAGAGGAAAAGTCAACTCTTGTACCTGCTCCTATAAAGAAGCCTGCAAAGCTATCGGGTACTGCACAGAAGCCTTTGACAGAGGTAAAAGAGGAAAAAGCAACTGCTGAAACCAATGAAGCGCCCAAGAAGAAAGTTCCTGCAACAGACAGCGATTTCATCTTTGCAAAGCCTCATTCCAAAAAGCACCATTCTCATCACAGTCACTCACACAGCCATTCACATAGCCACAGCAGTGAATCAGGACTTCCCACAGACAGCGTAGATGATTATGTATACGCAAGATACCGTAAGCAATCAAGCGTAAGTCATCATCAACACAGAAAGAAATCTTCAAATTCCGAATATATCCGTACTTCTGACAACGAATCAACACCTGTTGTTTGCAGTACCACAGCCACACATTTCAGATCTAAAAAGAGAAAGCCTGAAAGAAAATGGAGACGCCGTCCCTGGTGGCAAAAGATACTCATTGTCCTTGCGTGGATTTTGGGTATATTCCTTCTCCTCGCTCTTATCGGTCTTATACTTTTTCTTATTTTCAGTAAAATCGGTATAAACAACATGACCGACTATGACAAGGTAAAAATCGATGCTCCTGCTTTTGAATCTGTGAATGTACAGATCGAAGACGGAGGCAGGGTTCAGATTTATAACGGCAAGAAATACCGACTCAACACAGATATAGCCAACATTCTGTGCATCGGTGTTGACAAGCAAAACATCTATGAATCAGCTAAAGATGACGAATACTTCTCTCTTGCTGATAATGGTCAGAGTGACGCTCTGTTTATGGTAGCACTTAACACCAACACAGGCAAAACAACTGTACTTTCGGTTCCTCGTGACACAATGACAGATATCAATGTATACGACAGAAACGGCAAATTTCTGAAAACCGATTACCTGCAAATCTGTAACGCTTACGCTTACGGCGATGGTCAGGAAACAAGCTGCCAGAACACGAAAGACGCCGTAGGAAGACTTTTTTATCAGCTTCCCATTCAGACATATTTTGCAATGGATCTTTCTGCAATTGCACCCATCAACGATACCGTTGGCGGTGTAACTCTTACTATGATTGACGATTCCTTCTACGATGTTAACCTTATTCATCACAAAAAAGGTGAAAAGGTTACTCTTTACGGCGATAATGCCAGAAAATATGTACAGCAGAGAGATGTTAACTATCTGGAATCCACAACCAATCGACTTGGTCGTCAGATTCATTATCTGAAGGCATTTTCTTCAAAAGCTTTGGCAATGACCAAAAAAGATATTACAACCCCCGTTAACCTCTTCAATGTAATATCCGATAACAGCATCAGCAATCTGGATGTATACAAAATCAGTGCCCTTGCAAGATGTCTTATTGAAAACGGAGTTACCGATCTGGAATTCAAAACAATCCCCGGTAAGCTTCAGTCAGACGGTAAATATGCACAGTACATAGTTGACAAAGAAAAGTTCTACGAGCTCTTCCTTGAAACATACTACACCCCTGTTGAGTAATCATTAAAATTATAAGCCGACCTTTAAGGTCGGCTTTTCTTATGCTGTAAAATAAACAATCAAAGCAAAAGAGACCTTTGTCTTCAAAGGTCTCCTTAAAAATCATCTGTTATATTCTACGGATTTCAGAGATAGAGGGAATGTCGTGGTACTGTCTTATATACTCGCTGAGAGTACAGTTATAAACACTCTTGAAAGCCGCAATAAATGCCTTAACGCTGGGGAATCCGTTTTCTACTGCAGCACGAGTCTCGGAGATACCGCTTGTCTGAATATCTCTGAGAGCATGTTCAAGACGAACAAGGTTAAGATACTGCTTAAAGGTTTTTCTTGTGTTCTGCTTAAAGTAACGGGAGAAGTATGTGGGAGTAAGTCCTACATGAGAAGCAATCTCACCTAAAGTTATACGTTCTCTGAAATTGAGCTTTATGTAATCGATAGCCTTCTTTGCATACTCAAGCTCTTCGTTCTCCATCTCGGGATGTGTCTTTGCTCTTTCCTCAAGACACTTTGTAAAAAGCTCAATAAGAATCTGAGTCATAGCAGATGTAATCTTAAGATCTGTGAAATCACCCTGCTCCTCAACACAGTCAACAATAAGATCGAGCTGACGCTTAATTTCTGCCTTTGCTTCTTTGCTCTTCTCGATATTAAAACTGTAATTCTCAAAATCGTCAAAGTAAGCCTTAATGAAATTATAAGAATAAAGCACAACAAGATACTTTACATTCTCGTCGGGATTTTTGCCGCAAGTCTGATGAATATCGTCATTGTTTATAACGAAATACTCGCCATCAGCAACATCCATTTCCTCGTTGTTTGCCATAACCCAGAGTTTACCCTTAAGAACATAGTCAATCTCAATGTTCTTGTGCCAATGCTTATTGGTATAGCACTCAGAACCGGGTTTATCAAAAAGTATTACTTTACCGGGCAGATTATCATCTGCAGAAACTATCTCGTATTTATATCTGTAATTCTTTGCCATAAAAATCACCTTTATATTATCTTAAATTTATCCTTATGAATATATATTACCACAAGAAATGACCTTTGTAAATCCATATTCTTTGAATAAATGTAGGATAAAAAAAGGTATTTTTGTATATTTTGATAATATTTCACATAATTTGTGACCAAAAAGCAAAAAAAGACATCTCTTTTATATCTACTAAATTGCAAAAAATAAGAAGATGTTATATAATAAATAAATCAAAAGATAAATTTCAGGAGGCAATTATGAAGAAACTTTTGCCATTGTTTTTATGCCTAATAATAACCCTTTTTTGTTTTTTCGGATGCACGGAAAATGATAAAGCATTCATAACAGAAACTCCCATAGCAAACGAAAATATTGGTCTTGCGGTACATTTTATCGATATCGGTCAGGGCGACAGTGCCCTGCTTGAGTCCAAAGGCGAATTTGCCCTTATCGATGGCGGAGAATACAGCGAAAAAGACAAACTGATTTCCTACCTTTCATCTCAAGGAGTTGACGAACTGGAGTTTATTATTTCCACCCACCCCCATTCTGACCATTGCGGAGGTCTTTCTGAGGTTATAAGAAATTTTAACACAAAAACACTGATATGCCCTGATGTTCAGACCGATTCTAATGTATGGGAATATGTTATGGATGCGGCCGACGAAAGAGGCGTTGCCTTCAAGACTCCTGCACCCAATGACAAGTATACCCTCGGCAGTGCCACAATAACTGTATTTTCACCTTCGGCAAACAGCATATATTCAGATCTTAACAACTACTCAATAGTTTGCAAGGCAGAATACGGAAACACTTCCTTTCTTATGACAGGCGACGCCGAAAAGGTGGTTGAAAAAGAACTCTTAAACAGCGATTTTGATCTTTCGGCAGATGTTCTTAAATGTGGTCATCACGGAAGTTCAACCAGTAGCAGCAAAGATTTCGTCACTGCGGTAAACCCCTCTGCTGCTATCATTTCCTGTGGCAAAGATAACGATTACGGGCACCCCCATACCGAAACCCTTACCACCCTAAAAAAGCAAAACATTCCTGTTTATCGCACAGATAAAGACGGTACCATAACTGTTACAAGCGACGGTGAACAGATTTACATATCAACAGATTCTATTTCTTCGGTAGAGATTAAAAAGCCCGAAAAAGCCGAAAATGCACAGTTTTATATTGGCAACAAAAACTCAAAGGTATATCATTTACCCGATTGTTCAGGTGTAAGCTCTATGAGCGAAAAAAACAAGATTGTGTTCGAAAACAAAGAAGAAGCTGTCTCCAATAATTTTACTCCCTGCGGAAGCTGCAATCCATAAACGAGGTCTGCTATGTTAACAAATGAACTTTTAAAACAAAATTCCTCTTGGGAATTTTTGCAAAGCACCGACTCCCCCATTATTCTATATGGTACAGGCAACGGTGCTGACAAGGTACTGAATAAATTTGCAGAGTCAGGCATTGAAATTAAAGAAGTCACTGCCTCGCAAAGTTTTGTAAGAAAAAGAGATTTTCGAGGATACACAGTAAAATCCATAAACGAGGCTATCAGTAAATACCCAAATTCCATCATTGTTCTCGGATTTGCCACATCTGTGCCCGAGGTTATGGAGGAAATCAAAACTCTCTGCAAAACACAAAGAGTTATAATGCCCGTTGTTCCTGTTTTCGGAGAAACCATCTTTGATCGAAAATACATAGAAGCAAATCGTGAGGCATTGGAATACTCCCGTTCTCTGCTTTTTGACGAAGAATCAAAAAGAGTTTTTGACAACATGGTATACTTTCAGTTTACCGGAGATTTATCTTATCTTTTCTCGGCAGAAAGCTCCCGCAGCGACGACCTTATAAAAATTCTGAATCTGAGCGATAAAGAATTTATGCTTGATTTAGGTGCATATCGCGGAGATACCATCGAAGAGCTTATAAAGCTCACAGGGGGTTACAACCATATAACAGCTCTTGAGCCCGACCGCAAAACCTTTGAAAAACTCACGGACTATGCAAAGAATAAAGATAACATCACTCTTTATCCCTATGCAGTATGGAACGAAAAAAAAGAGCTTACTTTCAGCGGTGGCGGTGGCAGACAGAGCACT
Source organism: Ruminococcus sp. (assembly GCA_045647135.1). GTDB lineage: Bacteria > Bacillota > Clostridia > Oscillospirales > Acutalibacteraceae > Ruminococcoides. The sequence goes on along the minus strand of JAZRMA010000003.1, from coordinate 106,106 downwards.
CTTGATGAAAAAGGGAAATACACTGTTCATGCCACAGATGTGGACTCCCTGGTAAAAAACCAGCCTGTAACATATCTTAAAGCCGATGTTGAGGGCGTGGAAGAAGAAATGCTTAAAGGTGCAAAAAATCTTCTCTCAATTCAGAAACCAAAGCTCAGTATCTCCTGCTATCACAAAACCGAAGACCTCTGCACCCTTATTCCCCTTATCCACAGCATAAATCCCGAGTATAAAATTCATCTCAGACACCACCCCTACATTCCATTCTGGGACACAAATTTATATTGTTTATAAATTATCACAATAAAAACTGCACCCGAAATCGAGTGCAGTTTTCTTTATTCTCTGACTACCTTATGCTTAATCTGAAGCATATCAAAAACTTCTGCCTTTGTAAGTGCACCTTCACGTCTTGCCTTTTCCTTTCCGTTTTCAAAAACCACCGACACAGGCAACCGAGTCACACCGAAGCGAGTGGCAAGGCTACGCTCTTTGTCTACATCCGCAAAGCAGAATTTCACATCCGTAATCACTCTTTGAAGTACCCCTGTAAGCTGCTTTAAATCTCTGCAAAACGAGCATCGTGCCGAAGAAAACACAAGGAACACCTTTGTCTCGCATTCCAGAATTTCTTCCTCAAAATTGAGCTCTGTAATTTCCAGCATATACACACGTCCTTTCTTTTACTTTATTATGTTCAAAAGAAAGGACAATATAAAAAACTCCGACAGTAAAAGCTGTCGGAGTAATTTTTTAAAAAGATTATTACTTTGCAAGTTCCTCAAGGATAACCTTCTTGATGCCTGAAGCTGTAAGACCGAATGCCTCAAGAAGCTCCCAAGCGGGACCTGAATAACCATAGCGGTCATAAACACCAACCTTGCGAACAGGAACAGGACACTCGGAAGTAACAACATCGCATACTGCATCACCAAGACCACCGATAACATTGTGCTCTTCAATAGTGATGATTCTGCCTGTTTCCTTAGCAGCCTTAATGATGATGTCTCTGTCAATAGGCTTGATTGTGTGAATGTTGATAAGACGAACGCTCTTACCCTCTGCCTTAAGCTCTTCAACAGCCTTTCTTGCCTCGTTAACAACAAGACCTGTTGCAATAACTGTAATATCATTACCCTCGTTCATAGTGATACCTTTACCAAGTTCAAACTCGTAGGTATCGGGATCGTTGAAGCTGTCGATTGCAAGTCTGCCGAGACGGATGTATACAGGGCCCTGAAGCTCAATAGCAGCCTTTGTAGCAGCCATCATCTCGTAGTGATCAGCAGGACAAAGAACTGTCATACCGGGAATTGTACGCATAAGAGCTACATCCTCAAGGCACTGGTGTGTTGCACCGTCTTCGCCTGTGGAGATACCTGCGTGAGAACCTGCAATTTTTACATTGAGCTGAGGGTAGCCTACGGAGTTACGAATCTGCTCGTAAGCTCTGCCTGTTGCAAACATAGCAAAAGATGCAGCAACGGGAATTTTGCCGCAAGCAGCAAGACCTGCGGAAATGCTTATCATATTACCTTCTGCGATACCGCAGTCGAAAAATCTTTCGGGGAAAGCTTTTTTGAAGATAGAAGTTTTTGTTGCACCTGCAAGGTCAGCATCAAGAACTACGATCTTGTCATTCTCTTTAGCAAGCTCGCAGAGTGCTTCACCGAAGCTCTCTCTGGTAGCCTTTGTTACGATATTAGCCATCAGCACTCACCCTCCAGTTCTGCAATCTGAGCCTCAAGCTCAGCTGTTGCCTTTTCATACTCGTCCTTGTTAGGTCCTTTGCCGTGCCAGTCAACCTCGTTCTCCATAAAGGAAACGCCCTTACCCTTAACAGTTTTTGCAAGGATAGCGGTGGGCATACCCTTTGTAGCCTTTGCGTTCTCAAAAGCAGCCTCGATCTCGTCAAAATTGTGACCGTCAATCTTAACTACATTGAAGCCGAAGCTCTCGAACTTCTTATCAAGAGGCTCGATACCGCAAACCTCACATACAGGACCATCAATCTGAAGACCATTCTGGTCAACGATGATAGTAAGGTTATCAAGCTTGTTGTGAGCAGCAAACATAGCTGCCTCCCAAACCTGACCCTCTTCGCATTCACCGTCACCAAGGACTGCGTAAACACGATAGTCTTTATTATCACACTTACCTGCAAGAGCCATACCGCAAGCAGCAGATACGCCCTGACCGAGAGAGCCTGTGCTCATATCGATACCTGGTGTACCCTTCATATCAGGGTGACCCTGAAGCATTGCACCAACATGGCGAAGCTTTGTAAGCTCGTCCCAAGCAAAGAAGCCCTTAAGTGCAAGAATTGCATAAAGGCTGGGGCAGCAGTGACCCTTTGATAATACAAAGCGGTCTCTGTTATCCATTGCAGGATTTGCAGGATCTACGTTCATTTCTTTGAAGTAAAGGTAGGTCATAATGTCTGCAGCAGAAAGAGATCCGCCGGGATGACCTGATTTGGCATTGAATGTGCCGATGATTGCGCCAAGTCTTGCCTTAGCAGCAAGAACCTTGAGCTGACGCATGTCTGTGTTTTGCATAGTAATTCCTCCTATTGAACAGTTTAATAGTAGTATTAACAACAGTAATATATTATCACAGTTTTTCTGCGCTATATTTACTTTTTGACAAAAAGAGCATAATTTTTCTTTTTTGTAAATATCCACAAAAAGAACAAGAATAAATCAGCCTAATTGCAACCCTGTGTATAAATCTTTATTTTCATATCCCGTAAAACTTGCAATATTCTTATGTTTCTAATATAATAATTGCGGTGATTAGAATGTTACTTGTTATAGACATCGGAAATACCAATATTAAGTTCGGACTTTTTGAAGGCGAGAACCTAAAAATGCTTGCAAGAGTAAGCACGGACAAACGCAAAACCTCTGACGAATTCGCAGGAGAGTTTTTGTCTGTGCTTTCGGTTTATGGCTTTCAGAAAGATATGATAGACGGTTGCATTATATCAAGCGTTGTACCTCAGGTGCTTCGTATGGTTCGTGAGGCAATCCGCACAACCCTCGGCATTGATCCCCTCGTTGTAGGTCCCGGAATCAAAACAGGGCTTAACATTAAAATCGATAACCCTGCTTCCACAGGTGCCGACCTGGTAACAGGCTGTGTAGCCGCACTTCATCTTTACGGTGCGCCCTCAATTGTTATCAGTATGGGCACAGCAACCACCATTATTGTTCTTGATGAAAAAGGTGCGATGATTGGCGGTGCTATTTCTCCCGGTGTAAGCATCTCTATGAGTGCTCTTTCCGAAAAAACCGCTCTGCTTCCTTCCGTTGCTATGGATGCTCCTAAGAAAGTTATCGGCAAAAACACCGACGAGTGTATCCGCTCGGGTGTTGTTATCGGCAACGCTTGTATGATCGACGGTATGATTGACCGAATCAACAACGAAATGGGTACGGAATGTACAGTTGTTGCCACAGGCGGTCTTGCACAGGATATTGTCCCTGTCTGCACCCATAAAATCGAAATCCGCGACGACCTTATGCTTCAGGGACTTCGCATTATCTATAACAAAAACATATAATTTCACCGACTTTCAAATCGGACAAATTCGTCTGCATATTACTGTGTTATTAATAGCCCAAGGCTGTTAAAATAAATATTGCATCTCACCCTTGAGGGAGACAGCAGGAGGTATTTTTATTATGAAAAGAACAACAGTAAACCCAAAAACCATTGAGATGGCACTTACGGCCATACTCGTTGCCATCGCACTTGTTATGGCATTTACAGACATAGGCTATCCTATGATTGGCATTTTCGAGATTGCTCTTATTATTATCCCTGTTGCTATCGGCTCTGTAACACTCGGCTGGAAAGCAGGACTTATAATGGGTACAATTTTCGGTGTAACAAGCTTTATGATTGCTGCCGGAATCGGTTTGCATCCAAACCCCTTTGCAACTTTCCTTTTTAACGAAAACCCATTTTATACCGCAATCATTTGTATTGTTCCCAGACTTATTTGTGGTGTAACACCTGCACTTATTTATAAAGCAATCAGCAAAAAAGATAAAAAAGGCTTTATTGCAATTCCCGTTGCTTGTATGAGCGCTGCTATCATCAACACTATTCTTTTCTTAGGCGGTGTTTGGCTTTTCTTCTCAGGTCCTATCGGTAACAACAACGACTATTTTACTCTTATAACAGGCAAGTATGGTAACTTTAACTTTATCACTTTTTTCCTTGTGTGCGCAGGACTCAGCGCTCCCCTTGAAATCCTTGCTTGTGGATTAATCGGTTCACCTATCGTTAAAGCTCTGCAAAAATTACAGAAACGTATGTAAACAATATGAATAATGATTTTAATATTATCCGCTTAAAAGAAACAGAATCAACTAATACTTATGCAAAAGCTCTCCTGAAACAAGGGGAGCTTTCTGCGCCTTTTGCCCTTGTTTTTGCAGATAATCAAACTAAGGGCAGGGGTCGGCTCGGTCGAACTTGGGAAAGCCGCGAAGGCGACACCCTTTGTATGAGCCTTGTTGCACCCTTTCCTTTTAAGCCTGCCGTTACTCTTCTGAGTGCTCTTGCAGTACACCAAACCCTAACAGAAATTTGCAAGGAAATCAAAGAAGATTTAAAAATAAAGTGGCCAAATGATATTGTTATAAAAAACAAAAAGCTTTGCGGAATACTCACAGAGTCCACCGACAAAGCCGCTGTAATCGGTATCGGAATCAATCTAAACTCCACGAGTTTTTCCGATGAAATCACAAGCAAAGCCACATCACTCAAACTTCTGACCGACAAAGAGTTTGACGCCTTTGACATCTCACAAAAAATAGCCGAAAACCTTGTGAATTTACTCAAAAAAAGCAACGGAGAATTTACCGACTCTGCTCACAAAGAATACACCTCTCTTTGCATAAATCTCGGCAGAGAGGTTATCTGCGGAGACAAAAAAGGCATTGCCACGGGAATTGACAAGTGCGGCTCTCTTATAATAAAAACAGAAGACACAACCGAAAAAATATCCTCGGGTGAGGTTTTTATAAGCGGAATTTATTAACTCAGAACACCATAGAATGTAAATATATATTTTGGAGGTTTTCTATGTTCAAAGAAATCAGCATTAAAGATTTATCTATGAATCCATTTGCAAAAATCAGCAAAGAATGGATGCTTATTACAGCAGGCAACAAAGAAAGTTTCAACACTATGACTGCTTCCTGGGGCGGTCTTGGTGTACTTTGGAACAAAGATGTTGCATTCACATTTATAAGACCCTGCCGCTACACCTTTGAATTCACCGAAAGAGAAGAGTATTTCTCACTCTGCTTCTTCCCCGAAGAGCACAGAAATGCCCTTATGTTCTGCGGCAGAAACTCCGGCAGAGATTGTGATAAAGTAAAAGAAACAGGTCTTACACCTGCATTTATTGACGGTGTCCCCTGCTTTGAAGAAGCCTCTTTAGTGCTAATCTGCAAGAAAATGTATGCACAGGAAATGAACTCCTCTTGTGCCTATAGCGAAGAGGTTAAAACTCATTATGGCGAAAATGAACCCTACCACACCTTCTATGTAGGCGAAATTGTAAAAGTCTTTGCAAAATAATAAACACTTATGATATACAAAAACTCCCCGTGATGATTTCACGGGGAGTTTAACTTTATGTTCTTTTATTTTTTTGCATCTTTAATTGCAAGTCTTGAAAGCACCAAAAGTGTTGCAAGAATAAACTGGAAGGTTACACTGTAAACCTGTAATGTTCCGCCTTTTGCAAAAGCAAGGAGTTCCGCAACAGGCTTTATATAAAGTGAAAGTCCGCCCATAACGGCAAGTACACCTGTAAAAACCGCTAGTACTCTGCCAAAGGATTTACTCTTTTTATTCATACGGACAGTCTGAGAAATTCCCAGAAACATAAGCCATAGCCCCATTATAAGCACAAGGTCTACCGTAAAAAGAGAATAATCCACATAAGAAAACATATATGCAAGTCCTAAACAGAAGGAAACTATTCCTTCCATAAGAAGCCATCCGCTTCCGTTTGACCTGATTCCGTAAGTAAATGCCGCAAGAATGCTAACAACTCCAAAAATAATCAGAGAAATACCGCAAACTGTGCTCACACCCATTACACCCGAAAGCTCAGACACAGCACCCCACAAGGCAGCAGTAGCCAAAGCAATGGACGATATCAGCCAAAAAGCATTTGATCTACTTTTCATTGTTTACCTTCTTTCTTTTTGCTCCCAGCTTATAGCAGACAAACCCAACTATTGCAAGGAGGCAAAACCCCAATAAAACACCAAAGATAATAAATCTGTTATTATCATTTGAGTTTATTTTTGTATATCCCAATTTTTCTTCATCTGCTGAACCTTCAGAAATGCTATCCGATTCAGAAGACTCACTATTGTGTAAAACTCCCTTATCCGAATAAGAAGAATCTCTAAGCGGTATCTGTGCCACACTCACAACACAAGGTGTGCAAACCGCCTCCACGTTCTCGTACTCGTCGTTTATACAGTCATAAACAGATAAGTTTATGGTGTGCTCTTCAGCTTTAAGTGCCTTGAAACTGAAAGTAATAAGGGAGGTCTTATCCTCTTTACTCACAGACTCTTCGCACAAAAACACCGCTTTTAATCTGCCTTCTTCCAAAGAGTTCACTTGTGCATCTGCGTTCTCTATATTCAAAGAAAAGGCTTTATACTCAATGGCGGTAGGGTCGTACTCAAGCTCGCAAACAAAAGCCGAAACGCCCTTAGAATTCTCTGCGCTCAGAGTTACATCAAAAAGTCTGTTCTTCTTAGTATCTGTATCAGATAAAGAAAACTGTACCTCTGCCCCAAAGCAAGTAACAGAAGAAACCGAAAAAAACACAAAACACAAGAGTAATACAGCTACTGCTTTAGAAAGCTTCATCATATTACAAAGCCGCCGTTTACACCCAGCACCTGACCTGTAACAAAAGAGGAAGCGTCAGAGCACAAAAAGGCAACGGAATCTGCAATATCCTTGGGAGTGCCGATTCTGCCTATGGGAGTTTCCTCGATAAGCGAATCTATGGTTTCATCATCGATATTTGAGAGCATATCGGTTTTTATTACACCGGGGCAAATGCAGTTAACCCTTACATTTGAGGGTGCAAGTTCCTTTGCAAGTGCTTGTGTAAGTCCGATAACTCCTGCCTTTGCAGCGCTGTAATGCACCTCGCATGAAGCACCCACCTGACCCCACATAGAGCTGATATTAACGATGATTCCACTGTGTGCAGCTACCATATATTTAACAGCGGCACGACTGCAATTGAACACACCGGTAAGGTTAGTGCCAATCATATTGTTCCACTCTTCGTCAGTAATCTCCGTAAAGAGCTTAAAGCCCGCAATACCTGCGTTATTCACAAGCACATCAATCCTGCCGAAGTTCCTGTACGCTACCTCGATAAGTTCATCTGCCTCGCTTGAAACAGACACATCTGCCTTAACGGCAATTGCCGCAATACCATAGCCCTCAACAAGAACCTTTGCAAGATTTTCACACTTTTCCTTTTGTTCTTTATATCCTAAAATAACATTGTAGCCGCTCTTTGCCATAGCTACGGCAATTGCCGCACCTATACCTCGGGAGGCACCTGTTACAACTGCGGTTTTCATACTAAAAACCTCCTGTGTGCCGAAGCACTGATATTATTTCACCTTAAAGCCATCCTTGAGGGATACACTGCGGTTAAAGATAAGATTATCCTTTGTGCTGTCCTTATCAGCGCAGAAGTAACCAAGTCTCATAAACTGATAGCCGTCGCCAATCTTTGCATCCTCGAGAGCACGCTCAATCTTACAGCCTGTGAGCACCTTGAGAGAATCGGGATTGAGGAAATCAAGGAAGTTTCTGTCGCCTGCATCGGGATCAGGAACAGTAAAGAGATTATCGTAAAGACGAACCTCTGCCTCGGCGTAGTTGTTAGCATCTACCCAGTGGATAGTACCTCTTACCTTTCTGCCGTCGGGAGTGTTACCGCCCCTTGTTTCAGGGTCATAGGTTGCATAAACCTCGATAACATTACCGTTTTCGTCCTTCTTACAGCCTGTGCACTTAACAATATAAGCAGACTTAAGACGAACCTCGTTACCGGGATAAAGACGCTGATATTTCTTGATAGGCTCCTCCATAAAGTCATCTGCTTCAATAAAGCACTCTCTGGAGAAAGTAATTGTTCTCTTGCCGTCTTCTTCGCGATTGGGGTTATTCTCAACCTCAAACTCCTCTGTAAGACCCTCGGGGTAGTTTTCAATTATAAGCTTAATGGGATCGGTAACTACCATAACTCTCTGTGCTGTTTCGTTAAGGTCTTCGCGGAGGCAATGCTCAAGGAAAGCATACTCAACAATAGAGTTTACCTTAGAAACACCATTTCTCTCTGTAAAGTTACGGATAGAACGAGGTGTGTAACCACGTCTTCTGAGACCGCAGAGAGTAGGCATTCTGGGATCATCCCAACCGCTTACATAACCGTCGTCAACCAGAGTTCTGAGCTTTCTCTTAGACATAACTGTGTTGTTGATGCCAAGACGAGCAAACTCTATCTGACGGGGCTTAGCAGGAACGGAAACATTACTTATAACCCAATCATAAAGAGGTCTGTGGTCTTCAAACTCAAGAGAGCAAAGGCTATGGGTAATATGCTCCATTGCATCCTCAATAGGATGAGCAAAGTCATACATGGGATAGATAACCCACTTGTCACCTGTTGCGTGATGAGGAAGCTTATTAATACGGTAAATAACCGGATCACGCATATTAAAGTTACCGCTTGCAAGGTCAATCTTTGCACGCAGAGTCATTGTACCTTCTTCAAACTCGCCGTTCTTCATTCTTTCGAAGAGATCAAGGCTCTCCTCGATAGGTCTGTCACGGTAAGGGCTCTTTGCGGGAGTTGTAAGGTCACCTCTGTACTCTCTCATCTGCTCTGCAGTGAGTTCGCAAACATAAGCAAGACCCTTCTCGATAAGCTCCACTGCAAAGCGGTACATATCGTCAAAATACTGAGATGCATAGAAAAATCTGTCTTCCCAGTCAAAACCGAGCCATTTAATATCCTCTTTGATAGCATCAACATACTCCACATCTTCTTTTGTGGGGTTTGTATCGTCCATACGAAGATTGCATACACCGCCGTATTTCTGTGCTGTACCGAAGTCAATGCAGATAGCCTTTGCATGACCGATGTGAAGATAGCCGTTGGGCTCAGGTGGAAAACGGGTGTGTACTGTCATACCCTCAAACTGACCACCCTCTGCAATATCCTCGTCGATAAAATCGTGGATAAAGTTAGAAGGCATATTCATTTCTTCTAAATTTTTGATTTCGTCTGCCATATATATCACCTTTCTTGAAAGTAGTAATTAAAGTTTAAGTTTTTCAAGGCCGATTTCCATTCTTCTGAGGGATTCTTCTTTGCCTAAAATATCAAGAATCTCAACTGCACCGCCGGGAGTAACAGTCTTACCTGCTACTGCAATTCTTGCAGGCCACATAATTGTGCCGTTTTTAAGTTCCATTCTCTCTGCCATAGAGATAAGAAGCTCCTTAATAGCGTCGCAGTTCCAATTTTCAAGTGCCTTGAGTTCATCATAAACAGCCTTCAGAAGCTCAGGAGCATTTTCAAGATTTGTCTTGCTCTTCTTGTTTACATAGAGGTCCTTCTCGTATTCGGGAAGTTCACAGAAGAACTCAATCATGGGAGGAATGTCGGTAAGCTTAACTGTTCTTTGCTGAAGGATAGCTGTAAGCTTTTCTGCGGGAGCCTTACCCTCACCGAATACCTGCTCGTAGTAGGGTAATGCTACTGCTGTAAACTCTTCTGCAGTCATATTGCGAAGATACTCGGAGTTTACCCAGGAAAGCTTATCGTAGTCAAAAACAGAGGGAGATTTTGAAATTTCGTCCACATGGAAGTTCTCGCAGAGTTCTTTAAGTGAAAAGATTTCCTGATTAGTCTTGGGACACCAGCCGAGGAGTGCGATATAGTTAATAACAGCCTCGGGCAGATAGCCGTCAGCAACAAGATCTTCAAAGCCTGTTGCACCGTGACGCTTGGAAAGTTTGGAAACAGAGCCGTCTTCGTTCTTGCCCATAATAAGAGGCAGGTGAACGTAAGTGGGAATTTCCCAACCGAATGCTTCGTAAAGAAGGTTATACTTGGGTGTGGAGCTTAAATACTCGCAACCTCTTACAACGTGGGTAATACCCATTGTGTGATCGTCGATAACATTTGCAAAGTTATATGTGGGATAGCCGTCAGACTTAATAAGAATCTGGTCTGTAAGCTCAGAATTTTCAACAGTAATATCGCCAAAAACCGCATCAGAGAAGGTTGTGGAGCCCTCAGTAGGCATCTTCTGACGGATAACATAGGGTACACCTTCTGCGAGGAGTCTGTCGATTTCCTCCTGAGGAAGATCTCTGCAATGGCCATCGTAACCGCCGCCGACTGACTCTTCTGAAAGTTCTGCAAGACGCTCCTTTGTGCAGAAGCATCTGTATGCCTTGCCTTCCTTTATAAGCTGTTCAGCATAAGGGAGATACATATCTCTTCTTTCCGATTGGACATAAGGACCGAATTCACCGCCAACATCGGGGCCTTCATCGTGACCGAGTCCTGCAACCTTGAGAGTATTGTAGATAACATCAACTGCACCCTCTACGAGTCTTTCGCGGTCGGTATCCTCAATACGAAGAATAAATTTGCCGTCCTGACTCTTTGCAATAAGATACTCATAAAGAGCTGTTCTCAGGTTTCCAACATGCATAAAGCCGGTGGGACTGGGAGCATAACGTGTACGAATTGTCATATAAAAAACCGTCCTTTCGGAAAATTTACAACATTTATCCATATTAACAGATATTAATAATTTATTTTACCACAACAAATCAGATTTTACAATTATTTTGCATAAATATTTTCACGAAAAAGTATAAAAAACAAGAGGACTGAGCATAGAGCTCAATCCTCTTTTCTTTACTCTAAATTTACATACTCGCTGTACTGGAGATAGTTTATTCTGCCGTCTGCTTCAAAGGTAAAACTTACATTGAAATTCTCGCCTCTGTAGTCGGCACTGCTTCCCTCAAGCTTAGCACCGATAAAATGAGGATGATTATTATTGTCACCATAAGCAGCAATAACATCCTTTGCTGTGGAGTTAAAGGTTATTCCACCGGGCAGAATAATACTGATATCCTCAGGATTTGCCGCCATAGTAGCATTTACCGCCATAGCACCCAAGTAACAATCGCGAAGCTCTGCAGGCTCGTCGCCTTCGTTATAAACACCCAAAAGCATAAGTCTTAATCCGCCTGCATACTCATCGTGAAAAAGGCTGAAATCCTGCAAGGTTTCGGTTGATTTTGCAGGAATAAGCTCCATTTCGGAGAGCCTTTCTCTTGCATTCTCGTCAAAGTACCAACCATCTTCTGTAAGCTCGGAAACAAGCATAGGAAATTCATATTCCTTGTTGCCGATAGTGATTTTACTGCTGTCCATAGGGGCAGGATTTTCTATAGTCACACCTGTAGCATCCACATCAACATCAAGAATAGTGGTAGCTGTATTTTCACTAACTTCCTTTTCACCACATGCACCAAGGCTTGCAAGTAATAACACAACCAAAGCTAAAGCTAATAATTTTTTCATACTGATTACCTCTTTATAAAGAGTTATTATTCTTCGAGTCCACAGCACTTCTTGTACTTTTTACCGCTTCCGCAAGGGCAGGGATCGTTTCTGCCGACCTTTTTGCCTTTCTTAACGGTTCTGTTTGTGGACATTGTGCCATCACCTGAAAATTCCACAGGCTTTGCAACCTGCTCACGCTTAACCGAGAAGGTTACGGGATTTACCTTTTCAGGTGCATCACCCTTATTCAGAATAACCTGATGTGCAGCAGCTGCTGCCTTCTCTGCTTCGCGACGGAGTCTTTCTTCTTCACGCTGACGCTGCTGAATCTCGTAAACTCTTCTGGGCGCTGTAAGCACAAGCTTGACTGTATCCTGACGAATACTGTCAATCATCTGATCAAACATATCGAAGCCTTCGTGAGTGTACTCAACAACAGGATCGTGCTGTGCATAAGCACGCATACGGATACCCTGCTTGAGTTCTTCCATACCGTCAATGTGATCCATCCAATGAGTATCAACAGAACGCAAGAGATAAACTCTTTCAATCTCTCGCATTGTATCAGCAGATACAAGTTCCTCGTACTCTGCATAAAGTTCCTTTGCGTGATCAAGAAGCTGTATCTTTACATCCTCTGCAGTAAGTTTTGCAAGTTCTTCTTCTGTAAAGTTAAGTGTACATTTACTGTCCACAAGCCAACCGTTGTAATATTCCTTGAGGCTTACAAGGTTCCAATTATCAGACGCACCTGCAAGATACATAGATACATTGTCCGAAACAGTCTGCTCCATCATAGTCATAACTGTCTGATGGATGTCCTCACCCTCAAGCACCTGATTACGCTGTTTGTAAATAATCTCTCTCTGGCGGTTCATAACATCATCATACTGAAGAACGTTCTTTCTTATACCAAAGTTACGGAGCTCAACCTTCTGCTGTGAATTTTCAATAATATTTGAAATCATCTTGTTATCAATGGGAGCAGCAGGGTCAACCTGAAGTCTCTGCATAATTGCTCTCATTCTGTCACCGCCGAAGATACGCATAAGGTCGTCCTCGGTAGAGAGGAAGAACTGGCTTGTACCGGGGTCACCCTGTCGACCCGAACGACCGCGAAGCTGGTTATCGATTCGACGGGATTCGTGACGCTCTGTACCGATAATGTAAAGACCGCCTGCCTCACGAACACTATCGGCTTCTGCCTTCAGCTCGTTCTTAAAGTTTTGATGAAGCTCTGTGAATACTCTTCTTGCTTCAATAATCTCTTCATTGTCTGTCTCGGCAAAACCGGTTGCCTCAGCAATAAGCTCATCTGTAAAGCCTTGCTTACGCATTTTTGAGGTTGCCATAAACTCAGCGTTACCGCCAAGAATAATATCAGTACCACGGCCCGCCATATTTGTTGCGATTGTTACAGCACCAAGCTTACCTGCCTGAGCAACAATCTCTGCTTCTTTCTCGTGCTGTTTTGCATTGAGCACATTGTGAGGAACCCCATACTTTTTAAGCATTTTTGAGAGTACCTCTGACTTTTCAATGGAAACTGTACCAACAAGCACAGGCTGTCCTTTTTCGTGGCACTTGATAATCTGCATGATAACAGCCTCAAACTTGGCCTGCTCTGTTACAAAAATAAGGTCATTCTTATCCTGTCTTGCAAGGGGCTTGTTTGTGGGAATTTCTACAACATCCAGCTTGTAAATCTCTCTGAATTCCTGCTCCTCGGTCATAGCTGTACCCGTCATACCCGAAAGTTTGCCGTAAAGACGGAAATAATTCTGGAATGTGATTGTAGCAAGGGTTTTGCTTTCGTTCTGAATCTTTACACCCTCTTTGGCCTCGATAGCCTGATGTAAGCCTTCATTGAAGCGACGACCATACATAAGACGGCCTGTAAACTCGTCAACAATAACAATCTCGCCGTCTTTGTTTACATAGTCAATATCAAGGTGCATAATACCATGAGCCTTAATTGCCTGATTAATATGATGCTGTAAGGTAAGGTTGTCGGGGTCTGTGAGGTTTTCGATACCAAAATACTCTTCTGCCTTCTTAACACCTACCTGTGTAAGAGTTGCAGATTTTGCTTTTTCGTCAATGATATAATCAATGCCTTCCCGCTCGAAGAACTCCTCCATATCATCCTTGGTATTAACCTCGGTAAACACATGCTTTTTGAGTCTCTTTGCAAAGGAGTCAGCCTTCTGGTACATATCGGTGGATTTATCGCCCATACCTGAAATAATAAGAGGTGTTCTTGCTTCGTCAATAAGGATGGAGTCAACCTCGTCAACAATCGCAAAAGCATGACCGCGCTGAACTCGATTTTCTTTATAAACAGCCATATTGTCACGAAGATAATCAAAACCCAGCTCGTTGTTTGTGCCGTATGTAATATCGGCAGCATAAGCCTTTCTTCTGTCCTCAGGGAACATATCGTGAACAATAAGACCAACCGTAAGACCAAGGAAGCGGTAAAGCTTACCCATCCACTCTGAGTCTCGACGAGCAAGGTAGTCGTTTACTGTAACAACATGCACACCCTCGCCTGTAAGTCCGTTAAGATATGCGGGCAGAGTTGCCACCAGAGTTTTTCCTTCACCTGTTTTCATTTCGGAGATTCTGCCCTGATGCAGAATGATACCGCCAAGAATCTGTACCGGAAAATGCTTCATACCCAGAACTCTCCAGGATGCCTCACGACAAACCGCGAAAGCATCGGGAAGAATATCGTCTGTTGTCTCACCGTTTGCAAGACGCTCTTTAAGTGCTGTTGTCTGAGCCTTAAGCTCTGCGTCTGTCATCTTCTCGTATTTACCTTCAAGTGCAAGAGTTTTATCGCACAGAGGCTGAATTCTCTTAATTTCTTTTTTACTGTAACTGCCGAACATGGCTTTAAGTAAACCCATGATTCTCTTCCTTTCGTATATGTTATCAAATAATATCCCATTATAAATATTTATATTTATTTTATAATAACATAAACCAAAGAAAAAATAAAGAACATTTTGTAAACATTACAAGCAAACACGCAAAAAGCTTAAAAGAAACAACAAAGAGTGCACGAAATCTCCTCGTGCACTCTTTGTTAGCAGATATTTATTCCTAAAAAATTACCCTTCGTAACCCAATGACCTTGCACTCTCTACCATTGCAACAGAAGCTATGGGACCTGCACTGTAATAACCAAGTCCACCTTCTTCCACCACAACAGCAAAAGCAAGAGGATACTCTTCGTCGGTGCAGTAGCCTACCATCCAGCCTGTCGCTTCCTTTTCCTCGCCTACCTCAGCCGTACCTGTTTTTGCACCGCAGGTAAGACCCGAGAACATATAGTCACCATAATAATTTCCAACAGTATATCGCATAATATCCTGCATTTTGTCTGCCGTTTCTTCATTCATAAAGGCTTTATTTTCAGGAATATTTGAACTTTCGATATAAACCGGCTCTTTTGTGCTTCCGCCATTTGCAATAGCACCGCAGAGCATAGCCATCTGCATGGGATTAACCATATTTGTGTGCTGTCCCACACCTGACCAGGCAAGTTCATTGTCGGATGCTTCCTGCACAGTAAAATTACCCGCTTTTGTATCTATACCGCTGACAGAAAAGCTCTTCGTAACACCGAGATCATCTGAAACGCTCTGCATTTTTTCTCTGCCAATCTTTGTTGCAACTTCAGCAAATGCTACATTACAGGACTGGGAAAAAGCAGTATATATGCCAATATTTCCGTGTTCGCCATCCATACAGCGCACATCATCTCCGCCGAAATCCCGCTCTCCTTCACACGAAAACCTGAGTTCATCCACATTCTCTCCGCTTTCTATAAGCGCTACTGTGGTGATAATTTTATATATGGAACCCGGCGCATAGGTTGCAGACACAACATTGTTATAGTAAGAACCGTCGGGAAGTGTTTCGGGTACATTCTGAGGATCAAAGGAAGGTGCACTCACCATACAGATAATTTCGCCAGTCTTGTAATTGTACACAACACAAGCACCCTTTTTATCACCAAAAGCTTCGTAAACCTTACCGCAGACCTCGCCATCCAGCGTAAGTGTAACATCCCGGGAAGAATTAAGTTCCTTTGGCAAACTGTAACCTAAAAGTCCGCTATATCCATATAGCTTTGCGCGTTTTCTGTTTTGCACCGCAGTCAGAATATTAAAGGACTCATCTGCTACACAATGCATTGTACCCACACGCACATTGTAGTCTTCGTGGTAGTACCTTTCTTCTCCGATACTTTCTGCAAGTATCACTCCGTTTCTGTCGTAAATAACACCTGCCGACTCAAAACTCTGATGCTGATTATAGTGCTGATTTGCCCACATTGCTCCGTCTGTCACATATTTGAAGCATAAAAAACCAAGCCCCAGCACAAATGCTGCAGCCAATATGAGCGACACTATACTCCTCTGCAAAGTCCTTTTCATAATAACCTCTGTTTTATTGGGTAATACCGCTTCTGATAATAATTCTCGGTTTTTCCATAACAACCGTTGCGTTATCGGGAATATCACAAGTTACACAGCAATTGGCACCAATCCGAACATTATTACCAACCTTAACGTTACCGATAATCTTGGCTCCTGCTCCTATAAGAACATTATTTCCGATTACGGGAGCACCGTAGCCCTTACTGCTCCTGACCTTGTTAGAACCAATAACCACCTGCTGATAAATGGTACATCCCTCACCTACGGAACTATCTGTTGAAATATAAATACCGCTGAAGGAATGAGGCGTATTAAAATATGATATACTTGGTTTTACAGGAAAAGAACCGCCCATTTTCTGCTGTATTCTCTTTGCTCTGAAAGCATAGAATACGCTTAAATATCCTTTTGATTTACAAGCTTTTGCGTGAAGCTTCCAATATTTTTTCACTTTACCGTTAAAAAGATTATCGTAAATCGAAAAAAGTTTTTTTCTGTTCATAAAATCGTTCCCTTCAGTCCAATTATCTATGGGTTAGTTTTTTGTTGTTTATAATGTAGGTTTCTTCGTCTGCTGCCTTGATAAAAGCAAGAAGTCCGAAGCAGGAAATTATGCTTGATCCGCCTGCGCTGACAAAAGGCAGGGTAACGCCTGTAAGAGGCAACAAATCTGTACATCCGAAGATATTAAGTCCTGCCTGCACGAGCATCATTGTCGATGCACAACAAGCAGATATTGAATAAAAAGTGCTGCGGCTTCGGGTTGCAATCGCCCTAGAATAAATCACAAGTCCGAAAATAACAAGAGCAAAAAGAAGAGCTGTTATAAACCCCATCTCTTCGCTTACAATTCCGAACACAAGGTCGGTTTCCGAAGCTGTATATTCGCGAAGAATACCCGAGCCCACGCCCATACCGAAAAGTCCGCCCGAAGCAATATAGGTCAGCACTCTTGACTGCTGATAACCCGCACCGTAAGGGTCATCAAGAACATGACCCCAAACAGCAAATCTTTCAGCAATATAGGGCTTAAAGCTGAGTATAAGCACCACAGCAAAAACTGCACCCGCTAAAGCAAAAATTGCCGTTTTAATATCTCCCGAGCGGGTTATGGAAATAACAATAAATGTAACAAAGAATATAAGGGCTGTACCAAAATCTCCCATTATGCCCAACGCACCCACACAAAGTGCAGAAAACACGATGAATTCAATGATATTCCGTTTTGTCTGCAAATGGTCAAGAGCAGACGCACCAACAAAAATATAAGCAACCTTAACAAGCTCCGAAGGTTGCACCGACACCCCCGAAATGTAAATTCGGTTTGCGGCTCCATACTCAACCTTACCAAAAATAAGGTTCACAGCCAAAAACGCAAGAGCAATAATCATAACTACCATACGCCACTTGACTATACGGTCGGGATTTTCTATAAACGACAGTATAAAGAAATATCCCAAAGCACCGATAAATGCTGCAATAATCTGAACCCAGGCATCTTTAATATCCTGCTCTACAAGTAAAAGTGTACCTGCTCCCACAAGAAGCAAACCGAGAGTCTCCAGCTCGAAATTACTCCTGAGAAAGACCCCTCTGGAAAAGATATACATAGTCCAGGAAAAAGCAATCAAAGCACCTGTTATTTCTAATGCTTCCACACTGATTTTCCCGCTTGAAATAAAGATTCCGAGGGTCATCATAATGTAAAGCAAATTCAAAACAAAAAGAAGAAATGGTGCAGACACCCCTCTTTTCTCATTACTGCGAGAGAAAAACCAATGCTGATTTATACCCTCGTCAAACTCTGAGCCTCTTTTTAAGCAGAGAGTGGTAGAGCCGATAACAAACTGGTCGTCAATTTCAATCTTTTTTCTTGAACTTATTTTTCTGCCGTTAAATTTTGTACCCGATTTAGAGCCCACATCCGAGACAAACCAACCCTCTTTACGCCTGAGGAGTACACAATGATTTCTCGACACTGTCGGGTCTTCAATAACTATATCGTTACTCTTACTGCGACCTATGGAATTTTCCCAGAAAAGAACGGGAATTTTTCTTCTCGTAGTTTCGTTATACAGCATTACAAGAGGAGTCTCTTGTCTTTTTCGACGGCGCATAGAAGAAAAACATTTATAAATTATAACAGCTACAAGCAAAACAATAATTATTCTGAAAACCACAACGCCCACACTGAGTAAAAACCTTTCCATCAACACGCCTCCTCTCTTAAAATTGAATCCTTGATAATATATTATTATCTGCAAAAGTGCAAGTCAATAAACAATACTGTAATATAAATACGGAATATTAAGAATACGTTTCTTTTTTGTTAAATCCGCCTTTTATACCAAAACTCCGCCTGCAAATTTGCAGACGGAGATTTTTAATTACTCAACAGTAACGGATTTTGCCAAATTTCTGGGTTTGTCAACATCGTTTCCACGATGAACAGATGTGTAATATGCAATAAGTTGAAGGGGTACAGCCGCAAGCATGGGCATAAGGCTCTCTTCAATTTTATCGATACGGATAACATAATCCGCAACATCAGAATCCACCTGAATGTCCTTATCGCAAACAAGGATAACCATAGCACCACGAGCCTTAACCTCTTTGATGTTGCTTATGGTTTTATCAAGCAGAGAAACCTGAGTTGCCACAGCAATAACAGGCATTCCCTCTGTGATAAGGGAAATTGTGCCGTGCTTGAGTTCACCTGCTGCATAAGCTTCAGAGTGAATATAAGAAATTTCTTTGAGCTTGAGCGAACCCTCCATAGAGAGTGCATAATCAAGTCCTCTGCCAATATAAAGCAGACTGTCAGCATCAAGAAGACGCTTTGAAATTTCTTCGCATTCTTTATCTACATCGTTGATTGTTTTTTCAAGATACTCGGGAATAGCAGTAAGAATCTCTGTAAGTCTCATACACTCAGCCTCGTCAATTTTACCCTTTGCAAGAGCAAAAAGGAAACCGAGAAGATACATAACGGAAATCTGTACCATATAAGCCTTTGTAGAAGCAACTGCAATTTCGGGACCTGCGTGAGTATAGATGAGCATATCTGCTTCTCGTGCAATTGAGCTGCCCTTTGCATTTACAATAGCAAGGGTCTTTGCACCCATCTTCTTTGCAAGACGCATAGCAGCAAGGCTGTCTGCGGTCTCACCTGACTGAGAAATAATAATAACAAGATCGCCTTCGTTAATAAGAGGTTCACGATAACGGAACTCGGAAGCAATATCCACAATAACGGGAACTCTTGCAAATTTTTCTACAATATACTTGCCAACCATACCTGCATGCATTGCAGTACCGCAGGCAACAATATAAATTTGATTAATATCCTTAAGTGTGTCGGCAGTTACACCACACTCCTCAAGGCAAGGAAGCTTATGAGAAATTCTGGGAGTAATTGTTGTTTTAACTGCTGTGGGCTGCTCGTGGATTTCTTTGAGCATATAGTGCTCATAACCGCCTTTTTCGGCAGCTTCCTGATTCCAATCGGCAACCTTAAGCTCTTTTTCAAGTTTGCCGCCGTCAAGGTCACAGAAAGAAACACCTGCATCGGTAAGCAGAGCAATCTCATCATGCTCCAAAAGATAGTACTGATTTGTATATTTGATGATTGCGGGAACATCCGATGCAATAAAGGTTTCATCCTCACCAACACCAACAATAAGAGGACTCTCACGTCTTACAGCGTAGAGTTCACCCTGACGGTCTGCAAAGAGAATACCGAGAGCAAAAGAACCCTCAACCTGAGCGAGTGTTTTCTTAATGGCAGCTACAGGGTCACCATCATAGTTTGCATCAAGGAGCTGAGCCACAACCTCTGTATCTGTCTCGCTCTTGAACACTCTGCCTGAAGAAATAAGCTGTTCTTTAAGTTCCTTGTAATTCTCAATAATGCCGTTATGTACAAGAGTAACCTTATCTCCGCCTGCATGAGGATGAGAGTTGGTTGCAGAAGGTATACCGTGAGTTGCCCAACGGGTATGACCTACACCGATGTGACCATTGGGAACACCATCGCTCTGCATCTTTGCAACAAGGTCATCAAGTCTGCCTTTTTCTTTTGCTACTTTAATTTTGCCATCTTCAAAAACTGCAATACCTGCAGAGTCGTAGCCTCTGTATTCAAGCTTACGGAGTGCATCAACGAGCACTTCACTGCAATCTTTTTTGCCAACATATCCAACAATTCCGCACATAAAAATGCTCCTTAAAGTTTATAGATCAAAATTCCGAAAACTGAGTGTAATCGAAAAAACATAAATTCAGGTTAAACTCAAAACAAATCATTTGTTTGGTTTGTGATTAAATGTAGGTACAATTTTACCGAGCATATCCACAACGCCTTCGCTGTTGTTATCGTCAGCAAAAGCCTTGAGTTTATCGAGTTTCATAAGCAAATCTTTTTCGTCAATAGAAATCTGATTACCAATAAAAATCTTCTTATTATCTGTGGATTTAAGACCTTCTTCGTTCATAAGAAGTTCTTCAAAAAGTTTCTCTCCCGGACGCAAGCCCGTAAACTTGATTTCAACATCTTTGTAAGGAACTTTTCCGTACATTCTGATAAGGTTTTCTGCCAGAGTTGTAATCTTAACAGGCTCACCCATATCAAGAACGAAAATTTCACCGCCCTGTGCCATAGCACCTGCCTGAAGAACAAGAGATACAGCCTCGGGAATAGTCATAAAATATCTGATAATATCAGGGTGTGTAACGGTTACGGGCTTCCCGCTTTCAATCTGTCTGCGAAAAAGAGGAATAACCGAGCCGTTAGAGCCCAATACATTACCGAATCTTGTAGTAACAAAATCTGTTTTCTTTGAATGCTGAGACATATACTGAACAATCATTTCGCAACAACGCTTTGTTGCACCCATTACATTTGTAGGATTAACAGCCTTGTCAGTAGAAATCATTATGAATTTCTCAACATCATACTGTTCAGCAAGTTTTGCGATGTTGTATGTACCGAAAACATTGTTTTTAACTGCTTCTTCAGGACTTGTTTCCATAAGAGGAACATGCTTGTGAGCAGCAGCATGGAAAACAACCTGAGGACGATATTTTTCAAAGATAAGGCTCATCTTCTCGTAGTCTCTTACCGATGCGATAAGAGTTACGAAATCCACCTCATCACCATGCTCGAGCAAAAGTTCCTGCTGTATATCGTATGCATTATTCTCGTAGATGTCTACAATAATTACCTGACGGGGATTGTAATTTGCAATCTGTCTTACAAGTTCGCTACCAATAGAACCGCCGCCGCCTGTAACCATCAGAACTTTATCCCGGATAAATGCTTTTGTTTGTTCTCTGTCAAAAGTTATGGGTTCTCTGCCAAGAAGATCCTCGATATGAATATCCTTAACCTGATTGAGAAGCTGAGGACGTCCGCCATCTTCAAAAAGAAGCTGACTCAGATAGGGCACCATCTTGATTTTGCACTGTGTTTTTGAGCAAAGAGAAAGTATGCGCTGGCGATCTTCTTCGGTGCAGGAAGGGATTGCAAAAACAATAAGAGAAATATGGCTCTGTTCACAAAGAGCAGGGATATCCGAAGTGCCGCCCAGAACAGGAACTCCAAGAATCTTACTACCAAGTTTGCTGCGATCATCATCCACAAGCCCCACAGGCAAGAGGTTGCCGGAAGGGTTTGCAGGGTCTTTCTTTGCGTTTTCAATATCGGTAAGCAGAAGTGTAGCCGCACGACCTGCACCAATAATAAGCGTTCTCTGATAATTTTCGGATCTGCCTGCTTCGGTAAGCCCCACAATAGCTTTCTTAGCATAGACTCTGAACAACATCATAGCCGCAGCAGACTGCATATACTGCAAAACAAAAAACTCTATGGGAAATCTTTCGTCAAGTTTTCCAAAAAAAACAAGGAATGAAACAGACAAAATCATACCTGCCGTTAAACCTATTCCGCAAGAGATATACTCATGTTTTCCGAGCAATCGCCAGAAAAACGAATATGTTCCCGATACATACAAGGTAAAGAAGCAGAACAATACCTCTAAGCCGATAACAAGGGTCAGGGTTGACCAGCTTATCTGCAGGAGTGACCCTCCTATACCGATGTCAAACCACATCAGCATAAGATTTGTCAGAAATCCGAATACCGAAATCATCAGAATATCGGCTATCATAAGAATGATTTTTTTTGCATTAAATCTCTTCATAACTTGCTCCAAAAAACACAATTGATTGTTCCCAATCAATTCGCATATAGTTTTCGCATTGTACACAATAATACATCAAACATTATAATATAAAACCTATCTAAAGTCAACAAAAACCGACCATAAGATTTTCATTTTTCGTGTTTTTCTTTTTGCAGTACCTTAATCAACTGAATATACATCCTGCATAATAAACCGATATTTTCTGCTCAATTCAGCTTTTTGTTTATTTTTATGTAAAATTATCTTATTTTAATTGATTTTTTATTGTTATATGTTATAATTAGTCTGTTATAATAGGATTGTAGTATGTAAAATTTCAGCTTAATATAATCGCGCATTAAGGAGGAGCAAAGAGATGTACCGATTTTTCAAGAGAACTTTCGACATTATCGTTTCTTTTATGGGACTTGTAATACTTTCTTGGCTTTTACTTATTACCGCCATCGCAATCAAAATCGAATCCAAAGGCCCTGTTATCTTCAAACAGGACAGACTGGGTAAAGGCGGCAAGGTATTCAAGATTTACAAATTCCGCAGTATGTGTGTAGGTGCAGAGCATACAGGCTCGGGAGTTTACTCGGGCAAAGGCGACGCAAGAGTTACAAAAATCGGTAAAATCATCAGAGCCACAAGCATCGACGAACTGCCTCAGCTCCTTAATATTCTCAAAGGCGATATGAGTCTTATAGGACCCAGACCTCCTCTTACATACCATCCCTGGCCTGTGGAAGAATACACAGAAGACCAGTTCAGAATGTTCAGCGTTCGTCCCGGTGTTACAGGTTGGGCACAAGTAAACGGCAGAAAAGATGTTGAGTGGAACAGACGTATCGAGCTTAACTGCTGGTACACAGAAAACATCTCTTTTTTACTTGACCTCAAGATTTTCTTTGTTTCAATATTCAAGGTGTTCACAAATGCCGACAACGAAAACACAAAAGAAACTGCTGTAAAGCCCACAGCAAACAACACAGAAGAAAAAGAAACCGTCACAATCAATTGACGATACATACAGAAAGGTTTATTGTATGAAACTGTTGCTTACAGGTGCCTTCAACTACACCGAAGAACAACTGAATATTCTCAGAGGCTGCGGTTTTGAAATAACCTTTGTTCAGAACGAGTTGGAAGAACTCAGCATTGACTGTTCAGAATTTGATGCAGTTGTGTGCAACAATCTCTTCAAAGCAAACCCCGTAGAAAACTTCACCTCTCTCAAAGCTGTACAACTTACAAGTGCCGGTTTTAATCGTGCACCCGTAGGTTATCTTGTTTCCAAGGGAATTGCACTCTACAACGCAAGAGGAGTTTACAGTGCTCCCATGGCAGAGTGGGTGCTCCTCAAAATTTTAGAAATCTACAAACACTCCGCTGATTTTGCACAGCAGCAGAAAAACAAAGAGTGGAAAAAACATCGCGACCTTTTAGAACTTGTGGACAAACGGGTTCTTATTGTCGGCACAGGCTCTGTGGGCACAGAATGTGCAAAACGTCTCAAAGCCTTTGATGCTCAGGTGTTAGGCGCTGATATTTACGACAGCAACTCTCCCTTTATCGATGAATTTTATCCTATGGAGGCTCTCACTGAGGTTCTCCCCACCGCTGATGTAGTTATTCTCACCCTTCCGCTTAACGATAAAACCCGAGGACTCTTCTCTTCTTCCCTTTTATCGCTTATGAAGGACGACAGTATCCTGATAAATGTTGCCCGTGGTGCAATTATTGACGAAGGGGCTCTTATTGAACTCCTTAACAAAGGCAAATTCAGAGGTGTTGTCCTTGATGTTTTTGAAGAAGAACCACTCCCTGAGTCAAGTCCCCTGTGGACTTGCAACCGAGTAACAGTTACTCCCCACAACAGCTTTGTTTCCGATGGAAACTCCAAAAGAATGTTTTCACTTATTCATAAAAATCTTACTGAATTCGATTTCGGAAAGGCAACGCGATGAAAAAAACAGAAGTTTACAAAAACGATATAAAATCTGTTCTTGATGAGAACTGCAAATACCGTTCCTTTCTCTTTAAAAGAGGTTACCTTGTAACCGATAAAGAAGATATAGATTTGGGAAGCTACCCTTTCTACTCTCTGTGGGAAAAGCACACCATAGATAAGTACAGCATAATTGTACATAAAGAGCAGGATTTTTCGATATGCGAAAAAAACGGTCTCACTGCAATTATGATAGGCCACGCTTACGACCCCTTCACTATGAAGTACGAAGACAAAGAAATTCTTTCCGATTGTCTCGATGCATACACAAACGGAAAAGATGCTTACTTTGACAAAATCAACTCTATATCGGGTATGCACCTGATTATGATTTTCGATAAAGATAAATTTACTGCTGTGCAGGATTGCGGAGGTATGCGCTCCTGCTATTTCGGCAAGTCACAGGGCAACATCTTTGTTACCTCTCATCCACAGCTGGTTGCCGACATCTGCAACCTTAAATTCGACCCGGATGTAGAGCTTCTTTTCTCAAAAAAGTTCTACACCATAGGTACCCGCTATATGCCGGGCAACATCACTCCCTACAAAGAACTCAAGCGTCTTGGTGCAAACACCTATCTTGATTTTGCGGGTGAATTTAAAATTGTCCGTTTTTATCCCACAAGGGTAATTAAAGAGATTGAGGAAAAGGATTTCCCCAAATACATCGACGAAATCTCAAGGCTTCTTCACAACAATATCGAGCTTTGTACTAAAAAGTGGCAGAAACCTGCTATCTCACTTTCCGGAGGTACAGACAGCAAAACAACTCTTGCCTGTGCCAACGGTCTTTACGACAAGTTTTATTACTACAGTTTCCATGCCAAAAGTCAGGAAAAGGTGGATGCCTCTGCTGCAAAAACTCTTTGTGACAGAATAGGAGTTACTCACAACACTTATCCTATCCCCGAGGATAACAGCGAGGTTGAGGATTTTGATTTTCTCAAAAAAATGCTCAATCACAACACCTCTTATGTTTCCCGACCCGACGACCACGAAGCAAGAAAATTCATATATATGTCAAGAGTCAACGATTTTGATGTTGAACTCAAATCCTGGATCTCTGAAATCGGCAGAGCCTTCTGGAGCCGCAAATACGGATTAGAGCTTCCCGCAAAACTCAACGAAAGACACTTTTCTATCTTCCAGAAGCGTTATTTCGGCAGCCCATACCTTCTGCGTTGGGCAGACCGCATTCACAGAGAATTCCTTAAAGAAATCGACTTGGTAGACTCACCCGAAGGCTACGAGCATCAGGATATGTTCTACTGGGAGGTACGATTTGCCTCCTGGGGCACTATGGTTGAGAGTATGCACGATTTCTTCAACCTTGTTACAATGCCCTTTAATAATCGCAAACTTATGGAGCTCTTCCTCCTCTTCCCCCACGATATGCGAAAGAGCGATACCGTACACGCTATGGTTATCGATAAGATGAACAAAGAAATAAATGATTCGGGTATTGCCGTACACAATAAATATCTTGGTGGCAAAAGAATTATTATGGAGCATATCTATTACAGATGGAGAACTATGTTCTTCCGCTCTAAGCTTAAATAAAAATTACCCTTAAAGATTGAGGTGCTAATATGGGCGCAGCAAGAAAGATCAAAATGTTTCTCTCTCAGAGCAAACAGGTAAGCAATAAACTCAGAAAAGAAAAAGGCAGGAGCAGAATCTCTACCTTCTTTGACCTTGTGAGCTGTTCAATAAAATATAAGACCAGCCCTCATAACTACGAAGTTATGGGTTTCGCTGACCTCAAAGACGAGCAAAGAAAAACCTTCTTCACTTTCTCAGATAACATCGCAATGATGGAAAAGTACAACAGCAAAAAGCACGAGGCTATCTTCTACAACAAATTCATCTTCTCTAAAGTTTTCTCCGATTTCTACGGCAGAAAATGTGTAATGACCAACTATCTCACTTTGGAAGATTTCGAAAAGTTTATGGAAGGCGAGAACAAAATCGTCTATAAGCCCGTAAACGCCGCGCAGGGTAAGGGTGTTGAGGTACTCGACTCCTCTGATTTTGAAAATCTTTCGAAGCTCTACGATTATGTAAAAGCTCTTCCCAAAGGCATTATTGAAACATGGATTGTACAACACCCTGCAATTTCTGCCCTATATCCCAATGCTGTTAATCCCATAAGAATCAATACCGTACTGGAAAACGACAAGCTTCACATTATGACCTCTACCCTTTCTATCGGTCATAATTCAAAGATTGCCAATGCATCCATTAATGCACTCTTTGCTTTGGTTGACCCAAAAACAGGCGAGGTGCTCACAGATGCTTGTGACTACGACGGCGGAGTTTATAAAAATCATCCGGAAACTAACGCACAGTTCAAAGGCTTTAAGATTCCTTACTGGAACGAAACCCTCGAAATGCTGGAAAAAGCAACACGCACCATGTATCAGGTAGGTTATGTGGGTTGGGATATTGCTATAACAGAAAATGGTCCCATACTCATAGAGGGTAACAATGACCCCGGTTACATCGGCTTCCAGCTTCCCTTATTCGTAAATGGTAAGGGTACAAGAAATCTTTACGAAAAATTCCTTACAAACTAATGTCCTTTTAAGAAAGGTGTAAATATGAGTAAAAAAAATATTCTTATTATTTTCGGCGGAAATTCCACCGAACACCAGGTATCCTGTAAATCCGTTATGAACTTTGTAAATAACGTATCTGAGGATAAATACGAAAAACACTATGTGGGTATCAAGAAAAACGGCGACTGGGTTTACTACACAGGCAACACCGCTCTCATTCCCACAGGCGAATGGATAAACGAAGAGTCAAATACCCCCTGCGTTCTCTCTCCCAACAAAAGCGCAAAGGGACTTCTTCTGCTTGACGGCAAAAATTCCCTAATAAATATTGATGTTATTATTCCCGTACTTCACGGCAAAAATGGCGAAGACGGCACAATTCAGGGTCTCTTCGAGCTTTGCGAAATCCCCTATGTAGGCTGTGGTGTTGTAGCCTCAGGCACATCTATGGACAAAGCCTTTACAAAAATTATTGTTGAAAGCTTAGGAAACATCCCTCAGGCAGATTATGTTCTTGTACGCGAGGGTGACGACGAAAGCTATGTAGCACTCTCTGAAGAAAAACTTGGTTACCCAATGTTTGTAAAGCCCTGCAAGTCAGGCTCATCTCAGGGCGTTTCAAAAGCTGTAAACCGCGAAGAACTTATTAAAGCTGTTAAACTTGCACTTACTCACGATTCAAAGGTTCTTATCGAAGAAGCAATCTTCGGCCGTGAGCTTGAGTGTGCAGTACTCGAAACAAAGGAAGGCCTTATCTGCTCCAACGCAGGAGAGGCTGTTGCAGGCGATGTATTCTACAGCTACGAAGCAAAGTACAACAATGCAGACTCCAAAACGGTTACATCCCCCGAACTTCCCGAGGGAATTAACGAACTGGTAAAAAAATATGCTGCTGATATCTTCAAGGTACTCGGCGGTAACGGACTTTCAAGAATCGACTTTTTCCTTGAAAACGATACAAACCGCGTTATCTTCAATGAAATCAACACTCTCCCCGGTTTTACCGCCATCAGTATGTATCCCATGATGATGGAATGCGTAGGCTATCCCATAGATAAGCTTATGGATACCCTTATTGAAAATGCTTCTTACTCAAAATAATTATTTGTATTCCCTATACTATTAATATATTGAACTCAACCTAAATACATTGAAGGCAGGAATTTGTTTTGAAGTTTATTTTGATTTCACCAAAAAACAGAACTGCATGGAACTTCAGGGGCGATCTGATTAAAGACGTGATAAAACTCGGCTATGAGGTTATCGTCACAGGCCCCAACGATATTGATGTTGACAAAATCGAAGCCTTAGGTGCACGATTTGTAAAGATACCTATGGAAAAAACAGGCGTCAATGTTATGTCGGATCTGAAGTACATAAAGGCTCTAAAAAAACTTTTTAAAGAAGAAAAACCCGATATAACCTTCGGCTACACCATAAAACCCGTTATCTACGGTGCAATTGCCGCAAAGCAGGCAAAGGTGCCCCACAGATATTCTATGATTGCAGGTGCAGGCTATGTTTTTGTTGCTAAAACTCTCAAGGCAAAAATCATCCGTATGCTTGTAAAAACTCTGTATCGTATTGGTTTTAAATGTGCCCATAAAGTTGTATTTATGAATCCCGACGATCTTAACGATTTCACATCACTTAAGCTCCTTAAAAAAGACAAGTGCTGTATGGTCAACGGCTCGGGTGTAAATATGGAACGCTTTGCAAAGGAACCCCTTCCCGAAAAACCTGTCTTCTTTATGCTATCCCGTGCTTTAAGATGTAAGGGTGTTTCGGAATATCTTGAGGCGGCTCAGATTGTTCACAACAAATACCCTGATGTTCGAATTATGTATCTGGGTGAAATCGACGAAAGTATGCAGGACTCCTTAAAACAAACGGAAGTGCAGAAATACATCGACTCAGGTGCAATTGAATATTATCCCGAACATCCCGATGTAAGAGTTTACTACCGCCAATGCTCCGTATTCGTTCTTCCCTCTCATCGCGAGGGAATACCCCGAACAGTTCAGGAGGCTATGGCAATGGGCAGACCCGTTATCGTTACCGATGCTCCGGGCTGCAGAGAAACGGTAAAAGATACTGAAACCGGTTACCTTGTTCCTGTATCTGACCCGCAGGCACTTGCGGATACAATGTGCAAATTCATTGAAAATCCCGAACTTATAAAAACTCTTGGTAAAGCAAGCTACGAGTATTGTAAAGAAAAATTTGATGTTTGCAAGGTAAATAAAACCCTGCTCTCTCATCTGGATATGATTAAAACGGAGGAATAAATATGTCACTCTATCAGAAAATCGTAAACAAAGAAGAAAAAATCTCTCTTGTAGGTCTCGGCTATGTAGGTATGCCTATTGCTGTTTCTTTTTCAAAGAAAGTAGATGTTATCGGCTTTGATGTAAACAAAGCTAAAATCGACCTTTACAAAAACGGCATCGACCCCACAAAAGAGGTTGGCGACGAGGCTATCAAAAACTGCGCAGTGGATTTCACAAGTGACCCCGAAAGACTCCGTGAAGCAAAGTTCCACATTGTTGCAGTTCCCACTCCCGTAAATGCAGACCACACTCCCGACCTTACTCCTGTTGAGGGTGCAAGCCATATCCTCGGCAAGTATCTTACAAAAGGCTCTATCGTTGTATATGAATCCACAGTTTATCCCGGTGTAACCGAAGATGTTTGCGTTCCTATCCTTGAGGCTGAGTCCGGTCTTAAGTGCGGTGTTGACTTCAAAATCGGCTACAGTCCAGAGCGTATCAACCCCGGCGACAAGGTGCACAGACTTGAGACTATCGTAAAAATCGTTTCAGGTATGGACGAAGAAACTCTCGATGAAGTTGCAAAAGTTTACGAACTTGTTGTTGAGGCAGGTGTTCACAGAGCAGAGAGCATCAAGGTTGCAGAAGCTGCAAAGGTTATCGAAAACTCTCAGCGCGACATCAACATCGCATTTATGAACGAGCTTTCCATTATCTTCAACAAAATGGGAATTGATACAAAGGCTGTGCTTGAAGCTGCAGGTACAAAGTGGAACTTCCTCAAGTTCTTCCCCGGTCTTGTTGGCGGTCATTGCATCGGTGTTGACCCCTACTACCTTACATACAAGGCAGAGCAGATGGGTTATCATTCCCAGATTATCCTCTCAGGCAGACGCATCAACGACGATATGGGTAAATATGTTGTTGAGTCTTTGGTTAAAAAACTCATTCAGGCAGACATTCCCGTAAAGAGCGCAAAGGTTGCAATCCTTGGTTTTACATTTAAGGAAAATTGCCCCGACACAAGAAACACAAGAATTATCGATATTGTAAACGAGCTCAAAGAATACTCCATCACTCCCGTAATCGCAGACCCCGTTGCAGACAAAGACGAGGCTCGTCACGAGTATGGTATGGAGTTTGCAGATATGGAGTCCATAAAAGATATGGATGCTGTTATCCTTGCTGTTTCTCACGAAGAATTCTCCTCTCTTACAATAGAGGATATGGCAAAGTTCTACTCAGGCGAACATACAAAGGTACTCCTTGATATCAAGGGACTCCTTAACCGCAAAGAGTACGAAAATGCAGGATACATCTACTGGAGGCTTTAATTTATGGGGTACAAACATCTTAAATTTCCCGAAAATTCCGTTTTCCTTGTAACAGGTGGTGCAGGATTTATCGGCTCCAATCTGTGCGAGGCAATTCTCGATATGGGTTACACAGTTCGCTGTCTGGACAACCTTTCTACAGGCAAAAGAAAGAATATGGACGGCTTTATGGATAACCCCCACTTTACATTCATCGAAGGTGACATCCGCGACCTCGACACCTGCATGAAGGCTTGTGAGGGTGTGGACTTTGTTCTCAATCAGGCAGCATGGGGCTCTGTTCCCCGCTCTATTGAGATGCCCCTTCTTTACGAAGACATTAACATCGGCGGCACTCTTAATATGATGGAAGCAGCCCGTCAGCAGGGTGTAAAGAAGTTTGTATATGCTTCTTCCTCTTCTGTTTACGGCGACGAGCCCAATCTTCCCAAAAAAGAAGGCAGAGAAGGTAACCTTCTTTCTCCCTATGCTCTTACAAAAAGAGTAGATGAGGAATACGGCAAGCTCTACAAAAAGCTCTACGGTCTTGATACCTACGGAATGCGTTACTTCAATGTATTCGGTCGTCGTCAGGATCCCGACGGTGCTTATGCCGCTGTAATTCCTAAATTCATCAAACAGCTCTTAAAGGGCGAAGTTCCCACCATCAACGGTGACGGAAAACAGTCCCGTGACTTTACATACGTGGAAAATGTTATCGAGGCAAACCTTAAGGCTTGTCTTGCATCCTCCGATGCTGCAGGTGAAGCTTTCAATGTAGCATACGGCGGCAGAGAATATCTTATTGTTATTTACTACGGACTTACAAAGGCTCTAGGCAAAGATGTAGAGCCCAATTTCGGCCCCGACAGAGCAGGAGACATCAAGCATTCAAACGCTGATATCTCCAAAGCAAAAGAACTTTTAGGCTACGACCCCGAGTATAGCTTTGAGCGTGGTATTGCTCTCGCTATCGAGTGGTACAAAGAAAACCTCTGATTCCATAACTAATAACCCGTCAGGGAGGCATATACAAATGAAAATAGCAATTCATCGCGACGAAAAAATGTTCAAACATGAAAGTGTCTGGATTCCCGAATGTAAAGCATATTGCGAAGAAAATGGCATTGAGTGTGACATCATCAGCTGTTACGACTCTGACATAATCGAAAAGCTCCGCGGCTACGATGCAGTACTGTGGACAATGCAGAACTATGTAAAAGCTGACATTATGGAAGCACGCAGTATTCTGAATTCCGCAAAAGCAATGGGACTCAAGGTATTCCCCGACTACAATACCGCATGGCATTTTGATGACAAAATAGCAGAAACATATCTTTTACAAGCTGTAAGTGCGCCCATTCCTGAAAGCTGGATTTTCTATTTTGAAGATGACTGCGTAAAATGGCTTGAAACTGAAGCTAAATATCCCCTTGTAGCAAAACTCAGATGCGGCTCCGGTGCCAACAATGTCAAGCTTCTTAACGATGTTAAGGAAGCAAAAGAATACGCTCATACTATGTTCACCAAAGGCATTGACCCAACACCCAAAGTTGCATATAAAGCCTATTCAAAAATCCAATCAACAAGGAACTTTAAGACTCTAATCAAAAACGCAAAAAAAATACCGGATTTTCTGCGCACACGAAAGAACGCCAAGAAGATGAATTTAGAAGACGGATATTGCTATTTCCAGGAATATATTGATAACGATGGTTTTGATTTAAAAATAGTTGTTATCGGAGATAAATTCATCCCCGAGTGCCGTCGCACACGAAAAGGTGACTGGAGGGCATCCGGCGGCGGAGACAGATATTATGATAATTCCGTTATAACAAAGCAAATACTTGACTCAGCGTTTGAAGCATATGATAAATGCAATTTACAGTGCGTCGGCTTTGACTATGTTATTGATAAAAACACCGGCGAGGGCAAAATTATTGAAATGTCCTATGGCACCAATTTCGAAGCGCTTTCCTGGGTAAATGGTTATTTTGACAGGAATATGGTGTGGCATGAAGATAAAAACCTAAGCATCTCGAAAGAAATCATCAATTATGTTTTGAATAAATAACCTTACACCACGTCCTTTGACAAAGGAGATAATTATGAAAAAAGACTATATTTCCGTTATTATGGCAGTATATAACTGTGCTTCCACAGTAGAAGAGGCTATAGACTCCATACTTAATCAAACCTACGAAAAATGGGAGTTTATCATCTGCGATGACTGCTCTACCGATAACACACTGGAAATAATCCGTAAGTATGAAAAAAAATATCCCAATAAATTCAAGGTTATTCAGAACGAACAAAATTCAAAGCTTTCATATTCCCTCAACCATTGCCTTAAATATGCTCAGGGTGAGTTTATTGCCCGTATGGACGGAGACGATATATCTGTCCCTGACAGATTCGAGCGACAAGTTAACTACCTCAAAGAGCATCCCGATGTAGATTTGTGCAGTACTCTGGTTCAGAGGTTTGACGAGAATGGTCCTGCAGATATTATCGTCAAGCCCGAATTCCCCGACCGCTACACACAGCGTAATCATGTTGCATTTAACCACGCAACTATCATGACTTATAAATATGTATATGATAAATGCGGCGGCTACACTGTATCTAAACGAACTGTAAGAGCTCAGGACTTTGACCTTTGGTTCAGATTTTTCTACCACAACTTCAAAGGTGTAAATATTCAGGAACCGCTATACTTAATGCGCGAAGACCTGAATGCCATCAAGCGCCGCACATTCAAGGTAAGATTCAATGCCTACCGTACAAAGATGTTGGGCTTTAAGCTTTTGGGCTATCCTTGGCATTGGCGTATAAAACCCACTTTTATACTGCTTATCAAAGGTCTCACACCCAGCAGTATTGCATACAAACACAGACAAAACCAAGCTAAAAAAAGCAGAGCAAAACAAAAGGAGCAGTAAAATGTCTATAAAGAAATCCTTGAGAAAATTCGGAAAAAAAATGCAAAAGACCGATGCAGGTAAATGGTTTTTCAATCGCGTTCGTATAAACATGGGCAAAAGAAATGAAAAAAAACTTACTGACTACGAATATATTACCTCAGAATATATTCGTAGAGCCGGCACCGAAATTAACCTTAAGAATCCCCAGCGTTATTCCGAAAAGCTCCAGTGGCTCAAGCTCTTCTACAGAAATGAAAATATGCCCATCTGCTCCGACAAATATCGTGTCCGTGAATATATCGAGCAAAAAGGCTACGGCCATCTGCTCAATAACCTTATTGCTGTTTACGACAACGGCAAAGATATTAAGCCCGAAGAACTCCCCCACCATTTTGCTATGAAAACCAACCACGGTTCAAGCTGGAACCTTATCTGCACAGACAAAGATAAGGTAAACTGGTTCTGGTGGAAGAGAATTTTTAACTGCTGGCTCAAGAGAAATCTCTACACCTTCGGCAGAGAATGGAACTATCAGCACATTGAGCCCAAAATTATCGTTGAGGAGTTTCTTGATCACTCACCACTTGTAGACTACAAGTTTATGTGCTTTAACGGCGAACCCAAGTATATGCAGATTAACCACGACATTGACGGAAAACACTATGTTGATTTCCTTAATATAGATTGGGAGAAGCAGGGCTTTACATACCGCAACTACACTATGTCTGATACTCTGGTTCCCAAACCCGAGCAGTTTGAAGAAATGAAGAAAATCGCAAAAGATTTGGCCCAGGAATTCCCCTATGTTCGCGTAGACTTCTACAACTTTGAGGGCAGAATCATCTTTGGCGAACTCACATTCTTCCCCGGCGGCGGCTTCCAGTATCCTATCCCTGTAGATTACGACTATATTCTCGGCAAAGAGCTCACTCTTCCCGAGCCTAACTTTAACCTTGATATTTACAACAAACTGTAAATTACATACTGGATTTAACATTATGACCATCATCAAAGAAAGGAGGCACATACATTGAATGTTTTGCTTATAACAGTTGTCGTTGCAGCAATTTTTGCTGCAATTGCTTCTCAACAATACAATCTTGCAATGTCCGGAGGCAAAACGCTGAAAAATGATAACAAGCCAAATATGACAAGCTATTATCTTTTTGTGTTTTTGTGTATGGCCACCTTAATCACCGTTTCCGGACTCAGATATTATGTAGGCACAGACTTCGGAGCATATTACAAAGGATACGAAAGATGGGCTGATGAATTTTTAACCCGCTGGAAAGAATGGGACGAACCCGGACTTTCTACCATAGCAAAAGTCATTTATCCCATCTCTAAGGACGGCGGTACCTTTATTTTTGTTACTGCCGCCATTACAGTCACTCTCTTTGTTGTTACAATCGCAAAAAACACCGATACATTCTTTTTCAGTATGGTACTTTACATTTGTATATCCTGGTCAGGATGTTTCAATGGTGTTCGTCAGTTCCTTGCTTCTGCAGTACTTTTTGCAGGTCACAGACTTATTTTTGAAAGAAAATTTCTTAAATTCTGTATTGTTGTATTTATAGCCGCGTCATTTCATATTACGGCTCTTATTATGCTGCCTATGTACTTCCTTATTTCTGAAGTACTTGACCTGAAGAAGATCGTATTCATTCTGGTAGCCGGTATAGCAATCATTTATTCCTATGACTTTTTCTTCGAAGTCGTAGGTGTTCTTAAAGATAGTGAAACCGGCGGTGCCGATACAAACTATGCACAAACCGATATTCACCCATTGCGAATACTTATTGCTTTTGCTCCGGTTATTCTGTATTTCTTCCTTCTTTTCCAGAAGAAAGGCTTTACGGGAACAGAGAATTTCTATATGGGATTCGTTTTTGTTCGTGCCGCACTGATTTTTGGTACATCAAACAGTGCATACCTTAATCGTGCAAGTATATATTTTGCACCTTATATCTGTCTTGCACTAAGTGTACTTGTAAAAAAATTCCCGAAAAACCAGCATTTTATATTGAAGGCAACGATAATCGTCCTATATTTTATAGTGTGGATATATATTGAAGCCATAAAAATCGAATGGCAATGGGTATTCAACCGAGGTTACAGCTATACCGCTATATACAATTGATGTGTACCTGAATCGCCAAACACTTTCTGCAGGAGAATTATAATGAAGATTGGTATTATTACTTTGTCGGGTGAAAATTACGGATGTCAGCTTCAAGCATATGCTGTATTAAAGGCTTTCAAAGAGCTTGGACATACTCCCGTATTTATTCCTGACAACACAAATAACGGAGTTAAATCCGCATATCAGAAGCGCAGCAAATTCTCTAAGTTTTCTCCTGCGTATATTTCCTCTGTTCTGAAGGTAAGGCTCAGGAGAAAATTCCATATAAAAAATCAAAGGGACAAACTCCTTGCCTCTGCAATACGAAAAAAACGCAACGCCTCTGTTTATGCAAAAAGCAAAAAACTACGCTCCGAAAACTTCAACAACTTCTATAACACCTATATAAATCATACTGATTTCTCCATAAACAAAAATAATCTCCCCACAGATAAGCTTAAAGACTTCGATTTCTTCTCTGTTGGCTCAGATCAGGTATGGAACCCCACCTATCCACACACCTCAGAGTTGCGTTTTCTTACCTTTGCAGAGAAAAATCAAAAGCTTACCTTTGCTCCTTCTTTTGGCATTTCTGAGCTTCCCGAATATGTAAAGGAGCCTTATGCAAAATGGCTCTCTGAATTTCCTATGCTCTGTGTACGTGAAGAACAAGGTGCAAAGCTTATAAAAGAACTCACAGGAAAAGACGCACAGGTTATCTGTGATCCCACAATGACCATTAAAAGAGAGATTTGGGAAAGCATAGAGAAAAAACCCGCTTTCCCCACAGACAAACCTTTTGCGGTTACTTATTTCCTTGGCAACGAATCAAATAAATACCGCAAATATATAGACAACATTGCAAAACAAAAAGGTCTTCAGGTAATAAATCTCTTTGATATCAGAGAATCGGATTACTACACTGCAGGACCTTCTGAGTTTATTTATCTTATTCATCATGCAGAAGCTGTATTTACAGACTCCTTCCATGCTGCGGTATTCTCAATAATCTTCAAAAAAGATTTTGTTGTATTCGATCGTATTGAAGACGGTAAATCAATGGGCTCCAGACTCAAAACCCTTCTTAACAAATTCTCTTTGGAAGACAGAATCTATAGCAATATTGCAAAAAATACTTTCAAAAGTATTGATTTCTCAAGCACCGATAATATACTCAATCGAGAACGCGAAAACGCTCTTAGATTTTTGCAAAATAATATAAACCATAATCTAAACAATTGAGGTAAGTTTATGCCTACTGTCAGCATTATCGTTCCTGTTTACAACGCAAAGAACTATCTTCACAAATGTATCGACGCTCTTCTTTCCCAGAATTTTGATGACTTTGAGCTTATTCTTGTCAATGATGGCTCAAAGGACGAAAGCGGAAAAATTTGCGATGAATATGCCACAAAAGACAACAGAATAAAAGTTATTCACAAAGAAAACGGTGGTGTTTCCTCTGCCAGAAATCGTGGTCTTGACGAGGCCTCGGGCAAATACATTATGTTTTGCGACAGCGACGATTACATAAAAGAGGAATTCTGTGCTCCTATGGTAGAGCTGGCAAAGGGCGATAACGACTGCCTTGTTATTGCAGGTATTACAAAAATAAGAGATACAAAAACACTTTCCGATGATCTTTGTCCCGAATATGAGGAAGGTGCAACTGTAACACTCACAAACAAAGAATACTGTGATCTTTATGTAAAGCTGAATCTTAAAGAACCATTTCTCCTCACAAATATGCCCTACAACAAACTTTTTTGCAGAGAAATTATTGAAAAACATCATCTGAGATTCAATACACAAATTCACTATAACGAGGATTTCATCTTTAATCTTCAGTATCTTCAAAAGGTATCCAGGGTTAAGATTTACAACAAATCAATCTATCACTACTATCTTGATGCACCCGGCAGCCTTTGCAAAAAATATTTTAAGGACATTATCAATATGTTCCGAGCAAAAGAAGATGTTCTTAAATCTGTCATTATTGATAATGCCACCAATCAAAAGGATGCTCTTAAAGTTTGGTACACAATGGTCTTTGACGATACCAACCGAGCAATAAACAATACTTTTTCTCCCTCAAATTCTGCATCAAAAAAAATTAAAACAAAGTATTGCACAAAACTTATCCGCGATAAACGATTCAGAAAGTCTCTGAAAATTGCCGACACAAAAGGCTACAACCGCCTTTACATTCATTCGCTGAAACTTGGTAGTTTCGGACTTGTACAAGCTCTTAAAAAGTTATAAAACTCTTTCAAGGAGTGTTCTTATGAACGATATTATGGTCAGCATCTGTTGTCTTGTATATAACCA
The DNA here is from genome assembly GCA_045647135.1 of Ruminococcus sp. GTDB lineage: Bacteria > Bacillota > Clostridia > Oscillospirales > Acutalibacteraceae > Ruminococcoides. The sequence continues at coordinate 68,273 of JAZRMA010000003.1, read as the reverse complement.
CAAAAAATATATACGACAGACTCTTGACAGCTTTCTTAATCAGAAAACCGACTTTAAATTTGAAATTCTGATTAACGACGACTGCTCCACTGACGGCACAACCGACATTATAAAAGAATACGAAGAAAAGTATCCTGAAATCATAAAACCACTCTATCATAATGAAAATCAGTATTCCAAAAGCTATCGTCAGGGCAATATGATGTCTATTACCTTTAATTTCCCAAGAGTTACAGGTAAATACACAGCTATGTGCGAGGGCGATGATTTCTGGACAGATGAATATAAACTTCAGAAACAAGTCGATCTTATGGAGGCAAACCCCGATTGTTCGTTCTGTGCTCATACGGTAAGATGCACACAGGAAAACAGTCAGCCCACAGAGCAGACTATTCCTGTGAAAGACACTGTTAAAGTTGGTATGATGACCTCCGAGGAAGCTGTAGACGGCATCTGCAGACTTCCCTATATGTTTCAGACCTCTTCCTACTTTTTCAGGAGTGAATACTTAAAAGAAATGGTAGAAGCCACACCTGAATTTTTCGAATATTCTTCTTCTATGGATATTCTCTTTATGCTCTACTTTGCTTCCAAAGGCACAGTTTACTATGTGGACAAAGAAATGTCCTGCTACAGATACAACAGTTCTTCCAGTATTATGGACAGCCTTACGGCAAAAGACCATAAGAAAAATGAAAAAATGATTAAACGCTACACAGAGCATCATAAGAGTCTCTGTGCTTACAACGAATATACAGAACATCGATTTGACAAATCGGTAACTTTCGCTATAAAAAAATGCGAATATCACCTGATGCTTCTGAAAGGTGAATACAAGCATCTTTTCTCAAAAAAATACAAAGAGGTTGCTCCTCTCTTCCTTTCAAAATCATCAAAAAAGGAACGAATCAAGCTGCGACTTCTCTCCTTATTCCCTTTTCTTTCAAAGAAAAATTAAAACGAAGGTATAAATCATGAGCGAAAACAAACAAACAGCAGCAGACAACGAGCTTCAATCCGAACTTGAGTCTGCCGCAAAAGATACAAAAGAAAAAACACTCAAGGGTCTTTTTTGGGGATATCTGGAAAAGCTGGGCGGAGAAGCCGTTGCCCTTGTAGTTTCCATAGTCCTTGCCCGACTTTTAGGTCCTTCTGCCTATGGTATAATACCTCTTATTTCCGTATTCACAGGTCTTCTGAATGTTATTGTACAGGGCGGTTTTGCATCATCACTTATTCAGAAAAAGAATGCAGACCAAAAGGATTTTTCTACCGTATTCTTTTTTCAGCTAGGACTTGCGGGTATACTTTATACAGGTATGTTCTTTGCGGCAACGCCCATAGCAAGCTTCTACAATAATACATATATGATTCCAATGATACGCGTGCTTTCTCTGTCAATTATTATTGGTGCAATAAATAATATACAGCATGCCTATGTATCAAAAACAATGCAGTTCAAGAAATTTTTCTTTGCATCCTTTTCAGGTACTGTTATCTCCGGAATTGTAGGCGTTGTACTGGCTTTTGTTATTGTTAACATAACAGGAAATCCCGTTTATGGTGCTTGGGCACTTATTGCTCAGAAACTCACTGACCAGATTATCGATACCATATTCTTATGGTTTACTGTTAAATGGAGACCAATGCTTATATTCTCCTTCAAACGCCTAAAAAGTCTCTTTTCTTATGGATGGAAAATACTGGCATCTACATTTATCAACAGTGTATATAAAGACATAAACACCCTTATCATAGGTAAATTTTACAGTTCGAAAGATCTGGCTTATTATAACAAGGGAAATACATACCCAAAGCTCGTAATGGGAAACCTTAACAATGCAATACAGCATGTTCTTTTTCCTGCTATGTCAAGCCATCAGGACGATATAGCAAAGGTTAAGAGTATGACAAGAAGAGCAATGAAAACAAGCTCCTATCTTGTATTCCCTGCTATGATGGGATTTGCCGCTGTGGGCAGTTCTTTTATTTACATCCTCTTAGGCGAGGCATGGATGCCTGCAGTGCCTTTCTTGTGGATAGCCTGCTTTAACTTTGCAATGTGGCCTATTCACACTACAAATCTTCAGGCAATTCAGGCAATGGGTAAAGGCGGCACCTTCCTTCTTGCCGAAATAATCAAAAAAGTTTCTAACCTGCTTTTCCTTGCTGCAGGTATCTTTATCGCATGGACTCTTACGTTTGAAAGCACCACCGACTCTGTTATTGTTATTGCCCTGAGCAGTATACTTGCAGAAATCGTATGTGTATTTGTAAACGCATGGCCTAACAAAAAGATTATTGGCTATGGACTTTCCGAACAGTTTGCCGATATGATTCCTGCCATACTGCTGAGTATTGGTATGGGGGCTGTTATGTTCGGTATCGGCTTTATTCCCTTTGAGCTCCTGATCCCCAATTTTTTCTGGCTTTCTGTTGTGAAACTTATTGTACAGTTTGCTGTTGGTATCACAGTATACATTCTTCTCTCCAAACTTTTCAAAGTTGAAAGTTTTGCATACATCAAAACTACAGCTAAAGAATTCATGGCAAAAAGAAAAAATAAAAAAGCAAACAAAAAAGCTTAACAAAAGTAACGCGGAGGTGAACGCCTTGTTTTCAGATTCTCCTTTGGAGTTTTTAAGTACTCTCTATGAGAACAATATTTACATAAAAAGAGAGGACAAACTCCCCTACTCTTTTGGCGGAAACAAAGTACGTTTTGCCGAAGCTTTTCTTCAGGATATGAAGGCAAAGGGCAAGAATGCTCTTATTGCCTATGGCTCAAAAAGTTCCAATCTATGCAGAGTAATGGCTCAGCTTTGCTTCGATAATAAAATTCCCTGTGCAGTTGTCTTCAGCGAGGTTTCGGGTAATACAAACAACTCCCGTATAGTCTCCTCCTTAGGTGTCAGAGAATACTCCTGCGAAAAAACACAAGTGTGCGAAACCGTCACCCGTGCCATAGAGGATTTTAAGAAGGAAGGCCTTAACCCCTATTACATATACGGAAACACAAAAGGTGAAGGAAACGAGCTTGTACCTGTTTCTGCATACACAAAGGTCTACGACGAAATCACAGAATTTGAAAAAGAAAACAACATAAACTTTGACCACATCTTTCTTGCAACAGGTACTGCTGCTACATATTCGGGACTCCTTGCAAGAGCTTGTGAAAAATCACACAACCGCAACATTGTTGGTATTTCCGTAGCCCGTGATGCACAGCGTTGCAAGTCCATTATAAAAAACAACCTTAAACTTTATTTTAAAGAAGAAATCGATGCTGATATAAAAATAACCGACGAATACCTATTCGGTGGTTATTCAAAAACCTCAGAAGACGAACTTTCCGAAATAGATCTGATCTTCGAAAAATTCTCACTTCCCCTTGATCCAACTTATACAGGCAAAGCTTTCTACGGAATGAAGAATTATCTTACAAAAAACAATATCAAAAACAAAAACATCTTATTTATACACACGGGCGGTTATCCTATTTTCTGTGACTATAAGAATATAAGCCTTTGAGGAATTTTATATGAACATACTACTTACATCAGCAGGCAGACGCAGTTATCTTGTTAAATATTTTAAAGAAGCACTAAGCGGTAAAGGTCTTGTGCACACAGCAAATTCCTCTGCCCTTTCCACAGCCTTTCTTTATGCAGACAAGACTGTTGTCACTCCCCTGATTTACGACGAAAATTATATACCTTTTCTTCTTTCTTACTGCAAAGAAAATTCCATTGATGCAGTTATCAGTCTTTTTGACATCGACCTGATGATTCTTGCCCGTCACAAAAAAGACTTTGAAGAAATAGGCACCCGTGTAATCGTTGCAGATGAAAGTGCAATTGAAATTTGCAACGATAAGTGGAACACTTACAAGTTCTGTCTTGAAAAAGGTATAAATGCACCCCGTTCTTACCTTAGTCTTTCCGAGGCAGAAAAGGCTTTAAATAACAAAACAATAGAGTTTCCTCTCTTTGTTAAGCCTCGTTGGGGTATGGGATCTCTCTCTGTTTTTAAGGCAGAAAACGAAACCGAGCTCAAGGTTTTTTACGAAAAGTCAAAAAGAGAAATCAAAGAAAGTTATCTCAAATATGAATCTGCTGCGAATCTTTCGGAGTGTGTGCTGATACAGGAATCTCTTAAAGGTCAGGAATATGGAATTGATGTTATAAATGACCTTGAGGGTAATTATCAGAACACAGTTATAAGACAAAAATACGCAATGCGCTCCGGTGAAACCGATGCCGCAATCATCGTAGAAAACGAAAAGATTAAAGAGATTGGCAAAATCATAAGTCAGAATCTTAAACATCCCGGAAATCTTGATGCAGATATTTTCCTTGTGGACAACACCCCCTACCTGCTGGAGATGAATGCCCGTTTCGGCGGTGGCTACCCATTCTCTCACGTTGCAGGCGTAAATATGCCTCTTGCCATTATCCGTTGGCTTAAAGGCGAGGAGGTTTCTCCTTCTCTTCTTTGCGCAACTGTAGGTGTTATGGCATCTAAAGAGCTTGTAATCAGCGTATTCCCTCAAGAAACTTTGAAATGAGGTGTCCTCTTTGAGTGACAAAATTTTTGTAACCCGTTCCTCTATGCCCACACTTTCCGAATACATAGAGGAAATAACTCCCATATTTGATTCCCATTTTCTTACCAATATGGGTCCGAAACACGATGAACTCCAAAAGGGTCTTTGTGAGTATCTTAAGTGCGACAATATTTCTCTGTTTTCCAACGGTCACATGGCTTTGGAGCTTTGCTTGCAGGCACTTGATTTAGAAGGTGAAGTTATCACTACCCCTTTCACCTTTGCATCCACTACTCACGCTATTGTCAGATGCGGACTTACTCCCGTTTTCTGCGATATTGACCCTGTTACATATACAATCGATGCATCAAAAATCGAGGCACTTATTACAGAAAGAACCTGTGCTATTGTGCCTGTTCACGTTTACGGAAATGTCTGTGATACTGACGAGATTGACCGCATCGCAAAGAAGTATAATCTTAAGGTTATTTACGATGCCGCTCACGCCTTCGGAGTAGAAAAAGATGGTATGGGCGTCGGCTCTTTCGGAGACGCTTCCATGTTCAGCTTCCACGCCACAAAGGTATTCAATACCATAGAAGGCGGTGCTGTTACATATGCTGACAAAGCAATCGGAGAAAAACTTCACAGACTACGCAACTTCGGAATACTCGACCAGGAAACCGTATCCGATGTAGGTGCCAATGCCAAAATGAACGAGTTTCAGTCTGCTATGGGTATCTGCAATCTCCGTCATATTAATGAAGACATCGAAAAACGCAAGACTATTGTAGAGCTTTACAAAGAAAGGCTTTCAAATACCGAGGGCGTTATCATCTGCCCCGAGCAATCAGGCGTTAAATCCAATTACGCTTACTTCCCCGTGGTTATCGACGAAGCAAAACTTTTAAAAACAAGAGACGATGTATTCATCGCTCTTGCAAAGGAAAATATCTTTGCAAGAAAGTATTTTTATCCTCTTGTTCAGGATTACGATTGTTATAAGAACACATATAATTCTGACCTTACTCCCACCGCACAATACGTGGCAAAAAGGATTCTCACCCTTCCACTTTACAGCGATCTTTCTCTTGATGTTGTAAACAAGATTTGTGATATTATCTTAAAATAAAAGAGGTGACCAAAGTGTCAAAACCCCTTGTAAGTATCATCACTCCCTGCTATAACGGAGAAAAAACTGCTCACAGAATGATCGAGTCTGTGCTGAACCAAACTTATTCTCCAATTGAATACATTTTCATAAATGACGGCTCTACCGATAAAACCGAAGAGCTTTTTAAATCCTATCTTCCAAAATTTGAGGAAAAAGGAATCAAGGTTATCTATGAATATCAGGAAAACGCGGGTCAATCCTCTGCTGTAAACCGCGGACTTAAACTATTTACAGGCGAATATCTTTCCTGGGCAGATGCAGATGATATCCTCTTTCCCCATTCGGTTGAAAAAAGAGTAGAGTTTTTGGAAGCACATCCCGAATACGCTTGTGTGCAATCCGACGCATATATGGTCAGAGAAAACGACCTTGATAACCCTTACAAAAGAATTTCCGAAGGTTTTCCTCACTCTGCTAAGGAAAATCAATTTGAGTTATGCCTTACAGGTCATTGCTATATCGGAGCACCACACTGCTTTATGGTACGCAGAAGTGCTTTTTTAGAAGCAAATCCCTCTCTAAATATTTACACAGGAAGAAAAGAACAAAACTGGCAGTTGTTTTTACCTATCTACTATAAACACAAACGCTACTTTTTAAACGAACCTCTGTGCAGTTATGTAGTATCTCCATACAGCCACTCCCACTCAAAACTCTCTACAGAAAAGGCTATTGAACGTGCAAACGGATATATTGACATTCTCTCTCATACCCTCCAAAGCATTGATATGCCAAAAGAAGAAAGAGAAAGATATATGAATATGGTTCTTAATATATATGCAAGAAAGAAACTTTACCTTTGTGTAAACATAAGAAACAAAGCCCTTGCAAAAGAAGAGTTAGAAACCCTCAAGAATATCGGCACTGCAAAATTCCGCGACAAATTTGCATATGCCGCAACAAAGTCAGGATTTATAAAAGTTTTATTTAAACTTGCAAAAAAAGTTTTCTGATAATTCCCTATAAGGAGTGAAGATAATGAAAGGTATCATTCTTGCCGGCGGTGCCGGTACCCGCCTGTATCCTCTCACACAGGTTACTTCCAAACAGCTTTTGCCTGTTTATGACAAACCTATGATTTTTTATCCGTTATCCACATTGATGCTCGCAGGCATCCGCGATATTTTAATAATTTCCACCGAGCAGGATACCCCAAACTTCCAGCGTCTTTTAGGTGACGGATCACAATACGGAATCAATCTTTCCTACAAGGTGCAGCCCTCTCCCGACGGACTTGCTCAGGCATTTTTATTGGGCGAAGAGTTTATCGGTAATGACCCATGCGCTATGATACTTGGTGACAATATCTTCTATGGTAACGGACTTTCAAAACTCCTTAAAGAAGCAAAGGAAGATGCCGAGCATGGTAAAGCTACAATTTTCGGCTACTATGTAAACGACCCCGAGCGTTTCGGTATAGTTGAGTTTGACAAAAACGGCAAGGCAATTTCTGTTGAAGAAAAGCCCAGGAATCCTAAGTCAAATTACTGTATCACCGGTCTTTATTTCTACGACAATCGGGTTGTAGATATGGCAAAACAGATAAAGCCCTCTGACCGCGGTGAGCTCGAAATAACTGACCTCAACCGTATGTACCTTGAAGCAGATGACCTTAATGTTAAAATTATGGGCCGAGGATTCGCATGGCTTGATACAGGCACAATGGACTCCCTCATTGACGCTTCCAACTTTGTTCAGATTACGGAAACCCGTCAATCCCTGATGATTTCCGTACCCGAGGAAATTGCCTTTGTTAATAAGTGGATTTCAAAAGACGAACTTCTTTCTGCTGCCGAGAAATACGGCAAAAGCCCCTACGGCGAATATCTTAAAAAGGTCGCACAAGGACGATACATATACTAAATTATTAAAAGAGGAACACTCATGAGCAACTTTACCTTCCTAAAAACACACATAGACGGTGTTTACATAATCACTCCGAAAGTTTATGGTGACCACCGCGGATACTTTATGGAAACCTACAAGCAGTCTGATTTTTTTGAAGCGGGTATTACCTGCAACTTCCTTCAGGACAACCAGTCCAAATCCAGAAAAGGTGTTCTCAGAGGACTACATTTTCAGAAAACCTATCCTCAGGCAAAGCTTGTTCGTGTTATAAAAGGTGAGGTTTACGATGTTGCCGTTGATTTGAGAAAAGATAGCAAAACCTACGGACAGTATGTGAGTGTGATTCTTTCTGAAGAGAACAAAAAGCAGTTTTTTATTCCCCGCGGCTTTGCTCACGGCTTTTTAGTTCTTTCCGAAGAAGCTGAGTTTGTATACAAATGTGATAACCTCTATCATCCCGAGGATGAAGGCGGTCTTATCTACAACGATAAAGATGTAAACATCGATTGGCCTGAAGGCTACGATATACTTTTAAGTGAAAAAGATAAAAACTTCCCCAACTTTAAAGAACTTGATTTTTCATTTTGATAAATCTGCAAGGAGAACGAACCTATGAATATTTTAGTTACAGGCGGTGCCGGTTTTATCGGTGCAAATTTTGTCTACTTTGAACTCAAAAACCATCCCGAAGATCGCATTGTGTGCATTGATAAGCTCACTTATGCAGGTAATCTCCAGACCCTTGACGAAGCTATGAAATGTGAAAATTTTCGTTTCGTAAAGGGTGATATTGCCGACAGAGAATGTGTTTTCAATCTTTTTGAAGAAGAACATTTCGACATTGTGGTAAACTTTGCGGCTGAAAGCCATGTTGACCGCTCTGTTGAAAATCCCGAGATATTCCTTAAAACCAACATCCTCGGCACTCAGACCCTTATGGATGCTTGCAGAAAGTATGGCATAAAACGTTATCATCAGGTATCTACGGACGAGGTTTACGGTGACCTGCCTCTTGACAGACCCGATCTTTTCTTTACAGAAGATACACCTATCCACACATCTTCTCCTTACAGTGCATCTAAGGCTTCTGCAGACTTGCTGGTACTTGCTTACGCCCGTACCTTCAAACTGCCTGTATCCATCACCCGCTGCTCCAACAACTACGGCCCTTATCACTTCCCCGAAAAGCTCATTCCCCTTATGATTTCCCGAGCTTTAGCCGAGGAGAGTCTGCCTGTTTACGGCAAGGGCGAGAATGTCCGCGACTGGCTCTATGTTGAGGACCACTGCTCTGCCATTGACCTTGTTATAAGAAAAGGCAGGGAAGGCGAAGTTTACAACATCGGCGGTCACAACGAAAGAACAAACCTTGAGGTTGTAAAAACAATTCTTAAACTTCTCCAAAAACCCGAAAGCCTTATTACATACGTAACTGACAGACCCGGCCACGATATGCGCTATGCAATCGACCCCACAAAGATTCACACTGAGCTTGGGTGGCTACCTGAAACCACATTTGACGAGGGTATCAAGCGTACAATCAAGTGGTATCTTGATAACGAAGACTGGTGGCAGAATATCCTGAAGGGTGACTACCAGACCTACTTTGAAAGAATGTACAAAAACAGATAATAATATAATTAACATATAGGAGGAAACCAAAATGGGAATCCAGTTATTTATGCCCAAATTCGATGTTGATGCTTGTCTTGATGAAATCAGAGAATGCCTTGAAAAAGGCTGGACAGGTATGGGATTCAAAACAGTAGAGCTTGAGGAAAAATGGAAGGAATACACAGGTCTTGCAAACGCTTACTACCTTAACTCTTCTACATCCGGTCTTTATATGGCTTGTGACCTTTTTAAAGCAGAACTTGGTTGGGACGATAACTCCGAGGTTATCACCACAGCTCTCACATTTATCTCTACAAACCACGCTATTATGCAGGCAGGTCTTAAGCCTGTTTTTGCAGATGTTGACGACACCCTCTGCCTTGATCCCGAAGCAGTAAAGGCAAAGATTACCGAAAACACAAAAGCAGTAATGTATGTTGGTATGGGCGGTAATGCAGGTCACTACGACGAAATCGTAAAAATCTGCAAAGAAAATAATCTTATTCTTATTCTTGACGCAGCTCATATGGCAGGTACAAGAGTAAACGGCGAGATTCCCGGCAAAGAGGCAGATGTTGTTGTTTACTCCTTCCAGGCTGTTAAGAATCTTCCCACAGCAGACAGCGGTATGATTTGCTTCAAAGATAAAAAGTTTGACGAAATCGCAAGAAAATATGCTTGGCTTGGCATTAATAAAGACACTTACGCAAGAACAAGTGCAGGTGGTAACTATAAATGGAAATACGATGTAGAGTATGTTGGTCATAAGTACCATGGTAACTCCGTAATCGCATCCATAGCTCTTGTTCAGCTGGGTCATTTGGACGAGGACAATGCATTCCGTAACAAAGTTGCTCAGATGTATGCAGAAGGCTTTGCTCCTTACAGCGATAAAATCGGGTTTGTTACTATTCCCGAGGGTTGCGAAACAAGCCGTCATCTTTTCCAGATTATTGTTGAAAATCGTGATGAACTCCTTACCTTCCTCAACTCTAAAGACATCTTCCCCGGGGTTCACTACATCGACAACACAAACTATCGTATGTATAACTACGCTCAGGGTACCTGCCCCAAGGCAGAGTATTATAGTGAGCATATCCTCTCTCTGCCTCTGCACCTTCGCCTTACAGAAGAAGATGTAAAGACAGTTATTGATGCTGTAATCGAGTTTATTACTAAATGAAAAAATCACTGAAAAACGGTGAAAAAGAACACGAGAAAAAGCGAAAACTTTCAAAAAACACTAAAATTAAAATTATTTTAGCATCTGTTTTGCTTTTCCTTTTTGCTGTTTTGGCAATAATTCTTATTGGTAACTTTACTATAAAAACTACCCGACACCAAAGCGAAAGTCATAAGATTACAAATCCTTTAAGGATTGCTCTTATCTCTGACCTTCACCAAAAAAGCTTCGCAGACTTTGAAGAGCGAGTCGCACAGAGAATAAAAAAAGAATCACCCGACCTGATCTTTATGGTGGGTGATTTTGTATCCCGCAAGAATGCAGACGATAACGACTTTAAGAATTTAAATTCATTTATCCGCTCTTTAAAAGAAATTGCACCTGTGTACTTTTCCATCGGTAATCACGAAAGATTCCATCCTCAAAAAGAGAATGTCTTACATCATGTGGAATACGCAGGGGCTATTGTCCTCGACAGTGAATACACCGACATAACAGTAAAGGACAACAAACTGCGAATCGGCGGTATCAGTTACTATCGCTCCTGGGACGAAGACTCCAATGCCTTTTTAAAGAAGTTCTGTAATACTGAGGATGATACTTACACCATACTTTTGTGTCATCATCCCGAGTTTTATCTTTGGGGTATCAAGGATTACCACATAGACCTTACACTTAGCGGGCACACCCACGGCGGAATGGTGAAGCTTCCCTTTGCAGGACCGGTCTACTCCCCTGAGCAAGGCTGGTTTCCTGAATATGCGGCAGGATTTTACGAGTTTCAGAATGGTCATCTTGCTGTTACCACAGGTCTCGGCTCTTCTCCCGAATATATGCCAAGGGTATTCAATCGCCCCGAAATAATGATAATAGATTTGAAGTGATACTATGAATAAACCTTTGGAAACAGAATATAAATACCTTATTCGTTTTCCTGATATCGATATTCTTAAAACTCAGACCGACTATAAGTGCGAAGAAATGACTCAGCTTTACCTTGAGCTTCCTAAGGGTATGAGTGAGCATGGCACAAGATGCCGTATCCGCTCGATAAAAAGTGATGAAGGTATCCGATATATCCGCACTTTTAAAGAAAGTATTACTGATATGACAAGAATTGAAATTGAAGACGAAATTTCCAAAGAGGAGTTTGATGCACTCTCCGGATTTATCCGCAAGGGTTACTTACCTATCAGTAAGCATCGTCACAGTTTTGAGCTCCACGGCTTTACCTATGAGGTAGATATATTCCCCTTCTGGCAAGACAGGGCTTACCTTGAGATTGAGGTAGAAAGCGAAAACATACATCCCCCTATCCCCGATTTTATTTCTGTTATCAAAGACGTAACTACCGATTTTCGATATCGAAATACATCTCTTGCCAAAAAAGTAATAACAGAAGACATCTGAATCAAACAAAATACGCTCTGCGAAACAAACCGCAGAGCGTATTTTTTTGCCTTTATCAGTGAACAGAGCCGATACTCTCGAGGAATTCTTTTTTTCTCTGAGCCTCGGTGGTATCTGCCGAAGCCATAACCTTGACTCTTCCGTATTTTTTATCTTTAAAGAAGCGGAAAATATGATTAACCCATGCCACAGGAGCAAGTATGGGCTTACCGCTGTATCTTGGGTACATTCTTTCAAGCTCAAAAAAGGGCGGAAAGATTCTCTTAAGAAGGAAGCGGAATCTTGCGTTTTTCTTACCTTCAGACATACTGTGTCTGAGAGCAGTCTCCGCATTGCCTGCTACAGACTGGTCACCAAAAACACCACCTGAAAATGTAAAATCACAAAACTGATTATAAACACTTTCTTTCATAGGTGATACCCACTGAGGTATTTCTAAATCAAACCACTTGTTACAGATATAAAGCACAGTGTTAAAAAATGTGCCAAGTCCCATTTGGGACAAATCTTCCTTTACTTTAAGAAGATCTATGTTCTGTGAATTCTTCTTTATGTAGAACACAATATCCAGATACATTCTGAGTCCTGCACCACTGCCATACACATGCTTTTCAAGGTGTGTAATAAGGTAACAAAGGTGGAAATTATGCTGAAATCTGCAAACAAACTCATCGTCCTCGATAATATTATCCCACAGTTTTTCAAAGTAGCTTTTGTCCTTCAGATTGGAAACATTCAGATTTTTGTGAAACTCATAATTTTCCTTATTCTTTTTGAAAACATTAACTACTCCTGCATCAGCAACAGAATGTGTGTAGCCTCGGGAAATCATATATTCACGAAGTTTATCTGCATCCTGTGGGAGAATTACGATATCAGCATCGCCGTAAGTACGCAAAGAAGGAATTGGATAAGCCGCACTCACCATCATACCTTTAAAGAGAATATGCTTTATAGAGAGATTTTTAAGTTCCGCTGACAGAGCCATAGCAGAGGCCTCTCTGCTCAGCATATTCATAATGGTACGGTCATACTCATGCATAAACTTTGCTTTTATCTCTTCATCATCGAATAAATTAAATTTATCAAGAATATGAGCGACAATTCCCACAACGCTGTGTTTTTTGGAAAGCTTAAAAAGTGCTTCCATATTGGCGTTTTCTATATTCGGTTTTTTGTTGTAATCTGTGGCAAATGACCTCAGAATGTCGATTAAAACTAACTGTGTATTATTCAAAACCTGCTCCTAAAAATTATACTTCTAAAAAGAACGTATCGGGGCGATTGGGGTCGAATGCCTCACTTGCCCACATAAATGTTACCATATCGGTATCGCCTAAATTTTCGATATTATGGGTGTAGCCTGTGGGAATATCCACAACCTCCATTTTATCTCCGCTTACAAAATACTCGATAACCTCGTCACTGTCAACATTTCTGAATCGGATAACACCCGTGCCCGATACAACACAGAATTTTTCATTCTTTGTGTGGTGCCAGTGATTGCCCTTTGTGATGTGGGGTTTAGAGATATTAACAGAAAACTGACCACGGTCAGAAGTTCTGATTATCTCAGTAAAGGAACCTCTGTAGTCACTGTGAGTATTTAAAGGATAAGAAAACTTATCTTTGGGAAGATAAGAGAGATATGTTGCATAAAGTGCTCTTTCAAAAGCATCTGCGAGATATGGTACTTCCAATTTACCTCTGCCTTCTCTGAAAGAAGCAAGAAGATTTGCAAGACGGGAAAGGCTCACAACATAAGTAGGATTTACAAGGCAGAAGCCCTCTTCGTCCTTTGCTGCACAATCATTAACGCAATTAAGAAGGGCTCTTACTACATCATCGATATATGCAAGAGTTATCTCTTTTTCAGGTGCATCTATGCGAAGTTCAAGATCATTTGCAGTATTGTGGCAGAAAGTTGCAACCACACTGTTGTAATTAGGTCTGCACCACTTGCCGAAAAGCCCGGGAAAACGGAAGATATAAACTTTCTGTCCTGTTTCCTCACCGTAGGCTCTGAGAGTATCTTCTGCCTGACGCTTACTGATACCATAGGGATTATCGAGAGCTGCCTGAGTTGAGGAACTGAGAGCTATAGGACAGATATTGCCCTGCTCCTTAAGAAACTCAATAAGCTCGGTAAGGGAATCAAGGTTACCCTCTGTAAACTCTTTTTCCTCTTTAGGTCTGTTTACTCCTGCAAGGTGAAAAACAAAGTCACAATCCTTGCAATAAGCTTTGAGCTCTTCTTTATCTGTATCTATATCGGCTGTAAGAATTTCACAACCTTTTTCTATACCTGCAAAACTCCACTTACCCTCGCTTATATTTTTAAGCTCTGCCACAAGGTTTTTTCCCACAAAGCCCTTGGCACCTGTTACAAGGATTTTCATTATGCGTTCCACTCCTTGAGTTCATCCTGAATGTAAGAAAGGGTCAGGAGTTTTTCTTTAACCTCTTCTACTGTAAGAAGGTCTGTATTGTCAGAAGTAAACTCCTCAATAGTATTTCGTTTTGTATCGCCCTTATCAATATAAAGGTCGTAGTTAAGATCACGCTTATCTGCAGGCACACGATAGAAATCACCCATATCCACAGCACTTGCACATTCCTCTGCTGTAAGGAGGGTTTCGTACTTCTTCTCGCCGTGGCGGATGCCGATAATCTTCTTCTCAATCTGAGGCACACCGAAAAGCTCTGCAACAGCCTGAGCAAGTACCTCAACTGTACAAGCAGGTGCCTTCTGCACTAATATATCGCCGCTCTTGCCGTTTTCAAAAGCAAAGAGAACAAGGTCAACAGCTTCTTCAAGACTCATAATAAATCTTGTCATCTGAGGGTCGGTAAGAGTAAGAGGTAAACCCTGCTTAATCTGGCTTATAAAAAGAGGAATAACAGAGCCGCGGGAACACATAACATTGCCGTATCTTGTGCAGCAAATAGATGTCTTATCCTCACTTACAGTTCTTGCTCTTGCAATAGTTACCTTCTCCATCATAGCCTTGGAGGTACCCATAGCGTTTACGGGATATGCCGCCTTGTCGGTAGAAAGGCAAATTACTTTCTTAACTCCTGCACTGATAGCCGCAGAAAGAACATTATCTGTGCCCAACACATTGGTCTTTACCGCCTCAATAGGAAAGAATTCGCAGGCAGGAACCTGCTTGAGAGCAGCGGCGTGGAAGATGTAATCTACACCATACATAGCAAGAGAAAGAGAGTTAATATCCCTTACATCACCGATGAAGAACTTAATCTTTTCGCTCTGATATTTATGACGCATCTGGTCCTGCTTCATCTCGTCTCGGGAGAAAATTCGAATCTCCTTGATATCAGTCTGCAGAAAACGGTCAAGCACCGCATTACCGAAGGAACCGGTGCCACCTGTTATAAGTAAAGTTTTACCTTCAAACATATCTATCTTTCCTTTCATCTTTTAGCGATAAATCGTCTGAGTTTTGCTCTGAATGAGTCAGAACAATATTTATCGTTAAGCTTTTGTATATCCATTTTGTGCATATCCCTGAGGAACTTTTCTCTCAAAGGATTTTTCTTTGTACTTTCTTTTATAGCTCTATTTTCCTTAAACACTTCTTCCAAAGTGCGAAGGTCAAATTCAACTTTATCTTTTATTTTATCGAAAAAAGATTTGCCTTTTTCGGTATTTGCTGTAAATATACTTACTCCGTCTTTCTCTTTGAGAAAGCTGTCTGTTTTGGAAATTCCCCAAAAATCGCCGATTGTAATATCACTGCCTGATTTAAAATCCTTAAAACAGCAATCATAACAGCTTTTTCTTAAAGAAATATTTTGTAAAAACGAAAGCATATAAGGGTCAGAAACAGAAGGCACTCTGTAAACAGGCAAGTTTTTATACTCAATGCTTATAAAGTGACCGCTCTTTTTATCCTCTGTTTTATCTCTGAAACGAACCTTTGTTATTTCGCCTTTTTGTCCCATATACTCAATATATTTTCTAAAAAGTGCAGGAGACGGTACTCCGTGACAAACAAAATCCGCCAAAAGCAGATTTTCGTAGTCCTTGTTAAGATAACTTTTAAGACCTGCACATTGGCAGGATGTGCCTGTAAAAAGAACTTTTCTGCCGTCTGTAAGGTATTTCTTTATTTCTTTATAGGTGTTCTTCACATCAGACTGAACATACTTTGAACCCATAAGAGACTTTATTTCATACAAGGATGCGGCACTCTTGTGGACTACACAGAAATCTTCGTCGTAGCCTGCACCAAAGACCACCCCGTCTGCATTTATTATACTCTCTGCAAGGGTACCGAAAGCACCGCCCGAAGAGCTTAAAAACACAGTCGCCTCGTCTTTTGCCCTTACTGCATAAACATCCGTAGGTTTAATACTTACTTTTGCAGCAAGTACAGCACAAGCATCTGCACATTTATTGCAGGAAACACAAAGACTTTCGTCAATAACAGGAAAAAGAAACCCTTCTTTGTCCTCTGTCATTTTAAGAGCCCCCACACTGCAGCTCTGCCCGCATGCGGCACATCCTGTGCATTTATTCCTATCTGCTAAATTAATCATCTTTTACCTCTTCTTAAAGGTTTAAGTATAAGTGATTTTTCCTCTTTGTTAAATCCGAATAACAAAAGACTTGCAATAAGTACAACTGCAAAGATTCCACCCTTTACCAAAAGGCCCGTAAAGCCCACAGGCACAAGCAAAACAGCAGGTAATGCTGCAAGTGTTGCAAATATCAACGAAGGCAGAATACCCATAAAAATACCCTTAAAGAGCATAAAAAGTTTTATACCGATTACCTTTTTATAATAGATATTCATTATTATAACCGAGCCTATGGTAGTGGATATGGCAGTACCGATAGGAGCACCTATCTCACCAAAAAAATGTACAAATATAATGCTTATAAAAATATTGGCAACTGCCACACTGGCAAGTACCACAGACCTTACAAGACGCTTCTGCATTGCATCAAGCACAGACACCACAACACCGTTTGTGTACATAAAGAATGAGGGAATCAGAATAATAATGGCAATCCACCAGGAAAGACCAAATCCCTCTCCCATCCAAACTTTTATAAAATCCAATCCGCACACTAGGAATCCGAACATTATAGCACCTGACACAAGGGTCTGTATACGGCTGGGTGCAATCATCTCTCTTGTGATAGTCTCTCCGTCTGTATTACCCGAAGCAATAAGCTTTGTAAACTTGGGCAGATAAATTGCAATTGCCGCCGTGGATAAAGTAGAGAATATGCTGAACACTTGCATAGCAACTGCGTACTTCGCAACACTTTCCTGGCTTATCATAATGCCGAGAATTGTAATATCAACCTTGCTGTTTACCTGATTTACAACAGCCTGCAACATAATTGCAAGGGAAAACATCGCAGAGGATGCAAATATTTTTTTGTCAAATTTATAGAGCTTCGGAGTTGCTTTAAGCTTTATGCAATAACCGATACACAGCACCGCATAAAGACAGGAAAGAAACAAATCCACCAAAGCAATAACCATTGAATCTTTCCAGATAAAGAATACGGATACAAGGAGTGCCACCTTTAAGAGTACTCTGGAAATATTCCATATTCCTGTAAAATTAAACTTTTCGTAGGCGGTAATAATTCCCTGAAAAGCCTGTGCGAGTAATGTAACAATCACATTGAGTGACACTATAAGAAACAAAAGCTTTGCTTTTGTCATCTGCTGTGGTGTAATGGTGGCAGCGTATATGTTATCTACAAACACATACATAACCAAAGACACCGCCGCGATAACAAGTGCAAGTCCCATAGTGATAATAAGGCACATTGCTATGTAATTACGCTCGTTTTTCTTATCTCCTTTGCCTAAATACAATGACACATATCGGGTCATAACCGTACCGGTGCCGAAATTAATCAGCACAAGATAGCCTGCAAAGGATGCCATAGACTGATAAATGCCGTACTCTACCTCTCCCAGTGACCTGATAAGAAAAGGAGTAAGAAAAATATTAACTGCCGCAAGCAGCAAACTACTGCCGTAAGACAGAAGCATTCCTGTTTTTCTCTGAGATTTTTCCATTTACTCTCCTAAGTATTTGCTGTATAAAGTACCTACCACATCTTTTACGGTCTTTGTATAATCAGGCAGTACTTTCTCAAAATGCTCTTTTAACTCTTTTTCGTTTTTCACTATATCTGCAAAAGCATTGTAGATATAGTCTTTTTCTTTAATCTCTGTGTAGGGCAACACATAGCCTTTTTCTGTACCAAAAAGCTCTTTGGCAATACCCAAAGATTTTATTGAATAACCAAGCACCAATGTAGGCACTTTAGTTGAATATGCTGCAATAGTAGAATGAGTACGGGCACCCACAAAAAATCTGCACTTGCTTACTATAAATTTAAGCTCTTCACAGGTGTAGTCTTTATCTACAATGGAAACTCTGCCTGTGTGTGAGTATTTATCGTAAAATTCACGCAGAAGCTTCAGGTCACCTGTCTCTTCGGGGGTAGCTGTATAAACATGAGGCACAAGGCATATCTTCATATCCGTATCTTCAAAAATCTTCTCGATAAGATATTCCACCGCTCTGTAAACCTCTTCGTTTTTTACCAAAGGACTTATGTTAAGACCAACTGTGTTCCCCTCTTCAAATCCTTCGGGCAGAGAGCATTCCTTTTTCTCGAGCATAAAGGCAGGGTCGCAACATCTGAGGATTTTTTCTTTTTCAATGCCTGACTCTATAAGTGCGTCATAAGTATATGGCTCTCTTGCCACAATATAGGTGTAACGCTTCAGGTCCTCAAGCACATTCTTTGTTATGTACTCCTTACCTATAGAGCAGCACCAAAGCACAGAGGGTACACCCTTTTTCTCCATATTTTTATTGTGAGCAATAAAAACTGTGGGACCTTTATAGCAGTAGGTATCACCGCCAATAGCAAGGCTTAAATCCGAAGGAGTCAATGCCTTCCACAAATCCTTCTGAATAATATTCTGACCGGGTATAGGGTTTGAAGTCACCTTTCTCACACCAGCGTAAAAATATCTCTGCAAAGAAGATTTATAAGTATTGTAGCTTAAAAAATCGCAAAGCTCCCCTACCCCTGCAGATTTATCCTGAGATACTCCGCTTGTGGCAAGAACAGGTTTATTATCCATCCCCGCTTCTTTAAAAAGCTTTACCGTACTTCGAACAATTGCCTCACAACCTCGGTTGTCCGAGCCTGTGTGTCCGCACAAAAATAATTTCTTACTCATACCTTATACCACTTGTTATGAACAATGGGAGCCTGTGTCATAGGACCCCAGTCATAATCCTTATTTACCTTACAATCGTTCTTTATAAATTCCATAAGTCGCTCAGCGGCAACTGTTTGATTGTATTCTTCCTTAATTGTTTTATAAGCTTCTTTGCCCAGCTTCTCTCTAAGTTTTTTATCCTTAGCCAACTGATATAGCTTTTCTGCAAAATCCTTATTATTTCCATATTGATAGATAAGTCCGTTTTTCTTGTCTTTAATAAGGAAATTCGCACAACCCAATGCGCTGCTTAAAAGCACCGCACAGCCTGTACTCATTGCCTCGTTGGAGACAGCACCCCATCCCTCGTGGAAATCGCTGGTCATCATAAAGATATCGGATTTTTCCATATTCTCGATAACAGAGGAAGGACCCATTGAGCCGAGAAAATTAACCTGCTTATCAAGACCGAGGTTCTTCACCAACTCTTTAAGCGAAGCCTCGCACTCACCGGTACCAATAATGTCAAAAGTAAAATCCACACCTCTTGCTTTAAGCTCAGATGCCGCATATATGGCGTCTTCTGTGTGTTTGAGTGGCAGAAATCTGCCAACCCAAAGCAGTTTTACGGGAGTATTGTTTCTTTCGGGTCTTGCATCGTATTTTTTTACCTGCGGAAAATATCCCCACTTAAAGCACTTATCTGCATTAAAGCCAAGAAGCTTCAAGTCCCTCGAAAGATAAGCACTTGCACATAAAACATAAAAATTTTTGTTCTTGTACCGGATGACTCGCTTTTCAATTTTTCTTCGTGTCTGAGGAATAAATCTGCGCCAAGTACCTTTTTTAAAAAATCTTTCCGAATACAAAAAAGAAAGTTTATTTTCTTTCATTCGGAGTTCTATATATTTATTGTTGCACTCACCAAAGATAACTGCGTCGCTTCGAAGAATTATGTCTTCAATATCTTTATGGTCTGTCGAGCCGTCATACGCCCTTAAAACATAACTATACTTTTTCTCCACATCCTCATAGCCAAAATCAAGACGCTCCTGAGGTACGGGCATTGTAGATATATAATAAAACTCATCGCAATGTTTTCTGAACTCTTCACAGAGCAAAATCTGATGATGATTAAGAAATGCAGATACAAATGTAATTGTCACTTTATCCCTTCATCCCTTCCAGATAATCCCAGTAGAAATAATAGTCTCCGTACTGAGCAGACATTCTGTACATAAACAGAAATGCACAAAGAGCAACCATTATTACAAACACAACATTACTAACCTTCTTTGTTCGCTGTCTTGTAACTGCATTTGCAAGAAGAATGCTGATAACCGGAGTAAAGTAGTAGCTTACTCGCTCCATAATATGCAGATTATATCTCATAACATAGATACAAAGACCTGTAATAAGCATTGTGAGCTCCACACGGTTTTCGTCCATATGGGTCTTGTCCCAAGTCCATATCAG
This sequence comes from Ruminococcus sp., assembly GCA_045647135.1. Taxonomy (GTDB): domain Bacteria; phylum Bacillota; class Clostridia; order Oscillospirales; family Acutalibacteraceae; genus Ruminococcoides. The sequence continues at coordinate 47,787 of JAZRMA010000003.1, read as the reverse complement.
ATAGCATAATATAAAAGTTCCGATATAGGTAGCAATAGGAACCAGACCTGCCAACACATTGCCGTAATAGGTGTCTGTGTATTCTCTGCCAAGAATATCATTACCGAAAATCATAAGATCATCAATGGTAACAAACAATATAAGTGTAAGCATAACCGCATAGATAATTACCTTCTTTGTAACGGTAATCATTCTGAGTAAAAATACAATCAGGAACACCCATGCTGTAATATGCAACGATGCGGCCAAAGCTATAAGCCCTACTCCTAAAACATCATAAACCAACTTGTGCTTCTTTAAGAGTTCCAGTGCAATAAAACAGATACTGACCGCAATTGATTGTCTGAATCCCGTAAGGAAAAACTGCCAAGGACCTAAACAGATATAAATTACAACTGCAAGGAACACACTTTCTGCATTACGATAAATGTACCAAAACATAATACCGGTACAAAAAGCTACCTCAAAATAAATAATAAAGTAGTTCCAAGGTACAAGCCATGCCAGAATCTTGTTGAGCACAAGGTATCCTGTCTCCATCTGGTATTCCTCAATCATATATGAAAGAGGATTAGTCAGCGCTTCTCCATAGCATCTGTAATAATTGTAAAGGTCCGAACTCCCCATAAGATGAGGACTTCTGCTACCTACAACAAAAACTACAATTATAAAGCTAAGCCACAAAAATATTAGATTTTTCTTTTTTTCGCCGATGCCGTCAGGTATCAGAAAACGGATACCTATTATGCTTATCAGCATAAAAAACCAAACCCACATTTTGTTCTCCTAAAAATCTTCTAAAAATTAAACTTTGTTATAAATGTCGATATACTGTAAAAATTTATTATCTCTTGAAAATTCAATTCCGCGGTCTCTGCAATTTTCTCTTTTAATTTTGTTATTACGAACCTGAGTAATACCTTCATAAAGAGATGTGACTTTGCCCTTTTCTGCCACAAAACCGCAATTCTCGTTAAGTGACTCCGTACAACCGCCTGTTCTGAAGGTAACAACCGGTGTTGAGCAGGCAAGCGCCTCCACGTTAATCATAGAGAAGGTATCCTGTAAAGTGGGATTAACAAATACATCCGAGAGAGAATAGTACTTTGCAAGTTCCTCGGCATTTTCTGTTCTTCCTACTGCTGTTATATTTGAAGGAAGCTTCTCGTAGTCTTCTTCCAAAGACACCAGAAGTATATGCTCGTCTTCCCTAAGCATTTTTGAGAGTTCAAGAAAATACTGACCGCCTTTAGTACTATTCAGATTACTTACTATGCCGAGAATAACAAACTTGCCCTCAAGCGAAAGTTCTTTTCGTAAGTCAGACGGTGTAAATTTAAAGGAATCTGTATTAATTCCGTTATGAATAACCGAAACAGGATACTTGCCTAAAAAAGACTCTTTTGTAAGATCTGCAAGCCACTTGGATGGAGTAACTATATGCATCTTCTCCACCGATGTAAAAATTCGTTTTTTATCTCTGTAATTTCTTTTTGAACGATCAAAAAACCAGGAGACGGGATATCCCTTTTTAAGCGGACAATGATGACATCCTGTTTTCCATTTATCACAACCTGCATAATCAAAATGAGGGCAATGACCTGTAAATGCCCAGCAATCATGCAAGGTCCACACCACAGAGATATGGTGCTTGTTTATATATTCAAACAACATCTTAATGTTTACATAGTGGCCATGAATATTGTGCAGGTGAATTATTTCAGGCTTTATCTTATCCATAAAGGAACAAAGCTTCTTTGTTTCTGCTCTGTTATAAAATCCATGTCTGCCAAAAAGTCTTGTTTTAAGTATGTTGAGTTTATCCCACAAGGGACCTCGGCTCATACTGAAAACATTGTCGCTCTTTATATCTGTGGAAGAACAGGCTGCAAATCCTTCAATCCCGTTTTCTTTCTGAATCTCCACAAGGTCATAAGCAATTCTGCCTGTGCTCTTAATACCATAAACCGAATTAATCTGAAGTATCCGCATCCTTTTCCCTCCTTTGCAAATTACTTTTTGCTTTTCTTTGCTGTATCTGTGAGTGTTTTTCTGAAAAGATCATATACATCTTCTCTGCTGTGATTACGCTTTCCGCACTCAAAGGCTTTCTTCGCATATTCCTCAATAAGCGTAGGATTATCACAAAGCCTTCTGAGTGATGTCTCAATATCCCTGTAATCTGTTACAACAACAGCCGCATCCTGCTCCTTAAGATAATCAACAGGTGCAATTTCGTCGCTTCCCAATGCAAAAATACATCTGCCCGCAGCGAAATAATCGGTTATCTTTGTAGAAAAAGAAAGCCTTGCTGCATAGCGGTATTTCTTCTCAAGGGACTCTGCAAACACAAGTATGTCTGCATCCTTCTGGATACCCGCTACCATGTCCTTCGGTACGCCGTCACAAAGTCTGCACCCAGGTACATTGAGAGCTTCCACAACCTCTTGTGAAGGTTTATCCGGAGCATAAATATCCAGTTCAATTCTAATCTTTTCTTTATTGATTTCTTTGAGAGCCTTAGCAATCTCCACCATCGCCATATCTCTGCCGATTACAAGCTTACCTGTATAGACCATTTTAATGGTATCAGAGGGCTTTTTCGGACTATACTCTGTATTTTCAAAATCAATTGCCTTTGTCAGAAGCTTTGAATTTACATTAAAAATTTTATCGTATTCCCTCTTTGCCATAGGAGTCATAACAAAAAACTCATCACAAAAAGGAATTTCTCTACGCACATATCTTCTGAGCATAAAGCGGTGAACAAGGGCAAGTAAATTACCCTTTGCGGGAAGATATGTGTAGTTGTCGTCTGCAATAAAGCACACCACAGGCTTCTTATATCTCTTTATAAGATAGGTCTGGATACGCTCCATATAGTAAAAAGGATAAATAGGAACAAAGATTACATCAGGATCAAAGTCGCGGACAAAATCGTCAAGTTCTTTGCTCTTCCACTTGCCAAATCTCCACACAGTTTCCCTCATAAGAGTCATAAACCAACTGTGTTTTCTGTGAGCCGCCGCATATCTTGCATTCTCTGCATCAACACTTGCCTGCTCTGCTGCATTTGAACTATCTGTATTCTGCTGGTTCTCTACAACTTTGCCTGTAACCGTTTTGCGTTTAAAAACACTCTTCATCACGCTGTTTTCATCAATACGGAAATATCGGTCACAGATAGAGTTATCAGGCAAACCGGCTCTGGTATATATTTGTGCAACCCTGTCTCTCTCCCAGCAAGAAAAAAGCTCGGGAAGAGTTCTTATGGGGCTGTCGTCACGCCATACGGTTATGGATACTACCAGAACCTTAGGTAATCTTTCGTTCATGGAAAAACCTCTGTTATTTCTTTGCAGTTGCCTTTTTCTTTTCTTTGAGTATTTCGGCAACTTTGTTTGTAATTTCAACCACATTCAAGCGATTGTTTTCAAACTGTTCTTCGTCCCAATGATTAACTTCAAATTCACGATTGCGAAGAAGCATAATCTCTCCTCTGAAATCGTCAATGGGTCGGCTGGCATCAACTTCGTTACGGAATGTTCTGGAAAGAATTGCACAGGTGGAACCCAGTCGCTTATGCTCTGCAATAACAAGGTCACTCTTAAGTAAACCTTCGCCAATCTTTGCAATACCGCCAAAGCCGTAAGGAAGACCTTTTTCTTTGAACTTTCTGCAAAGTTTTTCAACTGTGCCGTTTGCAAGAAGTTCAAACATAAAGTTCATACCATAGCTCAAATGTAAGTCATTAAGACCGATAAATACCTCGTCTATACCCTCGAGCTCAAGAATTTCGTCCACATTTTCTACCGACTCTGCGGTTTCAAAGAGAAGTACTGTCTTTACTCTTCCGCCTACAAGTTCAAGGAAGGTCTTAACCTCTTTTGCCTCTTTAAAGAAAGGAAGCATAATTATATCTGCACCGTCATCGATAATTCTGTCAATCTCTGTGCTGATGTTTTTATGTATGGGATTACATCTTACAAGAAGTTTTGACTTACTTATCACCTTTCGAAGAGGAGCAATATCATCAAGACTTGAGTGGGATACAACTGTATCAAGGTGACCTTGTCTTTCCTCTTTACCGAGAATTTCAAGGTCGAGGAATATTCTGTCAACGCCTGCATCCTCTGCCTCAAGTGCAGCTGAAGGACTGGCTGTAAGATACATAAGCTTAATGTGTCTGTCGTCAATACCAAGAAGCTTACAATAATGGGTGTAAATGTTTCTGAGCATAACGGGTCGGGCAAAAAATCTTTCAACCCTCTCTCTGCCCTTCTGCGAATAAAGTTCGCGACGCTCTGTATCCTTCATAAGTGCCTTCATTTCATCATACAAAGCTTTATCGCTGTGATCAGGTACAAGAATACCTGTCTTTTTGTTTACAATAACCTCGCTGGGACCCGGTACATCGGTAGTGATTATGGGCAGAGCCATAGCCATTGCCTCCTGAAGCACCATAGAGAACCCTTCTCTGTATGTAGGATGTACCAGAATATCTGTTGCTGACATAAGCTGTGCTACACGAGGAGCAGGTACACCGCCTGTCATAATAATCTTATCGCAGGACTTTGCCCAATCCATAAGCTCTTTATCAACAGGATTTGTGGCATCATCCATACCGATAAGCATAAGTCTTGAGTCGGGGGTATCTTTAAGCAGCTCCTTATATGCTGCCAGAAGTTCACCCACGCCCTTATCTGCATTAAGTCTGCCTATGTAACTGAACACAAAGGTGCTGTCGGGAATCTCATATTCTTTTCTGATAATCTTTCGGTTTTCTTCCTTTTTGGTAATATCGTAAACCGAGAAGTCCACACCGATTGTACCGCCCTTGCCGATAACGGTAATCTTCTTGCTGTTGCAGAGCTTTTCCTGAATAGCAAACTCCATATTTTTGGGACTTGTGGAAATAATATGTGTTGCTTTTTTACAGGTAAACTTTTCGATAAACTTAAACACAAAGCGACTGAGTCCCTTGTCAAAGCCAACATATCTGAGTCCCCACTGACCATAAACGCGGATTTTAATCCTTTTGAACGCCCTGCCGCAAAGGCTGCAGCAAAGTGCTGCATTTGGAGTTGAATACTGGATAATATCAAAATTTTCTTCTTTAAAGATGCGCTTCATTTCTTTAACGCTCTTGAAGATCGACTTAATACCGATACCTCTCTCAAGAGGAACAGGTCTTACCTTTGCGAACTGAGAATGCTTCTTTACAAACTCCTCGTCCATATCTCCGCACATAACGGTTACATCAAATCCCTTCTCCGCAAAATTCTTTGCAGAATCGGAAACAAACCAGCCGAAAGCCTTTGCAATAGTTGTAACCATACAGATTTTAACAGGACGCTGTGATAAATCGTCTGCTCTGCCCTCCTGCACACCCTTTGCAGAAATAACAGAGGTAAAGGTTTTTACAAAGCACTTAAGGTCAAAGGCAAAGGACATTTTCTCAACATACTCGCCATCGTATCTTGCCTTAACAGGAAGATCCAATTCGTCTCTGCCGTTAATCTGTGCCCAACCTGAAAGGCCGGGACGAACATTGTTTGCACCCCATCTGTCACGAAGTTTAACAAGGTCGTCCTGATTCCAGAGTGCAGGTCTGGGGCCGATAAAGGACATCTGTCCCACAAAGATGTTGAAAAGCTGAGGAAGCTCGTCAAGGCTTAATTTTCTGAGTATTTTGCCGATAGGTGTCAGGAAGCGGTTGGGATCATCAAGAAGATGAGTCGGAACATCCTTAGCAGTATTGCTGTACATTGTACGGAACTTAAGGATGGTAAAGAGCTTTTTATCCTTACCCACACGCTTCTGTAAAAACAGCGGTGAGCCCTTGCTTGTCAGGACTATGATAAGGGCTATAAGAAGCATAAAGGGTGAAAGCACAAGTATCAGCAGTCCCGAAAAGAGCACATCAGCCAATCGTTTGAAGAAACGATATGCTCTGCCTCCGTATAAATTCTGGTCTGCTGAAATGTAAGTGTTTTTTTTCTTTTTCATAACTGAGTCTCCGATTCATACACACAATTGCGAAAACTTTGTCCGCATCTATATTTCTAAGTTACTACCCTATTGTCAAAGGATATTAAATTCCTACCCTATATCATACCACAAAACACCTCTTATGTAAACAAAAATCTTCCTTATTTTTTCCCTTGTTATATCCTGTCCCCGATACGCATATATTTAACTAATTTTGTTTTACAGGAGGCAATATTTTATGAAGGGAACAGTAGAGGAACGAGCCGCTTTACTTGGTGAATATATTATCGAAAATCGAGCCACTGTCCGCCTTGCCGCTAAGAAATTCGGAATAAGCAAAAGCACGGTTCACAAGGATGTAAGCCAAAGACTCCGCACCCTTAACCCCGCCCTTTACAGCGAGGTAAAAGAGGTTATGGAACATAACAAATCCGAGCGTCACCTAAGGGGCGGACTTGCAACAAAAAACAAGTATCTCAGACTCTCGGAATTGAGAATTAATCTTAAAAAATAGACTTTACATAAATTAACAAATGTAGTATAATTTAGGTTGGTTTAAGATGTTCAATTTTCTTTTTGAGTAATCAGGAGATAAGAATTATGAAAAACATACCCTTTTCACCACCGGATATTACAAAGGCTGAAATCGACGCTGTTGTATCAGTTCTTGAATCCGGCTGGATAACAACAGGTCCCAAAACCAAACTTTTTGAGCAGAAAATTGCAGAATTCTGCAACACAGAAAGAGCAGTTTGTCTTTCTTCTCAAACAGCCTGTGCAGAAATGACCCTGCGTATCCTCGGCATCGGCCCCGGAGACGAGGTTATTGTTCCCGCATACACCTACACCGCTACCGCTTCCATTGTCTGCCATATTGGTGCAACTCCCGTCATCATCGACTGCGCTAAAGACAGCTTTGAGATGGACTACGATAAAATGGAAGAAGCAATCAACGAGCGTACAAAAGCAATTGTCCCCGTTGACCTTGCAGGTGTAATGTGCGATTACGACAGAATCTATGCCGCTGTTGAGAGAAAAAAGCACCTCTTTAAGCCTAACAACGACCTGCAGAAAATCTATAACAGAGTTATTGTTATGTGTGATGCCGCTCATGCTCTCGGTGCACAGAGAAACGGCAAGATGTGCGGCGAAACAGCAGACTTTACCAACTTCAGCTTCCATGCTGTTAAGAATCTTACAACAGGCGAAGGCGGCGCTGTAACATGGCGTTCTATCGAGGGTCTCGATAATGACCAGCTTTACCGCCAGTATATGCTCTTCTCCCTCCACGGACAGACAAAAGATACGTATGCTAAAAACAAAGGTACATCCTGGGAATATGATGTTGTAAAAACTCAGTACAAATGCAATATGCCCGATATTCTTTCCGCGCTGGGTCTTGCTCAGCTTGAAAGATACGACGAAATGCTTAATCGTCGTCACGAGCTTATCGAGCGCTACAATAAGGCTTTTGCAGATCTTCCCATAACTGTTCTTGACCACGCAGGCGATAATCATAGAAGCAGCGGTCACCTTTACTTTGTTCGTTTTACGGGCAAAGGCGAGAAATACCGCAACACCTTCTTTAAGCGTATGGCTCAAAACGGCGTTATCTGTAATGTACATTTTAAGCCTCTTCCCCTGCTTACAGCATACAAAGAGCTGGGTTTCGATATCAAAGATTATCCCAATGCTTACGATATGTATAAAAACGAGCTTACTCTCCCCCTTAACACCACTCTTTCTGATGATGATGTTAAATATATTCTCGACACCTTCCGCAGGTGTATCTCACAGCCTTATTAATCTTTTTAGATCGTATCAGACAAGATTTTTAAGAACCTGCAGATGTCCGCATCTGCAGGTTCTTTTTATAAATTATCAAAAATTCTTTAAATTTTACGAATTGTTCACAAAGTCGTCAGATGTATGCACTGTTTGTTTCCAATTTGTTCACTAATAACCCGTAAAAAATGATATAATAAATTATATCGGAGGTATTGATTATGACATCATATAAAGTACTTATTGTAGACGACGACAGCAACATCTGTAACCTTCTTCGTATTTATCTTGAGAAAGAAGGTTTTGAAACTATTATTGCAGAAGACGGCGAAAAAGCCCTGCAACTTTTTGAAACCTCCCATCCCGATCTTATCCTTCTCGATATTATGCTCCCGAAGCTTGATGGTTGGCAGGTATGCAGAGAAATAAGAAAGACTTCTGAGTGTCCCATAATTATGATAACCGCAAAAGACGAAACCTTTGACAAGGTTCTCGGACTGGAGCTCGGAGCCGACGACTATATTGTAAAGCCTTTTGAAACAAAAGAGGTTGTTGCCCGTGTCCGAGCTGTGCTCAGACGAACAACTTCCCCCGACAGCGCTGCTATTAAAGAGGTTCGTTACGACAACCTTGTGATTAACCTTACCAACTACGAACTCAAGGTAAAAGGTGAGTTTATAAGCACTCCGCCAAAGGAGCTTGAGCTTCTTTATCACCTTGCAAGTAACCCCAATCAGATGTTCTCCCGTGATCAGCTTCTTGACGAGGTATGGGGCTTTGATTATTGCGGTGAAAGCCGCACCATTGATGTACACATCAAGCGCATACGCGAAAAAATTGACGGAGCTTCTGACAAATGGGAACTTCGCACCGTATGGGCAAGAGGCTATAAATTTGTAACACTGGAATAATATTTATGACTAAATCAGTTTTCAGGAAATTTTTATTCTTCAGCCTTGCCGTTACTCTTATAAGTCTTATTGTCGTCTGCGGTATCCTTGCATTTCCCGTTTCAAAACAGATAAAGGATTACAAGCGTAGTTCTCTTGAAGAAAGCTCTCAGATTGTTGCGGAATATGCAGGAAACATTTCATACGGCACAAACAGTATAAGAGGAAATGACTTTGCAATTGCCAACAACGCTTTTGACTCTATGTCCGAGTCTATGAGAGCTTTTATCATAGTAGTAGACAAAGACGGCATCCTGCTGTATTCTTCTGACAAAAGCATGACCCCCGGTGCAATGAGGCTACACCCTGCTGTAATGGACAAACTAAAACATGGCAACTATTACGAGCATGGCACTTTACAGAACACTTACAATAAACGATACTATATTTCTGCTGTGCCCTATTACTGCAAAGTCCACAGTAACGAGATTTTGGGTTACTGCCTTGTAGCTCAGACATCTCTTTGGACAGCAGACTACACCCCCACAATCTTCGGAATTATTTTCTTGATTATAGTTGTAACTGCCACACTTATCTTTATTCTTTCAACGGTTTATGCCTACAACACGACCAGACCCTTGAAGCAGATGGCTGATGCTGCAAAGCGCTTTGCAGTAGGCGACTTTGAAAGCCGAGGTCATATAAAATCCAATGACGAAATCGGTGAACTTGCTACCGCTTTCAATGAAATGGCAGACTCCCTTGCCTCTTCCGAGGGTATGAGAAGAAACTTCATTGCCAATGTATCCCACGAACTCAAAACACCTATGACAACCATCGCAGGATATATTGACGGAATTTTGGATAACACTATTCCAAAGGAAGAACAGGACTACTATCTGGGCATCATATCTCATGAAATAAAGCGACTCAACCGCCTTGTCACCTCAATGATATCCCTATCAAAAATTGACAGCGGAGAAATCACCCTCAAAAAATCTCCCTTTGTCATTCAAGACACAGTGTTCAATGTCTTGCTGGGTTTTGAGGGCGAAATCGAGAAAAAACACCTTAGCATAGAAGGTCTTGAGAGCGACGGAGATATGAAAATCTACGGTGACGCAGACCTTATTCATCAGGTACTTTATAATCTTGTTGAAAATGCAATCAAATTCACAGACAACAACGGATACATCCGTTTTGGCTTTGCACAAAAAGACAACAGAGCTTATGTATATGTAGAAAACAGCGGTGAAGGTATTCCCCCGGAGGATATCCGCCTTGTTTTTGATAAATTCTATAAGGCAGACAAATCCAGAAGTATCAACAAAAAAAGTATGGGTCTTGGACTTTACATCGTGCGCTCAATCATATTGCTTCACGGCGGTAACATTGGTGTAGAGAGCGAACAAGGCAGTTATACCAGATTTACATTCTGGATTCCGGATATTCCAAAAAAACAAAAAGAACTCCCCGAAATCATAAAGGAGGAAAATTAATGAATAACGAAAATAACTTTAACAACGACCTCTTATCAGATGCAAACGAAAACCAAACGCCTGATGTTTTAGAGGAAGCGACCCCTGTGCTCACTTCGGAAACAAAGGAAGAAATTATTATTGAAACCGAAGCAGATTCTGAAGCCGAGGAAACAACCACATTCCCTGAGGATAATATTGAAACAAATCCCTACTTGAACAATCACACAGCTCCTCAGACAATTGAAGATGTGACTACTGTTGAGGCAACTCCCGCAGAGTCTGCTCCACCTGTATACACTCCCCCTGTGTACAATCCTCCTGTGTACAATCCTCCCGTGTACAACACACCTCCTGCAGAGCCTCGTTATACACAGCCTCAAAGTCCTTATCAGTATCAGCAAACTCCTCCTCAGAATCCCCAAACTCCTCAGAATCAGTACTACAATCCCCCGAAACCTCCTGTGCAACAACCCACCTACTATTATCAGCAGCCTCCTGTTGCACCCACTCCTCCCGAGAAAAAGAAAGGGTCAAATGTACTTCTTATAATTCTTTGGATACTTGTTGGTTTGTTTGCTCTCGGATTCTTCGGAATGTGCGGATATATCATCGGCGGCGGTTCAGATAGCTCCAAATCAAACATTGAAAGCTCAGATATCCCTACTCTGTTCTCCGAAGATAACAAAAACAACACCGAGGTTCCCGACAACACGGAAAAAGACGAAACTCCCGATAAGGATAACAATGTTGTTCCTCTGCCCGAGGGTGATAAAGATCTTTATTCCAACAATACAAAAATAACTCTTAACCCCATCCCTCAGGATCACACCGATAAAGCAAAGTACACAACCCAGTACGCATACAAAACAGTAGCTGAGTCCACCATCGGTGTAGTATGCTACGAAAACGGTTTTGCCAGCAACCCTGCGTCTCAGGGTACAGGCATTATCGTTTCCAAAGATGGTTATATCATCACAAACAGCCATGTTATCGGCGACAGCAGGTCTCTTTACTATGTACAGATAGTTACCAATGACGGCACTATATACGAAGCAAAAATCATCGGCTACGACTCAAGAACAGACCTTGCTGTTTTAAAGGTCAACGCAAACAATCTTACTCCTGCAAACTTCTGCGATTCCAAATACGTTGAGGTTGGTCAGGATGTAATTGCAGTAGGTAACCCCGGCGGTATAGAATTCCAGAACACTCTTACAAGAGGTGTTGTTTCTGCACTCAACAGAGAGCTTTCTCTCTCTTCTCAGGTAGCATATATTCAGACAGATGCCGCTATCAATCCCGGTAACAGCGGTGGTCCTCTTTGCAATATCTATGGTCAGGTTATCGGCATCAATACAGCAAAAATCAGCGCTTCCTCTTACGAGGGTATGGGATTTGCAATTCCCAGCGCAACTGTTAAAGATATTGTTGACGATCTTATCTCCAAAGGATATGTAGAAAATCGCGTAAGATTGGGTATTTCGGGCACAGAAGTAAACATCTCTATGCAGCAGTACTATCAGATTCCCGCAGGCATTCTTATTGGTGAGATTTCAAAAGATGGTCCTTGTTACAACAAAGGTATCGAAACAAATGATATCATCACTGCAATTGACGATACAGAGATTACATCCTTCTCTGATATTTACGCTGTTCTTGCAAAACACAAACCGGGCGACAAGGTTACAATCTCTGTTTACAAAACCCGAAGCGGAAAAACAGTTGAAATAGCTATAACCCTTATGGCTGACCAGGGCGAATCGCAGCAATAAAGAAGCGCACTCTCAGCGTAGCCCACAAAACTTCCATGGGACGAGTGATTTGCTGAAAAGTGCGGATTTAACGATAAATAAATCCGTACAAGCAAATCAAAGGACTGTGAGAAGTTTTGGGGATCAGCGAAGCTGTAAGAGTGCGTGACACAGAAGCGCCGAGCACCGCAGCCTCAAAAAGTTAAGCTCGACGCCGCAAATCACCGAACATTAGTAAACAACAAAACAAGCCATCATCGGATCTGTTCGAGATGGCTTGTTTTTTTATCTGTCTATATCATAAATTTCGTGAAAAGACTTTGTGCTCAGCCTTCTACCAACATCATACAGAGTGTTCTGAGTACACAAAAGTTTTCCACCTTCTTTTATTCGCGAAACAGCAAGAGCAGACCTTTTTGCTCCTTTGCCATAAAATTCCAGAATTGTTCTTACCTTATTTTTTATTATAGGAAACCCAAAAATCAAATAATATTTTCCTTTGTAAAGCCACAAGCCTTCACAGTAAGTTTTTATACTTTTCAGATACAGGCTTTCGGCAGCACAAAGCATCTTCTCTGCATCAGCAAAAGCAAAGCAGATACATTCTCCGCTCTTCTTCAGCTTATAGGTATTTTCTTTGCTTTTTTCTGTAAATGTCAAAAGAAACAAGCATCCGCTCCGCAATGGCAAAGCCTCCATAAGCACAGTTTTGCTTTTTGCGTTCATTCCGGTTTCTTTTATTGCAAGCTTTAAAAGCCTGAGTATAGAGCTTCTCGATTTTTCGCACATAAGCCCCATTGTTTCTATATCGAGACTAAACTCCAACATATCTTCGTCGCACAAAGATATAAGAACTTTTTTCTCGCTGAGTTTTTCGATAGTCATAAATTCCCTCCTTGCAAAGAACCTTTTGTTGCCTCTGCCTATATACCATACTATTCATATGGGTTGTACTTTGCAAGTGATTGTTTTTGGATGGAAGTTTATAACTTTTATATTGAAAATTTCTGTCTTTAGTGATACACTAATAGCAGATAATTTTAATTAATCCAAGGAGGTAACCCCTTATGCCAAAATGGCTTCAAAATGCAGTTTTTTACGAAATTTATCCTCAGAGCTTTTACGATACCAACGGTGACGGTATTGGTGACCTTCAGGGTATTATCGAAAAGCTTCCTTATGTAAAATCCTTAGGTTGTAACGCTTTGTGGCTCAATCCTGTTTATGACTCTCCCTTTATGGATGCAGGCTATGATGTAAGAAATCACAAGCAGATTGCAGCACGCTACGGCACAAACGAAGATATGAAGCGTCTCCTTGATGCCGCACACGAAATGGGCATCAAAGTACTCCTTGACCTTGTTCCCGGTCATACATCAGACACTAACCCTTGGTTCCAAGAAGCTAAAAAAGCCAAGAAAAGCGAGTTCTCCAACCGCTATATCTTCACAAACTCCGTTTGGGATGCTCCCTCCGATTACCGTCTTATGTGCGGTATCTGCGAGCGTGACGGAAACTATCTTGTTAACTACTTCTCTTCTCAGCCTGCTCTTAACTACGGCTTTGGCGATATTAAATATCCCGATTGGCAGTTACCTGCTGATCACCCCGACTGTAAGGCTACAGCAGAAGCTCTTAAAGATATTATGAGATTCTGGATGGATATGGGTGCAGACGGTTTCCGCGTTGATATGGCAGACTCTCTTGTTAAAGAGGACAAGGACAAAACTTACACAGCAAAAATCTGGAAGGACATCCGCGAGATGATGGACAAAGATTATCCCGAATGTGCTTTGGTTGCAGAGTGGTGCTATCCCGAAAGAGCAATCATTGACGGCGGCTTCCATATGGACTTCTACCTTGACCACTACGGCAACGGATACTCCAAACTTTTCCGCTATCTTGACGAAAACCGCACAAATAAGGCATTCTTCCACAAGAGCGGTAACGGCGATATCACAGAATTCCTTGAAGAGTATGTTCCTAACTTTGAGCTTACAAAGGACAAGGGCTATATCTCCTTTATGACCAATAACCACGATATGCCCCGTGCTACCTGGTATATGGACAAAGAAACAATCAAGCTATCTCACGCTATGATCTTCACAATGCCCGGTGTTCCCTTCCTCTACTATGGCGACGAGCTCGGTATGAGATATCAGGAAGAGCTTACAAGCCGTGAGGGCGGCTATTCCCGTACAGGTTCCCGTACTCCTATGCAGTGGGATTCCACCAAGAATATGGGCTTCTCCACAGCGGATGCAGATAAACTCTATCTGCCTGTTGACAGTTTTGAAGGTGCTCCCACTGTTGAAAATCAGAAGGATGACCCCAATTCCATTTACAAGGTTGTTACAGACATCATCGCTCTTCGTCACAAGATTCCTCAGCTTGGCAACGACTCCGGCTTCGAGGTTGTATATGCAGAAAAAGGCAAGTATCCCTTTGCATACCGCAGAGGTGACTATGTTGCATTCGTAAACCCCTCCGACAAAGATGAAACCATCGACTTTAAAGAAAATGTACTTGAAACCCTTTACACTATCGGTAATGTTACTTTCAAGGATGGAAAGGCTACCGTAGGCAAATCTTCATTTACTCTTATCCGTACAAAATAATTAATAACAAACTCAAAGGAGCATACAATTACTGTATGCTCCTTTTTCTTTATCCGTTTTCTATCATTTTTATTGCAATTGCGGTTATGTCATCGTCGTGAGGGTCACGTCTGCGTTTCATAGCTTCGTTCACTACTACCGAGGCAAAGTCCTGTGCGGGTGCTTCGTTCCAATTTTTCAGCAGATCCTCTACCCATTTATCGTCCCCTGCAAGTACTCCGTCAGACACCATAAGTATAACATCATCCTCGAAAAGAGTAATAGCATCCTTCATAAATTTTACATCTCCAAGTATGCCCACAGGCAAAGAGGGAAACTCTCTGCGGTGTACTCTGCCACCTTTTCGCACATAAGTTACAGGTGCACCTGCTTTGAGGAAACTGACCTTGCCCGTAAAGAGATTAATATCGGCCACATCCAGCGTAGCCATAGATTCTTCCTCGGATTTTATCATTAAAGCGGAGTTCACTACCGACAAGGCACAATCGTAGGAAAGCCCTGCCCGCAGAAGTTTTGTAAGCACAGATACCGCCATATTAGAGTCCACTGCCGCAGCACCTCCTGAGCCCATTCCGTCACTGATAACAGCCACCATACTGCCCATACCATTCATAAAATAATCAAGACAATCTCCGCAGAGGTTGCCATCTCCCGATATGTGCTGGGAGGTACCGATCTCCACATCGTACTGAGAAACTTCGCTCATTGCAAGTCGCATTCTGTCCACAGCCACGCTCTCTACAGGCAAGTCGAATCTTCTGCCACAATTTTTGGACACCACCCTCTGCACAAGCTTTATATCAACGGGATTTGCGGAATTATTCAGCAGTTCAAGTTCCACGGTCATCCCCTTGCCTTTATCAATTCTGCAGCTGCAGTCCAGAACCCCAACCTCCTGATGTTTTAGAGCATCTGTAATTCTTTCGGCACTATCCGTATCAAAATTATCGCAGGACTCAAACTCCTCGGATAAATCCCAAAGCATATTACTAAGTCCAGAAAACTGATCTGCCACCACAGATCGCACTTGCATAATCCTCCTCTGTGCCGCTAAATCAGAGAGATGTTCTTTGTAGCTGTCATTAATACTCATGGCAAGTTCTCGTTGCTTACAGCATTTTTTCACAAAATTTTCGCTTATATCTTTTTCATCCACAAAGCCTGTCTGACGGAGAATTTCAGCAAGTTTACGAAAATCATCACGAGTCAGCTCTGTCATTTTGTCCCAACAGTAAACCTTTAGCCCGCAGCACGAACAGGTACTTTTTATTGCCGACTCAAACATATTCATATCTTCATCTTCGCTTGTGTACTTTCGGAGTTTCTTTGCAACTGCAGTTACGCAGTCAGTAACACCCTCCAGAGCATAGGCCGCGTGGTCAAGCCTTGCGGTAACTGTTCTGCGTATAGACTCACTGTTATTTCCCCGTTCCGAAGGAGAAAAAGCCGCACGGATCGTATTGCCGAAATCTGAAGGGATAAGCATAAAAACACCCGATGCCAGAAGGCACTCAACGAACAAAGACATTATAAGCTCCTCGTCAGCCGAAGCCAATGAAAGTATTGTATTGCACACGGTGAAGGCTGTCATCACAGCAAACTTGCCAACAGAAGAAAATATTCCTCCCACCAGCCCCGAAAATCCATACGCACCCGAAATAAAGGCCATACTCAGAGACTGTAGACTGAACACCACTCCCGTGGCAATTCCACTGATACTACCGCCTGAAACACCTCCGTATCTTGCACAAAGCATTACCGTGATTACTGCAAGCAATCTGCCTACCGAAATCCCGAAAAAAGTTATGGTAGCAAAGGATAGCATTACTATACAGACTGATACTGTAAGACAGGCTATCTCCTGAGCTGAAAATCCCGATAAACTTTTTGTCGACATCATAAGCTCTATACTTCGGTATATGAAATACGCCGCCGCAGAAGAAATCATTGTTTCTACAATACATATCCCCAAGTCCGAAAGTCTGCTTGTGCTTACATAAAGCATTACAAAGCCCGTAGAAATCATAGGCACAAATGTGACCAAAGGCGCAAATAATCTGCTTTTGGCAATTTTTTCGAAGTCGCTCAGCAGCCACTTGAGAGCACCGATAGCAACTATAACTGCCATATATCTGAAAGCATCAGCAGGAGCAGAAATTATGTATCCGAGCACACTGCCGCAGAGTGCCGTCAATGTAAATCCAAAAGGCACAGCCGCTACAAAAGCAGGACCAAAAGGTGACAATTCACCCAGCACTGACCCCCGAGATATAAGAACTCCCAATAGGAAATAAACCACTCTGAGTACAATTGCTCTTACCAGATACTTTGATTTCAGTTGCTCCGACTTTTCTTTTCTTAAATCTTTTAATGCGTCCATATTTTTCATTCCTGTCTTTTTATAAAAAGTTAATACAGATATATTATATTCTTTTAATCTTCCCTGTTTTGTCGGTGTTTGTAAGGACGATTTCTAATCTTTTGTAAAAAAAGAATATATCGGATAAAAGAAAAGCTAAACCTGTGAAAACCCACCCCAAGACGCAAAAAAAGGACAGCCTTGGCTGTCCTTTTTTTAAGATTATTTACTTCCAAGCACAACAGATGTCTGAGCAGGAATTGTAAGTACACTGTTATCCATAGTGAGTTTGCCCTTGCTCTGTGCATTTGCATAAAGCACACCGCGAAGAGCGGGATTTGTGAGCATATCCTCGGTAATGTTAAGAGTTATTGTTTCATCATCACTCATATTGTGAATAACCATAACCGCTTCGCCCTCATACTCTACCTTAAAAGCACAAATTGACGACTCATCGAAGGTGTAGGTTTCTGTGATAGTACCTCTTGCAATCTGAGGAGACTGGTTCTTAACCTTAACTGCCTGACGATAGAAGGTAAGTAATGAATCCTCGTCTTCTGTCTGCTGTTTTACACCGCCATAGGGCCAATCCTGTGTTGCACTTGCTGTACACCAGATTGTTGTCTCTACATTATCATCCCAGTTCATAGGTCCGCGATAATATGCATCGTTTTCGGTTCTGTCTGCAAGAACCTTTGCACCCAACTCCTCACCGTAATAGGTAAAAGAATTTCCGGGAGTCAGAAGGTATGCTGCAGCAGCCATTTTCTGATCCTCAATATTGCCTGCAAAAGTGTTGGCAATTCTCACCATATCGTGATTAGAGAGGAAGAATGCGTTGATTGCATTCTCATTTGCCTCTTTGGATTTAGAGTCATATTTCTTTAGCTGTGCAGCAAGAGCGTTTCCGTTGCCGGATTTAGCTGCTGTTGCAAACTGACCTGATGCAGTTGCAAAAGAAAACGCAAACTGGCTGTCTATACCTGAGGCGTAAGTATCATAAATAAAAGAATTGCTCTGCCAGTTTTCGCCTACCATATATACATCGGGATTATACTTCTGTGCTGTAGTATAGAACCAGTTAAGGAAATCAGCACCATCTGTTATTTCATCTGTCATATACATAACAGCATCAAGCCTGAAACCTGCAACTCCGCGATCAAGCCAGAACTTTGCAACCTCCTCAAAATAAGCACGGGTCTTCTCGGACTCAAGATTCCACTCGGGCATTTCGCCGCTGAACTGACCTTCGTACCAAAGGCCGCTTTTACCAATAATATTTCTCCAGCCTTTTCCGGGATTAGCGCCTTCTTTAAATCTGTAATAATCCGCATAACCATCAAGGTTACCGGCTTTAGCCTCTTCGATTGCCTTCTTCCAGAATTCGTGTCCTGTACCGCAGTGATTGAGCACAAGATCAAGAATCACGGCAATTCCTCTTTTGTTACACTCTTCAATGAGCTTGTCAAAAGTTTCAAGGTCACCAAACTCGGGGTCTATATCCATATAGTCATCTACATCGTACTTATGATAGGAGTCTGAAGGCATAATGGGAGAAAGCCATATTCCGTCAAGTCCCAAGTCGGTATCTGTTGTAGGGTCGCCATCGTTTATATAGTCAAGGTGATCAATAATGCCTTGCAGGTCACCTGTTTCGTCACCGTTGCTATCCTCAAAAGAGCAAACCCAGATATGATAGTAGTTTCTGAATTTATCCTCAGAAACATGAACAGCTAACTGATCAATCTCAGCTTCAGGTATTGAGCCTTGAGTACCCGTGGTTAATTCTGTACCGACAGTTTCTGTTGTGTTTTCTTTATTTTCTTCAGGTGTGCCACAACCGGAAAGGCTGAGCATACCAACAATCATAAAGCAAACAAGAATAAGGGATATAATATTTTTCATTTTGTCTCCTCCAAATTTAAAGTCACAATAATTATACAGTAAAGCAGAAAAAACATCAATCCACATATTCTTACAAAACAAATATTACACATAATAAGTTGCAAAAAAATAAAAGACGGCTACCAAAAGGTAACCGTCTGATATTATATGTTTTTGTATTTTACAAATACAATCCTTTATTGCATTAGCCCTTAACGCCGCCGGCTGTAACGCCTTCAACATAGTACTTCTGCATGTAAAGGAAGAGTGCTGTGATGGGAATTGCAACCACAACGGAGCCTGCAAGGAAGTGACGGAAATGTGCGTCGATTTCTTCCATACTGGTCCATGCCCAAAGACCTCTGGAAACTGTGTAGTTTTCAACCTTATCAACCATGATGATCTTAACAAGAATGAAGTCACACCAGGGATTGATGAAGGATGTAAGAACTGTGTAAACAACGATAGGCTTGGACATAGGAAGAATGATCTTCCAGAAAATCTGATTCTTGTTTGCACCGTCAATAGTAGCAGCCTCGTCAAGTGCTCTGGGAATTGTATCAAAGAAGCCCTTTGCAACAAGATAACCAAGACCTGAACCACCGCTGTAGCAGAGGATCAAACCGAGAAGAGTCTGGTCCAATGTAAACAGTTTCAGAATATGATACAGTGCAATTGTTGTCATAAATCCGGGGAACATACCCATAATCATACCAACATTGATGAAAGGCTTACGAGCCTTAAATCTGAGACGGCTGAAGCTGTATGCTACCATAAGAACTGACAGTGTAGAAATAATACAAGAACATGTTGCTACAATCAGGGTGTTGGTAAACCAACGAAGGAAGAGAGTATCCTTGAACAAGGAGATGTAGTTGTCAAAACCAAGTTCATGAACCTGAGGGAACAATGTTGTAGCAAATTTTGCGGGTGCCTCACCATCAATACCTACTCTGAATGAATGAGCTACCATCCATACGAGAGGGAATACCCAAATCAAGCACATTACAGCAAGAATTACATAAATAATGCTGTTGGCGATTCCTCTTTTGAGTTTATAACTTTTTATCATGAGAACGCCTCCTCATTCTTAGCTGACTTGGTCATATTGAATGTAACCAGAGAAAGTGTTGCGCAAACAATAAATACAAGAATACCAATTGCAGCACCAAGACCATATCTCTGCTGGTCAACAGACAACTTGAACAAGAGCGTAATAAGAAGATCAGTCTTACCTGCTGCGTACTTGTAATCCAGTACCTTAGGTTCGCCGCCGGTAAGCAGATAGATAACATTAAAGTTATTTACATTACCGATAAATGTGGTAATGAGGTAAGGTGTTGTTACAAAGAGCATATAGGGAAGAGTAATCTTCATAAAGCTCTTAACGGGACCTGCACCGTCAATACGAGCACTCTCGTACAGGTCCTCGGGAATATTCATAAGAATACCTGTTGTCATCAGAATTGTGTAAGGAATACCTACCCAAACGTTTACAAGAATTACAACCAAACGAGCAAGGAAGCCGTTGTTTGCAGGTGTAAAGATGTTTATAGCTTCGGAAGAACCAAACATAGATGCAATCAGGTTCAAGGGGCTGTTAGGCTCGGGACCTAACATCTTGGCAACAAGCAGAAGTGTAACGAACTGAGGAACAGCGATTGTCATAACAAACATTGTTCTCCAGAGTTTCTTGAGCTTGATACCCTTTTTGTTGATCATAAGAGCAACTACCATACCAAGTATGTAGTTGGAGAAAGTTGCGAAAACTGCCCAGATAAGTGTCCAACCTGCAACCTTTGCAAATGTAACACCCATAGAAGCAGCGCCACCGGAGAACACTTCGTCGAAGTTTGTTGTACCGGCCCAGTTAAATGAGTTGTATGCTTCTTTAGAGAAGTTTGTAAATGCCATAACAATCATAAAGATCAAAGGCAGAACAACAAACACACAAATAAGCACAATGGGAAGAGAAAGAAGTGTGGAATGGAACTTAGCATTCAACAGATCTCTTGCATCTTCTTTGATATTATTGGGTTTGCCACCGGCTTTTCTTATAGCCTCAACATTTCTTGAAGACTTAACGCTTACAAAGTAAATAGCTATAACAGCAATTGTAGCCATAATTACCAGAATGCCGTAAAGAAGAATCTGTACGCTGGTGTTATCCCAAATTTTCTGTTCAAGCTTCTGGCCTAAGAAGTCTTTATATTCAATATGATAGATACCGGTCAATTCTGCAAACAGCGCAAGATAGTTTACACCGAAGAACATCATAAACAGAATATAGAAAACCTCTACAGCAAAGAAGAAAATACCCTTTACAAACTGACCTCTGGTAAAGTTACCAAAGCCCATAATAAGGTAGGAAATCTTTGTAACAATATTACCCTTAACAAAGCCAACAAAGTAGTTAGCAATTGCTGTTGCAATTCCTACAAAGAATTTTTTAATTCCTCTGCCGATAGCGCAGAAGAACTTGCCTATTCCGGAAGGGATAGCCTTAATGAATTGTGTAAACTTATACCAGAAACGCTGAAAAGGATTCATCGCCATATACTCGGTATATGTCACTATCATCACTCTCCTTTATCTAAAAACTTTAGATAAATTTGACCTTTAAAGATAAGTCCAGGACGGCCCGGGCTTTTTTGTCCGAGCCGCCCTTTTACTTTCAGTTAGTCAAAATTACCGTGAAACAATAACTCTAATTAATTATTCGTCACGGATAGCTGCGATACAAGCCTCAACCTGAGCCTTCAGAGTTGCGTCAGAAAGATCGCTGGAGCTCTCGCACATGTAAGAACCAAGTGCTGCGAGCGGATCCCAGAATGTACCTGCAAGACCTGTCTGAGGAACAGAGTATGCTGTCTGAGCCATGAATGCTGCCATGGAAGCGTTGTTCTGAACGAACTCGGACTGCTGAGCTGCCTTGTTGGAAGGTGCCCACTCGAGCTTCTCTGCTCTCTCCATCTGGCAATCGTAACCTGTGAGGTACTGAGCGAGGAGGTGAGAAGTACCGATCTTCTTGGACTGGCTGTTTACACCGAGGAACTTGTAACCGAACATGTTAACTGCCTGTGTGGGTGTGCCGTTGATGTCGATTGTGGGGATGATTGCGTAGCCAGCATTGTCACCAAGAGCCTTCTTGATGTCGCTGATGTTCCAGCTACCTGCAATACCTGCGCCACATGTGTTGTTCTTGAAGCCGTCAGATACTGTACCTGTGTCGGAGCTTACAAATGTGGAGCCAGCGCTCTTGAAGAGCTCTGCGTATGCCTTAACGGATGCTGTAACTGCATCGATGTCATAATCGTTGAATGCCTGTGTAAGACCGTCAGCCTCGAAGCCTTCTGTCTTAAGACCACCTGTGTAGAGGAACATACAGGAGAAGAAGCCGTTCTTTGCATCCATGATGAAGTTCTTGCCAGCTGCCTTACAAGCCTCGATAACGCCCTCGAAGGACTTAGCCTGCTCGTCAGATACAACTCTCTTGTCGTAAACGAGGATGTAGCTGTTGTCGCCTGTCTCGGGATAGCCGTAAACCTTGCCATCCTTGGAAGCTGCTGCTACAGAAGCCTCTGTGTGCTCTGCCTTAACCTGATCCTCGAAGAGAACAGGAGCAAGTACTTCAGCTGTGTAGAGCTTGTCAAGCTGGTCAGAGGGGAAGCCGAATACGTCAGCTGCAGAAGATGCGTCGTTAAGAACAGCAGTTGCAGCGTCGTTCTCGCCCTGAACCTTTACATCGATAACGATTGTTGCGTAATCCTTGAAGAGATCACAGAAAGCAGCAGCCTGAGCCTTGAGAACATCCTGAGCTGCCTCGGGACCCCAGAGCTTGAGGTTGATTGTCTCGCCGTTTGCTTCCATCTTGATAGCCTCGCCGTACTCAGCGATCATCTCATCAGTCCAGGAATTACCTGTAACTGCTGCGCCACCATTGTTAACTTCGTCACCGGAAGCTGTCTGGCCTGCGTTTGTGTCTGTTTTTGTGTCGTCGCTCTTGCCGCCGCAAGCTGCCATGCAACCGATAAGCATGAGAACAGCCATGAGCAGTGCAAGAATCTTTCTTGTCTTCATGGTAAAAAACTCCTTTACTAAAATATTTCAGCACAAGTCTCTGTGCCGAGTGCTGTGCATTCGCCTTTACCACAACAAACGCACATTTTCACTAAAGTAATAATACCACAAACCTACTGCTTTTTTCAACTCCCTTTGTACTTTTTATCTAAAACTATAAATCTAAAGCTTCCTTTTAGTTATTTTGCCATTAATTTTTTATCATTATGTGCACAGTATACAATTAGAGTGCCTGTTTTTTATTCATTACGCCGTAACCACATTTGTGCATAATGCCATACCACATACTGTCAAAACAGTAGTTTTTGCTGATTTTCTAAAACCATATATCCAAAATTGCGTAAAGCAGAGCACATTTTTCAATATATAGGGTAATTTGCCCAAATTTTCTTTTAATAACCCTATATCTGTTAAAGGTTTCTATTCACCCTTCCATTGACAACAAGGAAGAAAAGTTGTAAATTTAACATAAAGGAATATGTCTATACATTATAATATATAGGAGTTGAACTATATGAAACTCAAAGACCTGCTTCTTTCCACACCCTACAAAACAGTCCAGGGTACCGATAATGTTGATGTGTCTGATGTTATCTACGACTCTCGCAAAGTTATCGAGGGTTGCTGCTTTGTTTGTATCAAAGGTTATGCTACCGACGGTCATATGTATGCCGTCGACGCTGTAGAAAAAGGTGCCACATCCCTCATCGTTACCGAAGATGTTGATGTTCCTGAAAACGTCACCGTTATTAAAGTAGAGGACGCCCGTGCTGCCCTTTCTAAGATGAGTGCTGAATATTTCGGTAATCCTGCAAAAGAGCTTATTACTATTGGAATCACCGGCACAAAAGGCAAAACAACAACTGTAGCAATGATTCGTTCTATTCTCGAGGCCGCAGGAATAAAAACAGGCACTATCGGTACACTCGGTATAATCATTGACAATGAGGTTTTCAAAACCAACAATACCACCCCTGAATCTTACGAGATTCATCAGACTATGAGAAAAATGGTTAAAAAAGGTTGTTCTGCTCTGATTATGGAGGTTTCTTCCATTGGACTTAAACAACACCGCACAGACAACATCCTTTTTGACTACGGTATTTTCACAAACTTCTCTCACGACCATATCGGCGGTAACGAGCACGAGAATATGGAGGAATACCTATATTGCAAGACTATGCTCTTCAAGCAGTGCAAAACAGGCATCATAAATATTGATGACACCGCTAGCGAGGAAATAATCAAAAACGCTACCTGCGAAATTAAGACTTACGGATATTCAGAAAATGCTGACCTTACAGGTGCAGATGATAAGCTCATCGCAAAAAGCGGTTATGTAGGAGTAAACTTTAGAGTTACAGGCAAAAAAGAACTCGCTGTTGATGTAGCAATCCCCGGCAGATTCAGCGTATATAACGCACTCGCCGCAATCTCTGTCTGCTCACTTATGAATGTAGCAGATGAGAGCATACTCAAAGGACTCGATACCGTTAAAGTTAAAGGCAGAGTCGAGGTAGTTTCCGTTCCCGGAAATTATACCCTTCTAATCGATTACGCTCACAACGCCGCTTCTATGGAAAGTGTCCTCACAACACTCAGAGAGTATAATCCTAACCGCCTCGTTACAATGTTCGGTGCAGGCGGCAATCGCCCCAAAGCCAGACGCTTTGAAATGGGCGAAGTTTCGGGCAAACTCTCTGACCTTTCTGTAATTACCGAAGACAACTCAAGATTCGAAAGCGTTCACGATATTATCGCAGACATCAAAACAGGTATCGATAAAACAAACGGCAACTATGTAATTGTCCCCAATCGCGTTGACGCTATCCGCTATTGCATAGAAAACGCACAGGACGGCGATATCATTGTCCTCGCAGGCAAAGGCCACGAGGATTACCAGGAAATCAACGGCATCAAACACCACTTTGACGAACGCGAAGTAATTGATGATATTATCAAATCATTATAATCCTGACATACTAAAAGGGATGCAATAAAATTGTTGCATCCCTTTTACAAATAAAGCCTTATTTCAGAGGTGAAAATCTTGATAAAAAAAGCAATTCCAACCGACTGCAAAACACTTGCAACTCTCGCAATAAAAATGTGGGATAGTCACACCATCCAAGAACTTACAGAAAACTTTGCCGACACAATAAACAGCAAAAACGCCGTATACTTTCTAAAGTATTCCGACAACAAACCCGTCGGCTTTGCTCAGTGCAGTCTGCGCCACGACTATGTAGAAGGCACAAATTCCTCCCCTGTCGGTTATCTTGAGGGTATATTTGTAGAAGAAGCTTATCGCACCAAAGGCTATGCAATCGAATTACTTAAAACCTGTGAAGAATGGGCAAAAGGAATGGGATGCACAGAATTCGCCAGTGATTGCGAACTTCAAAACGCCCAAAGCCTCAGTTTTCATTTAGCCGCCGGCTTCAAAGAAACCAATCGCATTATTTGTTTTAAGAAGAGTATATAGCCTGCTCACCTTACGCCAATCTCCAAATTAACTCAAAATAATCGCATGAAACCCCTTGACACACATAAAACTTCGTGGTAATATATTTTAGTCGCAATAAGCATTTCCGCTTTTGCACAAACAAATATAGGGGTATAGCTCAGTTGGTAGAGCAGCGGTCTCCAAAACCGCGTGCCGAGGGTTCAAGTCCTTCTGCCCCTGCCAAAATAAAGATGACCATCCACACGGATGGTCGTTTTTATTTTCACTTGGAATACTGAAGGACTTGAACCCAAAGTGGGCTTGCACCGTTAAGAAAAATAGTCCTGTGGACTGTTTTTTAGGTGCAAGGTGCGAAGACGGGTACCAAAATCAACAAGATTTTGGTCGTCAAGCAGTGAAAATCCGCCAAAAGCGGATTTGTGTCCTTCTGCCCCTGCCAAAATACAGGACATCACATTTCGTGGTGTCCTGTTTCTTTTATGTCAAAAGCCGCTTTAACTCTCATTAAAACGGCTTTCATTGTTTCTATTAGGTTTTATCCCCCACCGCACATATATATTAAACATAAGCACAATCTACTACTTGTATCTACTTTTGCAGCAGGAGTTTAGCAGGGGAATGAAAAGTTTACATTTACTTTATTGAATCTTTCTAAGCCTTATGCTATTATAATCAAGGAATATACCATATAGGAATGATAACTATGAATCTACTTCAAGAACTTAAAGAGAATTATGTTTACAACGACTACTACATTCCCTATGAAAAGTATGACAATCTTCTTCGTCTTCTTAGAACAGAACCACTAACTCAAGAGTTAGTAGATTACTTATGTTCACAAATAGACAATCCAAAAAGCAAAAGAAGTTGTGAGCTTAGATTTATTCATTTGCAACCTCTATTTCTAAACCCAAGCGCATTGAACTTCAACTTAAAAGAATACTTATATTCACACATCACGAAATGCAGGCGCCTGTGGCTAAAATTGTTTTTTATCAGAGCATACGCAATATACGCCGATGAATCCGAACTCATGCTTATTATGCAAAAATTTTCAAACAACCTTCGAAACACACATGATTATATAGATTATGAGCCAATACTCTCAAAAGGCGGTCTGCCTTTTCTTTGTGATAAATACGGCTACGAATGTTTTAACCACGCATTAGCTATAGCAACAGAAGAGTATGAGAAAATCAGTCCTCTGCTTCGTGGCTACTTCACCATGAACGAATCTGGTGATCGTATTGATATTCTTACACCACAGCAAATACTCGAAAATACAAATAAGTTTTTAAACAAAACTTCCGACTAATTCGCTATACTTAAATATAAATAATGAAAGGAACAAAATATGGACACTGATGTTATCAAAATATATGAGAATCTCAAAAATCGCTACCCAGTAAAATTAAGCAGCTCACTGGATTTGGGATTCAAAAGCAAAATCGACTTTCCTGTTTTACACGGTCATTCAACACTTGGGAGATTTGAATTGTTTTTTGATGATGTATCTTTCCCATTTTATGGTATGAATGAAAACAAAGAGGTTTTCTCACACTTTCATTTACAAACAATGTCAGAGGCTGAAGAAACTATCATAAACTTTATGGAAGGCAAACAACCTTAGAAACTTTCAAAGTAACACAGGGCTTTTCGCCCTGTGTTTTTCTTTGCTCAGAATTCGAAGTTGTCGGTTATACCTACAAGCCTTGAGTTATCTCTTTTGACGTAATACATCTCCGTTATCTGTGAGGTGCTGTGTCCGAGAAGGTCACCCACCTGCCTTGGTGTTAGGCTCTTGATTGTTCCGTCAGGTTGTTTTATGCCGTTTACAAGATTGGTTGCAAAGGTGTGTCGGAGGGAGTGTAAACCCTTGTGTTCTATGCCTGCTCCGTCAAGGATTCGGTAGAACCTCTTTCTGAAGTTGCTTGGCTTTGTGTAGTTGCCTTTACTATCGCAGACGAGGGGACTGTCCTCACCGAAGTAAAACTCCTCTCTCAGCTCCTTTATCGCCTCAACAGCGGTGTTGTTAAGAGGGACTGTTCTTTTGCTTGTGGCACTCTTAGGTTTACCAACCTCAATCTCTCTGCCTGATTCAAGCTCTACACCATCTCTTTTCTGAACCTCTTTTACAGCTTGGTTGATGTGTAGAACTCGGTTCTCAAGGTCAATGTCACTATTAAGCAAACCGAGCAACTCCCCTGTCCTCAGTCCTGTGTTAAGCATCAGTATATATGCCGCTGACTGTTGATAGAGCCTCTTGCCCGTTCCCCAGGTCTTGACACATTCTTCTTTGAATTTTTGTATCTCCTCATCAGTGAATACAGTTACAGTATCACTGGTGGGGAGATTTTCTTTTCCCTGAGCCGCCATAAAGTTCTGCTTCTTTATCATAGGCACACTACGCATAGGGTTCTTTTCTATGTACTCCTGCTCAATAAGGAACCTGAAATATTCATTTAGTATTCCATGTATCTTCTTGACCGTGGTGTAAGCATAGCCCTGCCCCATCCTATCATTAAGCAACTTCTTTATATCAGCTGCCTTTATGGTGCTGATTACCTTACTACCTAACTCCGGATACACATGTATTCTTGCTGTACATTCTAATCGGTCATAGGTTGTCCTCTCTACAGATGGGAACTTAAAAACCTCAAGCCAACTCTGCATACTGTCTTTGAGAGTTTTCCTTGACTCATCACTTTCTTCCACAGACTGATTGAACTCTGCTATGTAATTTGTGATTTTGGTCTGAACCCCTGCTTTTGTCTTTGCCGAAAAACTCTTCCGCTTATCCTTACCGTCATCATCTACATACCAGACCACACCAATGTAATCGCCTGTGTCCTTCCGCTGATGTATATTTCCATTTGTCTTGATTCTTCTTACCGACATTCGTTATCATCTCCTTTTCAGCACAACACACTACCACAAAGTTTTGAGAATATCCAGATAAATTACATACCCATCTGCATACCGCCATCATCATTGTGGTCATCGTTACTCTGATGTTTCTTGCGTCTTTGCTTTCGCTCTCTTACAGTCTTAGGCTTAGGTTCGGTTTCATCTGTCTGTCCTATCTCAGAAATATCAGCAACAAGGCGAATACCACCGAGGGCAATATCGCTCCAATCCCCGCCCACTTGAGCCTCAGTTTCCATGGAGAAAGGTCTTTCGCTCTCATCTCCGCCTTCAAATTTTGCAGTTCCTGTTTCAGTATATCCTTCAGTTTCTCCGTCTGCTTGGATGATTCTGACTCCACTGTGGAACGGGTCGACTGATTTTCTTCTCTTATCAGGTTCCTTGTTTCTCGTGCCAGTTCTTCCACTGTCCCCTGTGTTTCCGATATCAAATCCATATTGTTTACAATGGTCTTCCCAACTAAGTTGATGTGCTGTGCCAGTAAGTTGTACTGTTTCGGAGTCAGCAGAAGATATGTAGGTTGTATCGGTTCTGTCAGAGCCTCTACTGTTTCCTCTGTCAGTTCCTCTATGGGATTCAATCTCTTTAAGTCTTCCATATTCATCATATAACGCCTCCATATTCGTCTTTAAGTATCTGTTGTCAAGGAGCTTGTTGTCCCTGAACGCTTGTCCTTCAGGTGTGGTGTAGGTTATGTATTTGTATCTGTCTATCCACTTTACACCATACCCAAGCTTCTTCATCTGTTCGATAAATTCATCTTTAGTTCTGCTATGTGCTACCGCATAGTCTATGGCATTTGTAAGCTTTATCTTTCTGCTACTGCCTTTTACAGCTGCACGATACTCCCTTTGGCTTATAGCTTTCTGTTTTGGTTTTTCGTATGGGGTGAGTATTTCAAGTCCGTACTGCTGACACATCTGGTCAGACCTGTGTCTTAACTTTTCAAGTTCTGCTTCACCTATCTGAATTTTGTACCCTGTTTCACAGTTTACAGAGTTCACAACAAAGTGGTTATGCCAATGGTCACGGTCGATATGTGTTGCCACTACAACCTCAAACCCATCAAAGAACTCTGCTGTCTTTAGTCCTATTTCATGTATCTGCTGAGGAGTTACACCGCAGTCGGGTTTGAATGACTGCACATACTGTTTGAAGAATACTCCTTTGGCTTTGCCATACCTATGCTTGGTTGTCATAAATTCTTGGTATGCAGACTCGGCAACACAATTCACTCCGCTTACAAGTTTCACACCTTCCAGATTGGTTTTCTTGTCTTGCATTACATAGTCAAGGACTCTTTTCATAGCGGTTGCTGTCTGTGTCTTTTCAGGTATTGCTGTGAAGGTTGCCACTACTTACACCTCCTGACAATTTCATCAAGTAGAGTAATCACCTGAGCATACTGCTCTTTTACTTCTTCCAAATCGGGGCAAGTTATCCTGCCCATATTGCAAAGGGTAGTGAGCTGATTGATATTTTTACCCATTGCTTTCTGCTCTTTAAGCACTTCATCGAGCCCCTCAATAACCGTAACCTTTTTACCCAGAGCAGAGGTAGTTACAAACTCGGTGAAGTTCATATCGGCTTTCTCAGCCTTTTCTTTGATTTTTCTGTAGTCGCTTTCTCTGAAACGAAGTGCCACAGTCTTTGTTTTGTTATCTGTTTTAATCATCTTCTTTCTCGACACACTTAGGTGTCATATTATCATATTTGGGGTTCGGGGTTTGACCCCGACAAGCGTTTGTATCGACGGCACTTTAAGGGTCGGCGTATATACAAACAATATGCTTGCCTATCCCTGAAGGGATAGAAAAAGAGAGACCCTACTATCTCTGAAACAGGGACGCAAAGTGACGCAAGTGACGGATGTTTTAGGTGCCTATATTATGCGTTCCTTGCGACCCTGTCGTCACTGTTGTGCCTACATTTTTCTCTTAACCGCTTATGATTTTACCGATAAGATTGACACTCTTTTCGAGTTATATTATGTTGTTAATCAAAAGGCAAATCATATTCGGAAATTCCTTTGTCTTTCCTGACCAGCTCATCTCTGTTAATAGCTGCACCAAAGGGAACATCGAAGTCATGGACTATGTAATGGTTATTAAATGTCCGAGGCTTTCCGTTTTTACTCAGTCCTGACTTGTTTTCAATTTCAATAAAACCTCTCTCCTCAAGTTCCTTGAGTCTGCTCTGCACAGTAGCTTTTGCAATACCGAGTTGCTCACTCATTGTAGGTATGCTCGGCCAGCACTCACCTTTAGACCCTGCACACGAAACCAGATACGCATACACTTTGAAAGCATAGGGGTCCAGCTTGATTCTGAAAACATCATTAGGGAGTTTAAAGAAACCTTCTGTTCTTTCAATTTGTTTTTTCATAAAAACACCTTCCTTCTAATTTCTCTACAAATTTTATCACGGGTAACTTGTAGAATTTTTAATATTCTTGTCCTTTTTTCAAATAAAAAAACCGCAAGGAGTATTTTTACACACTCCTTACGGTGACAGCCTATCTTAACCCATTCATCTCAACTACATCTTCGCTCTCACCATCATACATTCAATCATCGTATTCAGTTTTACAAGGCTATTTTAACATCGAACAGATGTTTTGTCAAATGTTTTGCAAAATTATTTTCAGATTATTTGAAGCAGAAGTATATGTCATATTCACCGTCTGCCTGAAGTTCTTCGTAGCAGTTAAAGGACAGGTCTGTATACTTTGCTTCGGGGTACATTGTCATGAAGGCTTCAAGCTGTTCATCCATACCGATTACGATTCTGTCCCAGTGTTCATTGTATGACCTGACAGCAGTTTTATCTATCCCACCCTGATACACATACATCCAACCGCTGTTGCTTGTAGATATGCTACTGTCATATTTCATTCCTTTGGCTATGTAGTAATCCACGAGTCCCGATGCAACTCGGTTCATATTCTCAGCATTGCAGAACTCTTTATGTGCAAGCTTAGTATCGTCTGTTATTTCTTTAGCTATAGTTTCAATTGGTTCGTAGTATTCAGTCGGTTCTTCATTAACCTTCGGTGTTTCTGTTTGGGGAGCAGTGAGCCTTATCACTGCTACAACCTCTGTAACCGATTCGGTAGTTACAACCACGGTTGAGGGTATTGTAAATTTTTCAGTAACTTCAGTTACAGAGACCTCTGTTGTCACTGTTGTTACTGATGTCACTGATGTTTTCACTATAGGGTCTGTTACTGATGCACTCTTGGGTGTTACTGTACTTTCACTGCAACCGCTTATGCTCATGCATATCATAGCTGCAAGTATCATTGCTATCTGTATTCTCTTTTTCATTTCCTACACCTCCGGTATCTCCATTGTTTTCATAACCTCAACCATAAGCTTAACTGCTATGGTGAAGCCTTGAGTGAATGCTTCGGTTTCAAGATAGTCTGTAATCTCTGACTGACAGTCCTTGAACTTATCAAAGCTTTCTTTTTGCTTATCTGTAAGACCTTGCATAAGGTCATCTTCGTTCTGACAGATAAGCTTCATCAGGTTATCTAGCTTACTCCCTCTGGCTATTGACCTTTCTGTTGGTCTTACATTTCCATACCATAAATCTTCAAGTATTGTCACAGTTTGCACCGCCTTTCTCAGTACAAACACATAGCACACAAACTTTCACAAGTCCAGATATTTTTTACCCCACAAAAAGAACAATGCAACATTGCAAGCGACTACCACTGCAATGTTGCATTTACTATGTTCTTATTAACTTTTCTGTTCTACAAATTGGAATTTGCTAAATTCGCTCTGGCAGTAAGTGTAAGTACATATATATTGCATCCGTGCTGTTTTCGAGTATATCCATTGTCATTTGTAGTGGTTCTGCATACAGAATTTTATAATCTATCTCATCATATTCAGCTCGTATTGGAAAAGCCAAACATTCTCTATCAAGAGAAAACTCAGCATTTATTCCGTTTTTATTTCCCCGTGCATCCAAACGAATCCATTTATTTATGGATTTTATATACACAGCGTTTAATGCGTGAATGCAGTAACCAGTATCTGGTGTATCTCCCAATGTAAGTCGTTGATAACATATACCTGCTGGAATGTTATTCGCTCTCAGCAATGCGGCAAATAAATTGGATTTTGCCCAGCAAATCCCCACCTTCTCCCTTAATACATCAGAAGCTGTAACTGTGACTCTTTTATCTTGAGCATCCCATGAATGTTTAATTTCATCTCTGACAAAATGATAGGTATTCTTTACTAATTCAATCTCATTTTCGGAGTAACTTTTTATTTCCATTGATTTTCTTTGAATGCTTGGTTCATCTCCGTTAATATAATGCGAAAACTCAAGATAAGAATCCATATTTTTTAGTATCTCTAACATAAAGTTCTCCTACAAATTCAAGTTTGTCAAAATGATTATATCACACCAAAACCTAAATCTCAACAACCCCCACAAATCCCCTGTGTCAGTTTTAATGTGTCATCCGTATCTGTTCCCTACTTTCAAAAACAAATGGCACACAGGGCAAAACCTCGAAACTCCCACCCCATTGAAAAATTGTTTTAACGAAAAAGCTGTATCACCCATTTAAGCGATACAGCTTTTATGTTTTATTTATCAGTAAAGTTTTAAGTGTATTTGCCTTATATCAAAAACCAAGTCCTGCAATCTGCTTTTGAATAGCCGTTGCATCTTTGATAGTGACCCTGCCATCTCGATCCTTGTCCTCAGGTCTGGATACACAAACAACATCTTCATAATCCTTAAGCCCAGCAAGAATTTTCTGGATCATTGTAGCATCCTTAATTGTAAGCTTCCAATCATAGTCCGCATCTCCGATAACGTAAACATGAGGAAGCGTCATCGCTACTTGGTCTATATGAAGAACATTAAGGTCAAAGCCTTCCTTAAGTGTGCGTATTACTCCGCTTTCGGTTACTGCAAATAAACCTGTGGGATTGTCATCACTGTGAGTATACTTGGAACCAATAATAAGCAAATCATCTATGATTTCTTCGCTATATTCCTGAGACTGAACCTGACCTCCTCTGAACAAGCCATACAGTCCATCCATTCCAAAATAATACTCTACTGCAACGGCTTCGTCAGAAGTATTACCTAAATATTCTGTGTTATAAATCTCGGTGGCAAATTCAACAGGTTGTGCGTTAAAAGAAGCGTCATATCCACCTGTTCTGAGTATATTTACACCAAGAACTTTGTCATAAGACTCAAGCCTCTTTATTTCAGCAACCGTCAGTCGTGTACCAATAGTGCCTGCTGCGCCATTAAAGACTGCATAAGCATCTTCAACAGCACCAAACTCATTATAGTAAAAGTCCCTGAACTTATTTTCTATTTGCTTTTCAGTTTCCGCACAATAGTCCTTGTATTCTTCATAAGCTGCATTTGCATACTCGTTATCCTTTTCAAAACGAGACATATTGATATCATTACGCCAGAAATATTCCCATTTATTCATTACCTTAATACCTGTGTAAACCTCAATCCACACAGATAAAACATCTGTATCATCATGTTGAGCCAAACGATTATGTACAATCTGAGGGAACTTTCTATCCTCTGCCGAAGCTGAAACAACGCTTATCGAGAGAATCATAATTAAAGCAAGCAAAAAGGACAGTATTCTTTTCATTTCAATCACTCTCCAAACCTTAAGCCTATCTGCATTTTCACTTATATTTATCAAAATGATTATATCATATTGCCTTATCATTTACAATAAAAAATACTTTAATATTTGTTCAAACTACCAGCAAGAAAATAAAACAAAAATATAATCAATCATTACAGTTAAGTGTTACGGAACACTTTAATAAAACAATACTTTGTATTGTTTTATTAATCTTATTTACTCCTTACCAAAAAATGATACACCCCTTATCATCTCACATCTAACTCCATAACCAAGGCTTTTTCTTTGTTTACAGTGGCTCAGATTCTGACACTATTTCCCGTGGCACCCCATAAGAACAGAATTGAATTGAATATAAGTTAAATGAATATTGTTTATTTAGTATTCTTTACTCCTTATCAGCACACGATTATCCCCATACCATCATAAGGTAACCCCTACTGCCAGTGTTATTATTTCGTACAAATCCCCTGTGTCGCTTTAAATGTATCATCCGTATCTTTTCCCCACTCATCTAAACAAATCGCACACAAGGCGAAACTTGGGCAGTTCTGGTGAGTATTTGCCCTTTGCCTGAAGGCAGTCTGTCACAAGGCAAGGAAATAACAATATATTATCTATTTGGGGAGAAAAACAGTAACGACAATAAGTAACACTGAAGTGATTAGAATAAGTCTGTAACAATGAGTATTGTTTAATTATTCTTATTTACACCCTGACAACAAGCAGTACTCCCCTTGCTGTTTGGCAAAAAACTCCAAACATCATCTCCTGATCAGCACTAATCTCCCAAATAAAAGAGCACACAAACGAACACAAATCTTTTAACCGATGCTACCCTCGGTCAAGCTCACACAAAGGCAAATTTGATTTGCGAATCCTCTCCTAATTACCTTAATCCGAGGCTTTTAATTTATTTACTTCGTATAGTTTATTAAGTTCCTTATCATCACGTGGTAAATCTCCTTGCTATTTGCTGACCATACATCCATTGATTGACGATATATATACACAGTGGTATAATAACAATAAACGAGGTGAGATTATGCGAACAATTGAATTTAAAGTGCATTTTTGCGGAATGAATAAAGAGCTTTACGCAGAGCATTGTATGATCTATAAACCAGTTCATTCTTTAACTAAAAAGTATTTACTTACCGATTTGAGAGATAAATCCATTATTTATTTCAGCGAATTGATTCAATATATAAAAACCGATCCGCAGATCAAAAAGCAACTTAGCGAATTAGAAACAGAAATGTTTGATGTGCAAACGATCTTCTTTAAGCATCAAAACTTTTTGTTGGGATTACAGGAAGACAAAGCTATAGAGCAAGTATTCGAAGATATGGAGACAAATAGTCTTCAAATGCGATTTTTTGTGGTCGGTGGCGCTTCGCTTCATAATGAGTTTGGATATAGGTTTGTTATTAAATCCAAAGAGAAAGGGCATGAGCATATGCCGCATGTTCACGTGGAGCATGCCGACGGCACCGTTCGCTTTTTGTTAGAAACGCTAGAACCCATTGACGATATGATTCAACCGCACAAACGGGATTATAATAATAGAATACTTCCCATTTTGGAAAATATAAAACCACAACTTATTGAGCAATGGAATAAAAATATAAAGGGATATACTACACCCGCATTATCCGAAAACGGAAATCAGTTTTATAGCGTTTCTTAACATACAGACTCTGAAGGTGATGTGCATGAGGAAGTGAAAGCTCTCCCTAACCAGCCAAAAAGCATCGAAAAGGTTCTGAATAATCAGCAATTAGCAGTTTAATAGCAGTATATTGCTGAACATCGCCAACCCTAAACTTGCAACTAAGGCTCAACGGTGGGATTATTTCGACACGCGGTTTGTGCAACCGCGACTTGCTCCAAAACCGCGTGCCGAGGGTTCAAGTCCTTCTGCCCCTGCCATAAAAATGAAAGCACTCACCATCAAGGTGGGTGCTTTTCGTTTTTATTGTTAGATTCAAAAAAAGAAGGACTTGAACCCAAAGTGGGCTTGCACCGTCAAGAAAAATAGTCCTGTGGACTGTTTTTTAGGTGCAAGGTGCGAAGACGGGTACCGAAATCCGCAGGATTTGGGTCGTCAAGCAGTGCAAATCCGTAGAGAAACGGATTTGCGTCCTTCTGCCCCTGCCAGAACTTAGGAGTACATCACACGATGTTCTCCTTTTGTTTTATGTGAAAAGCCCCTTTAACTCTCGTTAAAACGGCTTTCGCTATTTCTATTCAGTTTTATTCCCTATCGCACCCATATGTTTAAATATAAGTATAACATACTGTCTGTATACACATCCTCAGCAGGAGTTTAGCAGGGGATTGAAAACCTTTGTTTTCATTGGTACATACTAATCACTGTTTATTATTACTAATTGAATATAATACTCCGATATGCTATAATATATTTTGCAGAGGCGGTGATACAATGTCATATAAATCTGATTCTTCAAAAAATGTAGATGTAATTGAAAAAATAGTATATGACCACATTAAATCTTTAGGCTTCAAAAAGCACGGCAGAACATTACATCGTTTCGTAGATGGAGATATATCACAATTAATCAACTTTCAAAACGGATGTCCTCAAAAAGGCATATTAGATGTTCTGTGGGTTAACATCGGAATCAGAGTTCCTGAGTGTTACGAAAGGAAATTCGTAATCACAAAACCAACAAAAAAATACTATCACGAATACGAATGTAATCTCCGTAGTAATCTTGGAGATATCACAGAAAGCAAAGATAACTTCTATGAATTAAGTACTGATCCTGAAGGACTTGGATTAAAAATACTCGAACAAATAAAACTACATATACTGCCTTTTTTTGAAGCACTTGACACCAGAGAAGCAATCCTCGAAAAAAGAAAAGATTACTCTAAGTTTGATTTATTCAACAATCGATTAATCGTATTAGAAGAAGCTATGATTTATGGTAGAAAAGGAGATATTGTTACAGCATCAAAATTATTTAATGAATATTATCAAGAAGTACTTAAAGAATACAATCACAAACTAGAATTCGGTTCTGAGAAATATCTTGATAAAGGGAAATCCATTACATATTTTAACCAAAGGACTAAGCAAACTGAAACAGTTACTGCAACAGAAAACGGATATGTACGATTGTTCAATGCAAATAGGGGACATCTAACTTATTTAGAGACATTAGCAAACGAACTTGGCTTAGCCATTCAAGCCACTTAACACGAAAGTAAACTAACACAGGGCATCATTTTCCGATGCCCTGCGTTTTTCTTTGCTCAGAATTGGAAGTTATCTGTGATACCAATAAGCCTTGAGTTATCTCTTTTCACATAATACATCTCAGTTATCTGTGAGGTGCTGTGTCCGAGAAGATCTTCTTTCTGTTAAAAAGGCACACCCATAAAAACCATTTTGTACTAAATCCCATGCTTTTGCCAAAGCTTATGATGTAGTTAAGATAACAATTGAAAAGACAGCTTCTCCGACACGCACTGTGTACATTCGGTTGATTTATTCTAGAATGTGTAGTATAATGCACTTGAATTTAAAGTAGAAAGAAGGATAACTATGCTTGATTACAACAAGACTTATTTTGCAGATATTGATATTGAGGGTTATGGTGTTATCACGGTAAAGCTATGTCAGGATTCTGCACCCATTACCGCAGAGAACTTTGTAGCACTTGCTGAGGAAGGATTCTATGACGGACTTACCTTCCACCGCATTATCGCAGGTTTTATGATGCAGGGCGGTGATCCCACCGGCACAGGTATGGGCGGCTCCGACGAGACCATCGTGGGTGAGTTTAGTATGAACGGATACAGCAACAACCTGTCACACACAAGGGGTGCAATCTCAATGGCTCGCTCCATGGACCCTGACAGTGCCAGCTCACAGTTCTTCATCGTTCACGAGGACAGCTGTTTCCTTGACGGCCAGTACGCCGCCTTCGGATATGTGACCGAGGGCATCGAGGTTGTAGACAGAGTCTGCGATGAGGCAAGGCCTATCGACCAGAACGGAACTATTCCCAGAGACCGTCACCCTGTTATGAATTCTGTTACAATCAGAGTAGAGGATTGATTCACAGAAAGAGAACTCTTCCGCTGAATTCAAACACGAATTTCTGCGATTAAGGGGTTTAACATTTTTTCTTACACTTAAGTCATAACAAATTAAAGCGTTGCATATCAAAGGAGCGAATCAACACTCTCCCTCAGATGCAACGCTTTTTTGTTTTAATAAAAAATGTGTTTTTCTTTACTCAGATTTTAAAATTATCTGTGGATGTAAAGGCGTGTCATATCCGGTTCTCCATCACCCTGTGCCATACAATAGAACTCCCAACCATATCTCTCGTAAAAGCCTGTGTGATCTGTAACAAGATAAACAGGTGAAATGCCCTTGGATTTCAAATCATCTACTACCATATTCAGAAGCACGCCTGCGATTCCCTGTTTGCGATAACCTTCTTCTGTGTAAACGGCACAGACATTGGGCGAAAGGTCTTTTCGGTCGTGAAAGTCGTTTTCGATAACACCCATTCCGCCGACAATCTTATCACCATCAAGGCAAAGATACCAGCCGCATTCTGTATTGCCACTGAGATATTCCTCCATACACTCCAGATAAGCTTCTTTCGGCACACCCCATTTGGTGTGAAACCACTGGGCTGCTGTATCCATAAGTTCAGTTTTTTCCCTTAATGTTATGTATTTAAGTTCGCTCATTATTATTCTCTCCCATTTTTATTTAAGACTTTTGTATTCGGTGTACTCTAAGACACCGCTAATGTGTTCAAGAGACTTTTCTTCAAGTTCTTTTACCATAAGGCATTCAGGAGCAGGTAAGTGTACACTTTCACCTGCAATTATCCCGAAATCTGCCGATGTTACAAATCCGCGGTTACGGTAGTTTTGCGGGTTACCCTCTACAAGTACAACCTTGAAGCCCATTTCCTTTGCTTTTTCAAAGCCTGCTTCTATCAATTCCTTTGAAATATGCTGTCGCTGTAACTCTGTCTTTACCGCAACAGGAGTAAGGATAAGAAGCTCGTCTGAAAACTTACCTCCAAGATGAAACCTTGAAAACATTGAATAGCCGATTACCTCATCATTTTCATCCACCATAATAAGCTCAAGCTCAGGCACATAATATTTCATTGACCTGATTTCCTGAACTAAATTCACAACAATCTGAGCATCCTCGGCACTCTCGCTGTTTGTAAAAGTTCTTCTTATCATATTAATTGATGGCTCTAAGTACTTGTTCTCAATTGACTTAATCATTCTTTTCATTTTAATATCTCTCCTTCATAATAATACTCTTTTGATTTAAGCTGAGCATAGCCCTCACCAAAATCCGACACTATACCGAAACGACCCTTATGAACAGCAGTTATTCTTGCAGGTATGCCCTTTGCATTATCAGGTATTAAATCGTAATCAAATCCAAAATCTGTTATATTCAATTTTTGTTCCTCCATAATCAGTTATGTTAAAGTGCTATCATTTTTAATTTGTTACTAACTGAAAACGGACGCAAAAATACCGCAGAAAGTAACCCTCAGGGGATTTCTGCGGCTGAAAAAAGTATAAAAAATACACACCCTTTTGAGTGTGCTATAACATCAGTCATAGAATTCACGAAAGGTTTCTTAAAACGGTACAACAAATAAAGGAGCCACCATAGTCCCAAAGTTTAATTTGTGTACCAATATTCAGTTAGCAGTTAATTACCTCGCTGTAAATCATATTAAATCTCCTTTCTTGTTTGCCTCGGAGTTTTGTAAAGCAAACTTCTATGTTAATAATATAACATCAAACATTTCCCTTGTCAACATTTGCATCAGAGCCTCACAACTTTGCCATAAAAAGCACCGAGCATACAAATTGCTCGGTGCTTTTAGCTGTTATATCAGTAATTCAGGATATTTCGATAACCTTATATCCATTATCGGTGACAACCTTTGCAAGTACATCGTCGGAAACCGAGAAAGTCATTGTTACAACGGCAGTGCCTTCTGTGTGACTTGTTACCGCAGACTCTACACCCTCGATTTCTTCCAGAATCTTCTTCACTCTTGCCTCACAATGAGGACACATCATACCTTCAATCTTCATAATCTTCTTCATTGTTTTTACCTCTTTTCTTTTTTTGTTTTTGATTTTTTTATCTCTTTTTAATGAGTATATATCAAATAGATTCAGCCTTAAGGCATTGGTAACCACACAGAAACTCGAAAGACTCATAGCCGCCGCACCAAGCATAGGATTAAGAGTAACCCCTGCCCAGACAAGAGCTCCCGCTGCCACAGGAATACATATTACATTATAAATAAAAGCCCAGAACAGATTCTCTCTGATTGTTCTGAGTGCAGCTCGACTGAGTCGTATTGCTGCAGGCACATCTGACAATTTGCTGTTTACAAGCACTACATCAGCCGCATCAATAGCCACATCAGTGCCCGCTCCTATGGCAACACCAATATCCGCACGAGTTAAGGCGGGTGCATCATTAATTCCGTCACCTGCCATTAAAGTCTTGCCGTTCTTTTGCAAACTGCAGATAACACTTTCTTTTCCGTCGGGCTTAACTTCGGCAATAACTTCATCTACTCCTACCTGTTTTCCTATAGCATTTGCCGTAAGCTTGTTATCGCCCGTCAGCATAACCACACGAATACCCATATTTTTGAGTTCTGCAATAGCCTTTGCACTGTCCTCTTTTATTGTATCCGCAACGGCAACAACACCAATAACCTCTTTGCCTTTTGAAAAAAACACAGGTGTTTTGCCTTCCAACGCAAGTCTTTGTGCATCCGAGGTCATCTGTGGGGGAATAACTGCATATCTGCTTACAAAATCCGCATTACCGCCACAAATCAATTCCCCGTCAAACTCGGCAGTGAGCCCTCCGCCTGCATAGGTTTTAAAACCGTAAGTTTCTAACGCATCGATTCCTAAGTGCTTTCCATAGTTAACAATGGCTCTTGCCAAAGGATGCTCACTTTTTATTTCTAAACTGTATGCAATCGAGAGTAACTCATTGCCACCTATAATATCCGTTACTTCAGGCTCGCCTTTTGTTATTGTTCCTGTTTTATCCAAAGCAACAATCTGAGTTCTGCCTGCCTCTTCAAGAGACGCCGCAGTCTTAAAGAGAATTCCGTTCTTTGCACCCTTGCCGTTGCCCACCATAATTGCAACGGGAGTGGCAAGTCCGAGAGCACAAGGGCAACTGATCACAAGCACAGAAACCGCTCGTGTCAGTGAAAAGCCGACACCTTCGCCCAAAAGGAGCCAAAGAACAAAAACCAAAACTCCGACACCAATAACAACAGGAACAAAAATCCCCGATATCTTATCAGCAATTTTTGCAATGGGAGCCTTTGTAGCAGCCGCATCACTTACCATTTTTATAATCTGAGACAGAGTTGTATCCTCGCCTACCCTTGTGGCTTCGCACTTTAAAAATCCCGAACGATTTATTGTAGCACCGCTCACCGTATCTCCTGCGGATTTATCTGCAGGAATACTCTCACCTGTAAGGGCAGATTCGTCAACTGCTCCCTCTCCTTCAATCACTATTCCGTCAACAGGAACGCTTTCTCCTGCGCGTACTACAAAGATATCACCTCTTATAACCTCAGTAATGGGAACATTCACCTCAGCACCACCGCGTATTACATTCGCAGTTTTTGGAACAAGACTCATAAGGCTTTTAAGTGCATTGGTTGTTTTACCTTTTGAACGAGCCTCCAACATCTTGCCCAATGTAATCAGTGCAAGTATCATTGCCGCCGACTCAAAATATAAATCGTGGAGATAAACCTCAGGAGTTTCGGAAGAAACCATCAGCAAAAGGGTATACACGCTGTACGCAAAAGATGCACCGGAGCCGAGAGATACCAATGTATCCATATTAGGCGAACGACGAACAAGTCCTTTAAAACCATTTGTAAAGAACTTGTAATTGATACCCATTACCACCATTGACAAAAGCATCTGCAAAATTCCGATTGCAACAGGATTACCCTCTAAAAACGCAGGAAGAGGAAAGTTCCACATTGTATGACCCATAGACACATACATAAGCAAAGCCAAAAAAGCAAAAGAAGAAACAAGCCTTTTAAAAAGCTTAGGTGTTTCTGTATCTTTCAGAGCATCCGAATCTGAAGAACCTTTCTTAATTTCAGTTCCTTTTTTATAGGCGCTGTATCCTGCTTTTTCTACTGCTGCCAAAATATCCTTTTCGTCAGCAGTACCTTCAACACCCATGGAATTGGTAAGCAGACTCACAGAACAAGCTGTAACACCTTCTACATTCAAAACTGTTTTTTCAACCCGTGCACTACAAGCAGCACAACTCATTCCGTTTACAACATATTGTTCCAAACTGTACTTTCTCCTTTCCTATAAGCTTAATATCTGTAATTATATCATATTTTCTGCACAAATCCAACACTTTAAGATTTGCAGTTTACCTTTGTTTATGATATTATTGATTCATATTAAGATACAAAGGGATGGTACAGGTGCTTTATATAACAGAATTTTATGATTTAGAAGATATTTACAAATTCCAGATGGAATTTGATTTTCCCTATTTCTTTATAACAGACTTTAAAAACTGGAAGAAATCCTTTACAAAAGACATTGACGGCGAAGGCCGAGTGCTTTTTAAGGAACTTTGCGTAAAAGCTGTCTGCGATGACGATGAAATGCTCGGCTTTATTCAGTACGGAAGGACTGCTTTCGGCTTTGATGAAAACGGAGATATTTCCGACAAGATTTCTTACGCCGTTATCCGCAATCTTTTTTTCAAAGAAGGACGAGCCGATGCAGGACAGCTGCTTCTCAACACAGCTCTCAAAAGCTTTTCAGAGGAAAAGATGATATATGCTTTCTT
Organism: Ruminococcus sp.; assembly: GCA_045647135.1. Classification (GTDB taxonomy): domain Bacteria; phylum Bacillota; class Clostridia; order Oscillospirales; family Acutalibacteraceae; genus Ruminococcoides. Next base: position 4,983 of record JAZRMA010000003.1, on the reverse strand, counting down.
CCATTATTTCGGTATGAGCTGCTTTGCCCGTCACGGTAAGCTTTTTATAAAACAACCTCACATTCCGGAGCTTCTTACAGGAAACGGATTCGAAATCGAACACGAAAATGTGTACTACTCCTCCTTAATAAGCAGGAAAACCGAAACCGAGGTTTCCATAAAACCCTGCAATATAACAAAAGGCTGCCAGCAGTATCTTGAGTTTATTCTTGACAACTGTCAGGTGGGTGGTTGCGAGGTGCATTATGTTGATAGCTGCCTCGCTTATCTTCGCTGGATTTATGTAAACGGAGATATAGTAAACAGAGGAATCGGAACAAAATGCATGTCTGCCTTAAAGAACTTCCTTTTTGAGAAGGGCATCATCCGATTGGATACCGATACCGCTCTTAACAACCTTGTTGCTCAGCATTACTACGAGAAAAACGGTTTCGACCGCGATGGAATAACACGAAGCTATTACCGAAATCCAAACAAATAAAACCATACCCGCTCAGGCTTTTTGACCGAGCGGGTATTTTGTTTGCATTATGTCTTATTCTTTTGTTTTATGTTATTGATTTTATTAATCATTTTAATTGTCAGCCAAATCATAGGATAGATTGTAATCATTCCCAAAACAAACACTAATACATCATTTTTAAATCCCAAAAGATCAAAAAGCGAACCTATAATCAAAAAGGGAATCGTCTGATAAAGAAAAACATATATGCTGTTCTGCGAAAACAGAAGAATAAAATCATCCGCAAAAGGAAATGCTTTTGCAAGTTTTAAATACAATTTCTTTACAAAAGGCACCGCAAGATAGATACCTGTCATCACTGCAAAAGAATAGAACAGAAAAACAAAGTTCGGCGGAAATTTATTATACTGCATATCCACTACCACGCCGAACAGGAACTTACTGACCAGCAAGCCCGATATTGAAACAGCAAATACAAGGAATGCAAAAACCGCCTTCTTTGTATTACGCTCTTTTATCCGGGGATAAAGAACACCCAAACCCATAAATATCAGATAAAAGAAAGTTTTCTGCACAATATCAAGAGCAGTATACACATAAGCACCATAGCCCTCAAAAGCTGTATTATTATTTATGTAAAAACACACCGACTCAACAACAAGGAACAAAAGAATCAGTAAAACAACCATAACCCCTTTAAGTCGCAAAACAGCTTTTTTTACAGCTGGAAAAACAGCAATAGAAAAGATGTAAACCGGTACAAACCAAAGTGCCCAGGTAACATAGGGCAAAGGCATAATCTGATGGTCCAAAGGCAAACCCCAAGAGAAAATTATGCTTAAAACTGTCTTAACCGAAAATCCGTCACAAACAGAATAATACACCAGGGGTACCAATATAAACAAAGCAGAATATACGTAATAAGGTATTAATAGTCCTTTGATGCGTTTTAGCACAAAACTGATATAGGGTTGCTTTTTGCCAAAACTGTTAGTAGCTCCCGTAACAAAAAAGAACACAGGCATCTCAAACAGCAGAAGCGATTTGAGCACAGCAAACACTCCCACATCAAAAGGCTTCAGCCAATAAAGAACGTGAACAAACACTACCTGTATAATTGCCAGACCCCTTAAATAATCCAAAGTTTTTTCTCTTTTCTTAATTCCCATATCCCGCCTTCTTTCCAAAAGAACTCCTATCACTTATAACAAATAACCGAGTATACCAATTGCAACAGATAAAGCCGCAACTGCTCCATGTTTTTTGTTCATCGAGATTTCTCCACTCTGATTTTTGATAAATAAATTATATAACCATTCCCACGATATTACAATAGTTCTGCCCATACAAAATGGGCCTTTGCAGCACAAAGTTTTATACCTATCCTTAATCTATTGCACAAATTTTCTTTTTGGGGTACAATTAGAATACAATTAAGTTTTTATAGTGTATCAGACCATTGAAAATTTACAGTTGCCTGATTCAGAATAAATCTCAGAAATTATAAGGAACGATATTTTATGAACTTTATGGAAATAGCAAAAGGCAGACAATCCTGCAGAGCTTATAACCCCGACAAACAAGTTGAAAAAGAAAAACTCAACGCAATTCTTGAGGCTGCAAGGCTATCCCCTTCGGCTTGTAACGGTCAGCCGTATCACATTACGGTATGCAAGGGTGAGACGGCAAAGAAGGTAGCAAAAGCCACTCAGGGAATGGGACTTAACAAGTTTGCCGTTGAAGCCCCCATTCTGCTGGTAATCTCCGAAAAGCCCTATGTAAAAACCGCCGCTTTGGGCGCAAAACTCAAAGGTAATGATTATCGCTCTATCGACATCGGAATCCTTTCTGCTTACATCACCGCAGAGGCACATACACAGGGACTTTCCACCTGTATCCTCGGATGGCTTGATGATAAAGAAATTCGTAAAATTTGCGGAATCGACAGTCCCGTTCGTTTGGTAATCACCTTAGGGTATGCAAAAAACGACGACAAACTCAGAGCAAAAAAGCGTAAAGATACAGAGGAGCTCGTAAGTTACATAGAATAAATTCGAGCACAGGGCAATTAAATGCCCTGTGCTTTTTTTAATCACCGATATATACAAAAAATATACTAAAACATGTCAGAATTCCCTGACATTTATCGTCTTATATATTGGTGGTACCAATTACGAGGAAAGGAGAATGCACAAATGGATGACAAAGACATAATTAATCTATATAATCTTCGCGACGAAAATGCCATCTCAGAAACCCACAGGAAATACGGTAAATACTGCTTCTCTGTTGCCGATAATATTTTAGACGATTTTGAGAGTTCAGAGGAATGCGTCAGCGACACTTACCTTAAAACCTGGAACAGTATTCCACCGACAAACCCGAATTCCCTGCGGCTTTTTCTTGCAAAGATTGTGAGAAACCTTGCCTTTGACCGATACAAAAACTCCGCAAGGCAAAAACGAGGTGGCGGTAAAGCGGCAGTTACACTTGAGGAAATCAAGGACTTTCTGCCTGCAGAAAACTCAGTTGAAACCCACTTGGAAGAAGCTGAATTTATGAAGCAGATAAATAAGTTTCTCCATACCTTGAGCAAACGTGACCGATGCATTTTCATAAACCGATATTTTCATATTGAGTCTGCAAGTGTGATTGCACAGAAATACAGCACAAGCGAAAATAATGTACATAAAATCCTTTCCAGAACAAGATTTAAACTGAAAAATTTTTTAGAAACGGAGGGATACACAATATGAAAAACGAACGACTCTTTGAGCTTTTATCCGAAATTGACGAAAAATTCATTGAAGAATCAGAAAACATAACCTTGATTAAAGAAAAAAATAGAAATCGCCATACACTTCTAAAGTTAATTGCCGCTTGTGTGTGCCTTCTGCTTATTTCGGGAGCGGTAATCGGCATTGTTAGAAGTTCTCAAAGAACACCAATCACACCGGGGTCTGTTATTACACCCGACCCTGACCACACCATAACATTCGAAGAACTTCCGGACCCTTTACATTCCCCATTAAGTTATGGCACACCTGCCCTTTCAAGCAATGGGTCAGGCAGTACACTTGCGGCAGAGGAATACCATCCTTATGCAGCCATAACAGTCAGGCTTTTGGAAACCATGCCCGATGTTTATACCTTCTATGATAATAACGAAATGGAATATATGCTTCTTAGAATGGAGACTCTAAACGTTTTAAAAGGCAACAATATTCCAAAAGAATTTTATTATCTGATTCCCGAGAGTTGCTTTACGGATTTCTCTATATATGACCGCTTTGTAATTGCCGAAGTGGTTCAGTTCGGTTACGACTACAGCGTTATGTATAACATAACAAAGGACTGTCCCCAGATTCTTGATATGGTATTATTGGGTAATTACTATAGTGGTTTTATCAGTAATATGACGTCAGAGGGTATGATAGCTTTTGACGAAAACGGAAACCTTGAAACAAGACTTTATGAATCCACAGAGGGCTTCAGCCTTTCTACAGGTTGGCACAAAGAAGAACTGCGAAAAAACAAAACAGAAAAATTCGCAACTCTGGAAATTACCGAAAATTTCTTTCGTAACAATTCTTGGTCAGGATATTTACAAAACGATTTCTTTGTCCGAACCTTCTCAGATTTTTCGTACCAAGTCCAACCGGCACTTGAATATTTGAAGAATACGGAAAACGGATTGTATGTTCCCGAGTTCGAATACTATTCCACTGCATATATACGCGAAGAAGAAAAGGTAGTCTTCCGTAGATTTATAGATGGTATCCCAACCAACGAAACCATAACAATATATCCCTATAAAGCAGAACATACCGCAGCAAGCTTTGACGAAGCAGAGCTTACATCACCGCCAATGCTTCGTTCAGCATTCACTAAAATCTGCGAAGAATTTGTAGCAGGCAAAATCACTCCGCCTCACATAGAAGGCTTTGAGAATATGAAAAACACTGTACACGGAATCTTTCCTTGGTATGTCAAAACCGAAGAGGGCACTTTGGGAATCATTCAGGTTTACTGGTGCTATAAATGGAGTTATGAAACCCCTTCAGAAAATAGCTTTGATATACTTTTTGACGATGCCTATTTTATAGTAAAACCCAATTCAAACACCTGCTCTCCTATTAGCCGAGACGAACTGCTTAAATTACTGGGAAATTTTGAAACAACCTATATTTACACAGGAGAATACGATACTAAGGGCAAGATTTATGAAGGCCGCGACGACGGATATATAACTCTTTATTGAACATAAAGCTGATATCTGCACAAGCAAAAAGCACAGGGATTAAACCCTGTGCTTTTTTATCTGAAATTATGAATTCTTATTAAATCAAGGAGCAGGCTTGTAAACCTCTACTGCGTCGGAGTAAACAGTTACTGTATTACCTGAAGCATCTGTGTACTGAAGCCACATTGCTGCTACATAAGTATGGTCGTATACACTGCCTGTCTTTGTTGCAGAATACTCACCACTCTGTGCAACTCTGTTTGAGAATGCTCTGTCG
>JAZRMA010000002.1:0-1521 GCA_045647135.1 Ruminococcus sp. | reverse complement strand
TACGCCTTCAAGTGAATAAGAATTGATTTCGTATTCGTAGTTTGTTGGGTTCCATTCTCTCTTGTGGAAATTGTAGGCTCCGTCTCTATATCCGATGACCTCAATTTTAATGGATTTTTGCCATGCTTTATTCGCTGTGGGGATCTTGAAAGTTGCTTCTCCATTCATTGTGGTCGTGGCGGCGTAATATTTTCCATTATCGAGGTCTCTAACAAGGATGTCCTTGTTGTTTGCGGGGTTGTATCCGCGGATGATAGTTTGTTCGTTGTGTTCGTTCATTATCACGCGATGATAGCCCTGGCCGACCTTTACGACGAAAGTTGCAGTGTATTTATCTGCTTCGTTTATGTCTCTTTCTGTGAAGTAGTACATTGCGTCGTATATTTCGATGTCGCCGGGACGCATGTATACATTAGTAGATGAAAGTTTGAACAATTCTTCTCTGTTCTCTATCTGGGCTTTATTGTTCTCTATGCCAACAACCTCAGAATAGGTGGCGAAGAAAGGATCTGCAATAATTTCTACGCTAGTGCCATCGGGAACTGCAGGCACCTCTATAGTGTAGTTACCGTTCTCGTCTGTTTTGGTTTCATAAGTGGTGTATCCTGTAGAGTTGCTTTTAATGGAAGAATTGCTGACCTGGGCTTTTACGCGTACACCAGCTGCTCCTTGGATAAGTTGTGCATACTCTCCATTTATGTAGCTTTGTCCTGCATCATACGAGAGAGTACCCATGATCTTAGCTTTTCCTGGTACATCTTCAATGTTGAATGAACTTTGCTCTTTTGAGCAGCTAGCCATTGCCATAACAGCCAACGATAGCATAGCGGCTTTGAATGTTATGTGTTTCATGATAATTTTGGGGTGAGGCTCTCATGGTTAATCCTCAGTAGCAGCTAGAGCCTCTTAAAAACTTCTACTGATGGTTTAATGCTTATAAAGAATCATAAAGAATCTTGTAACAAAAGTAGTGATAATATTCTTTCTTGGTCCTTACTTCTTGTTAAAAAAGGTTAACTCTCGTAGAGGCGGTGTGTTTTAACCATGTCTTTGCTCTGTTGTTTGCACCAATCTCCTATATATAATAAGGAGTATAATATGAGGAGCACAATATGAGGAGTATGATAATATGTGTGCTCTCTTCTCTTGCAAATAGCGCGCCAAGGAAGGCTCGGTCTATTTCTTTAAATGTACTTTTTGTATTCTCATGTGTATCTTTCTGCAAAATGACGATATTTTCGCGCAATTGTAATGTGTATATAGCAAATCTGTCATCGTCGTAGTGGTGTCTTGGTTTGATCGGTCTTTGAGAATCAGCGTTTTGTGATTTTGGTTTAAAAAATCTCATAAAAAACTTTCAAGAATGTTTGGTCAGTAATATAAAAGTATCTACCTTTGCATCCGCAATCGAGAGGGACACCCCTTGAGAGTGCAGAAAGAAAGAGTTCTTTGAAAATATTTTCCATACAGACAAGTAGTACAAGAAGCAATGTTGTGATGTCGTCACGACATTGGGTAATT
>JAZRMA010000001.1:0-40246 GCA_045647135.1 Ruminococcus sp. | reverse complement strand
TACATTGTATATGACAAGAACGTATATGATGTAACAGTTACAGTTACAAAAGAAGCTGATACATTTGTAGCAGATGTTAAGTATTCTCTTAATGGTGAAGAGGTTGAATCTGTTGTATTCAACAACACAACCATCAAGCCTATTGAAGTTGTTATTAATTCTAACACATCTTTAATTGGCAGAGATATGGTAACAGGCGAGTTTAATATGACTCTTTCTGATGGTGTCGAATATACAGAAACCTTCGGAAATGACGAAAATGGTAATGCAGTTTATACCACCTTTAAGTTTGATAAAGAAGGTACATATACCTTCAAGGGACATCAAGAAAAGGGCAATGATCCTTCAGTTATTTACGACGAAACAACGTACACAGTTGTGTTTAATGTAAAACTTAATGAGGATAGAACAGCCTTTGTTGTAGAGACTACAATTAATGGGGAAGATGTCGAGAACGATTCAAACCCTGATCCCTTGAATTATGTAAACAGAATTCGCGGTAATGCTAATCTGTCATTTACAGTATCTAAACTTCTTGACGGAAAAACTCCTAAGGATGGCTTGTTTACATTCGAACTTAAAGATCTTGAAGGAAATGTAATTGCAACTGCAACAAATGTAGGCTCAGATGTTATCTTTGAAAATATTGTATTTGATGAAATCGGCACATATAAGTTTACTCTCAGTGAGGTTTACGGTGAAGATAAATCAATCAGATATGATATTATGGTTTATGATGTTACAGTAACAGTTACTGCTCCTGAGAATAACGAAGGCGATCTTACAGCAAAAGTAGAATTCTCTTTTGATTCAAAGGTAATTGATAAAGTTGTATTTAATAATATGACTATACCCGAGGATTCTAAGTCCCCTGTAACAGGAGGTACTTCATATACAATCCTTCAGTTTGCACTTTTAGGTGCGTTTGTGTTAATGGGCGGTGTAAGTTTTTCGATTGCACTTAATAAAAAATCAAAAGAGAAATAAAGTAAACTTTCACCTAAAATAACCCAAAACGAATTAACCCCTGAATTTACCAAATGGTAAGTTCAGGGGTGATTTGTTACTTATGAAATTATTTTATCTTGCAATTATATTTGTAGTATGCTAAACTGATAATGCCAAACCAATTTAATATGTAAAGTATAAGGGGCAATTTTTGTTTTTTACAGGGATTGTTTTGTCCTTTTGCACGCATACTCGTAGTATGGAATTGATAAAAATGCAAGTTCCGTCAATACGAGTGTGCTTATTGCCCTTTATATTGAATTGGTTTGGCGACTATCGGAGTTTGCGTTTTTTGTGCGGTTACTTCGGTAGCCGCACTTTTTAATTTTAGGGGTGATAACCGAAGTGCTTATTGATGTAGGTATAGTAAAACAAATGAGTTTAGAAAGGTGATCTTTTATGAAAAAATTTGTTGTTTTGTTTTTGTGTTTCATACTTGCACTTTCAGTTTGTGCTTGTTCTTCAAAAGGTGGTTCTATGATGACATCCCCTGTAGAAGATTTTGAGTATGAGTTTAACGATGGCGAAGTTGAAATTACAGGATACATAGGTTCAGATCTGGAAATTGTTGTGCCTAGTATAATTGAAAACAGACCAGTTACTGAAATTGGGTACGAGGCATTCGAAGGATATGATATGAAGTCAATTGTGATTCCAGATTCTGTTATTGAGATTGATGATAGAGCATTTGAAAACTGTAGTAATTTAAGTAATATTGTATTTTCAGAAAATCTTGAACTAATTTCATCTTGTGCATTTTGGGGATGTGACTCACTTGAAAGTATTATTATCCCTGATAGCGTAAGAATTATAGGTAGTAGTTCTTTTTATTGTTGTAGCTCTTTGAAAAGTGTAACAATGTCTAGAGAACTTTATGAAGAATGTAAAGATGATTTTATAGGAACTCCTTTAGATACAGGTATATTTTATGGATGTAGTAATGAGTTGAAAATTAATGGGGTGCCATATGATCCATCGCCTGATACATGGTAATTGATTTTCTTAAATATAGAAAGTAAGAAAAGGTGATTATTTATGAAAAAATTAATTTGTATTATTTTAATAGTTTTAATATTGTGCATGGTTACGGCTTGTGGTTCAAATAATCAAGAGGAAGAAATGCGTAGTGATTCTCAAAATAACCGTATGGAAGATTTAATAAGCTCAGATTTTGGTTCGAATTCGGATACGGATTCGAATTCATATGATTTACTAAAAAAGTGTATTGAAAGTTATAATAATTGTGATTGGCAGACATATAACAATTTGTTTTATGGAAATTTTGATTATAATAAAGCAATAAATTTGTATTATAATTGTTTAGTTGATATATATGGTGAAGATTCTGTAGATAGAATTAATGATAATATAAAAGAGGAATACAATACAAATGACTACAAAATTGCATTTGAGATGTATAGGTCTTATAATGCTGATATTTCTATTGAAGAGTTTACTGACAAGAGTAATCTTTCGTCTGAAGAAATTCGAGAAGTTATAGAACTTTATAATGATAGCTTGCCAAATAGTAGTTATGCAAGTATAGTTGATTTTGAGCAAATGGGGAATGAATATGGTGACTATATGTATGAGACCATCAATTCAATGTACATAAACATAAGTGATGTAGATGAAATAGTACGATATAGACGAGTAATCGAAAATGATCCAAGACATTATTATGATGATATTTATTGTATGAAAATCGATGGTGAATGGTATCCTTTAACCGAACCTATGATAGTTCCATATGAACATTTTGCATCAGCTATGGGTGGTTAACATATTAGCTAATAGGTGAGTCAAATAAAAAAGACAGCATAGTTTTAGCTATGCTGTCTTTCTTTATATAGATGTTTAATTATCTGATGCCGTAGTTCTCGATGATGTAGTCCATATCCTTGTCGCCTCTACCTGAAAGGTTAATAAGAATTGAACCCTTATCCATTCTCTTTGCAAGCTTCATAGCGTAAGCTACTGCGTGGGAGCTTTCGATAGCAGGGATGATACCCTCAAGACGAGCCAGCTGGAAGAATGCGTCAATTGTTTCTTCGTCGTCGATAACATCGTACTTAACTCTGCCGATGTCACGAAGGAATGCGTGTTCAGGACCAGAAGAAGGATAGTCAAGTCCGCTTGCTACAGAGTAAACGGGAGCAGGGTCTCCGTTTGCGTCCTTGAGCATAATGGAGTTAAAGCCGTGCATAACGCCTTCTTCGCCGTACTGGAGACTTGCAGCATGGTCGCCCATCTTAGGACCTCTGCCGAGGGGTTCGATGCCGTAAATGTCAACGTGGTCGTTGAGGAAGCCTGCAAACAGACCTGCTGCATTGGAGCCGCCGCCTACACAGGCAACGATTGCATCGGGAAGATGACCGGTCATATCCATAAACTGCTCTCTTGCCTCAATACCAACAACGCTCTGAAAATCTCTTACCATCATGGGGAAGGGGTGAGGACCGAGAACGGAGCCGATACAGTAGATACAATCCTTGTATTCTTTGCTGTATGCGTCAAAAGCAGCGTCAACAGCCTCTTTAAGTGTCTGGAGACCATGAGTAACCTCAACAACATTAGCACCGAGAATCTTCATTCTTGCAACGTTTGGAGCCTGCTTCTTAATGTCAACAGTACCCATATAGATGTCGCACTCAAGACCAAAGTATGCAGCAGCAGTAGCAAGAGCAACACCGTGCTGACCTGCACCTGTTTCTGCGATAATCTTCTTTTTGCCCATGTATTTTGCAAGGAGAGCTTCACCCATACAGTGATTGAGCTTATGAGCACCTGAGTGGTTCAGATCCTCTCTCTTTGCGTAAAGCTGAACCTTACCGCCAAGTTTATCAGAAAGTCTTTCAAGGTGAGAAACAGGAGTAGGTCTGCCCTGAAATTCTTTTCTGATTCTTCTCAGTTCTGCAATAAACTTTCTTGACTGACAGATAGAGAAGTATGCCTCTGTGATTTCAGCCATAGCGTTCTTGAGCTTGTCGTCAATGTAAACACCGCCGTATTTACCGAAATAACCGTTTTTGTCGGGATAATTATTAAAATAGGTATCGAATTCAATGCCGTTAAAATTCATAATATTTTCCTCCATATATATTAAGATGTTTTGTTTAAAAGTTAGGGTTAAGGATTAACCACGCCATCGTCTGCACAAAAGAAACATTGTAAAAGACTCCCTTTTTGCCAAGAAAAATAAAAACGTCCTTGACAGAAGTGTACTGTCAAGGACGAATAAATCTATCCGTGGTGCCACCTTGATTCACGGTAATACCGTGCACTTTGCAGGATACTTTCATATCCCCGACAACTGACGTAAGTCAACACGTTGCAGAATACTCTGTGACAAAAATCACATTTGACTGCACCCTCAGCGGCCCATTTGACAATCTGTATCTAACCCGACTTCCAGCTCCACGGGCTCTCTGTGTAGTCATAACTGCCTTTATCTCCGCATCAATGGTTTATGTTATTAAATTAAGAAATATTATATCACTGATATTTTATGCTGTCAATAGAAAGTTTACGGATAAATACTGAGTTTTAATCGTTGATTGCTTTGTCGAATACAGCCTTGATACCGCAACCATCATCGTGGAAAATGTGATTCTGAGGCATATCGTAGCCGGGCAGACTGTTACCCTCTACAAGTACAGGGCCTGTGGGGGTAATTGCAATATCCCAGCCAACATAACGGATTCTTTTTTCAACAAGAGCTGCCTTTTTGCAAAGCTCAATTGCTTCTTTGAAGTAGGGGACTTTAAATCCTATAAAATGGAAGTTGTTGTTGGGATGCTCTGTGTAGTAAGAAACTGTTTTGTCACAGAAAGCAGGGTGGGTAAATTCGCCATCTTTTGAGAGTAATGTGTACATACCGCCGCTTGTAACGTTATCAACATCAGTTTTGCCCGAGCCGATTCGAAGCAGAGCATAAATAAGATGTGCCTTGCCCGAGTCACTTACAACAGTGCATACTCTGATTGTGTTTACAGAGCGGTCGCAGAGTTTGTTCATCTCTTCGTGTTGAGTAATAGTCTCTTCACAAAGAAACATTTTGTTTTCGAGAAGGTCGTCATATACAGCCTTTAAGTCCTGACCATTTAATGTAACCTTTTTTACACCCAAACCGCCGAATGAAACAGGTTGTTTAGCGAAGAAGTTTTCTTTACCCTCGCAAAAATTTACGAAAGCATCAAATCCGTCGTTTAAATCAACATAGCTTCTGCCAAGATATTCTGTGAAAGTTTTGCTGAAAATAAGCTTGTTTTCAAATACATCAGAAGCCTCTTTTAAGTTCATCTTTCTGCACATCTGGATGTTATCGTCCATAGTCATAAATGTGCGTCGTTTATCCTTCTTAATAAAAGCAAAGCCGAAGGTCATATAGTCAAGGTAGCCGATGCCATATCTGAACATACTTATAACCATATCAAAGAAAAGGATAATACGATTTTTGCCCGACTCCTTATGAACCAGATTAAGATTTCTGAAAAAACGCTTGAAGCTGCCAGAAGCAACACGACGAAAGAAGGTTTTTATTTTTCTCATAGCAATCTCTTTTCATTATATAATACGAAAATTATAAACTAACTCAAAGTCGATGTCAATGTATAGAAAGCATAAAATAAGCCTGCCATTGTTATGACAGGCTTATGTGATTAATTAAAATTCAAAGTCAAGACAAAGTCTTGTTTTTGTATAGGGCCTTACCTTTGTATCTGCAACCTCTACATGTGCAGGATGTACAGCATAACCCTTGAGAGCGTCTTCGTTTTCAAAAACGCTGTAAAGCATTACATCTGCATTGGAAGAAGCAAGTCCTTCTGTTTCTACCTTTATCTCTGTAAGACCTGATATTTTGCCGAGAAGTCCTTCAAGCCCCTCTTTGATACCTGCTTTGATATCATTCTTTTTGGTGTCAGAAAACTCGTCTTTGAGTTGCCAGAGGATAATATGTTTTACCATGTTTATGCTCCTTATGGTTTATTTATTTGTGTTTCTTTTGAAAATCTTTTTAAATAGGAACAGAATTACAACGAGTGCAATGCCTGCGGCAATAGCAACAATAAGATCAAATATGACTGTCAGAACAAAAGTTGTTACAAGAACTACCGTGTCTGTTATGGGATTGGATTTTACAATTTTTACGAATTTTCTCCATTCACTCATATTGTAAGCGACAATAAACAGTATTGCAGCAATTGTGGGCATAGGGATATACTCAGCACAAGGCATAAGGAATAACAGCACAAGTAAAAGTGTAACAGAGTGTACCATACCTGCAATAGGAGTTCTGCCGCCGTTTTTAGCGTTGGCTGCTGTTCTTGCAATAGCACCTGTTGCGGGAATACCGCCAAAGAACACAGATGCGATGTTACCTGCACCCTGAGCTACAAGTTCCATATTGGAGTTGTGTTTGGAATTCACCATACTGTCTGCAACAACGCAGGAAAGCAGAGATTCAATAGCTGCAAGGATTGCAATTGTAAATGCATCAGGAAGTACAGCTACAATTTTGTCAAAAGAGAAATCCATACCTGCCAAATCAACAGAGGGAAGTCCAGAAGGAATTGTGTAAAGGTCGCCGATTGTATAAACATTATCCTGAAATCCGGGAACAAAAGCTACCATCAAAGCACCTGCAATAACTGCAACGAGTGAGGGAGGTACTCTTTTTTCAAATTTTGGATAAAGAATAAGGATTGCAATACATACAGCACCAACGGCAAGTGCTTGCCAACTGAATGTGCCGATAGCGTGAATATTAGCCTCAATCTTCTCCAATGTCTCAATAGGCTTTACACCTTTTGCATACGAAAGACCGAGGAAGTCTTTAATCTGTCCGATAAGAATAGTTACCGCAATACCTGCAGTAAAGCCTGTTGTGATAGTACCGGGCATGAATCTGATAAGGGAGCCTAACTTGAATATACCCATAAGAATGAGCATTATTCCTGCAATTACAGTTGCCAGGAACAATCCGTCCATACCCTGTGTGGCTACAACTCCCGCAACTATTGTTGCAAAAGCGGCAGTAGGACCTGCAATCTGTATTCTGCTTCCGCCAAGGAACGAAACCACAAATCCTGCGGCAATAGCAGTGTAAATACCGCATTCAGGGTTTACGCCTGATGCAAGTGCTAAAGCAATAGATAGGGGAAGAGCGATTATCGCAACAATGATACCTGCCATTATATCTTTTACAAGCTGGTCTTTTGAGTATGTTTTCATTGTTGAGAAGAGCTTTGGCTTCAAATAAAAACTTTTTTTCATAAATATACCTCGTTTTCTGCCAAATATTAATAGTTTATTAACCGCTCAAAAGTATAGCACCGAGGTACCAAATAATAATTCTTTAGTAGAATTATTATTGCACGAATATTTCAAAAAAGAATCCTAATTTATGGTGAATATGATAGAAAAATAGCTATCAGTGCTGTCATACCTCGGATTATATTGTTCTTATATATTTATTAAATGCATAAATGAAAAACGCACCTGTGCATTATGTCAGGTGCGTTCTCATTATTCTGATTGTCTTTTCTCCATTTTTTTCCAACTGTAAAACCCGTATAGGTCATTAATAAGAAACATTATAAAACATGCAATCATTGGAATGTTTGAACTGTCTTTTATTGATGCGACTATCCATAATATAATAAGTACAATGTCATTAGCGGCATATCCCAAGGCATAGTATGGACTTCTAACAGCGGTGAGATAAGCGGCAATATAGCTTGTTGTTATAGATATGGTGCTTATAATAAGTGTAGCGTTACCAAATATATGCAGAATAAAGTAAAATAATATTGTTACAAGGATGCTAGTTATACACATAATCAGAATATGCTTCTTGCTGATTTTGCTAACTTCAACTTCCTTTGTATTCTTATATGGATTTTTTAACCACTGAACAAGAGCAACTATAGCAATTGGGGTTGTTATGCACATATATGTTATCATTTCTCCGTAATATTGATTTTTGATTGATATAATACCATATAATACAGAAAAAATTATTATGAGTACTTGTCCGATGCAGAATCCTCTTGCCAGAAAAATAAGGGAAGTTACACCAATTGCCGAAGCCAAAAGTGACAATATATCTCTCGTTCCTGAAAAAATGTAGGAGAACATAACAACAAATAATGATACAGCCCATAGTGTAAGCTCAAATTTATTTAGTTGTCCAAAGGTTGATTTTAAGAATTTCATATAAACCTCATAAAAAAAGCACCCGTCAGCCATCTTCAAAGACCTAACGATGTGCTGCGAATGCAATTGCATTATACTACCCGGTGGCAGTTGATATCATTTTTTACATTATAACAAAATAAATGTCACTTGTCAATTTATTGTACTTGCAGTATTTATATTGTTATGTTAATATGTTTTTATAATTTCTTTGTGAGGAATCTATTATGAAGAAAAAGGTTTTAGTAGCCATAAGCGGCGGTGTAGACAGTGCAGTTGCGGCGTATCTCTTAAAAACTGAAGGATACGACGTAACAGGTATTATGCTCCGTTTGTATGACAAGCCAAGCAGTACAGATGCCCAGGATGCAAAAAGTTTATGTGATAAGCTTCAGATCCCTTTTATCTATCCTGATTATAGAGAAGAATTTAAAACACAGGTTATTGATAGGTTTTGTAAGTCTTATCTTTTGGGTGAAATACCAAATCCTTGTGTTGATTGCAACCGATATGTTAAGATTCCCTTTGTTTATGACTATGCTGTGAAAGAAGGTTTTGATTATATTTCAACTGGTCACTACGCAAGGGTAGGATTTGATGAGGATTCAGGCAGATACCTGCTTTTGAAGGGAACAGACACATCAAAGGACCAAAGCTATGTGCTTTATAATCTTACACAGGAGATACTTTCCAAACTTCTTTTGCCCGTGGGTGAATTGTCAAAAGCTCAGGTGAGAGAAATAGCAGCATCACAAGGTTTTGTAAATGCAGACAAAAAAGATAGTCAGGATATTTGTTTTGTAAGTGGCAACTATTATGATTATCTTAAAGAAAACTGCGGTGTTGTTTTAAAAGAAGGTAACTTTATTGATGTAAATGGTAAAATCCTCGGTAAGCATAAGGGTGCTGTCTGCTATACAAGAGGTCAACGAAAGGGTTTGGGACTTGCACTTCCCGAGCCTATGTATGTGCTCTCAAAAAATATGCAGGAAAATACCGTCACTCTCGGATTCAACGAGGACTTGTTTTCTATATGTGTTGAAGCTGTGGATTCAAACTTCATTTCCTGCGAAACACTTGATAGTGAAATACCGGTTTTTGCAAGGGTCAGATATAATCAGAAAGAGCAATCGGGAGTAGCTTTTGTTACAGAGGATAAAAAACTCTGTGTTCGTTTTGATTCTCCTCAACGAGCCGTAACTCCAGGACAGTCACTTGTTTTGTATCAAGGCGATAAGGTTGTTGCAGGCGGAAAGATAATTTAATACAAATAAAGCAAAGCCACCATATAGGTGGCTTTTATGCTTTGGCAGTACTGAGTGTTGCAGTGATGTTTTCTTCGTCTTTTTTATTGTGTTCTGATTTTTGTGCTCTGATAGTCAGACTCATAAGCGCAGTACTTATCAATATTCCTGAAATAATTGACAATATAAGGTATAAAGGGTTATTAAATTCTGAGATGTTAAGAAATCCTTTTTCAGCAGAAACAGCTGTGCAACCCAGCATAACCGAAATTACAGATGTTATACTGCAACCAATGGCACTAGGTATAATAAACCTCATTCTTCTTGTGATATAAAATAAATAGGATGTCTGTGGCAGACCGAATAAAGCGGGTATTACACCTATATATGCACCCATAACTTCGTAGTTTTCAAGCCTGTCTTTGTAAATATATGCATACAAAGCAGCAGATAAAGAAGGTATCATACCCGCAGCTATCACTGCTGCCATAACCTGAGGCTCCTGTGCCATTATTGAGGTGTTTGCGAATATATAAGCACAAAAAAACAGTGGCCCTCCGCCATCTATAACCGTAAATAATCCTATTGTTATAGGAAATAAAATTGTTTTACTGTCTGCAAGTGTTTTTAAAAATATCATTGATACTGAATTTGTCAGAGATGACAAACTGTTTACGGATAATACAACAAGAGCAGTTGTAATAATTGATGCGATACTTGTTAACAGACCGCTGTTTATGTTTTTATTTTTACTTTTTATAATTCTTTTCCATAGTTTTACAGAAAGTACGCTTGTATATCCTGCTAAAATGCTACCGAATATTCCGCTGATTCCCGAAATATTTCCGCCGATATTTGAAAAATTGTTTCCTTGAGTAATCAGTAAGGCACCAACAAGTGCAGAAGGCAGTGCTGTTATTGCATTCTTAGTCAGTGCAATTCCTATCGCTATGCTTAAAAATGAATATTTGCTGATTGTTCTGCCTAACCCTGATAAAACAGATGAAACTATATTTGTGTCAGAAAATATTAATTCGAATATATAGGAAAAAATTAATAAAATCATAGCACAACATATTACCGAAAGATATAACTGTGCAGATAATTTTCGTGAATTTTGTTTTTTGAAATAAATAAGAGTTTTTTCGGGCTCTCTCAATTTGTTCTCAACCCCTTTCTGGTACAAGGTTTATTATTAGCACACTTTTATGTTTTATAGCAGGAAACTTAAAGTTGACGAAGGGATAAAAATGTAATAAAATTAAAAAATAAGGTAGGTGTTATTATGAGCAAAATTGTTGTTTGCGGACTTGTTAATATGGAAACCACAGCTCCCATTGAGAATTTTCCCATAGAGTACAGACCTATAGATTATAAGTTTTTATCCGTTAAGAGTGCTCCTGCCGGAGTTGGTCTTAATGTATCTTTAGCTCTTAATACTCTTGGCGATGATGTAATTCTTTGTTCTCTTTGTGGCGATGATGCTGCTGCAAAGATTATTGAATCTAAGCTTACAGATAATGGAATTTCTGCAGATAATCTTCTGTGCACCAATAAAGCAACAGCTCAGTCAGTAGTTTTGTACGATAATACAGGCAGACGCTATATTATCTGTGATCTTGCTGACAATCAGGAAAATTCTTACGATAAAGAACTTTTCAGAAAGGCAGTAAAGGAAGCTGATATAGCTTGTATGTGTAATATTAATTTTGCTGCAGACCTTCTAAGTGTTGCCAAAGAAGAAGGAGCACTTATTGCTACTGATGTTCACTGCCTTTCTGATGTTTATGATGAATATAATAGTCGATTTATGAGAGCGGCAGATATACTATTTCTTAGCAATGAGAATATAAAGGATAGAGAAAGAGAATTTGTATCAGAGCTTATAGATGAATATTCACTCAAAGTGGTAGTTGTCGGTTTGGGTGATAGGGGTGCTTTGCTTTATACTGCCGAGTCAGGCGAGTTTACAGAAGTCCCTGCGGTTTATACCCGACCGGTTGTTAATACAGTCGGTGCAGGAGACAGCCTTTATTCTTCTTTTATTCATTTTTATGCTAAAACTTGTGATGCACTCTATTCACTCAGAAAAGCTGTGTATTTTGCTTCCTATAAAATTGGTGCAAAAACCGCTTCCGAAGGTTTTTTGTCAGAGAGTGAACTTTTAGAGATTGCAGAGGACTGATTCTTATGGACAGATATTTACGAACACAAGCCCTTTTCGGTCTTGATAAAATGAATAAACTTCGTGATTCTAAGGTTATTGTTTTTGGAGTTGGCGGAGTTGGCGGATATACTGTTGAGGCTCTTGCACGAAGCGGTGTTGGCAGAATTGATGTTGTAGATCCCGATAAAGTTGCCAAAAGTAACCTCAATCGTCAGATTATAGCCTTGGAGTCAACTGTTGGCAAACTCAAGACAGAGGTTGTTAAGGAACGTGTACTGCAAATAGACAGCACAACACAGGTTAACTGCTTCAATATCTTCTATACTCCCGAAAATGCAGAAGAAATTGATTTGTCGGTTTATGACTATATTGTAGATGCAATTGATTTCGTTCCTGCAAAGGTAGAACTTGCAGTACGGGCAAAAGAGCTTAACATCCCGCTCATATCCAGTATGGGCTTTGGGAATAAGCTTAATCCTACCGAGGTAGAGGTAGCTGATCTTTCAAAAACAAGTGTTTGCCCTTTGGCTCGTACTATGCGACGCTTACTTAAAGAAAAGGGTATTACACATCTTAAAACCGTTTATTCAAAAGAGATTCCCAAAAAACCTTTTGGAGAATTGGATAATGCAGGTAAATCTACAGTCGCAAGTGTTGCCTTTGTGCCCTCAGTTGCAGGACTTGTAATAGCATCAGAAGTTATAAAAGATTTAGCAGAAATATATTAAAAAAGAAGCATCGTTTAAGTTTTAGCTTAAACGATGCTTTTTATGTGTTCAGATGATAACAAAGAAAACTATGCCAAAAGCCACAGATATAAGCATTCCTGCCAGTACATCGGTGACAAAATGCACTCCTGCAAGTATTCTTGTAATTGCAATAACAGTTGCAATTACAAGCAGACAACAGGCAAGTATGGGCGAAAGCAAAAAGCCGCTCATAGCAATAATAAACGCCGAAGCAGTATGACGGCTGGGAAATGACTCGCCAATACTTTTTTTAGGTATCAAGGGCTCTGTTTTGTATTTTATGTAGGGTCTTTCTCTATTTATGAGCTTTCGCAGAGCGGTAACAATCAACAGTGTTCCTGCAGGTACAAGCACCATTAAGAGTAAATCAAGGTCAAATCCGCCAAAGGCTTTAATACCTAACATTACGGGGTAAGCGACTATAACAACCAAAGGTAAGACTTTATACAGTATCTTTAAAATCTTAAGTGGTTTTTGTTTGTTTCTGAATTTCTCTAGTCTTTTCTGATAGTATCTTTTGCTCATATTCTCACCTCAGTTCTTTATATTATATCATCTGAAAAGATTATTTACAATGTGTTTTTGTGTGTTGAGTTTTAATTATAATGCCTTATCACAAAGAGAATTGAAAATTATAAAAGACTTGCAGAAGCTTCTGCTTTATACATAACTGAAGAAAAGTATTCAGATATATTATTTAAGAAACATCATTAGGTAATGCACCATATCCTAAAAGTCCTGTAATGTTTGTGGATTTTATCTTATTGACGGCAGATGTCCCAATTGTCAGAAATCCGATACATTGTTTTAATATATTACATAATGCTTTAAGGCAGGCTTTAATTTAAAGCCTGCCTCTTTTTATACAATACTTACATTATATTCCTTAAACCATGTGTCAAGCTGAATTATATAAGCCAGAATCTGTGGTGTTTTCATAAGCTGACCATACCATGGAGATGGAATGTTTTCGGGATGCTCAATAAGATTGAGTACACTTTCTTTATCAAGAAGCTCAGTAAGTAGCGACTTCTTTTCTAAAATATCCATAACCTTTTCCGATACATATTTAAAGTATATCGGATTATGAGTTTTGGGGTAGGGACTCTTTTTGCGGTAGCAAATCTCATGGGGGAGTATTCCTTCAAAGGCTTTTCTTACGATGCCCTTTTCTCTGCCGTTTAATGCCTTTAATTCCCAAGGCATATTGTACGCATATTCTACTATTCTGTAATCACAGAACGGTACTCTTACCTCAAGACCGCAATTCATACTCATCCTGTCTTTTCTGTCCAGAAGACATTGCATAAACCAATAAAAGTTGAGAGAGAACATTTCTCTCATGCGCTTCTGTAGCTTAGAGTCGGAAGGCAGGGTATCAACAGCTTTGATTGTTTCAAGATACTTTTCTTTTACGTATTCTTCTCCTCTTTTCAGAATACCTTTTTTTAATATTTGTCTTCTTACATCCTGACTTCTTGACCAAGGAAACGTTTCCTCAAATAAAATATCTTTGTTATGATACCAAGGATATCCGCCAAAGAGTTCATCGGCGCATTCTCCGGAAAGTGCTACGGTGAACTCTTTTTTTACTTCTTTGCAAAAAAGCAGTAGGGAAGAATCTACATCTGCCATACCCGGTAAATCTCTTGCTTTTGTTGAGTTAGGTAATACTTCTCCCAAAAGAATATTATCCAGTATTATCTCGTGATGACAAGTTCCTGCTGATTTTACCATTAAATCAATGTATTCCACATCTGAATTAGGTTGAAACAGGCTTCGTTCAAAATACTTCTGATTGTCTCTGTATTCCACGCTGAAGGTGTTTAGTTGTCCTTTGTTGTTGGCTTTAAAATAATCGGAAGCTGTCTGAGTTATAATGCTTGAGTCAAGTCCGCCCGAAAGGAAGGTGCATAAAGGTACATCAGACACAAGCTGTCGCTTGACGCTGTCTTCAATCAGATATCTTGTGTGTTGGGTGGTTTCTTTTTCGTCTTCTTCGTGGGGTTTAGCTTTGAGCGTAAAATATCTGCACCTTGAAAGTGTGTTGTTTTCATAGTATGCATATTCACCGGGCAATATTTCTTCGATGTCTCTGAATACTCCGAATCCGCTTGTTCTTGCAGGGCCAAGAAAGAATATTTCATTAAGTCCTTTTTCGTCAATAATAGGTTTAACTATACCGCTTTTCAGTATAGTCTTAATCTCTGAAGCGAAAATAAAATCATTGCTTTTTACAGAAAAGAATAAGGGCTTAACACCTATTCTGTCTCTGCAAAGAAAAAGCCTTCTTCTTTTTGATTCGTAAACAGCAAAGGCGAAGATGCCATTGAATAATTCTGCACATTTTTCTTTAAAACAGGCGTACGCCTTCAGCGCAACTTCTGTGTCGCTGTGACTGTCAAATTCATAGCCTTTTACTTTTAGTTTATCTCTGACCTCTTTGGTGTTGTATAACTCACCGTTATATACAATAATGTACTTTTCTTCTCCATCAAAATAAACCATCGGTTGTTTACCCTTTTCAATATCAACAACTGCAAGTCTTTTATGAATAAGTGCAACCTTTCTTTCTACATATATTCCGCCTTCATCAGGACCTCGATTCTTGAGAGTATCTGACATTGCTGTCAGTAAATTTGATTTTTCATACAGATTTTCTTTTTCGCTGAGCCAACCGGCAATTCCACACATATATAATCCTCCAGAATTTATTTTATATTATGTTCAGTTATAGGTTTTAAATCCTTTTTTGTTTTGAGCAGATAATAAAAGCAACACAAAGCAAAATAAGAAAAATACAACCCACAGATGTGGTATAAAACTTTGTCTCAGCTTTTTCGATAGTTGAAAAAACTGTTTTAGTAATAGGGAATATTTTTATAAATAAACTTGTAATTAAAGCACACAAAGTGCCCTGAAAAAGTCTGAATATATAAAAGTTACATTTGTTTATTCTTATCTCCTTTAACTGTACAAAAATCTGAAAATGAACACAAAATCCTCCGAATCCGCAAACAAAAGCCAGCACTATTGCAGGATATCCACTTGAAATAATTTTAATTCCATTAGTTATTTCTATCAGCGAGGTAATCCAAATAAGTGATGTGTTTTTGTTACAAAGTGTAATAAATATCTCGCTTACAGAAGAAAAAATAACAATCAAGGCACACATGCTTACAGAAGTCTTTATAGCGGTTTCTATCGAGTATACAAGGGCTTCTCCCGCTTTATAGTGAGTCATGTTTTTTTTAGCATGGGTGGTTTCGTTTTCAAGCGGGTTTATTGTAAACCTCGCAATAATTCCTAATATTATTAATGATAGTATCTGAGATGCAAGGAGAATGTAACCCAATCTCAGATTCCTTGTCATAACAGTACCGATGTAAGTAAGCAGAAATCCCGGTCCTGCAGATACACAAAACATAGCCATTCTTTCGCTTTGACTTTTTGTTAAACGGCTCTCACAATAAAGTTCTTTAATAGTTGCCGCTCCAACAGGATAACCGCCTATAATAGATAAAAGTATAGGCGCAAATGCACAGGATGGTAATTTGAAAACACTGTTTATTAATTTATCAATAAATTTTGGTGTTTTATAAGCTAATCCGCTTTTTGCTACAAAGGAGGATATTATCATAAAAGGAAAGAGCGAAGGGATAAGTACCTGAAGACATAGAAAAACACCGTTTGTACCTCCGTTTCTGCATTCAGTCGGAAAGATAAGCAATAATGCTAACGATAAAAGTACAGTAGTCCACAAGAGTGCAATTTTAGGCTTTAATATCAATTTATATATTCTCATTTCTTTCACCGATTAATATATATGCTTTTAACGGCATAAAAATTAATACAAAAATCAGGCGGGTGAATCCTATGAAGAATAAAGAGCGCGTACACTTTAAATATTCTGTAAGTGATGCATTTAAAGAAAAGTCAAATATAGAGATTTTGAGTAATACCTCGGCTATTGTTGAAGGGTGCAGGGGAGTAATGGAATATTCGGATAAAATAATCAGGGTAGGGCTTAAAGATTTTTCTGTTGTTTTTTTAGGCAGAAAACTTAATCTGAAATATCTTTCTGCCACATCATTGGTGATCGAAGGGTTCTTTACAAATATAGAATTCTGTGTAGGGTGATAATATGATGTTATCTTTAATTCGTTGGCTTAGGGGATATGTAAGGTTTGAGATTAAAGGTCGATTTCCTGAGCGATTTATGAATCTGTGTCTGCGACAAGGCAGATTCCTTTTGAATGCAGGACCTGAAGATGGTAAGTTTTATGGAACTCTTCTTTTATCTGATTATAAGAACATAAGATCAATTGCAAGAAAATCAGGTGTAACGCTCAGAGTTACAGACAGAAAAGGTTTTCCTTTTGTTTTAAAGAAATATAAAGCTCGGTCAGGTCTTTTGTGGGGTACGGCCCTATTTGTTGTTTTGTCTTTGCTTATGCAAAATTTTATATGGACAATCGATATAAACGGAATTGATTCTTTGAGTGAGGTTTATATCAGAAAGCTACTTAAAGATAACGGAGTTTACGAAAGCGCTTTTAAGGGTAAACTTAATTATCACGCAATAGAACGGGAAATAATGCGTCAGACAGAAGAGATAAAATGGATGTCCATTAATGTTTCGGGAACAAAAATCTCTGTAGAGATGAAAGAAAAACAATCAGCCCCTTACGTTATACCCTACAAAGAACCTTGCAATATAAAAGCTGAATCTGACGGAGTTATCCTTTCTATGCATGTAAAACAAGGCAGTACAAAGCTCACAACAGGGTCGGGGGTTTTGAAGGGGCAGCTTCTTGTCAGCGGTGTTGTACAAAATGATCTGATGCAGAATTTTCTCGTTCATGCAGATGCAGATGTTCTTGCGAAGACCGAACACACAATGACCGAAAAGGTTGTTAAGACAGGCGTTTTTTATTATCCTGAAAATATCATAAATCGTAAGAACTTTAATTTTCTCTTTTTAAGTATTCCCATAAAGTTTGCAAATGTAAAAGGGGTGTATACATCAAGAATTATGCACGAAAGTATATCTCTTAATGATGCAGAGCTCCTTTTAGGTACAACAACAGAATACTGCACAACTTACAAAGAAACGCCATTTAATCTTAATGATGAAAAATCAAACGAACTGCTGAATATCAAAGACTATCTTTACAGACTTTTTACTCTTAAAGATTGCCTTGAAATAGACGCCTCTGTGTCAATTAATCAAAACAAAGAAAATGCAACTATGTACGCAAAATACAGTTGCGTTGAGGATATCGGTACAAAACAAAAGATTGTTGTCAACTAAATATTCTTGTGTTATAATGTTATACATAATAAGGCAGGTGATAATATGAGAGTTTTATGTATTGGCGATGTTGTTGCGGGAGTAGGCTGTAAATTCTTAAGAGATAAGCTTCCTGCTCTCAAACGCAGTATGGGTATTGATATAGTAATCTGTAATGGAGAAAATTCAGCAGATGGTAATGGTGTTCATCCTACATCGGCAGATTATCTTTTTCAGAGCGGAGTGGATGTAATAACTTTAGGCAATCATTCGTTCCGTCGGAGAGAAATTTATCCGTATATGGACGAAAATGAGTTTATCATCCGTCCGGCAAATTATCCTCCCTCCACAACACCGGGCAGGGGAGTGTGTGTGCTTGATTGTGTAAAATATAAACTTGCTGTTATTAATGTAATGGGTAATGTTTTTAGTTCAACCGCTCTCGATTGCCCTTTCCGCACCCTTGATAGTATAATTGAGAAGCTCGATGCTAATATTATCATTGTTGATATTCACGCAGAGGCAACAAGCGAAAAACGCTCTCTCGGCTTTTATCTTGACGGCAGAGTTTCTGCTGTTTTCGGAACACATACTCATGTGCGAACAGCTGATTGCCAGATTTTGCCCAAAGGCACAGGTTACATCACAGATGTAGGTATGACAGGCCCGAAGGACTCTGTTCTCGGCGTGAATCCTGAAATCACCATAGAAAGTTTCAGAAACAAAATGCCTGTAAGATTTGAGCCTCTTCAGGGTGAATGCACAATGGATTGTATAATGTTTGAGATAGATGAAAAAACAGGAAAAACCATCAGTGCAGAGAGTTTTACCATAGAATAAACCTATGTGTTAATTGTCAAATGTTCTCTTTTTACACTGATTATTTTATGCAAATAACCAATTTTTACGATTTTCGCTTGAAACTACATTTGTTTTCAATTATAATTACAGTGGTGTTATTTTAACAAATACACCAAATTTATTTTTGCATTATAAGGATGTGTTCTAATGCTGACAGGATCTATGTTAAAGCAGGCCATTATTTCGGGTGCTAACAACATTTGTTCCCAGAAGGAAAGAATTAACGATCTCAATATTTTTCCTGTACCCGACGGCGATACAGGTACTAATATGTCTATGACAATCACAGCTGCTATTACAGCTCTTAATGATTGTGATTCCGATAACGCAGGTGAGGTTGCAAAGGTAGTTGCTTCTGCAATGCTCAGAGGTGCAAGAGGTAACTCAGGTGTTATCCTTTCTCTTCTTTTCAGAGGCTTTGCAAAGGGTCTCGAGGGTAAGGCAGAGGCAAGCGGAAAAGACCTTGTTAAAGCACTCGGTATCGGTGTTGATGCAGCATATAAGGCTGTTATGAAGCCCACAGAGGGTACTATCCTCACTGTTGCGAGAGAAGCCTTCGAAGAAGGCGCAAAGGCAGTTAAAAAGGTAACTGATCCTGCAAAGGTTTGGTCAATTGTTTGCAAGGCTGCATCTGAGTCTCTTGACAGAACACCCGAACTTCTTCCTGTTCTTAAAAAAGCTGGCGTTGTTGACGCAGGCGGTAAGGGTCTCCTTGTTATCTTCGAGGGTATGCTTTCCTATATTAAGAATGGTAAGATGATCGAGTATGCAGAGGCGGATTTCTCTTCCGCAGATACTAGCGACGATACATTCCGTAACGCTGCTGCAGAGTTTGACGAGGTTATCAACTTCACATATTGCACAGAGTTCATTGTTGGCAGAGATGCTTCTATTACTACAAGTCCTCTTAAACTCCGTGCTTATCTTGAGACAATCGGTGACTGCGTAGTAGTTGTTGATGACGAAGAGATCATCAAGGTTCATGTTCATACAGAGGATCCCGGTAAGGCTCTTCAGAGAGGTTTACAGTACGGTCAGCTCCTCACTGTTAAGGTTGAGAATATGCGTCAGCAGCACGAGCAGCAGAAGGCAAGCAACTCCAAGAGTAAAAGTAAGCTCGAGGTTGCTGCTCCCGAAGAGGAAATCGGCTTTGTTTCCGTTGCAAGTGGTGATGGTCTTACAACTCTTTTCAAAGACCTCGGTTGTACTCATGTAGTTTCCGGCGGTCAGAGTATGAATCCCAGCACAGACGATATTTACGAAGCAGTTATGGCAACTCCTGCTAAGACTGTTTTCGTTCTTCCTAATAACAAAAACATTATTATGGCTGCAGAGCAGACTGCTAAGATCGTAGAAGATCGTGAGGTTATCATTCTGCCCACAAAGACAATTCCTCAGGGTATTACAGCAATGCTCGCGTATGACCCTGACAGCGACGCTGTAATCAACAAGGGTACAATGCAGGATGCATTCAAGTCTGTTTCCACAGGTCAGGTTACCTTTGCTGCTCGTGATTCCGAATTTGGAATGAAGAAGATTAAGGAAGGCGACATTATTGGTCTGGATAACGGTAAGCTCACTGTTGCAGATAAAACTCCCAAGAAGGCGATCCTTAAACTTGCAAAGAATATGATCGACAAAGACGCAGAGTTTGTTACTCTCATCTATGGTGCAGGTATCTCTGAGAAGGACGCACAGGAGGTTTACGACGAGCTCGCTCTCAAGTATGGTAACGATGTAGACATCAATATGATTGACGGCGGTCAGCCCATCTATTACTACATCCTCGGTGTTGAATCTTCTAACTAATATTAAAATTAAAAGGCGGACTTATGTCCGCCTTTTTCCAAATTATAAGGTATTAGGTTTTAATTATGGCATCTCTTTTTGATAAACCAATTTCATCACTTAAAGGTATCGGCCCTGCCAAATCTCAGTTGTTTTATAAGTTGGGAATTGATAGTGTCGGAGCTTTGTTGTACCATTTTCCTCGCGACTTCGAGGATTGGAGCAATCCTATAAAAATATCCGAGGCTTTAAGCGGTGAAATTTGCTGTATACGAGGAAAACTTTCCTCTACAATGCGTGAATCTCGTCTTCCCGGTAACAGATTTATGGTGAGGGCTGAGGTTTCAGACGGATACGACGCTATGCGTATAGTGTATTTCAACAATAAATACATAACATCAATGCTTAAATACGATACCGAATACCTTTTTTATGGCAAGGTTACAAGGGATTTGGGCGGAATTCAGATGGTATCTCCCGAGTTTTCGGTATATACAGGCAAACAAAATGACTTAAAGCCTATCTATGCACTCACCTCAGGACTATCAAATAAAGCTGTGCAGAATGCTGTTAAACAGGCTTGTGAGCTTTTGCCATCAGTAGTGTCAGATCCTTTGCCGGAATTTATACGAAAAAAATACAGCCTTGTCGGTTTGCGTGATGCAATAATCAATATACACAACCCTTCCTCTTTAAAAGCCCTCAATTGTGCAAAACTCAGGCTTTGTGTTGAAGAACTTTTAGTTCTCTCTCTTGGCATCAAGACTATGAAGGATGGTCGGAATATTGCTAAAGCCTCCAATATTTTAAAAGACTATACAGACGAGTTCCTTTCACTTTTACCTTTTAAGCCAACAGGTGCACAGTATCGTGCTATGCAGGATTGTGTTGCAGATATGCTTAAAAGCACAACACCCATGAACAGACTTGTGCAGGGTGATGTGGGCTCAGGTAAAACCGCAATAGCCGCTTGTGCTTGCTATAATGTAGCAAAAAACGGCGGTCAGTCTGCTTTTATGGCTCCTACCGAGATTCTTGCAGAACAGCATTTTGCTACTCTTTCCAAACTTTTTGCAGGAACGGATATAAGAATCGGATTACTCACTGGCTCTGTCAAAGAAAGCGAAAAAAAGAGAATCAGAGCAGAGCTTGAGGCTGGGGAGATTGATGTAATAGTTGGTACTCATGCTCTTATTACAGATAAAACAAATTTCAAAAATCTTATGCTTGCAGTAACCGATGAACAGCATCGTTTCGGTGTATCTCAACGTGCAAAGCTCGTTGCAAAGGGTGAGGATCCGCATCTTCTCGTAATGAGTGCAACTCCCATTCCTCGTACGCTTGCACTTATTATTTACGGCGATCTGGATATTTCCGTTGTTGACGAAATACCTCCCGGTCGTCAGCCAATTGACACTTTGCACATTACCTCTGCAAAGCGTCAGAGAGCCTATGGCTTTATTAAAAAGGAAATTGATAAGGGCAACGCGGCATACATTGTTTGTCCTTTGGTAGAAGAGGACGAATCCGAGCTTATGGCGGCAGAGGAATATGCAGCAGAGCTTATGCTCAAGGAATTTTCCGAATATGCTGTTGGTATTATTCACGGCAAAATGAAATATTCTGAAAAAGAAAAAACGATGGCAGATTTCGCCGCAGGTAACCTTCAACTTCTTGTTGCAACAACCGTTATCGAGGTTGGTGTTGATGTGCCCAGAGCATCAGTTATGATGATTGAGGATGCAGAGCGTTTCGGACTTTCACAGCTTCATCAGTTAAGGGGCAGAGTAGGCAGAGGAAATACAAAATCCTACTGTATTCTTGTTTCTGACAGTACTTCCGAAAATGCTCAGTTTCGTCTTTCAGTTATGTGCAGTACCACCGATGGCTTCAAAATTGCTGATGAAGATTTAAAGCTTCGCGGTCCGGGCGATTTCTTCGGAGAGCGACAGCACGGACTTCCCAAGCTAAATATTGCAGATTTTTCAGATATGGATACCCTAAAACTCTCACAGGATATTGTAAAGGATATTTTGTCGGTAACCCCCGATTTATCAGGCAATGAATTCAAAGGTTTGCGTGGTGCAATCCGCCGACTCTTCAAATCCTCCGAGGGTACAATGAATTAATATGTTTTAAAGCAGTTCTTTTGAGCTGCTTTATTTTTTTGCCAATAAATGATAAAATATAAATATAATTGTGACGAATTGGGAAATTTTACGTCTATATAGGTGAAAGGCCTTTTTAGAAAGCGAGGGAGTTTTGTGGATGATGAAAGAATTATAGAGCTATATTTTGAGAGAGACGAGTCAGCAATAACAGAGTCAAAAAATAAATACAGTTCCTATCTTTTGAGTATAGCCTATAGGATATTAAATAACACAGAGGATGCATCTGAATGCGAGAACGATACATACCTTTCTGCTTGGAATACTATGCCCCCAACTGTACCAAAATCCTTATCGGGCTATCTTGGTATGCTGTGTCGCAGTTGTTCTCTGGACAGATGGCGAAAGCATAACGCACAAAAACGCGGCGGCATAGAAACAGAAATGTCTTTAACAGAGCTTGAAGACTGTATTCCGGACAATAAATCCATAGACGATGAGCTTCAGGAAAAAGAACTTGCAGAGAGCTTGTCTGCGTTTCTCAGCCAACTCCCCGAGCTTGAGTGCAGTATATTTATTTACAGATATTGGCACTTGGCATCAATTAAAGAAATAAGCGAAAAATTCGGAAAATCCGAAAGCAAAATCAAAACAACCCTTTACAGAACAAGAATTAAACTTAAAGAACATTTATTTAGGGAGGGAATATTTGTATGAAATCCGATAAACTGCAAAACGCAATCGGAATGATTGACTCCGATCTTGTAAATCGTGCTGAGAAATTTATTAAAAAAAGAAGAAAACATATCAAATGGGTAATGCCTGTTGCGGCGGCATTGGTTATTGTAATACTCGCAGGTGTAATATTCAGCGGCGGATTCAGAGGGGTATATACGGACAATAATTTAAAGTCTACTGGTGAAAACTTCACTCAGCCCACAGTTATTCCCGAAATAACTCTTGCGGAGAAGGAAGGCATGATTCCTGCAGCTTTAAAACCCTATTGTCTCTCAGCACCTGTTTATCCCGAAAGAGCAGAGCATCCGGAGCTGGTTTATACTAATCTGATTGATAAAAATGATATGGAAACATATTCTTTGGCAAGTAAAGCATGGCGATCTGATAATATAGAACGATTTGAATATTCAGGTGCAGGCAATAATCTTAACGAATTTTTTAAGAGTACTATCTCCGAATTTTTTAAAGATGCGAATGATGACAATGTAGTGTATTCACCTCTCAATGTCTATATGGCTCTTGCAATGGTAGCAGAAACTGCCGAGGGTGATACCCGTCAGCAGATTCTTGACCTGCTCTGTGCCGAGGATATAGACTCCCTGCGCACTCAAGTGCACGATATATGGAATTATCATTTTCAGGATGACGGCATAACTACAATGAAGCTTGCCAATTCCTTGTGGCTTCGTGATGATATGAGCTATAACGAAGAACTTATGAAAACATTGTCCGAATATTACTACGCTTCCTCTTTTAAGGGTGAAATGGGTAGTGTAGGTTATAATGAAGCTATAAGGGCTTGGATAAACGGAGAAACAGGAGATTTCCTTAAAGAGCAGATTTCTAACCTTGGTTTATCACCTGAAACAGTCATGGCTTTAGTATCCACAATCTACTTTAAAGATGCTTGGTCTTCAGATTTTAATAAAAACAACACCTATAAGGAAACCTTCACTGCACCCGATGGCGAAAAGCAAGTAGATTTTATGCACGAAACCGTAGATAACGAAACTTACTATTGGGGAGATAGCTTTTCTTCGATAATGAGAGGCTTTGAAGGTGGCGGTGCTATGTATTTTATCCGTCCCGATGATGGAGTTGAAGCTGTGGATTTGCTGTCCGATGAGGAAGCTCTTTCCTTTATTACTTCTGACAGTTGGCTTTGGAAGAATCAAAGTGACTACAAAGTAAATATGTCAATTCCCAAGTTTGATATAAGCTCAAGTATGGGACTTGTAGAAGGACTTGAAAATCTTGGTGTCAGGGATTGTTTCTATCCAGAGGCTTCTGATTTCTGCGTTTCTTCAAACGAAGCCCAGAATGATAGTATCTATGTATCCGACATTCAGCATTCAGCTCGAGTTAAAATTGACGAAGAAGGCGGCGAAGCAGCGGCTGTTACAATCACAACCTATGGAGCGACTATGGCTCCACCACCTGCGGAAGAAATCGACTTTGTCCTTGATAAACCCTTTATCTTCGTTATCACAGGCGGCGACGGTTTACCTCTCTTTGTCGGTGTTGTAAATAACCCGTAACAAGAATAAGCCGCAATTATAGCAAAAGGGCACTCATTACGAGTGCCCTTAAATTATACATTTATAAAATATTAGAATTTACGATTCTTTCTGATTCCGTCAATAGGGATAATCTCTTCAAAAACCGCAAAAGCTTTTTCGTCAACTGCAAAATCCACATGTAAATTACCGAAAAACCATTTGTCATAACTTACCTGTGTGGCAAGATATTCAAGAAAATCGTTAATTTCTGATGTCTTGCAGTTGTGCCAGATTTTGTGCTTGTAGGTGGAGGAGGTTTCGTGGGTGATTATGTAGTCAACCTCACAGTTGTAGTTTTTAAGGTTGTTAACAGCCTTCTGCATCTCTGCTTCTGTAGGAAGTTCTCGCTCATACCAGGTGCTTGAATCCATAATCTGCGACAGATCCGAGCTTACACCGCCACCAAAGGTAAAGATGAATTTGCCTTCTATGTTGTAAATCTCACCTCTTTGCAGATGATATATGTTCTTAGCAATTTTGGTTGCTTTTGCACCGCAAAAAACATCAGTAGGGTAAGACTCCAGTAAATCGAAGTTTTCGTGAGTTCCGTCTACAAAAAGTATTGTGTATTTCTGTGATTTTAAAAATTCAATGTTTTCTTTTTCTGACTCACTTTCGTCCCATAAAAAGCCGAAATCACCGCAAATAATCAGATAATCCTTTTTAGAGAGCTTTTTAAGTTCTCTTCTTTTGAATCGTTTTATATCCCCGTGGGTATCTCCTGTAATATAAATCACGATAAAATCTCCTTAGAAAAATCCCTTAACACATTGAAAAAATTATAACTCTATTGTATAATACCATTATATTATCATAGCTTTGTGTTGTTGTAAAGAACATAAAGTTGTTTTAGGGGAAAGGGAATGGATATGAAAAGGTTTCTTAGAGTGCTTACACTCTCGTTGGCACTTATAGTATTATTATGCTCGGTATTGAGCGTATCAGCTGTATCTTTTGATTATAACAGGCATCCGATTGAGTCCGAAACAGTTTTGGTAGTTAATATGGACACAGGAATTCCTGTTTTGGAAAAGAATGCAGATATGGTGCGCTATCCTGCATCACTTACAAAGATTATGACATATATTGTAGCTTACGAGAATATAGAGGATGTATATAACACCCGTGTGGAAATTCGTCAGGAAGTTCTCAATCCGCTTCTCGGCACAGGCAGCAGTATGTCCGGTCTTGATTATAAGGTTGGTGAGAGCGTTACTGTTATCGATCTTCTTCATTGTATGATGGTTAATTCAGGTAACGATGCAGCGCTGGTTCTTGCAGATTATGTTGGCAAAGGTGATACTGATAAGTTTGTTGATATGATGAATGCAAAAGCAAAGGAACTTGGTTGTGAAAACACTCACTTCGTTAATCCTCACGGACTTCACGATGCTGACCACTATTCAACGGCAAGAGACCTCTATAAAATCACATCCTACGCTCTTGCATTACCTCTGTTTGCAGAAATTACCAATACCGCTACATATTACTGCGAGGGTGACGACTATCCTCTTGTTACAACAAACTATATGATTGATGTTAACCGTGGCGGTGATTATTACTATACTTATGCTAAGGGCGTTAAAACAGGCACAACCGACGAAGCCGGCAGATGTCTTATTACAACAGGTATTGCCGACGGATATGCCTATATGTGTATCTGTATGGGTGCTCCCTACGAAAGTTCTGACCACAACGGAGCTATGACAGATGCCAAAGAAATACTCAGATGGGCACTTACAGAGCTCGAACTTGCAAGAACACTTTCAACAGAAACCCCGGGTTGCGAGGTGTCTGTGAATTTCTCAAATGATTTGGATTCAATTCTTCTTTATCCTGTAGAAAATGTTTATTCTATTCTTCCTAAAAAAATAAATGATGGAGAAGTAAAAGTTGTTTGTGATGCACCTGAGTCTATCGACGCACCTGTTAAGAAGGGCGATGTGGTAGGTACAGTAACTGTCTATTATAAGGACGAAGAACTTAAGACGGTAAATTTGGTTGCAGGTGAGGATGTAGAAAAAAGCGAAATTACCTATACAGTACATGTTTTTAAATCTGTCCTTAATTCCTGGCAGTTCTGGATTGCTGTTGGCGTCGTTGTAATACTTCTTATTGTTTATATAGCACTTATTTCTCATATACGCACAAAGAATAAAAGACGCAGAGTGAAGAAATACAGAAGAATGTAATATAAAAGCACCGCTTTTGCGGTGCTTTTTATGTTTCTATATTTACTTTATTAAGATACCATCTTAGTGTATAAATGTAATCGTAACCCATTTCACTGAGATAATTAAGTCCTGCAACGCTCAGTCCTACGCTTGTTGGGGAGTTTTTATTAAAATCTTTATGTAAAACATCCCACGGTGTCGCCATGGATGAGAGATACGGGTACTCGTCATCGGTCGCAGTGTATCCGGAAGATACACTGTTTATGGGAATATACACCCTTACTCCGTCGTGTTTTACGGATAAATTTATGTTCAATAGTATTTTTTTAAGTTCTTTTAATAAATCATCGCTGTAATTATCTATTTTTAGTTCATTTGGAGTAATACCATTTTCTTTCATATATAAATAATTGTTTCGGCAAAGTGCAACCAGAGCTTTCTTGGTTTCAGAATGAGTGTTTTGATCAATATACATCATTGCCTCACATAGTATGTAATCAATTTCCTGAGAAGTTAGATTGAAGGTATTTACTTCATCTGTGCTGGATGCTGTTGTTTCAGTGTTTTTAACTTTATGTGTTCTGTTTTTTATTCCTGCAAATAATGGGATAATTACTATTACAGACAGCAACATAAAAGACAGTATAGAAATTTTTTTCATAAATTCACCTAAATTTAATTTCCTGACCTTTATTTAACCTCAAATACCTTGACAATAGATATTGTTTGGAATAAAATAAATTTGTATGTATATATGGTATAATATATTAGGTGAGTGAGTTCTTTATTCCTATCGTAGCTCTTCACTTATTTCTTGTTTTTTGGAAGGAGTACATAATGAAATCAGTCAGTTCTTTGATTAAATGGATACTTTTTGTTCCTGTTTGTCTGTTGTCGGTTGTCTTGGCTTTCTTCAATGGACTATATCCTGATTCGGTATCGGAATTTTTTGCAACTAACAGAAACGGTGTTGCTGAAATTGTTGCTTTTTCAGTTCTCGGATTGTTTGTTGCTTGCTTCCTTATATCGCTGTTTGACCGAAAAATTTCACCGGCACATATGCTCAAAAAGAACTATTTTTGCGGTGTTGTTTCGGTAGTAGCAGCTTTGGCAATGGCTGCAAATGCAGCTTTCGATGTTACAAACCTTATTGGATCTGCAGAACCCGTTAAGTTTATGTCAGTTATAACCATATTACTTACAGGTGTAGGCGGAGTTACAATGCTTTATCTTGGTCTTAATCATTTTTCGGGTGCTAATTCTACCAAGAAAATTTCTCTGCTTTATCTTGCTCTTCCTCTTTGGTGTGCAGCACACCTAATTGACAGATTTCTTAATAACACAGCAACTCCTGTTGCAGCAGGCGGTTCTTTAGACCTTATAATGTTTGTTGCATTGGCAATGTTCTTTGTTAATGTTTCAATGATTCATGCTGTTGTTGCTGTTAAAAACTCTGTTAAATCAGCAATCAATTTTGGTTTACCTGCGGTTGTAATCTCTTTTGTTTACAGTATTAACCTTATTTTTGATATTGTAAGTAAAGATTCTTTTGTTGCTCTTAATCTTGTTCCTGCTATTGTTTATGCACTTATTGCACTTTATGCTATGGGCTTTGTAGCAGAACTTTCATTCAGATCCAAAACAACTGAAGAACAGATTATCCTTGATATAGAAGAGGATGATAACGAATTTGAGAGCGAGTATTATGATGATGCAGCAGAGGTAACTGAAGAATTTTCTGATGAAGCGGATGAGCTTGAATATGAAGAGAATATCGATGAAACCTTAGATATGGATGAACTTTCTGATGAAGAAACTATCGATAATGACGTGGTTTCTGAAACAAAAACTATATCCGATGAAGAATTCTCATCTGTTCCTACAACTCCTGTTGTAAATGTTATAAGAGTTGTTGAGGATGATGAAGAGGAAGCTGTAACTGCTCTGGATGATTCTGAGGAAGATTCGGGCGTTGCAGATGAGCTTTTCAAGGCAGCTCAGAAGCATGACGAAAAGAACGGAAAAACAGAAACAATTGTAGCAGGAAGTGAAGATGAAATGATTTTAGATGATAACTCAAAAAGAGTGGGGCCTAGTTTTGTATCAGATAAAAATACTGAAAAGCCCAAAGGACCTACTACAAGAGAAGCTATTATGTATGAGGACGACGATTTCATTCTTTCTGTAGATTCAGGTGTTAATGCAGACTCAGTTTCTTCGGATGAAGTTTCCTCATTCGTCCTTGATGCAGACAATCCTGCAGCTAAGAAAAATCCCGTAAAGAAGAGTTACGAAGAACGCCTCGATGAAATCGACAAACTCATAATCAGCATTCAGGGTGGAGACTCACCTGAAGATAAATAACTATCAAAGGGGCGGACATTCCGCCCTTTTCTGTTTTAAATAATTTGGGAGGTTTGTTATGAAAAAAAGATTCCGTAGCTTTGTTTCTTTTGTATTGGTTTTTCTTTTTGTAAATTCTTTCTTTTTATTAAACACTTATGCAGCCGAGGATTTTGTAGTTGAAAATGGAGTACTTGTAACCTATAATGGCAATGCAACATCTGTTACTATTCCCGCACAAGTGTATCGTATTGCTGATTCAGCTTTTTCGGGTAATAAGAATTTAAAATCCGTAAATCTTAATAAAGTTA
Source organism: Ruminococcus sp. (assembly GCA_045647135.1). Lineage (GTDB taxonomy): Bacteria > Bacillota > Clostridia > Oscillospirales > Acutalibacteraceae > Ruminococcoides. The sequence continues at coordinate 10,706 of JAZRMA010000001.1, read as the reverse complement.
CACAGATTGGTCATGAAGCATTTAAAAATTGCTCTTCTTTAACTACTGTAACAGGCTACGATAACGTTATGTTTTGTGGAGCATATTCTTTTTTTGGTACACCCTTTTTAACAAATTATTCCTCAACGGATTTAGTTATGGGAACAGTACTTGTAAACAGTAAAGCAAAAGGTAATTATACTGTGCCTTCTAATATAAAATCCATAGCACCTTACGCTATGGTTAATAATACAAGCGTAACATCAGTTAATATTACTGATGGAGTTTCTTCAATAGGAGAGGGTGCATTTTATGGTTGTACTGCCCTGAAAAGTGCAACAGTAAGTAATCATATTACTTATATTGGAGCTTATGCTTTTGAAGGAACACCTTTTCAAAATTCAAGTAAAAGTGAATTCTTTGTTCTTGGTAACGGGATTCTTGTTAAATATTTTGGAAATGACGCTTCTGTTGTAGTGCCGGATTCTGTTAAGCAGATTGCTGCAGGAGCGTTCTTTAATAACACAGATGTTACTTCTGTCAAACTGCCTGTTACGGTAACCGGTATAGGAATGCGTGCGTTTGCAGGGTGTAATTATCTTAAAACTATTAATATTCCTGATAAAGTTGTTCTTTTGGATAAAGAAGCTTTCAGTGGTTGTGCATCTTTGGAAAGTATATCAATTCCTGAATCTGTAGAGATTGTAGGCGATAGTGTTTTTTATGGCTGCAAAAAACTCAAAAAAGCCGAACTTTTCTCAAACGCAGATATAAGCAGAGGTATGTTTGCTGAGTGTAAAGCACTTAATTCTGTAAAAATATCATCCGAACTTAAGGGGATAGGTGAGTTAGCTTTTTATAATTGTTCATCTCTTTCCGAGATTTCTCTTCCTGATACAATAATCTCAATTAATAATTCTGCATTCCAAGGTGCAGATAATGTTTCTGCTTATTGCAATCTGTCTTCTTATGCGGGTGAAGAACTTAAGTCAAGAGGTATAACAGTGTGTCAGATTGGTGATGCCAATATGGATACAAAGCTTAATATCAAAGACGCAACACATATACAGAAGGCAACTGCAGGTCTTCTGACTCTTGATTTTTCCGGTGAACTTCGTGCAGATGTTGACTTTAACGGTGCCATTAATGTAAAAGATGCAACCTGGATTCAGAAGAAACTTGCAGGGATTGTATGATTTAATTTGTTATAAACATTAATTTTGTCATTGACATTTGTGCTGATTAGTGCTATCATTTTTGTTAATCAATATTGAACTTTGACGAGGACAATGTCACATTTGACCTACCTTCAGAGAGCAGACTGTTTGCTGGAATGTCTGCGGTAAGGCTTTGTGTTCTACCACCTTCGAGTCTGCACAGGAAATGGTGCGGCGTCTGAGCAGCGTTATATGCTTTTGAGGATACTGTTATAATCGGTATCAAAGTTGGGTGGAACCACGTCGTATTTTATCGCCGTCCCGATATTCCGTAAGGATATCGGGCGGTTTATTTTTTTAGAGAGGATGTATTATAATGATCAATGTTGAACTTAAAGGCGGAGTTGTAAAGGAATTCGAAGCAAATACAACAGCTGCTGATGTTGCTAAATCTTTGGGTGCAGGTCTTTATAAGGCTGTTTGCGCTTGTAAAATCGACGGAGTGCTTTGCGACCTCCGCACACCCTTAACTGCAGATTGCAAGTTAGAACTTCTTACTTTCGATGACGAAGAGGGTAAAAAAGCTTTCTGGCATACATGTTCTCATGTACTTGCCCAGGCAGTTAAGAATCTTTATCCCAATGCAAAGCTCGGTATCGGTCCTGCTGTTGATAACGGCTTCTACTATGATTTTGATGTGGAGAAGCCCTTTACTCAGGAGGATCTTGAGGCTATCAAGAAAGAAATGAAATCTATCGTTAAGTCCGGTGTTGAGCTCGAGAAATTTGAGCTTGAGCCTTCGGAAGCTGTTAAATATCTTGCAGATTTAGGCGAAGATTATAAGGTAGAACTTGCTCAGGAGCATGCTGATAAAGGCGAGAAGATCAGCTTTTATAAGCAGGGCAACTTTGTAGACCTTTGTGCAGGTCCTCATCTTATGAATGTTGCTGTTCTTAAGGCATTTGAGCTTACAGCTTGTACAGGTGCTTATTGGAGGGGTGATGCAACTAAAGCTCAGATGTGCCGTGTTTACGGTACAGCATTCCCCAAGGCATCTCAGCTTGAGGAGTACCTTGAGATGATGGAGCAGGCAAAACTTCGCGACCATAACAAACTCGGCCGTGAACTTGAGCTCTTTACAACATCCGAGCTTATCGGTCAGGGTCTTCCTATTCTTCTTCCTAAGGGAGCAAGAATCATTCAGCTCCTTCAGCGCTTTGTTGAGGATGAGGAACAGAAGAGAGGTTGGCTCCTTACAAAAACTCCCTATATGGCAAAGTCTGATCTTTACAAGGTTTCGGGTCACTGGGATCACTATAAAGATGGTATGTTTGTAATGGGTGATGAAGAAGTGGATAAGGAAGTGTTTGCTCTTCGTCCTATGACTTGTCCTTTCCAGTATCAAGCATACCTCAATCGTGGTCGCTCCTATCGTGATCTGCCTTTAAGATATAACGAAACATCTACACTCTTTAGAAATGAAGCAAGCGGAGAGATGCACGGTCTTATCCGTGTTCGTCAGTTCACAATCTCTGAGGGTCACCTTATGTGTACTCCCGAGCAGCTTGAGGACGAGTTCAAGAGTTGTCTTGAACTTGCTGTATATATGCTTAAGACTCTCGGTCTTTATGAGGATGTTTCCTTCCGATTCTCTCAGTGGGATCCGGCTGACACAGATAAGTACATCGGTACAGTAGAACAGTGGGATGAGGCTCAGGGTATCATGGGCAAAATTCTTGATAACCTCGGCATTCAGTATAAAATCGGTGTTGGTGAGGCTGCATTCTACGGTCCTAAGCTTGATATTCAGATTAAAAATGTATACGGTAAAGAGGATACTCTTATAACAATTCAGGTTGACCAGCTTCTTGCAGAGAAGTTCGGTATGGTTTATGTTGATAAGGATGGTTCCAAGAAGAATCCCTACATCATTCATCGTACATCTATCGGTTGTTACGAGCGTACACTCGCTCTGCTCATCGAGAAATATGCAGGTGCATTCCCTATGTGGCTTGCTCCCACACAGGTTAAGATTCTTCCCATCGCAGACAGACATCAGGATTATGCATGGGAGATTAAGAAGGCTCTCGAGGCTGAAGGTATGCGTGTAGAAATGGACGATAGATCTGAAAAGATCGGTTACAAGATCCGTGAGGCACAGCTTGAAAAGGTTCCCTATATGATTATCCTCGGTGATAAAGACATCGAGAACAACACAATTTCTGTTCGTGCTCGTAAAGCAGGCGACCTTGGTGCAATGGCTCTTGAAGATTTTATCAATAAGGCTTTAGAAGAAATCAAAACTAAGGTTATCAACTGATAGGAGTACTATGCCTTATAAAAGATACGATTTAAAGAATAAATATAACAGACGAGGCAGAAGAGTAAACGAGAGAGCGTGGATAAACACCGCTCTCTTGATTCTGATTCCTGTTATAATAGTTGCTGTAATTCTTTTTGGAATTGCTTTTCCTATAAGAAACAGCCTGACGAATTCGTCAAACGATGTTGTAACAACTACTGATACACAGAATTCAGAAAATACTTACAAAGTAAGTGATGAAGAACTTCTTCTCATTGTCAGCGAAAACTATCCTCTTGACTCGGACTATAAACCTTTGCTTAAGCCCTTTGGTAATCATAGTGTTGCTGAGGCCGCTTTTTATGATCTTGATACTCTCGTAAAAGACGCAAATGCTCAAGGTATTAATCTCAAGGTTCATACTGCTTATGTTTCTTATGATGATCAGGATAAACTTTACAAAGAAACTTTTGCAAAGATCAAAAAAGAAAACGACTACTCCGAAATCAAAGCAGAGTCAGAAACCAAAAAGATTTGCCCTGAAGCAGGATGCAGCGAAAGCCAGACCGGACTTCTTGTTACATTTTCAACGGATGAGGCAGGGGAGTTTAAGGAATCGCAAGCGGGTAAATGGCTTGCAAAGTATTGCGTTAACTATGGTTTTATTCTTCGATACCCTGAAAACGAAGAGGATGTAACAGGCAGAACTGCAGATAACACAATATATCGTTATGTTGGCATAGACCACGCAAAGAAAATGCGAAGCTATGATATGACCTTGGAGGCATATTCTGCTCATATTTACAGCAGATAAGTCTGAGTTTTTATTGAAATCATACATTATTTAAGAAATTTTCAAGAAAAACAAAAAATCACTTGCAATTTAAAAACATTTGTAGTATAATTCATCTGTTACTAACGGCATCAGCGAAAGAGGTGAACAAGAAATGCAGGAAAATATCCATCCTAACTATCAGCAGACTACTATTACCTGCGCTTGCGGCAATGTTATTGAGACAGGCTCCACAAAGCCCAACCAGCGTGTTGAAATTTGCTCAAAGTGCCATCCTTTCTTCACAGGAAAGCAGAAGCTCGTTGATACCGGCGGACGCGTAGACAGATTTAAGAAGCGTTACGGCATCGAGTAATTCGAGTAATAGTATATCACACGGCGGTACTTTCTTTTCGGGAAGCACCGCTTTGTTTTTTATTCTTTCATTGGAGCGATTTTTATGCTGAAAGATTATATTACAATTAAGAACTCCGCATCTCCCGAGTTTGTAGAGCGTAGATCCCGTTTTATCGGATATATAAAACCTGTTATAAACGAGCAGGAAGCCCTTGAATTCATTAACAGTATAAGGGTAAAGCATTGGGATGCTACCCATAATGTTTATGCTTATGTCTTAAGAGAGCAGAATACATGCAGATACTCTGATGATAATGAACCTCAGGGTACAGCAGGTATGCCTGTGCTGGATGTTATCCGTAAAAGCGGTCTTACAGATGTATGTATTGTTGTAACCCGTTATTTTGGTGGAATACTTCTTGGTGGAGGCGGACTTGTCAGGGCATATTCTCACAGTGCATCTTTAGCAGTTGAGGCTGCAGGAATCATTCTTATGCGTGGATGCTCTATGTGTAGCCTTGAGTGTACATATAATCAATACGGCAAACTTTCTTCTCTTGTGCCCGAAAATGGCGGAGTGGTTGATACTGCGGATTTTTCTGACAAAGTTACAATGAAATTTCATCTTCCTACAGAGGATGTGCCGAGACTTCGGAAAATTATCACTGAGGTTACTTGCGGCACAGTAGAGATTACAGAAGAAGATGAGCAATATTTTGCATTTAAGTATGAAAAATAGTATCAAATTCCATTTGTATAATAAAATAAGATGTTTTTTAGAATAAAATGAATTTTTCTGATTTTTTTGAAGGAAAATTCATTTTTTATTCGTATATAGGTACAAAAGTTATTTAATTTTGCGAAAGGAGGAGTTTTATGGCGTTACCTGATTATTTTCTGCAGGAACTTAAAGCTCGCTGTGATGTTTCCGACATTATATCAAGTTATGTAAATCTTAAACGCCGTGGCAGAAATCTTGTAGGACTTTGTCCTTTTCATTCCGAAAAGACTCCTTCTTTCAATGTTTATCCGGAAAATGGCTCTTTTTACTGCTTTGGTTGCGGTGTTGGCGGCGATGTAATTACCTTTATAATGAAAATAGAAAATCTTGATTATATCGAAGCGGTTAAATTTCTTGCGCAACGAGCAGGAATTGAAATGCCGGAGAATACATACGATGACGGAGTTTCCAAACTACGAAACAGAATCTTGGAGGCAAACAGGGAGGCAGCAAGGTTTTATTATAAATGTTTGTACGAGCCTCAGGGCAGATCTGCCCTTGATTATTTGCATGGTCGAGTTCTTTCGGATAACACAATAAGACGCTTTGGTCTTGGTTATTCACCTGCAAACAGATATGCACTCTGTGATCATCTTCGTAAACTTGGCTTTAATGATAACGAAATTGTTGCTGCCAACCTTGCATTCAAGGGCTATGACGGAAAACGAATAGTCGACAGATTTTCCGACAGAGCAATGTTTCCAATTATTGACCTTCGCGGAAATGTTATAGCTTTCGGCGGGCGAATTATGTCGGATCAGAAGCCAAAATATCTGAACACCTCGGATACCTTAGCATTTAAGAAAAGTTCAAATCTGTTTTCGCTTAATAACGCAAAAAATACAGGAGACAGAACACTTATTCTTTGCGAAGGCTATATGGATGTAATCGCTCTTAATCAGGCAGGCTTTAAGAATGCAGTTGCAACCTTGGGTACTGCTCTTACATCCGAACAAGCTTTGCTTATGAAACGCTATGCCGACAAAGTTATCATCTGCTACGATGCAGACGAAGCCGGTCAAAAGGCTACAACACGAGCAATATCTATTCTTCGTGATGTTGGTATAGATATAAGAATTATAAATATACCCGATGGGAAAGACCCCGATGAGTTTATCAGAGTAAGAGGGGATAAGGGCCCGGCAGCTTTTAAGAATATTCTTGAAAACTGCGACAATGATGTGGAATATCGTTTGTATAAGCTTAAAAGTCGGTTCGATGTCACCCGACCTGACTCAAAGGTTGCTTATATGAACGAAGCTCTTAAGATTATCGCTTCGCTGGACAGCTCAGTAGAACAAGATATATATATATCAAAGCTTTCATCTGAATTTGGTATCGACAAAGCTTCTATAAACTCTGACCTTAAACGAATGGCAAAACAAAAAAATAATGCATTTTCAAGGAAAGAGGTAACAAGACTTACAGACGATATTAAGGGTAAAAACGACAAAATTAATACAGAAAAAGCAAAAAATACCCGTGCTGCAAAGGCCGAGGAAATGCTTATTTCTTTTTTGATTTTTAACAATGACCTTTGTTCATTTGTTAAATCAAAAGTAAGTCCCGAAGATTTTGTGACAAAGTTTAACTCTCAGTTATACTCTTATATACTGGAGAAAATCGAGGAGGGAATTTCTCCCCGCACAACATTCAGCAGGGATTTCACATTTGATGAGGTATCTAAGATTTACGAAATAATGTCTTCTTATAATTCTCAAGCGGCAACCCGTGATGCAATGCAGGAGTACATTAATACCATCTTAGAAGAAAAACATCGTTTGACTCCCGATAAAGTGACCGGAATGTCACTTGAGGAAATTCAGGCGTTTTTACATAAAAAGAAGAAAAATTAACAGTATGTTATAAAGAAAGGAATTATAATTATGGCAGGTTCAATACAGGATAAGAAGGCAGTAATCAAAGAAATCGCCGAGCTCGGTAAACAAAAAGGTCATCTGACCAATAAAGACATCCTCGATGCTATCGGTGAAATTGATTTTGATCCGGAACAGCTTGAAAAACTCTATGATAATCTTGAGAGTATGGGTGTAGAAATCGTTGAAGATAATGACGATTTACAGTTTGATGATTTAGCTTTGGAGGTTACATCTGCTGTTGATGGCGATACATTTGAAGGCGACGGTTCCGATGTTGTTGCTATCGATGACCCCGTAAAAGTATATCTTAAGGAAATCGGTCGAGTTCCTCTTCTTTCTTCAGAAGAAGAGATTGATCTTGCGATTCGTATCAAAGATGGTGATGTTGCAGCAAAACAGCGTCTTTCCGAGGCTAACCTCAGACTTGTTGTAAGTATCGCAAAGAGATACCTTGGCAGAGGTATGCAGTTCCTTGATCTTATTCAGGAAGGTAACTTAGGTCTTATCAAGGCAGTTGAAAAGTTCGATTACACTAAGGGCTTTAAGTTCTCAACCTATGCAACATGGTGGATTCGTCAGGCTATTACAAGAGCTATCGCTGATCAGGCTCGTACAATCCGTATCCCTGTTCATATGGTTGAAACAATCAATAAAGTTAAGAAAATTTCCAGCCAGCTTCTTCACCAGAACGGCCACGAGCCCACTGCAGAGGAAATCGCTGAAGAGCTTGATATGTCCGTCGATAAAGTTCGCGAGATTATGCGAGTTGCACAAGAGCCGGTTTCTCTGGAAACACCTATCGGTGAAGAGGAAGACAGCCACCTCGGTGACTTTATTCCCGACGATGATGCTCCTGCTCCTGCAGATGCAGCATCCCACACACTTCTTCGTGAACAGCTTATGGAGGTTCTTGATACACTCACTCCCAGAGAGAAGAAGGTTCTTCGTCTCAGATTCGGTCTTGAAGACGGCAGAAGCCGCACTCTTGAAGAGGTAGGTAAGGAATTCAATGTTACTCGTGAGCGTATCCGTCAGATTGAAGCCAAAGCCCTCAGAAAGCTTCGCCATCCTTCAAGAAGCAAGAAACTCAAGGATTTCCTTGACTAATATAATACTTATATACATTTAGTTTTCATTAGGTGAATTATGGCCTATTTAATAAACTTAGGAGGTTGGGGTGCAGTTTTTGCTGTACCTGCCTCTGTTGTCGACAAAGGACTTAAACTGGCAAGTGAAAGTCAGCTAAAAGTAGTTCTGTATATTCTTCGTCATGGCGGCGAAATGATAACAGACGAAACTATATCTGAAGCACTCTCAATACATACAGCAGATGTGCATGATGCAATTGAATATTGGAAAGAGAAGGGTTTGTTTATCTCTGCAGATAACGAACTTCGTATTCCCGAAACCATTCAGACACAGCCTGTTGTTAACACTGCTGATTCATCCGTGGTATCAGAGAATACAACACAGGAAGAACCTAAGAAAGAAAAAAACCGAGCTGTTTCTCGTCCTCAGAAGCCTGAACCCGCTTATGTAAGAGCAAGAATAAATGGTGATAGCAATATTAAAAGTATGATGGATGAAGCCGAAATTATTCTCGGAAAACTATTATCTCGTCCTGATACTTCTACACTACTGATGTTGCATGATACATACGGCTTACCGATTGATGTCATTGTTATGCTTTTGGGGCATTGCAAAGAAATCGGCAAGACAAATATGCTGTACATTGAACGAACCGGCATAAGTTGGGCTGATGATGGCGTATTTAGCCACGAACTTGCTGAAGAGAAAATCAAGAGTTATAGCGAGTTCCAAACAGCCTGGGGAACAGTTGCCACTGTATTTGGAATTCGTCTTACAGGATCTCCTACGGCAAAGCAACTGGAGTATGCAGGTACGTGGGTTAATAAGTGGCTTATGAGTGAATCTATGCTCAGACTTGCTTATGAGCGCTGTGTTGATCAGAAGGGTGATGTTAAGCTTTCTTATATCAATGGTATTTTAAAGCGTTGGTACGAGAATTCGCTTAAAACTGTTGATGATGTAATTAAGTTTGATGCTCAGCACAGTTCCAAGAAAAAAACTTCAAAATCTACCGGAAACTCCGCTTCTTACGATATTGATGCTTACGAAAGTAAGAGTATTTTTGACGATTAAGGGTGAGCCTTATGACATATAGTAAAGATATATATAAACAAGCATATAAGATTATAGATGAGCGCAGAAATTTTGCTCAGGATATTGCAAATAAGCACACAGACGAGATTTGTGCAAAAATTCCTCAGGTGAAGGACATCAATCGCAGAATCACATCTTGTGCTATTGAAGCCGCAAGAGCAGTGCTCAAGGGGTCAAAAGCAAAGGATGAGCTTGAGAGAATTGCAAAAGTTAATCTACAGCTTCAGGCTCTTCTTAAGGATGTGCTCACCGATAACGGTTATCCTGTAGATTATATGGAGCCACATTATACTTGTCCTGTGTGTGAAGATAACGCTTATGTAGAGAAGGAAGGAAAGACAGTATATTGTCAGTGTTTCCTTGAGCTTTTAAAACAGTGTGCTTGCGAGGAGATTAATAAACTTTCTCCTCTGAGTTTGTCTACATTCGATACATTTAAGCTCGAGTATTATCCCTACGACAGCAACGCAGATGGTATATCACCTTTTACCCGAATGAGTAAAATTCTTAATTATTGCAAGAATTATGCGAAGAATTTTACGGGTAAAGGCAAATCTTTGCTTATGCGTGGTGCAACAGGTCTGGGAAAAACACATCTGTCTCTTGCAATTGCAAACGAAATTCTTGATAAGGGTTACTATGCTGTTTATGTAAGTGCTCCATCTATTCTTTCTAAGCTTGATAAACTGCATTTTAATCACGAATTTGAAGAAGAACAAGCAATTACCAATACTCTTTGTGATTGTGATTTGCTTATTATTGATGATTTGGGTACAGAATTTGCTTCTCCCTTTACAAAATCAGCAATATATAATATTTTCAATAACAGACTCTTACAGAATAAACCTATGATTATAAATACCAATATGTCTATGCGTGAACTTGAAAGCAGTTATTCTCAGCGCTTTGTTTCAAGAATAATGGGTGAGTGCGACCGCCTTGACTTTGTTGGTAATGATATCAGAGCTCTCAAAAAATAACAGCAAATTTTTTAAAAAAAGTTTCAAAAAATACTTGACTTTTTTTGAAAATCGGTTATAATAGTTTATGCTATTCGTTGCGGAATTGTGTAAGGGTAGCACAGCAGACTCTGACTCTGTTTGTCTGGGTTCGAATCCTAGTTCCGCAGCCAAGTCCGACCCCGAAGAAATTCGGGGTCGTATTACTTTATATGTTTACATATAATTTAACAATTAAATATCGAGGTGTAGCGCAGTTTGGTAGCGCGCTTCGTTCGGGACGAAGAAGTCGTGGGTTCGAATCCCATCACCTCGACCACGAAAGAACCCTCTTT